>JAHDND010000162.1 GCA_018435665.1 Candidatus Thiosymbion sp. | reverse complement strand
TCGGTGAACATCAAGGAACGGCTGGACTTCTCCTGCGCCCTCTTCGACCGGGAGGGCCAACTCATCGCCAACGCCCCGCACATCCCGGTCCACCTGGGGTCCATGGGCGAGGCGGTGCGCGCCCTGATCCAGGCCCGGGGCGACCAGTTCCAGCCCGGAGACGTCTACGCCAGCAACGCCCCCTACAGCGGCGGCACCCACCTGCCGGACGTGACCCTCATCACCCCGGTCTTCGCGGAGACCCTACCGGTGGAGACCACAACTCCTGTGGAGGGAGCGAATACTGCAAATACCGTGAAGATGGCCGAGAGGGGGGGCACGGCAGATGAGGGAAGCGCGGTGGACCAGCCTAGCGGTGGAAAGCAGCCGACCCCTAGCAGCCATGAGTTCCTGGCAGGCGGGCCAGGTCCCGAGGTCCTGTTCTTCGTCGCCTCCCGCGGTCACCATGCGGACATCGGTGGCATCACCCCCGGTTCCATGCCGCCTGATAGCGCCACCATCGACCAGGAGGGTGTGCTGCTCGACAACTTCCTCCTGGTGCGGGACGGGCATCTCCGTGAGGCCGAACTCCTGGAGCGGTTGACCGGCGGCCCCTGGCCCGTGCGCAACCCCCGCCAGAACCTGGCCGACCTCCAGGCGCAGATCGCCGCCAACGAAAAGGGCGCCCAGGAACTGCTGCGCATGGTCAGCCACTATGGGCTGCCCGTGGTGGCGGCCTACATGGGTCACGTCCAGGACAACGCCGCGGAACAGGTCCGCCGTGCCCTCGACCGGCTCCAGGATGGCGGCTTTGCCTGCGAGATGGACAACGGCGCAGTGATCCGCGTCGCCATCCGCCTCGACCGGGCGCGCCGTAGCGCCCGTATCGACTTCACCGGCACCTCGCCCCAACAGGCCAGCAACTTCAATGCCCCCCGCGCCATAACCCTAGCGGCGGTGCTCTACGTCTTCCGCACCCTGGTCGACGACGACATCCCCCTCAATGCCGGCTGCCTGCGCCCCCTGGAGATCAGCATCCCGCCCGGGAGCCTGCTCGACCCCAGGCCCCCGGCGGCGGTCGTCGCCGGCAACGTGGAGACCTCCCAGTGCCTGGTCGACGCCCTCTACGGCGCCCTCGGGGTCCTGGCCGCCTCCCAGGGCACCATGAACAACCTGACATTCGGCAACGAGCGCCATCAGTACTACGAGACCATCGCCGGTGGCGCCGGTGCGGGGCCCGGGTTCGATGGCGCCTCGGCGGTGCAGACCCACATGACCAACTCCCGGCTCACCGACCCGGAGATCTTGGAATGGCGCTTCCCGGTGCGGATGGAGGAATTCAGCATCCGCCGGGACAGCGGGGGTGCTGGCCGCTGGCGGGGCGGTGATGGCGTCATCCGCCGCCTGCGCTTCCTGGAACCAATGACCGCCGCCATCCTCTCCAACCGCCGCCGCATCCCGCCCTTCGGGCTACACGATGGCGGCGCGGGCCAGGTGGGACGCAACGCCGTGATCCGGGCGGACGGCCAGAGTGAGGAACTGGCCGCCACGGCCCGAACCCTCATGCAGGCGGGGGACGCCATCCTGATCGAGACCCCCGGGGGCGGAGGCTATGAGGCGGAAAGCTAGCCCTCGCCCGGGGGATGACGGACCCAGGTCTCAGGATCTAATGCAAAAATCCTTGACGACCACCTCCCCGCTGTTCGTCGAATTCCTCGGCCATGCGCGGCGGGCCGGAAAGTCCCAGGTTCTTGGCGAGGCGGGACACGGGAGCATGTTGTAATAAGTTATTATTATAGACATGGTTATATTTAGGCATGCCCCCATCTTTCGTTAAGCCCACTGGGTAGGTTGCGTGTTCTCAGCGGGCCTGGTACGAATAACTCATACCATCCAAAGCCTCCTTATCCCGTCACAACCCATGACCACCACCTCCGTCGAAAAGATCACGATCGCCCTCACGAGAGAGATCGCCGACAATGTACGCGCGGCGGTCAAGGCCGGTGATTATGCCTCCACGAGCGAGGTCGTCCGTGAGGCCCTGCGCGACTGGCAACTCAAGCGGATATCTCAGCAGGCGCAGATCGAGCACCTGCGCCATCTCTGGGAGGTAGGACTGAAGAGCGGGTCGGCCGGCCCGCTCAATATCGCCGAGGTCAAACGCGAAGCGCGCTCCGTGAGACTCGTCCCTTGATCCGCGCCGGATTTCTCCGATGCCCGCTATTCGGCTCACCGTCGCAGCCAGGCAGGATCTCCTCGCGATCTGGGACTACATCGCCATGGACAATATGTCCGCGGCTGACCGGGTGCTCGATGCCCTCGATGCGCGGATGCAACTTCTGGCCGACCATCCCCTCCTCGGCCCTTCCCGGCCGGATATTGCCCCCGATCTCCGCTATCTCGTCTCTGACAACTACCTCATTCTCTACCACGTCCTACCCGATGCGGTGGAAATTGTTCGCATCCTCCATGGCGCGTGGAATCTAACCGCAATCTTCACGGACACCGACCCGCGGCATTAACGACCGCATATCCCAGGCGTGCTGGCATGCCTCAAGACTGGCCACCGGCATGGGCCAACGGCCTGATCAGGAGTCGGTGAGTGAGCCAGGCCCCGATACCGCAGAAGGCCATCACCAGGGCCAGCGGCTGGCCGGTGCCATCGTGCAGCAGTCCGACCAGGGAACCCGCGAGGGTGGCGAGGAGGAAGCCGAGGGAGCCATTGAGGGCCGAGGCGGTGCCCGCCATCCGGCCATGGCTGGCCAGGGCGCAGGCCGTGGCATTGGGTCCGATCCAGCCCAGGCTGCCGATGAAGATCAGAAAGCCGAGGCTGAAGCCGGCCAGACTGTCCTGGCCGCTGAGGACCAGGGCCAGCAGACCCAGGCCCGCCAAGGGCGGCAGCCAGAGGGCGCGGCGCAGGAGGGTGGATGGCGGGACCAGGCGCAGCAGCCGGGCATTGACCTGGCTGGCTAGGATAAGGGCCAGGGCGTTGGCGCCAAAGAACCAGCCGAAGTGTGCCGGTGCTATCCCGAAATACTGGATGAGCAGGAAGGGCGAGCCGGCGATATAGGCAAACATCCCCGCCCGGGCCAGCCCCGCGCTGATCACGTAGCCGACAAAACCGCGCTCGCGCAACAGATAGGCGTAATTGCCCGCCACCCGCCGTAGCCGCAAGGGGGGCTCATGGCGGGTGTCATGGGTCTCCGGCAATCCCCGGGCGATGGCCAGGAGGCAGAGGGCGCCGAAGCCGGTGAGGACGAGAAAAATGGCGCGCCAATCCCAGAAGGTCAGCAGCCACCCCCCCAGCAGGGGCGCCAGGATCGGCGCCAGCCCCATGACCAGGATCAGCAGGGAAAAGACCCGGGCCGCCTCGCGCACCCCCATGCGATCACGGACCATGGCGCTGGTCACCACCATGCCAGCGCAGCCCCCAAGGCCCTGCAGGAAACGGCCCAGGATCAGTAGCGTCAGGCTATCCGCCAGGGCACAGCCCAGCGAGGCCAGGGTGAAGAGGGCATAACCGAAATAGAGCGGCGGCTTGCGGCCAAAGCGGTCGCTGAGGGGGCCATAAGCCAGTTGTCCCAGGGTCAGGCCAATGAAGAAGGCCGCCAGGGTAAACTCCATGGTTCCCGGCGCCACGCCCAGGTCACGCTCCACCAGGGGAAAGCTGGGCAGGTACATGTCGATGGACAGGGGAGCGACGGCAGTCAGCATCCCCAGCAGGACGATCCAGACCCCCAGTGGCTGGCCACTGAGCGGGCCTGGCGTAAAGTGGGATGGGGCTGAGGGGTCGATGGCGGGCGTGGAGGCGGGCATGAGGGGGACATTATAGATGACGCATTTCATATCTGGTCCGCCCCGCGTTGCAGTTTTCGGCATTGATGGGGAGGGTCGGGCGGTGTCAGGCGTGGGTGTCGACCGGAGGGACGCGGTCGTCAAGCCTCCTGGGACGGATTCAGGTTGTCCCCCGCCAGGTGCCATCCGACCCGGGAAAAGCGCAAAGGAGGTGGGATACCTATGGCTCGAAAGTCCCCATCGGGTCCCTTCATCTTCCCTGACCATCGAAACAGCCGCGGGCCCCCTTTCCTCCCCCCCGACCCTCCCCCACAATAGCCGATCCAGGCTCCGGCCGATTTCTCCATCCCCATTGGACCTCAGCGGGGTCCATCCCCATCTATGCAACCAATCCATCAGGGTCCAACCTGGGTACTTCGACCACACTAATTCTTGAAGCGCCACCGGAACCGGTCCCCTGGGTGCCTCTGATACCCCTGGGTGCTCTGGTACACCTGGTCCCCCTGGTGCGCCTGGCCTGAACCTTTTGCCCGATCCTTCTCACCCGGTATGAAAATCTACAACCTCTTCCCCCTGCTGGCGGGACCCCTACCCCAGTGGACGCCCCATCTGGAGCGCGCCGCGGCCATGGGTTTCGAGTGGGTCTTCGTCAACCCCATCCAGCCGCCGGGCCAATCGGGCAGCATCTATTCCATCCGCGATTATTTTGGCGTCAACCCCGCACTCCTGACGCCGGGCTCGCGCAAGCGGCCGGAGACTCAGGTCAAGGAGATGGTCAAGGTTGCGGAAAAACTGGGGCTGCGGCTGATGATCGACCTGGTCATCAATCACTGCGCGGTGGATTCACCCCTGACGACGCAGCACCCGGACTGGTTCAAACGCGAGGGCGGACGCATCGCCCACCCCTTCTGCCTGGAAGAGGACGGCACCAAGGTGGTGTGGGAGGACCTGGCCCAGTTCGACCATCGTCATTCGCCGGACGCCCAGGGCCTGCTGGACTATGTCGGCACGGTCGTCGAGCACCTGATCGGCCTGGGTTTCACCGGCTTCCGCTGCGACGCCGCCTATCAGATCCCCACCGACTTCTGGCGACGCCTGATCCAGGACATCAAGCAGCGGCATCCCGGCACCCTGTTCGTCGCCGAGACCCTGGGCTGCTCCCCGGATCAGACCCGGCAGACGGCCAGCGCCGGCTTCGATGCCATCTTCAACAGCGCCAAGTGGTGGGACTTCTCCAGCCCCTGGCTGCTGGAGCAATACGAACTGACCCGCCAGATCGCGCCCTCCATCGGCTTCCCGGAGAGCCATGACACCGAGCGCCTCTTCGCCGAGTCCGGTCAAAACGTCGCCGCCCTCAAGCAGCGCTACCTCTTCACCGCCCTCTTCTCCACCGGGGTCATGCTGCCCATGGGCTACGAGTTCGGCTTCCAGCGCCGCCTGCACGTGGTCAAGACCCGGCCCGAGGACTGGGAGACCCCGGCGGTGGACCTGACCGCCTTCATCACCCGGGTCAATCGCATCAAGGCCAGCCACCCGGTCTTCGGCGAGGATGGCCTCCTCCAGCGCCTCGAATCCCCCAACCCGGCCATCCTGCTGTTGTGGCAGGCCTCCACCCGGGGCCGGAGCCAGGCCCTGCTGGTCCTGAACAAGGACCCCTGGCACCATCAGCACTTTCACTGCGAGGACCTCTACCGCCTGGTCCAGGCGCCGCCGCCCCTGCGCGATGTCTCCCCGGAGTGGGCCATGGACTACCTGCCCACGCCCTTCGATTTCGACCTGCACCCCGGCATGGCGCGTGTGTTCGTCACCAGTCCCAGCCCCACCGCGGAGAAACCCTAGCGATGCCCTCCCCTTTCCTGCCCCGCTTCGTCGACCTCCCGGGGGAAATCCCGGTCTTCCCCCTGGCGGGGGCCATCGTCATGCCCGGCATTCAACTGCCCCTCAACATCTTTGAGCCGCGCTACCTGAACCTGATCCAGGATGCCCTGGGCAGCGACCACCTGGTCGGCATGATCCAGCCCCTGACCGGCCAGGAGGAGGTGGAGGTCCCCCTCCTGCACAAGATCGGCTGCGCCGGCCGCATCACCTCCTATAGCGAGACCAACGACGGGCGCGTCGTCATCGTCCTCACCGGCGTCTGCCGTTTCGAGCTCCAGCGGGAACTGGAGGAGCGACATGGCTACCGTCGGGTCCAGGCCGGTTGGGACCGCTTCGCCCAGGACTTCCTCACCGAGCAGGAGGGCATCGTTAACCGCGAACGCTTCCTCGCCTCCCTGCGGAATTACGTCCGACCCCGGGGGGTCGAGATCCCCTGGGATGACCTCAAGGCCATGGCGGACCTGGACCTGGTGAACCTGCTCACCGCCCACCTGCCCCTGGCCCCCGAGGACAAGCAGGCCCTGATCGAGACCAACACCCTCACCGCCCGCGCCGAACTGATGCGCGGCCTGATGGACATGGCCTCCGCCTCTAGCGTCGAGGGGGTGGAGCAGCGCCACTGAGGGCTGGCGGGAAATTTCGCTTCCGCTCAGCCACGGCCGCCCTGCCTCGTTGTCATTGAGGTTGTAGTTGAGTTGACATTGAGTATCCCCAACGGCTCGATCAGGAGTTTTTTTAACGACCTCCGAGCACATCGGGACCGAAGAGGATCTTGCCCACCCGGCCGTCGTCCAGATAGAGCCCGCCGATGCCATCCCGCCCGTCGCGATCCCGCACCACCTGGGCCCAGCCGCGGCCGCCGTCGCTGCACCTGACCTTGAAGATCGCCGGGCTATCCCCGGCAAAGGCATCGTAGCCCCCCTGACAGGACAAGCCGGTCGCGCTGACCCGGAAACCGGCGGCGAAGGGCTGGGACCAGTAACGCCCTTCCAGGACGGTACCGGCCAGGATCACGGCAAAGGGACCCGCCGTGGCGGTCCCCGGGGGATGGTCTTCGCCTTGCGCCTGGCGGTAGTGGGACCAGGCGCGATTGACGCAGGTGGCGTAATCGGCGGGCGCCACGCCCGTGCACAGGAGGGCGCCATACTCCTCCACCGTCACCGGCGAGTAGACGGCCCCCCAGCGCTCGGGTTCCTCGGTGGTGCCGAAGCCGGAGAAGATGCCGCACAGCCCCGCGGGCTGGTTGGCGGTGCCGGCGAAGCGGTTGAACTCCGTGGCCGGCATCCGGCTACAACAGCCGCCGAGACCCAGGCCGAGGGTCAATGCCAGCGTCGGAACCAGCGTCCGGGCCCATGTCGAAGCCCGCGTCGGAGTCCACGTTGGAACCCACATCTGAGTCCACGTCGGAGCCCAAAGCTGAGCCCACATCGGAGCCCACATCTGAACCCACATCGGAGAGCGCGATGAAGCCTGCGCTGGATCCCGCGCCGAAGCCAGACTCGGGGCGAAGGCCGGACCAGATCGGATCGTCAATTACAGCTCCGCCCACATGCGCAGCAGGTTGGCATAGGAACGGTCCACGTAACCCGTGGTCGGGGTCCCCGGGGCCTCCTTGAGCAGGGCCTCCCGGGCCAGATTCAGCTCATAGAGCAATTCGCGGCGGGCGGCGTCCCGGACATAGCTCTGGATCCAGGTCAGGGCCACCAGGCGCTCGCCGCGGGTGACCGGGGCGACCTGGTGCAGGCTGGACGAGGGATAGACCACCGCGTCCCCGGCCGGGAGCTTGACCTTCTGGTCACCAAAGGGCGTGCGCACCACCAGTTCGCCCCCCTCATAGCTGTCCGGGGGGTTGAGGAAGATCGTCATGGACACGTCGGTGCGGAAGCGCGGCCCGGTGGTGCCCATGATGGGATCGTCCACATGGTCGCCGTAGGTCATGCCTGGCTCGTAACGGGCGATGATGGGGTCGGCGACCCGGTGCGGCAGGGCGCCGAAGCGGAAGGTGGCGTTGTGGCCCAGGCTGGCCATGATGACCCGGATCAGGCGCCGCATGCGTTGCTCATCCGGCTCCAGTTCCTGGTTATGCTTGACCCGAGCCGCGGCGAAACCGGCGGTCAGGCGACCATCGACGAACCTGGCCCCCTGGAGGATTTCGTGGATCTTGTCCACCTGGGCGGCATTGAGCAGACCGGGAAGGGTGAGGAGCATGGGCGCGATCCCCCGTGGATAACTGGGACGTAGCGACATTTTGCTAGAATGATTCCAACCCGTCCACGCGCGAAAGAGGAACCGCCATGCTGCTCAAGGCCATCATCGACGATCAGGAACTCAGCCTGGAGGTCCCGGAACAGATCCTGGCGCAGGGCCAACCCTTCTTCGCCAAACTGGACGCCGACATGGACCAGGGCTGGCAGATGAGTCGTGAATGGATTGCCCGACCCACCCAGATCGAACGTTGCCAGATCGTCGCCGACAAGCTGTTGACCGCTCTGGAGAAGGAAAACGACCGCCTGGGCATGCTCATGGCCGGCTACCTGCTCAGCCGCCTGCCGGGCCTCGAAACCGTGACCCTGGACACCCACGGCGAGATGCAGAACACCCTCTTCACCGTCGCCGCCAGCCCTGCCATCGCCCCCGCCGCCCTCGCTGGAGCCGAGGTCCCCGTGGTCCACGCGGCATCCGGCCAGCCCGCTAACCAGACCGCCAACCCATCGGCCGCACAGTCCAACCGCCCGGCTACCGGTCAACCAGGCGCCAACCCACCGGTGGCCATGGCCAGCGCGGCCGACACCCCGCAAACGGGCGATGCGCCCTTCATCCCCACCCCGGCGCCCATGGGCCTCGACAAGTTCCAGGCCCTGGAACAGGCCGGCAACGACGTGACCCCCATCTTCAAGGTCGGCAAGGGCTATCGCTTCTCCATCTACGACCACGGCACGGGCCAGTGGCTGGATGCCCCCCTGGTCGCCTCGGAGGCCGACGCCCAGCGCCTGCGCCAGGCCGCCTTCAAGGCCCGATTCGAATCCCTGCAGCAAGCGCCCGGCTGAGCTACCTTGCCACCGTGAGCGCGAAGTCCGTTACCGGGAACTGACCCTAGGCCTGGAACTCAAAGTCTGGCGTCCCGGCGAGTCTGATCCCCTGGCCGAAGGACTGGAACAACTGGATGGCTATCTGACCGTGCTAGGCCTTGATAGCGGCTGGCTGGTGATCTTTGATCGCCGCCCAGGTCTGCCGCCTATCGCCGAGCGTACTTCCAGCCAGGAAGTCAGAAGCCCCCAGGGCCGGTCCATTCAGCTCGTGCGAGCCTGATTCTGGCTCCAGGGCCCCTGGGGAAAGTCCTGTGGAGACACTACCTTTTGAAGCAACGCCTCCTTGAGCGGAGGCTGAATTCGGGGTCTAAACCACGGCACCTTCTCACCCACTCACCCACTCAACTACTCGCCCACTCACCCACTCAACTACTCGCCCACTCACCCACTCACCCACTCACCCACTCACTTTGAGGACTAACAAACCATGAACTGGAAAGAACATCTCGACAAGGCGGTCTCCGCCGTGAAAGAAGCCGCCACCAGCGAGAAGGCCCAGGAACTGGCCGCCAAGGCCAAGGCCACCGCTGCCGTGGTGGTGGATAAGGTCAAGAGCGGCGCCGTCGATGCCGCCGATGCCCTGGTGGAGGCCAACCGCGATCCCGCCGCCATGCGGGTGCAATTCCTCAACGCGGATCTCAGCATCCTCTCCCCCGGCGAGGGCATCTCCATCACCCGCCCCGATGCCGCCACCCTGGTGGTGGCCGATGGCCAGGGCAACGGTCTAGTGATCAACGCCGCCGCCGACCCGGCCTACGTCGCCGAGATGATCGGCTCGGTCGCGCGACTGAATGGCAACACCTTCGACCTGGGCACTGAGGACGGCGTCAACGTCGTGGTGACTAAGTTCTGAACCCCTTGGGTAGAGGGGGGTATCTACCAAAAAAGGGGCCTTGCGGCCCCTTTTTCGTTGCTGCGGTTGCAGCCCTCAGGCCTAACGCTCAGCCCTGCTCGATCGCCTTCATGCTCAGGCGGATGCGACCCTGCTTGTCCACCTCCAGGACCTTGACGCGGACGACATCGCCCTCGGCCAGCTTGTCGCTGACGTTCTGCACCCGCTCGTCGCTGATCTGGGAGATGTGCACCAGGCCGTCGCGGCCGGGGAGGATGGTGACGAAGGCGCCAAAGTCCATGAGGCGCGCCACCCGTCCCTCGTAGATCGCGCCCACCTCGACATCGGCGGTGATGAGGGCGATGCGGCGCTTGGCCTCCTCGCCGGCGCTCTTGACCACCGAGAAGATCTTGACCAGGCCGTTGTCGTTGATGTCGATGGTGGCCCCGGTCTCCTCGGTGATGGCGCGGATGACGGAGCCACCCTTGCCGATGACGTCGCGGATCTTCTCCGGGTGGATCTTGAACTCGATGATGCGCGGGGCGTGCTCGGACATCTCGGCGCGGTGAGCGCCGATGACCTTGTTCATCTCGCCGAGGATGTGCAGCCGTCCCTCCTTGGCCTGGGCCAAGGCCTGCTCCATGATCTCCCGGGTGATGCCCTCGATCTTGATGTCCATTTGCAGGGCGTTGATGCCCCCGGCGGTGCCGGCGACCTTGAAGTCCATGTCGCCCAGGTGGTCCTCGTCGCCCATGATGTCGGTGAGGACGGCGAAGCGGTCACCCTCCTTGATCAGGCCCATGGCCACGCCGGCCACGGCGCCCTTCACCGGCACGCCGGCATCCATCAGCGACAGGCTGGTACCGCAGACGCTGGCCATGGAGCTGGAGCCGTTGGACTCGGTGATCTCGGAGACGACGCGCACCGAATAAGGAAACTCGTCGATGCTGGGCATGCAGGCGAGGATGCCGCGCTTGGCCAGGCGCCCGTGGCCAATCTCCCGGCGCTTGGGGCTGCCGATGCGGCCGATCTCGCCGACGCAGAAGGGCGGGAAGTTGTAATGGAGCATGAAGGGCTCCTTGCGCTCCCCTTCCAGGGCGTCGATGATCTGGGAGTCACGCTCGGTGCCCAAGGTGGTGACCACCAGGGCCTGGGTCTCGCCGCGGGTGAAGAGGGCGGAGCCGTGGGTGCGCGGCAGGACGCCGGTGCGGATGGTGATGGGGCGGACGGTGCGGGTATCACGGCCATCGATGCGCGGCTCCCCGGCCAGGATGCGGCCGCGGACGATCTGGCTCTCCAGATGCTCGATGGCGCCGTAGACCTGGGGCTGAGTCCAGGTGGTGCCCTCGCCGCTCAGCTCGGCGTAGAGCTCGGAGCGGATGGCGTCCAGGGCCTCGTAGCGGGCCATCTTTTCCTTGATGCGATAGGCCGCCCCCAGGCGCTCGGCGGCGATGGCCTCGACGGCGGCGGCCAGGGCCGGGTTGGCTTCGGCGGGGGTCCAGGCCAGGGGCTTCTTGTTGACCTCGGCCGCCAGTTCGCGGATGGCCTGGATGACCACCTGCATCTGCTCGTGGCCAAAGAGCACGGCGCCCAGCATGACCTCCTCGGACAGGCCCCGGGCCTCGGATTCGACCATGAGCACGGCGTGCTCCGTACCAGCGACGATCAGGTCCAGATCACTGTCGGGACCCAGGCCAACGACGGCGGGGTTGAGGATATATTCGCCGTTCTTGTAACCCACCCGCGCCGCGGCGATGGGGCCGTTGAAGGGCGCGCCGGAGATGGCCAGGGCCGCCGAGGCGCCAATCATGGCCGGGACTTCGGGGTTGACGGCGGGATTGAGGGACTTGACCGTGGCGATGATCTGCACCTCGCGGCCAAAGCCATCGGCGAACAGGGGCCGGATGGGCCGGTCGATGAGGCGCGAGGTCAGAATCTCGTTCTCGCTCGGACGCCCCTCGCGGCGGAAGAAGCCCCCGGGGATGCGGCCCGCGGCGTAGGTCTTCTCCTGGTAGTCCACGGTCAGGGGCAGGAAGTCCTTGATCTCGGTGGCACGTTTGTCGATGACCACGGTCACCAGGACCACGGTGTCATCGACATTGATCATGACGGCGCCATCGGCCTGGCGGGCAATCTCGCCCGTCTCCAGGGTCACGGTCTGGGCGCCGAATTGGAAGGTCTTTTTGATGGGAGTCACTGGGGGTTCCTCGGGGCTGGTGCGGGCCGCGACGCGGGGCCCGGATGGAGCGGCCTGAAGGCGTCGGCGCGGAGCAGGCCAACGCCAATGGGGTTGCCGCCGGGCGGCACCCGGGGACCTGGCCCCCGGTGGCGCGCCGAGCAAGGAGGTGGGCACCACCCCGCGCCAGCGCGGGGGGAGCGAGGGACGGCAGGCCCGACGCCGGTAGCCCCGGCGTCGGAACGAAGCCCTGTCAAGTGGATCAGCGACGCAGACCCAGGCGGCCGATCAGCGCGCGATAGCGGTCCAGGTCCTTGCCCTTGAGGTAGTCCAGCAGCTTGCGGCGGGAATTGACCATCCGCACCAGGCCGCGGCGGGAGTGGTGGTCGCCCTTGTGCTGGGCGAAGTGGCCGCTGAGGTCGAGGATGCGGGCAGTCAGCAGGGCCACCTGGACCTCGGGGGAACCCGTGTCGCCAGGGGCGCGCTGGTAATCCTGAATGACCTTGGCCTTGTCGGCGGTGCTCATTGCCATGTTGTCTGTCTCCTGTAGAGGTGTGACGTGAAAGACCCGGGGCGGAGTTGCCGCCGACCCTCCAACAATGAGTTCAGGGGGCCAGGCCGATAGAAAAGCGGGCGGGCACCAGCCCGCCGGCGAGAGAAATTATACACATCGCATTTCAGTTTTCGGCATCGACAGGGAGGGTCGGGATAACCGAAAATTGAGCTGCGATGACTAGATACCGCGCCCCTAGAGCAGGCGCTTGGGTTGAACCTTGCCGTCGTCGAGGATGAAGCCAACACCGAGAAAGTGGTGGGACGGATCATAGAGCCGCACCAGCCCCTCCGTGGGAGCCTGGGGCACCAGCACCGCCTGGCCCTGGCCCAGATAGAAGGCGGCATCGGCCGTCAGGCGCACCGCTGGCCAATGTTCCAGGGCGCTCTCCAGTGGCAACAGGAGCGAGTCCAGCGCCGGGTAGGGGTCCTCGTGGGCGGCGATGAGGTCCTCGATCTCGTCAAGGGTCACGAAGCGCCGCTCGGGTTCGACATAGGGCCCGACCCCGGTGCGGCGCAGACCGATGACGTGGCCCCCGCAACCCAGCTCGGCGCCGAGGTCCTCGGCCAGGGTCCGCACGTAGGTGCCCTTGGAACAGTGGACGTCCAGTTCCAGCTCCGGCAGGGCCAGGTCGATCAACTCCATGCTGTGGATGGTCACGGTCCGCGGCTGGCGCTCGACCTCGATCCCCTGGCGGGCCAATTTATAGAGGCGTTCCCCCTGATGCTTGACCGCCGAGTACATGGGCGGGAGCTGCTCGATGGGGCCGAGGAACCGCTCCATGACCGCCCGTAACCAGGCCTCGTCGACCCCCACCACCGGCCGGGTCTCCAGGACCTCGCCCTCGGCGTCCGCCGTGGTGGTGGTGACCCCCAGGCGAATGCGCACCCGATAGTGCTTGTCGGCATCGAGGAGATAGGTGGAGAACTTGGTCGCGCCCCCCAGACAAACCGGCAGAAGACCGGTGGCCAGGGGATCCAGACTGCCGGTATGCCCCGCCTTGTTGGCCTGATAGAGTCGCTTGACCCGTTGCAGGGCCTCGTTTGAGGTCAGGTGCAGCGGTTTATCGAGCAGCAGGATGCCATCGATATCGCGGCCATGCTTACGCCGACGCCCCATGGATCGTGAGTCCTGAAAAAGGGTGGAAAACGGGAAAAGGTTGGTGGGCGGCGGGGGCCTGAGACTAGGATCAGCCGCCAGCGGAACCCGCAACCGGGTCCGGGTCATGGTCGGGGTCCTGATACTCACCCATGGCCGAAGCCGTGGCCTCCCCGGCCACCGGGCCGGAACCGGCACCGAGGGCATCCTCGATCAGGTGGGTCAGATGCTCGCCACGGGCGATCGACTCGTCATGCTCGAAGTGCAGTTGCGGGATGGTCCGCAACCGCACCCGCCGGGCGAGTTGGGCGCGCAGAAAACCGGCGAGCTTGCCATTCAGCAGCTTGGCCTGTTCCTGGCTACCCTCATCCAGGGGGAAGCAGGTGAAATAGACCTTGGCCCAGGACAGGTCACGGTTGACCCGCACCTCCTGAAGCGTCACCCGATGCAGGCGCGGGTCGCGGACCTCGTCGCGCAGGATCGCGACCAGCTCCCGCCGCAGTTCCGCGCCAATGCGCTCGGTGCGGTCGAACTCCTTCATCGCGCACCCCGGTGCGGCGCCAGCCTCATGTCGTCAGAACCAGCCAAGGCCTAGAGCTCACGCTTGCGCACGGTACGCTCGAAGACCTCGATGTGGTCGCCGACCCGCACGTCGTTGTAGTTCTTGACGCCGATACCGCACTCCATGCCGGCCTTGACCTCGCCGGCATCCTCCTTGAAGCGGCGCAGGGACTCCAGGGCGCCCTCGTAGATGACGACGTTGTCGCGCAGCACGCGGATGGGGTTGTTGCGCTTGACCACGCCCTCCACCACCATGCAGCCGGCGATGGCGCCGAACTTGGAGGAGCGGAAGACATCGCGCACCTCGGCCAGGCCGATGATGGACTCGGTCACCTCGGGGCTGAGCAGACCGGACAGGGCCTTCTTCACGTCATCCAGCAACTCGTAAATGATGCTGTAGTAGCGCAGGTCGAGCCCCTTGTCCTCCACCACCCGGCGGGCGGCGGCGTCGGCGCGGACATTGAAGCCGAGCAGGATGGCGTTCGAGGTCACCGCCAGATTGGCGTCGGACTCGGTGATGCCTCCCACCCCGGCGGCGACGATGACCACCTTGACCTCGTCGGTGGACAGCTTGTTGAGGCTGTCGCGCAGGGCCTCCATGCTGCCCTGGACATCGGCCTTGAAGACGATGTTGACCGTCTTGGCCTCGCCCTCCTTGAGCTGGGAGAAGAGTTGGTCGAGGCTGGCGACCTTCTGGTCCTCGAACCGCGAGGCCCGCTCGCGCCCGGCGCGCAGGGCGGCGACCTCCCGGGCACGGCGCTCGTCGGCCACCACCACCACCTCGTCGCCGGCGTTGGGGGTAGCGGACAGGCCCAGGACCTGCACCGGGATGGAGGGACCGGCCTCCTTCACCTGCCGGCCGGTCTCGTCGAACATGGCGCGCACCCGACCGAACTCGGTGCCGGTGACGATCATGTCACCTTGATGGAGGGTGCCGGCCTGGACCAGGATGGTGGCCACCGGGCCACGACCCTTGTCGAGGCTGGACTCGACCACGGCACCCCGCGCCGGACCGGTGACCGGGGCCTTGAGCTCCAGGACCTCGGCCTGCAGGAGCACGGCGTCGAGCAGATCGTCGATGCCCAGGCCCGACTTGGCGGAGACCTGGACCATCATGGTGTCGCCACCCCACTCCTCGGCCACCACCTCGTGCTGGGTGAGCTCCTGCATCACCCGATCCGGGTTGGCGGCGGGCTTGTCCATCTTGTTGATGGCGACCACGATCGGCACCTTGGAGGCGCGGGCGTGCTGGATGGCCTCGACGGTCTGGGGCATGACCCCGTCGTCCGCCGCCACCACCAGGATGACGATGTCGGTGACCTGAGCGCCGCGGGCGCGCATGGCCGAAAAGGCGGCGTGGCCCGGGGTGTCGAGGAAGGACACCATGCCGCGCGCCGTCTTCACGTGATAGGCGCCGATGTGCTGGGTGATGCCGCCGGCCTCCCCCGCCGCCACCTTGGTGCGGCGGATGTAGTCGAGCAGGGAGGTCTTGCCGTGGTCGACGTGGCCCATGATGGTGACGACCGGTGGGCGCGGCTCCTGGGCCAGTTCGCCCAGTTCCCGCTCCAGTTCCTTCATCAGGGCGTCCTCGACGTCCTCACGCCGGGCGGCGATGGCCTTGTGGCCCATCTCCTCCACCAGCAGGCTGGCGGTATCGGCGTCCAGGGACTGATTGATGGTGACCATCATGCCCTGCTTGAACAGCTCACGGATCACGTCCGCCACCTTGACGGACATGCGCGCCGCCAGGTCACCGACGGTGATGGACTCCGGGATCTCCACCTCCCGGACCACCTTCATGGTCGGGCGCTGGAAGCCATGCTTGTCCTGGAGCTGGGGCTTGCCCATGCGCTTCTTGCGCCGCACCCCCCGGCCCCCGGCCGGGCCACCGCCGGCCTCCTCTTCGTAATCGGTCACCAGGGGCAGGATATCGCGGTCGCGCAGGGAGTCCTTGCGGGCGGCCTTCTTGACGGATTTCTCCTTGTCCGTGGTCTCGGCGCGGGGTTTGACGATCTTGAGGGGCTTGGGCTCGACCTTGGCGCCCTCCTCCTTGCGCGCCTTGTCGCGTGCCAGGGTCTCTTCGACCTCTTCGATGACTTCCGCGACCTCGGCCTCCTCAGGCTGGGCCTTGGCCTCTTCCTCGGCGAGGCGACGGGCCTCCTCCTCCGCCAGGCGACGGGCCTCCGCCTCGGTCTGGCGACGCAGTTCCTCCTGCGCCCGCCGGCGGGCCTCTTCCTCACGGGCTTGACGCTCCTGCTCCTCCAGTTCGGCGTAACGGCGGGCCTCGACCTCGGCGCGGCGCGCCTCGAGTTCACCGCGGCGCCGGGCCTCGTCGATGCGCGGCCGCGGGGGTTCGGCACGGCGCCGGGTCTCGGCGGCGGGCGCCGGACGGGCCGGAGGGGCGGACGGAGCCCGGGCGGGCGCGGGCGCTGCCGCCTGGACCAGCGTCGGCGCGGGGGCCGGAGCAGCCATCGGCGCGGGGACCGGCGCGGCCGCCGGCGCGGTTACCGGGGCAGCTGCCGGAGCGGCCATCGGCGCGGGGGCCGGAGCGACCGCGGGCGCGGGGGTTTCGGACGAAATCGGGGCCGCCATCGGGGCAGGGGCCGGTATCGGAGCCGGCGCCGGAGTGGAGGCCACTGGCGTGGGGGTGGCCAGCGGGGCCTCGCCCTCGCCGACTCCGGGGCGCTTGACGTAGACCCGCTTCTTGCGCACCTCAACACTGACCGTCTTGGCCCGCGGCGCCGGGGCGGCGGCCCGGGGCCCGCCCGGTGACCGGGGGGCCACCGCGGGCTGACGCAATTCGCTGACGGACTTCCGCTTGAGGGTGACGCGGCTGGGGGCCGCGGCGGCCTCGGCCGTGTCCTGCTTGCCATGGCTGCGACGCAGATAGGTCAGGAGCTGGATCTTTTCCTGCTCGCTGAGCTGGGTCTCGGGATCGGTGACGCTGATGCCCGCTTCCTGCAACTGACTCAGCAGGCGTTCGACCGGAATACCCACGATGCCGGCGAGATGTTTAACCGTAACTTCGCTCATTCGGTGTGGCCTCCGGCGTTAGACGCCCGCCTCCTCGGTAAACCAGTGTTCGCGGGCCTTCATGATGAGTTGGGCCGCTTTGTCGCCATCCATTCCGGTGGCCTCCACCAGCTCATCCACGGACTGCTCCGCCAGATCGTCCAGCGTGCGGATACCGTGGCTGGCCAGGGTAAAGGCCAGGGCCTCGTCCATGCCCTCCAGGGCGAGGAGATCGGCCGCCGGTTCGCCATCGAGGGTCTCCTCGCTGGCGATGGCGCGGGTCAGCAGGGCGTCCTTGGCCCGCTCGCGCAATTGGGTGACCACGTCCTCATCGAATTCGGCGATGGCCAGCATCTCCGCCAGGGGCACGTAGGCCACCTCGTCGATGCTGGTGAAGCCCTCCTCCACCAGGACCGTGGCCACGTCCTCGTCGATGTCGAGTTGCTCCATGAAGGTCTCCAACAACTTGCGGGACTCCTGCTCGCTCTTGTTGGCGGCCTCGGCCTCGTTCATGACGTTGAGATACCAGCCGGTGAGCTGGCTGGCCAGACGGACGTTCTGTCCGCCGCGACCGATGGCCTGGGAGAGATTCTCCTCCTTGACCGCCACGTCCATGGAATTGGCGTCCTCGTCGATGACGATGGACACCACGTCCGCCGGGGACATGGCGTTGATGACGTACTGGGCCGGGTTGTCGTTCCAGAGGATGATGTCGACCCGTTCGCCGTTGAGCTCGTTGGAGACCGCCTGGACCCGGGAGCCGCGCATGCCGACGCAGGCGCCCACCGGGTCGATGCGGGGATCGCGGCTGCGCACGGCGATCTTGGCGCGGGAGCCCGGGTCCCGGGCGGCGCCGAGGATCTCGATGATGCCCTCCCCGACCTCCGGCACTTCCAGCTTGAAGAGCTCGATGAGCAGCTCCGGCCGGGTGCGGCTGACCAGCAACTGAGGACCGCGGGGCTGGGCGCTGACCTCGTAGAGATAGCCGCGCAGCCGGTCGCCGGGGCGGACGGACTCCCGGGGGATGACCTGATCGCGGGGGATCAGGGCCTCGGCGTTGCCACCCAGGTCCAGGATGATGGTGCCACGCTCGGCCTTCTTGACCAGGCCGGTGACCAGCTCACCCTTGCGGCTCTGATAGGCCTCCACCACCTTGGCGCGCTCGGCGTCGCGGACCTTCTGGACGATGACCTGCTTGGCGGCCTGGGCGGCGATGCGCCCGCCGAGCTCGATCTCGATGGCCTCCTCGATCCAGTCGCCGACCTCCAGCTCGGGGTCACTTTCCCGGGCCGCGGACAGGGAGATCTCGCAATCGGGGTACTCGACCTCCCCACCCTCCTCCGGATCGGCCACCACCTCCCAACGCCGGAAGGCCTGGTAATTCCCGGTCGCGCGGTCGATGGCCACGCGGGCGTCGCACTCGCCGCCGAGCTTCTTGCGCGTGGCCGTGGCCAGGGCGGCCTCCATGGCCTCGAAGATGACCTCCTTGGGGACATCCTTCTCGTTGGAGACGGCCTCGACCACTAACAGGATTTCTTTACTCATTCACCTATTCCCGAATCGATATTCAGGCTCAGTCGGGTTGCGATTCATAGCCAGCGCGCGGGTCTCGCGGAAGTCCCGGGGGAGCTAAAATTCCGGCACGAGCCGCGCGGACTCGATCATGGCCAGGGGCAGGGCGAAGACCTGGCCCTCGCCCTCCAGGCGCAGGCAATCATCGACCACGCCGGCCAGCAGACCCTCGAAATGGCGGCGGCCCTCCAGCTTGGAGCCGAGACGCACCTTGGCCCGCCGGCCGCGGAAGCGCTCATAGTGCGCCACGCCAAAGAGGGGACGGTCCAGGCCCGGGGAGGAGACCTCCAGGTCATAGTGACCAGGAATCGGGTCCTCCACGTCCAGTACCCCGCTGAGCTGGTGGCTGACGGAGGCGCAGTCGTCCAGGTTGATGCCCTGCTCAGCGTCGATGTAGACGCGCAGCACAGCGCCGCCATGGCTGCCGCCACGCTGGGCCTGCTCGACCCCGACCAGTTCGTAGCCCATGGGCTCAACCACCGATCGGGCCAGTTCCGCCAGTTTATGTGCCGAATGCGTCATCCGCCGCCGCTAACATCGTGATCAAAAAAAAGATTCATAAACAAAAAATGGGCCTTGAGGCCCACTCGCTGCGTCAGGACCCCGGCCGCGCAAGGCGCCTGGGTCGCGAAATACGAGAAACCAAAAAAAACCCCGATCCCGGGGTCCTGGTCGATCAGGGCTCCAAAAGGAACCCCGTTCCAATCCCTGGCATAATACGGCCCTTTCCGTCCCCGGGCAAGACAGGGCCTGAATTAATGATGTCTCTCCCCGAGAAAGAGCCAATGCCCTCCGTCATACCCCCTTCATCGCGGCTCACCGGAGCGGGCCAGGACCCCTCCGCTTCCCTGCCCACACCTCAGTCCCTGGAGCCGCTCATCGCCCTGGCGGGGGCCCGCACCCGGACCTTGCTGGAGAGCGCGGCGCGGCACTTCGGTCTGGCAACCCCGGGGGTGGAGATCCGCTGCGACCTGCGGGGCCGCGGGGCGGGTCAGGTCCGGCGCCAGGCGGGGCAACTCTGGACGGTGCGCTACAACCCCGCCCTGCTGGCGCGCCATGGGGAGGACTTTCTCGCCCGCACCGTCCCCCACGAGGTCGCCCACGTCATCGCCTTCCACCGCCACGGTCCCCGGATAGAGCCCCATGGGACCGAGTGGCGAGCCATCATGCATCTATTCGGCGTTCCGCCGACGCGCTGTCATGATTACGACGTCAGCGATCTGAAAACCCGGAACCTGGACCGCTTTCCCTACCGCTGTGGCTGCCGCTCCCACCTCTTGACCAGCATCCGTCACCACCGCATCCAGCGCGGCCAGCGCTATCTGTGCCGCGCCTGCGGCCAGGCCCTGGTGCCGGCGGTGGCGACCGGGAGCGACTGAGGGCGGCCGCCCTCTGGCTGCCACTGCGGCGATCGCCAGCAGGGGTTGTTCCGGGAGGGATAGCTACAGGCGCCGCAGACCGAGGGGATCGTCAGGATCGACCCCGGGCATGAAGGGCAGACGGCGATCGCTGTTGGTGACCTGGTAGATGCAGCCCATCCAGTTGCCGACCACCCCCTCCGCGGTGTCATGCCAGGTGTTGTCCAGGGAGGTGGCGACGCGGGACTCCGGCACCTTGGGCGGGGTCTGACCCCGGTCGAGGGCTTCGAGAATGCGCAGCCGGTGCTCCTCCAAGATGGCGCGGTCCCGCAGCCGGATATAGTGCTCCGGAAAGGGGGGGTAATCCGGGCGCTGACCCTGGATGAAGCGGCCGACCTCCCGCTTGTACTCCTTGAGCAGGGAGACGGTGTCGTACTCCGGGTGGCCCTGGAAGAAGACCAGGCGAAAGCCGTCCTCGCTCACCGCCAGGTGGACCCCCGCCTGATCGCTTTCCGCCAGGACCCGCAGCCCGGCGGCGTCGAACTGGTGACGGCCGATCTCGTTGAAGCGGGAATGGGGGACATCGAAGAGGGTATTGACGTTCTCGACCAGGGGATGCCGGCGGTCCACCACCCGGTGGGGGTAGACCCCCCACTTCTTACCCGGCAGCCCATAGCGGCGCTGACCATAGCGGAACTGAAGCACCGCATGGGTGGCCAGACAGGAGCAGAGGGTGGAGGTGACGTTCTCCAGGGCCCAGTCGACGACCTCCCGCAGGGGCTCCCAGAAGGGCTCGTTGGAGAGATCGGGATGGGTCACGTTGGCGCCGGTGATGATCAGGGCGTCCAGACCCTCGGCCCGGATCCGATCGAAGGGCTCGTAGTAGCGCTCGATATGCGCCCGGGCCTCGGCGCCCCGCGGCAGGGCCTCCAGGCTGAAGGGATGGACGTAGAACTGGGCGATCTGGTTGCTCTGGCCGACCAGGCGGAAGAACTGGCGCTCTGTGGCGGCCAGGGCCGTGTCCGGCATCATGTTGAGCAGGCCGATATGCAGCTCGCGGATGTCCTGATGCAGGGCCCGGCGGGGGTCGAGGATGTTCTGCCCCTCGTCGCGCAGGCGGGCGAAGGTCGGCAAGTCATTGTGGGCGACGATGGGCATGAGACGCATCCGAAATGGGGTGGAGAGAGTGCATGCGGGACCGGAGTCAGGGGAGCCTTGATCTCGCTTCTGGCATGTAACGCGATGGTTAGGGCCGGGTATCCGTGGTGGGTTGGCGGGTTAGAAGTCCGCCGACGGACTTCACCTGTTCAGACTGGCCGGCCGCGGATTGGCGATACGGCTCAGCCCTTGCGGGCGATGGCCTGTTCGACCAGTTCGAGGAAGTCCCGCTCGTCCCGCACCCGAGCCACTTCGGTGGACGAGAGGGTGTAGCCATGGGGACCGGCGATGGCCTCGTAGCGCGGCACCCGGGAATGGAAGAGGCGCGGGAAGACCCAGCGGGTGAAATCGTCGGGATCGATCTCCGCGACATATTCGAGCCGGCGTTCGGCGAGGAAGTCCTTCACCGCCGCCGCCAGAAAGGCCGGGCGGTAATAGAGGGGTTTGGGATCGGCCTGGGCACGCTGGATGAGCTTGATCTCATCCTCCGGCGGGACCTGGATGTAGAGGATCAGGCTTTCCCGGGCCAGGAGGTCGATGACCGCGGGCTCCTCCAGTTCGCAGAGGGAACCGCCGACGTCGTTGACCAGGTGGCGGTAGCCATAGATCTCCCGTGCCTTGCGCTTGAAGTCCGGCACGTCCCGCATGGCGGCAATCTCCGCTTGCCGGTAGAGGGCCTGGCGGCGGTTGAACTCCTCCAGCCCCATGCCATTTAGTTCCGGGTTGCCCAGCTTGCCGACGAAGCTCAGCACCGGCCCCAGGTCATCGACCTTGATGTTGTTGCGGATGAAGATCCAGTCCTGGCGCAGCAGGTCGCGCAGAAAGGGCACCTGCATGGCCTGGCCCTTGATGAGATCGAGGATGTGCTCATCCAGGTAGCGGGTACCGATGCGGTAATCCCCGGAGTAATGGAACCAGTCATGCCGGCGCAACAGGCCGGAGAGATAGGTCTTGCCCACCCCGGACATGCCGAGCAGGGTGATGCACTTGTTGTCCCAGGCGCGAAAGGCTTCGACGGTCAACTTCACGGCGGTGGCTCCCGGGCCGAGGCGGTGGAGAGGAGGAGAATGGCGTCTACGACGGGGTCAGGGTCGGCGACGGCGACGGCGACGGCGACGGCGACGGCGACGGCGACGGCGACGGCGACGGCGACGGCGAGCGGGATTTTACGTCAGGCCCGCCGGAAGGGGCTAGGACGCGGTTGGGGCTTCCTGGATCACCAGGGCGGTGAGGAGGCGCTGAATCGGCGCGACGCAGGCCGCCATGTTGGCCTCGAGTTCCGCGAAGTGGATCTCCCGCGCCGTCTTGCCCGCCGCCCAGTTGACGACAAAGGCCAGGCTGGCGTAGCAGAGCCCCAGCTCCCGGGCCAGGGCGGCCTCGGGCATCCCGGTCATGCCGACCAGGTCGCAGCCATCCCGCTCCAGGCGGCGGATCTCGGCGGCGGTCTCCAGGCGGGGGCCCTGGGTCACGCCCAAGGTCCCGCCATCCACCAGGTCGATCCCCAGGGACCGTCCCAGGCGCAACAGCTCGGCGCGCAAGGGTTCGCAGTAGGGCCAGGTAAAGTCGATGTGGACGACGCCCGCATCCCCACCCTCGTGGAAGGTCTGATCACGACCGTGGGTATAGTCGACGAGGTGGGTTGGTACCGCCAGGACCCTGGGCGCATAGGGGGCCTGGATGCCCCCCACGGCGGCAAGCCCCACCACCCGCTCCGCGCCCATCTGTTTGAGCGCCCAGAGATTGGCGCGGTAATTGACTCGGTGCGGGGGGATGCGGTGGTTGAGGCCGTGGCGGGATAGGAAGAGCAGTTCCGCGTCGGCCAGGCGGCCACGCTGGATCGGGGCCGAAGGCTGCCCGAAAGGGGTGACGGGGTCTTCCTCCCCCAGGGCCACCAGGCCCGGCAGTTGGTTGAAACCCGAGCCCCCGATGACGGCGATACGACTCATGACGAACTCCCCGGCGATGATGAGCCGGGAAGTTTACCGGGAAAGCGGGCCTGGGCCGAATTCAGGTCCGAATTCAGGACCAGGTTCAGGCCCGGGCCTCCCGGACCCCCTGGGCCTCCGGGAAGAGCCCGATCTCGACCAGTTTGGGAAAGAGGACCTGATTCTCGCGGTCGATGCGCTCGGCGACCATCTGGAAGATGCTGCGACTCTCGGTGATGAAGTCCTGGGTGAAGTTGAAATCGCAGTTCTTCAACCAGCGGCGGTGATAATCATCGAAGGCGCGGCGCAAGGGCTTTTCACCATTGATGAATCCCCAGGCCAGGGACTTGACCCGGGGGTCCTCGTGGATGAGCAGGCTGGGATAAACACCCCGGTCCTCCTCGGTGAGGTGGGTTTTGACTTTAGTCCCCAGATCGCACAGAAGCTGATAGGCCGTCCGCGCGTTGGGGCGGATCTGGAGCATTTCCGGGGTCAGCAGGGACTGCAAGTCGGCGATCATCTGCCGCAAATCGTTGTGGCTTTCGTGGTAATGGGCCAGGTCGTGCATGGGACTACCCTCCTCTTATCTTCTAATGATTTTGCGGACGATGACGGGGGGGCACGCGCTCCCGGCACTGCGCGCCGGGAAACCGATATCGCGAGGCCGCCACCTGTTCCCTTGTTACGCCATAAACCCCCATTTGTCAACAAGCATATAAATTTATTAGCTTTTTATTAAATACCCGCATCCTGCGGTTCCGCTGGCAACCCAGGGACAGACCCCACCCGCGCCCCGGAACCTCGATCCGCGCCTGTTCTGGCCGGGGAAGCCAATCACCCCAGGGATCACGACCGACCAGGCACACGCATTTGGTTCTGGCCCCCAGACGCGCAACTCAAGATGACATGAGGCGCTAGCCGATATCCTCGTCCGCTACGGCGTAGATCCCCGCCGCGTTGCGGAAATAATTCCGGTAGTCCAGGCCGTAACCGAAGAGGTAACGATCGGGGGTGCGGATGCCGACGTAATCGGGCCGCAGGGTGGAACTCCGCGCCCGCTCCTTTTCGACCAGCACGGCGCAGCGGACGCTGGCCGCCTCGTCTTCCCGACAGGCATCGGCGGCCGCCTCCAGGGTCAGTCCCTCGTCCAGGATGTCATCGAGCAGCAGGATATGCCGGCCCTTAATCGCGGCGCTCGGCCGGTGGAGCCAGGCGAGATCACCACCCCGGGTCGCGCCCCGGTAGCGAGTGGCATGGATGTAGCCCAGTTGGAGCTGGAAGGCCAGGCGTGGCAGCAGTCGCCCGGCAACGATCACGGCCCCGGTCATGACGCAGAGGACCAGGGGATCGCTGGTCGCCAGATCACCGCCGATCTCATCGGCCATGCGGTCCAGGGCCCGCTCCACCTCTTCACCGCTCACGAGCAATTCGGCCCGGGCCGCGACAGCGGCATATTCACCAGGGGTCAGGGACATGGGGGCATCTCCAGGGTAAAGGGCATGAGCCATGATCCGGTTGGTATCAGAGATCCAGATCCAGGGACGGCGCCTCCAGCAGGGCGGCCGCCGCCCTCACCCCCCGCTGCCAGCGGGGGTCCAGGGGGAGATGGGCGCGATCCACCCGGCCACGGCCATGCATGCGCAGACAACGCAGATGCGTGGTGGGATCGTCGTGATGGCGCAGGGCCGCGACGATCTCTAGGGCCGCCGGCCGGTTCTGGCAAATCAGCAGGACATCGCAGCCAGCGGCCAGGGCGGCCCGGGCCCGCTCGGCGTAGCCCCCGCCGGCCGCGGCGGCCCCCATGTTGAGGTCGTCACTGAAGATGACCCCTTGGAAACCCAGCCGGTGACGCAAGACCTCCTGGAGCCAGAAGGGCGAAAAGCCCGCCGGCCGGGGGTCGACGTGGGAATAGAGGACATGGGCGGGCATGACCGCCTCCAGACCATGACGGATCAGGCGCGTGAAGGGCACCAGATCATCGCCGGCGATGGTCTCATAGGGGCGCTCGTCGACCGGCAGTTCGGCATGGGAATCCGCGGCCACCCCCCCGTGCCCGGGAAAGTGCTTGCCCACCGCGGCCATTCCCGCTGCCCGCACCCCCTCGCACCAGGCCCCGGCCAGTTCCGTGACCAGATTCACGTTGGTGGCGAAGGCCCGATCGCCGATGACGGTATTGAGGCCACGATCCAGGTCCAGCACCGGGGCGAAGCTGAAATCCACCCCCACCGCGCGCAACTCGGCGGCCATCAGCCAGCCCACGGCCTCGGCCGCCTGCCGGGCCTGGTGGGGGTGATGCTGGGCCAGGGCCCCGAAGCGGGCCGCCGGCGGCAGTGGGGTGAAACCGGACCGGAAGCGTTGCACCCGTCCCCCCTCCTGATCGACGCCGATCAGCAAGTGAGGATCGCGGAGGGCGTGGATCTCCGCCGTCAGGGCCGCCAGTTGATCGGGGTCCTGAAAGTTGCGGCTAAAGAGGATGACGCCGCCCACCGCGGGCTGGCGCAGCAGGTCACGCTCCTCCGCGGTGAGTGCAGGCCCCTCGAGATCGAGGATGACGGGACCCAGGGACATGATGCCAAGACCTCCAGCGGTGAGCGACGACGACCAGGGCGCCGGCTTACGCACGACACACCTCAATTTTCGGTAGCGACAAGGCGGATCGGGGAAACCGAAAAATGCTGGGCGATGACTATAACGGCCCGAATACCCGGCGACCAGCACCCCGGCATCACCGGGGGCGCTGGCCGGGCCGATGCCGGGGCGAATTTGGGCCAATGTTGGGCAGATGCCGGTACGCGGGCCCTATGCGGCGTGGCGCACGTCCAGCCAATCCCGCAGGCGGTCACCGAGGAGATTGACGGAGAAAACCACCAGGGCGATGGCCACGCCCGGGGCCAGGACCAGATGGGGGGCCACCAGCATGTAGCCGACACCCTCCCGGATCATGCTGCCCCAGGAGGCCTGGGGGGGCTGCACCCCCAGGCCCAGAAAGGACAGCCCCGCCTCGGCGACCACCACCCCGGCGATGCCGAAGGTCGCCTCGACGATGAGGGGCGTCAGGGCCAGGGGCAGCAGGTGACGCACCAGGATGCGCCCCGGCCCAACCCCCAGGGCCCGGGCCGCCAGGACATGATCCCGCTCCTTCAGGGCCAGGATCTGGGCGCGCGTCAGCCGGGCATAGCCCACCCAGCCGGTGGCGGACAGGGCCAGGATGAGATTGTCGATCCCCGGACCCAGTATCCCCGCCAGGGCGATGGCCAGCAGGATGCCAGGGAAGGCGAGAAAGACATCGATCAGGCGCACCAGGAGCAGATCGATCCAGCCGCCGGTAAAGGCCCCTATCCCCCCCACCAGCACTCCGATCGCGGCGGAGAGGGCGACGACGCCGAAGCTCACCACAAAGGCGATGCGCGCCCCGACCAACAGCCGGTCGAGGATGGGGCGGCCCAGGTCGTCGTTTCCCAGTAGGGAATCGGGGCCCGGTCGTGCCAGGATCCCCGGCAGATCGACCGCGTCCGGCGTCAGGGGGAGCCAGGGCGCGACCAGGGCGAGCAGGGCCCAGCCAAAGAGGAAGGCCCCCGGCAAGCCCCAGATTCGCACCCCGGTCTGAGCCCATCCCGGTTGAGCCCCCGTCTGAGGCTCTGCCCGAGTTCCCGATTGAGACCAAGCCTGAGATCCGACCTGAGAATCGGCCATTGATCCCGCCTCAGATCCAGCCTGATCCCTCGCCAGAGCCCCTGAACCCCGATCACTCATGAGCGCCAATGGATCCGCGGATCGACCCAGCTATAGACCAGGTCGGTGAGGGTGTTGACGAAGACATAGCTCAGGCTCACCAGAAGCACGCAGGCCTGGACCACCGGGTAATCCCGGCTCTGGATGGCCTCGACGAGCAGACTGCCCACCCCCGGCCAGGCGAAGACCGTCTCGGTGATGACGGCGCCGCCGAGCAGGCCCCCCAACTGCAAGCCGATGAGGGTCAGGATCGGCAGCCAGGCATTGCGCAGGGCATGCCCCCAAAGCACCCGGCGCTCGGACAAGCCCTTGGCGCGGGCGGTACGCACATAGTCCTCCCCCAGCACCTCCAGGATGCTGCCCCGGACCATGCGCGCCAGGATGGCGGCCATGCCGGTGCCCAGGGTCAGGGCGGGCAGGATCAGGCTGGCCGGGCCCTCCCGCCCGCTCACCGGCGTCCAGCCCAGCCAGAGGGAAAAGACCAGGATCAACAGGGGACCGAGCCAGAAGTTGGGGATGGAGATGCCCACCAGGGACAGGCCCATGGCCCCGCTGTCCAGCGGGCTACCGCGATGGCGCGCCGCCAGCACCCCCAGGGGCAGTGCCAGGAGCAGGGCCAGGCCCAGGGCGGCGAGGGTCAGTTCCAGGGTGGCCGGCAGGCGTTCGCCGAGGATGGCGGCCACCGGCCGGCGATCCTGAAAGGATAGCCCCAGGTCGAGGCGCGCGAGGCGCTGGAGATATGCCAGATATTGTTCGCCCAGGGGCCGATCCAGACCCAGGGCCTGGCGCAAGGCCTCCCGGTCCGCCACCTGGGCGTTTTCCCCCAGCATCGCCTCGACCGGGTCCCCCGGCACCAGGTGGATCAGCAGGAAGACCAAGGTGCAGACCCCCAGCACCACCACCAGGGCCGAGACGAGGCGCGTCAGCAGGAGCGAGAACACCTAAAACGCCGCCCCTAGCCTACCGCCATCGGGCAGGTGCTGGCGAACCACATCCGGGTCAGCACGGGGCGAGGAACGCTTCGGGGCCCGCGCCCGGGACCGGACCGGGACAGGGCCGATGGGGGATGAGGGGATAACCACGGGTGCTCAAGGGACGCGCTCAGCGAATCTCTACCAGGGTGCCCGCGGGCGCCAGGTCGAAGAGTTGTAGGAGTGCCTGGTCATGCATGCGGATACAGCCATGGGATAGGGGAAGGCCCAAAGGTGCCATCTCCGGACAGCCATGGATATAGATGTAGCGGCGGAGGGTATCGACGGCCCCCCCGCGATTGCGACCGGGCTCCAGCCCCGTCAGCCAGAGGATACGGGTCAGGATCCAGTCCCGTTCGGGAAAGCGCGCCGCCAGCTCGGGGCCATAGATCTCCCCCGTGGGCCTCCGGCCGACGAAGACCGTACCGGCGGGACAGCCGGCGCCGATCCGGATGCGGACCCGGTGCAGGCCACGGGGGGTGCAGCCACTGTCCCGGCGCTCCCCTGGGCCCAGGAGGGCAGTCGATACCGGCGCCGTGAAGCGCTGACGGTCGTCCTGGAGGAACCAGAGACGCTGGCTGGCCAGGTCGATCAGAATCCGCCCAGCCACCTGAACCCCCACCCTCTCCTTGGGAGTACCTCAGGTGAGCGAAGCCCGCCGGGACCGATGGTCCCCGCCTCGTCACCATGAGATGAGGTGGCCTGCCTGCCGCCCCCCCTGCCCTGCCCGCGCATCGCCCCGAGCTCAGGCCGTGCCCAGGGGGGAGACGCCAAACAGCCAGGCATGGGCCCAGAAGAGGAAGCCCAGGTAGAAGGCCAGGCCCAGGATGATGGCGATCAGGTCGTTGGCATTGCCGGGGGGCGCCCCCTGGACCGGGGGGGCGACACGGTAGAAGAGGGAGATCCGATCCGCCAGGGCCCAGACCAGAAAGGCGCCGAAGAGCACCAGATCCGCCAGATTGCCGTTGGCGAGGAGGTGTGCCAGGGCCCAGAGGATGACCGCGGTCAGCATGGGGTGGCTCACCGCGTCCTTGATGCGCCCGGGCAGGTAAGCGGCGAAGAAGAGCGGGAAGGCCGGGAGCATCACCAGCAGGCCCAGGTGGCGGGTCCAGACCGGGGGCGCGAAGACGGGAACGGGCGCGACCCGCGCCTGACCATAGCCCCAGACAATGAGGACCAGACCGACCAGGGCGACCAGACCCGCGAGACCCTGCCAGCCCTGGTTGCCAAAACGGTCGATCAGGCCCTGACGCCAGCCGGGGGCGAGGAAGCCGAGGGAATGGACGCCCAGAAAAATCACCAGGCCGATAATGAGGAGGGTCATGGGTGCTTTCTCCGCTAAAGATGAGTGACCGCTGGCGGACCGTGCCCAGGGTTGGGACAATGCTACCCGAAGCCGCGCCTCGCTGCCCTGACTCCTCACCCGCCACCCCAGGACATTGCTCACCATGGACCGCCTCATCGTCGCCCGGAATCTGGTCAAGACCTACCCTGGCGTCCGAGCCGTGGACGGGATCAGCTTCGCCGTGGCCCCCGGCCGGTGTTTCGGCCTCCTTGGCCCCAACGGCGCCGGCAAGACCACCACCCTGGAGATGCTGGAGGGCATCCAGACCCCCACGGCCGGGGAGGTCCTGTACCGTGACCGCCCCCTGGACCGGGCCTACCGGGAGGTCATCGGCATCCAGTTCCAGGCCACCGCCCTCCAGGATTTTCAGACCGTGGCCGAGTCCCTGGCCATGTTCGCCGCCCTCTACCCGCGGACCGCCGCGCGGGAGGAGCTGATCCGGCTGTGCAACCTGGGCGACCTCCTCAACCGCGACACCCGCCAGCTCTCGGGGGGCCAGCGCCAGCGCCTGCTGCTGGCCATCGCCCTGGTCAACGACCCGGAACTGGTCTTCCTCGACGAACCCACCACCGGCCTCGACCCCCAGGCGCGGCGCAACTTCTGGGGCCTGATCGAGACGGTGCGGGCCCGCGGCACCACCGTCCTCCTCACCACCCACTACATGGAGGAGGCCGAGCACCTCTGTGACGAGATCGCCATCGTCGACCACGGACGGATCATCGCCCAGGGCAGTCCGGCCCAGCTGGTGCGCGCCCACTTCCCGGCCACCGTCGTCCGCCTGCCGGAGGCCGCCTGGCCCGCGGCAGCCCCCTTGCCGGACGGGGCCCTGCGCCATGACGGCGAGATCAAGCTCTTCGCCGCGGACATCCCCGCCCTGCTCGGAGAACTGTCGCGGGTGGGCGCCGACCTGCGCGAGCTGCGCGTCGCCACCCCCAACCTGGAAGACCTCTTCCTCAAGCTCACCGGCCATGATCTGCGCGCCTGAGAGCTGGTGAACATTTCGGTTTTCCGCAACCTCCAATGCCCGGGTCTCAAGGCGGTTTCAGCATCCCCGCTTCCTGAGCAGACATTTTTCACCCCCTCCGAGGCCCAGTCGTTGTCATGATCGTCAGGAGTCCGCCATGTGGCGTCGCATCTTCGCCGTCTTCGTCGCCCGCAATCGGGAGTTTTACCGCGACCGTGCCGGCCTGGGGTGGAACATCTTCATGCCGATCCTCATGGTCCTGTCCTTCGCCTTCATCTTTAGCGGCGATCCCCAGGCCCCCTTCAAGGTCGGGGTGCTGACGGCGGACGGCACCCTGCCCACCCCCGCGACCGGCTTGCTGACCCTGGAACACATCCAGTTCATTCCCGTGACGGACCTGGAGGCCGCCATCGCCAAGGTGGACCGGCACCAGCTCGACCTGCTGCTGGACCCCGCCTCCGCGCCAATCGGCTATTGGGTCAACTGGGCGTCCCCCCAGGGCTATCTGGCGGAACGGCTGCTGCTGGGCGTCGAAGGGGGATGGGCGGCTACCGAGGGGGCCACCCCGCCACCGGCACTCGCCCCACCCCGACGCCACGAGCTCGGCGGCACCGCCCTGCGTTACGCCGATTGGGTCCTCCCCGGCATCCTGGCCATGAACATCATGTTCTCCAGCCTCTGGGGGGTGGGCTGGGTCATCGTGCGTTACCGCAAAAATGGCGTCCTGCGGCGGCTCAAGGCCACGCCCCTGTCGCCCTTCGAGTTCCTGACCGCCCAGATCCTCTCCCGCCTGGTTGTGGTGATGAGCGCCAGCCTGATCGTCTATGGCGGCGCGGCCTTGATCCTCGACTTCCCCATGCGCGGTTCCCATGTCGCCCTGGTGCTGATCTACCTGGCCGGCGCCCTTTGCCTCATCAGCCTGGGGCTCATCGTCTCGGCGCGGCTGCGCACCGAGGAACTGGCGGACGGCATCCTCAACCTCATCTCCTGGCCCCTGCTGCTGCTCTCCGGGGTCTGGTTTTCCATGGAGGGCACCAGCGCCGCCGCCCGGTTCTTCTCGCAACTCTCGCCCCTGACCCACCTGGTGGACGCCGCCCGCGCCATCATGATCGACGGCGCCCAGACGGCGGATGTCCTGCCCCAGGTCCTCTGGCTGACGGCCCTGGCCCTGGTGTTCCTCGCCATCGCCGCACGGCTCTTCCGCTGGGAGTGATTTTTTGCTCGCGATTCTTCCGCTGGGAGTGATTCTTATGCTTGCGATTCTTTCGCTGGGAGTGTTTTTTTCCCGCGATGCAAGCCCGTCAGCTTCCTGAAAGCCGGCGTCATCGACAACCAAACCCCTTGAATAATTGACAGTTGATCAAGTATCCGGCCGGATTGCCGGCCAACGTCCGGAATCCATTTAGCGTGAATTTTCCAGGAATCTCCCCATGAACGCAGACGTGATCGTGATCGGCGCCGGTCTTTCCGGCCTGGCCTGTGCCCTGACCCTGCAAGAGCTGGGCCTCACCCCCCTGGTCCTGGAGGCCAGCGACGGCATCGGCGGCCGGGTGCGCACCGACCAGTACCAGGGCTTCCTGCTCGACCGGGGGTTTCAGGTCTTGCAGACCTGGTACCCCGAGGCACAGCGCTGGCTGGACTATGGCCCCCTCGATCTGCGCCCCTTCTATCCCGGGGCCCTGGTGCGTTGTGGGGGGCGCTTCCACCGCGTCAGCGACGTCTGGCGGCATCCCTGGCGCCTGCCGGAGATGCTCCTGTCGCCCATCGGCACCCTCGGCGACAAGCTGCGGCTGCTCGGGCTGCGCCAGCGCTGCCTGCGGGGGAGCATCGCCGACCTCTATGCCCGTCCAGAGACCACCGCCCTGGCCCGCTTGCAGGATCTGGGGTTCTCCGCGCGCATGCTGGATCGCTTCTTCAAGCCCTTCTTCAGCGGCGTCTTCTTCGACCCCGAACTGGCCGTCTCGTCGCGCACCTTCGAGTTCCTGTTCCGCGCCTTCGCCCTGGGCGACACCGCCCTACCCGCGCGGGGCATGGGAGAGATCCCGGCCCAACTGGCCGCCCGCATGAAGGGCGAATGGCTCCGCCTTGGCTGCCGGGTGACCGGGTTGGAACAAGGCCAGGCGATACTCGACAGCGGTGAACGGCTTGGCGCGCGGGCGCTGGTGATCGCCACGGACCCCTGGGCGGCGGCGCGCCTCCTCGGGCAGGCCGCGCATGCTCCTCATGCGGGAGACCGCCAGCATCCGCCCTCGGAGCAAGACCAATGGGCGCCAGCCGCTGAGGCCGATCAGACAGAGGCCGGTATTAGACCGGCGGACGCCAATCCACAACAGGCAAAAGCCGGTACTCCACTGACGGAAGCCACTATTCCACGGGCACAGGCGGGTACTCCATTGACGGAGGCCGGTCCGCCCCCGGCGCGCGGCACCACCTGTTGCTACTTTGCCGCGGATGCCCCGCCCTTCGCCGGGCCTTATCTGGTCCTGAACGGGGAAGGCCGGGGGCGGATCAACAGCGTCCAGTGTCCGAGCAATCTTTCCGAACACTATGCCCCAACCGGCAAGGCCCTGATCACGGTCAACTGCCACGGTATCGACGCGGACCCCGACCGCCTGGAGGCGACGATAAGACGGGAGCTGGGTGACTGGTTCGGCCCGCCGGTGGCCGCCTGGGAGCGCCTGGCCATCTACCCGATTCCTCAGGCCCTGCCCGCGCAACCCCCGCCGGTTGCCGACCCGGCTAGCGTCCCTCAGCGCCTGGCCGAGGGGCTCTGGGTCTGTGGTGAGTACCGGGCCGCCCCCTCCATCCACTGGACGCTGCACTCCGGACGACGGGCCGGTGAGGATGTCGCCCACGCCCTGGGCGATGGCTAGCGCCCGATCGAAGGCAAATCCAAGACCCTACCAAGCATCCCCAGCTCAATAACCGCCCCCGGGTTTGCATGCCGGCGCATGCCATAATGCCGGACCAGTTATCGAGGAGTCAGCCATGCACATCTGGGTCGATGCCGACGCCTGTCCAGCGGTCATCAAGGACATCCTTTATCGTGCCGCCCAACGGCTCGGCATTCCCCTCACCCTGGTGGCGAACCAGCCCCTGCAGACGCCGCCCTCCCCCCTGATCCGAAGCCTGCGGGTCCGCCCGGGCTTCGACGTCGCCGACCAGCACATCGCCGCCCACCTGCAGCCCGGGGACCTGGTGATCACCGCGGACATCCCCCTGGCCGCCGAGGTCATCGCCAAGGGCGGCGACGCCATCAACCCCCGCGGCGAGCGCTACACCCCCGACAACATCCGGGAACGGCTCGCGGTGCGCAATTTCATGGAGGAACTGCGCGGCGCCGGGGTGGCGACGGGCGGACCGCCACCCCTGGGCCTAGCCGAACGCCAGGCCTTCGCCAATGCCCTCGACCGGCTCCTGACCCAGCGCCGGGGCGCCGAGGTTCAGCCATGATCGCCGCCACCACCCACGTCAACGCCGATTTCGATGCCCTCGCCTCCCTGGTTGCCGCGGGCCTGCTCTACCCCGAGGCCCAGCGCGTCCTGCCCGGCCAGGTCCAGCCGGCGGTCCGGGACTTCATCGCCATCCACTGGGACCTGCTGCGCCTGCGCGCCCGCAAGGAGGTGGACCTGTCCGGCCTGAAGCGGCTGATCGTCACCGACGTCTCCAGTTGGGAGCGCCTGGATGACATGCGCGACCTGGCCGGGCGGGCCGACCTGCGTGTGACCGTCTGGGACCATCACCTGGCCCCCGGCACCATCGTCGCCGACGAGCTGCACCTGGAGCCCACGGGGGCGGTGGTCACCCAGTTGCTGGAGGTGATCCAGGCCCGGGACCTGCCCCTGTCGCCCATCCACGCCACCCTCTTCCTGCTCGGCATCCATCACGACACCGGCTCCCTCTCCTACCCATCCACCACGCCCCGCGACGCCCGGATGGCGGCCTTTCTGCTGGAGAATGGCGCCGACCTCAACGTGGTGGCGGGCTATCTGGCCAGCGCCCTGGACGCCCGTCACCTGGACCTCTTTGGCCGCATGCTGGAAGAGGTCGAGACCCGCCAGCTCGGCGGCCTGCGCCTGGGGTTGTGCGTCCAGGACGCGGACAAGAGCATGACCAATCTCCCCAGCGTGGTCAGCCGTTTCATGGAGATCAAGGGCCTGGACGTGGCCTTGGGCATCTTCCCCCTGAGCGGCACCCGCACGGCGGTGATCGGTCGCGCCAGTGCCCGGGAGTTCGATGTCGGGGCCCTGCTGCGCCATCTGGGTGGCGGCGGCCACCCGGGGGCCGCCTCGGCCATGGTCTCGGCCCCGGTGGCGGAGGTGCGCGCGCGACTTGAGGCCCTCATGGACCAGGTCGAGGTGCGGGAGGCCCGGGTCGCGGACCTGATGGAGCCGGTCAGGGCCAGCCTGTCGCCCCAGGACCCGGTCCGCCTGGCCGCCGAGCGGGTCCGGCAGAGTGGCCGTCAGGCCCTGCTGGTGATCGGCGATGATCAGATCGCCCTGGGCACCTTCGCCCTGAGCCAGGTGGACAAGATCCGCCACGAGCGGCAGTGGGAACAGCCGGTGACCTCCCTGATGCGCCGCCAGATGACCAGCGTCCGTCCGGATCAGACCCTGCGCGAGTCCCTGCACCTCATGGCCGGCTCGGAACTGGGCTTCCTGCCGGTGATCGACGCGGGCCGTCTCCTGGGGGAGATCACCCGCGGGGCCATCATCCTCAGTCTCTATGATTTCTGAGCGGCCGGGCAGGACCGGGACCCTTGGCCGTCTGACGCGCTGGCGTCCCAGTCGCTTTCAGAGTCACTTTCCCCAGCGCCCGCAAACCCTTATCCTTGCGCCGGCTTCCCGCGAAGTCCTGTCACGAAAAAAAGTTTTACGAGGAGCTTCTCACCATGAGTATCTGCAAAGAGATCAAGGGTTTTTCCCGCAACCACGAGCGTATCGCCGACTTCTTCTCCCTCTTGGCGGTCCTGTTGCTCTTTGGCACCATCTGGGCCCTGGTCGCCTATTACCGTAACCTCTCCACCTGGCTGGCCCACGATTGGCTGCTACACGGCGGCCTGCTGATTGGGGCCATCGTTGTGGTCAGTTTTCTCATCCTCGGGCTGCTGGCCCTGGGTTCCTCGCGCTTTGCCGGGGATGACGAGAAGTGTTTTGGCACCTTTGCCGGACGCCGCAACTACAACGGCTCCCCCGCGCGCTGGTTCAGCGCCTGGGTCAGTCACATGGAGAGCGTTGGTAAAAAGCACCGTTGAGGCTGGCAATCTCCCGCCTGAAAACTCTCCACGTTTGCGCTTCGGACTAACGGGAATGTCAGTCCCTTACCCCGCCTGTTTCCCGCCGAAGCCAGAATACCTCTAGGCATTTCCTGGGCCGGCACGCTCACCACCCCCGCGGGTTGACCGGGAGACACCATGGCCGTCTTCGAGAACTACGCCCAATTCAGCACCAAAAAGGTCGCCCGCACCCTGGAACTGGCGGTAACGGAACTGGTGGGCCTGCGCCAGAACCTGCTGACCACCGACTTCATCCTCCTCGCCCTCCTCGCCCAGCCGGACGCGGAGCCGCTAAAGGTGCTGGAGCGCTTGGTGCCCAACGCGGCGGAGACGATCAGCCGCTTGCGCGGCGCCGTCCTGTCCCACTACCAGCAGGCGGTGCCACGCCAGGGTAATCAGATCCTGGTCAGCCAGGACATCAACGAGATGTTCCGCCTCGCCCAGGAGGAGGCACGCCAGCTCGGGGATAGCTTTATCGCCACCGGCACCCTCTTCCTCGCCCTCTTCGACCCCCTCTGCGGCGGGGCCGCCGAGCGCCTGCGGGAGGCGGGCCTCAACCGCGACCAGGCGCGCGCGGCCCTCAAGGAGATCCGCCATGGGCGCAACATGAATTCCGAGGAGGCCGAGTCGGAGCCGGACCCCCTGGAGCGCTACACCCGCGACCTCACCGAACTGGCGCGCCAGCATGCCCTGGACCCGGTCATCGGCCGCGAGGAAGAGATCGCCCAGGTCATCCAGACCCTGTCGCGGCGCAAGAAGAACAACCCAGCACTGATCGGCGAGGCTGGGGTGGGCAAGACGGTGATCGTCGAGGGCCTGGCCCAGCGCATCGCCAACGCCGAGGTGCCGGACACCCTGCTCAACAAGCGCCTGCTGGCCCTGGACATGGGCGATCTCATCGCCGGGGCCAAGATGCGCGGCGAGTTCGAGGAGCGCCTCAAGTCGGTGCGCGACGCCGTCATCGCCGCCAGGGGCAGCGTCATCCTCTTCATCGACGAGCTGCATACCGTGGTCGGCGTCGGCGGTGGCGCCGGCTCCGGCAGCCTGGACGCCCCCAGCCTGCTCAAGACCGCCCTGGCCCAGGGCAGCCTCCAGGTCATCGGCGCCGACACCCTGGACGAGTACCACCGCTTCGTCGAGTCCGACAAGGCCCTGGAGCGGCGCTTCCACCCCATCCTGGTGCGCGAGCCCAGCGCCGCCGAGACCCTGCAAATCCTCCAGGGCCTGGCAACCCGCTATGAAGAGCACCACCAGATCCACTATGCCCCGGACGCCCTGGAGGCCGCCGCCCAGCTCGCCGAGCGCTACATCAGCGACCGCCGCCTGCCGGACAAGGCCATCGACCTGCTGGACGAGGCCGGGGCGCACAAACACCTGCGCCTCATCTCGGTGCCCGCCCCCATCCGCGAGCAGGAACAGGCGCGCCAGCGGCTCTTGCGCGACAAGACCGCCGCCTTCAACGCCCAGGACTTCGAGGGCGCCGCCCGCCAGCAGATGGACATCCTGGCCCTGGAGGAGAAACTAGCCGCCGATCGCCAGGCATGGGAACGGGAGCGGGCCGGGGAGGACCAGGACGTGCGCGCCGAGGACATCGCCCAGGTGGTGTCGCGCTGGACCGGCATCCCGGTCTCGCGCATGGTGGAGGCGGAGGCCGACAAGCTGGCGCGCATGGAGGAGGAACTGCACCGGCGCATCGTCGGCCAGGACGACGCCGTGCGCGCCGTGGCCGACGCCATCCGCCGTAACCGCGCAGGCATCGGCTCGGCCCGGCGACCCATCGGCTCCTTCCTCTTCCTCGGCCCCACGGGTGTCGGCAAGACCGAACTGGCCCGGGCCTTGGCCGCCTTCCTGCTCGACGACGAGTCGCGGGTGGTGCGCCTGGACATGTCCGAGTACATGGAGCGTCACGAGGTCTCCAAGATGATCGGCGCCCCGCCCGGCTACATCGGCTATGGCGAGGGCGGCCAGCTCACCGAGCGCGTGCGGCGCAACCCCTACACCGTGGTCCTGCTCGACGAGGTGGAGAAGGCCCACCCCGACGTCTTCAACATGCTGTTGCAGATCCTGGAGGACGGGCGCCTCACCGACGGCCAGGGGCGGCAGGTATCCTTCCGCAACACCATCCTCATCGGCACCTCCAACCTGGGCACCGAGGCCTTGTCACCGGACAAGCGCCCCATCGGCTTCATCCAGTCCGCCACCCCCAGCTACCAGGAGGCGCGCGACCTGGTGCTGCATGAGGTGAAGCGCTTCTTCAAGCCCGAGTTCTTGAACCGCCTGGACGACGTCATCGTCTTCCATTACCTGGAACCGGCGGAGGTGCGACGCATCGCCGCCATCTTCGTCGATGAGCTGACCCACCGCCTGGCCGCCCGCCATGTCCAGGTGGAGGTGGACGAGGCGGTGCTGGACAAGCTGGCCGAGGACGGCTTCGACCCCGTCTATGGGGCCAGACCCCTGCGGCGAGAGGTGGAACGTCAACTGGAGAACCCCCTGGCCATGATGATGGTTACCGGTCAGTGTCCACTCCAAAGCCGGGTACGGGCGCGGCTGGAAGAGGGGCAGATACGCCTGGAGGTTTGCCCCCTGGGATAAGCGGGCGGAGGCCTTTGCCAATGGCGCTCATGGGGCGTTGGCCAGGAGTGCCCGCATCCCTTCCGTCGTCGGCCGCTCGACGATCCCGCGCTCGGTGACGATGGCGTCCACCAGGGCCGCCGGGGTGACGTCGAAGACGGGGTTGCGGACACCGACGCCGGCCGGACCCAAATGGTTGCCGCCACAGGCGAGGACCTCGCCCGGGTCGCGCTCCTCGATGGGGATGGCGGCGCCGTCGGCGATGCCCCAGTCGATGGTGGAGGTGGGGGCGGCGACCATGAAGCGGATGCCGTGGTGGCGGGCGAGGATCGCCAGTCCATAGGTGCCGATCTTGTTGGCGACATCGCCATTGGCGGCGATGCGGTCGGCGCCAACGATGACCCAGCCGATGCCGCCCTGGGCCATGAGACTGGCGGCGGCCCCATCGGCCTGGAGGGTGACGGGGATGCCGTCCTGGGCCAGTTCCCAGGCGGTTAGGCGGGTACCCTGAAGCCAGGGGCGGGTCTCGTCCGCATAGACCTGACTTATCCGACCCTCGGCAAAGGCCTGGCGGATGACGCCCAAGGCGGTGCCGAAACCGCCGGTGGCCAGGGCGCCGGCGTTGCAGTGGGTGATGACCGCCGTCGGTCCCTGGATGAGGCTGGCGCCCAATTGGCCCATGCGCCGGTTGGCGGCGATGTCCTCGGCGTGGATGGCCAGGGCCTCGGCCAGCAGGGCCGGGGTGGGATCGGTGCCCGCTTGCTCGGGATCGAGAGTGACCGTCGCCGGGGTCGGGGCCTGGGCATCAACCAGGGCCTGGGCGTCGGAACGGATAAGTGGGCCGGTGACAGGGTCTGAGTCACTGCCGTCAGACAGGCCTGCGCGTAGCCCCGCCAGACGCCGCCGCATCCGCTCCAGGGCCCAGAAGAGATTGACGGCGGTGGGGCGGGAGGCGGCCAGTTCCTGGAGATCGGCCTCGATCAGGTCTGGCCAGGCCTGGGGGTCCTGCCGGAAACGGTCCCGTGCCGCCAGGACCACGCCATAGGCGGCGGCGATGCCGATGGCCGGGGCGCCGCGCACCACCATGTCCTTGATGGCCTTGGCCGCGGCGGCGGCGGAAGCGATCTCCAGAAACTCGGCCCGCGCCGGCAGGTAGCGCTGGTCGAGGAGGTAGAGCCGGTCGTCATGCCAGACCAGGGCATGGTCAGGCGTCGGTACCGCTGGCAGGTCCCGGGGCGGCAGGTGACTCGGCTCCAGGGGCGGTTCCTGGGGCAGGTCGGGATGGCGTTCCAGGTGCGCCAGGTTGGACTGACTCGATTGCGACCTGGGGTCTCGATCGCGGACAGTGGACGTGGGAGCGGACATGGGTTCCGGTCGGGTTTCCATAAGGCGGTTCCTGTGGCAAATTGGCGGCCATTTTGGCCCAGGCGCCAAACCCTGCAAAGTACCGCATGCGTTGAAGGTAGCCATCGCCATGACCCCTGCCGATCTCGTCCTCCACGCCTCCTGGGTCCTGCCGGTGGATCCCCAGGACGCGGTCCTCGTCGACCATGCCGTGGTCATCGGTGATGGGCGCATCCTCGCGGTCCTGCCCAGCGACACCGCACGCCAGCGCTATGACGCCGCCCGGGAGCAAGCGTTTCCCGACCATGTCCTGCTGCCCGGCTTCATCAATGCCCATACCCATGCCGCCATGGTCCTGTTGCGGGGGCTGGCGGACGATCTGCCGCTGATGACCTGGCTCCAGGAACACATCTGGCCGGCGGAGCAGCGCTGGGTCTGCCCGGAGCTGATCCGCGCCGGTTCCCGCCTGGCGGCCCTGGAGATGCTGCGCGGTGGCACCCTCTGCTGCAACGACATGTACTACTTCCCCGAGGTCACCGCCGAGGTCCTGGCGGAGATCGGGATGCGTGGGCTGATCGGCATGATCCTGCTGGACTTTCCCACCGTCTACGCCGAGGGGCCGGACCAGTACCTGCGCCTGGGGCTGGCGCTGCATGAGCGCTACCGGGGCCACCCCCTGATTCGCACCGCCTTCGCCCCCCATGCACCCTACAGCGTCGCCGATGAGTCCCTGACCCGGGTCCACGCCTTGGCGGAGGAACTAGGTGTGCCGATCCACATCCACCTCCACGAGACCGCCGACGAGATAACTCAGTCCCAGCGGACTTATGGCCTGCGTCCCCTGCGGCGCCTGGAGGGCCTGGGGCTGCTGGGTCCCCGCCTGATCGCCGTGCACATGACCCAGGTGACCGCCGACGAAATCGAGCTCCTGGCCACCACCGGCTGCCACGTCATCCATTGCCCCGAATCCCAGCTCAAGCTGGCCAGCGGCTTCAGCCCGGTGGCCCGCCTCAAGGCGGCCGGGGTCAACGTCGCCCTGGGCACCGATGGGGCCGCCAGCAACAACGACCTGGACATGCTGGGGGAGCTACGGACCGCCGCCCTGCTCAGCAAGGGCGTAGCCGGCTCCCCCGCCGCCCTGCCCGCCCACCAGGCCCTGCGCCTGGCCACCCTCGACGCCGCCCGGGCCCTGGGCCTGGCGGAGGAGACCGGCTCCCTGGAGCCGGGCAAGTCCGCCGATCTGATCGCCGTGGATCTCGGTCAGCCCGAGACCCAGCCGGTTTACAACCCGGTCTCCCAACTCGTCTACGCCGCCAGCCGCTCCCAGGTGCGCCAGGCCTGGGTGGCCGGGCGCCAGTTGTTGCGTGACGGCCAGCCCACCGGGCTCGACGCCGCGGCGATCCTCGACGAGGCCCGCTACTGGGGGCGACGCATCGCTGGCGCCCCCTAAGTTGACCGCCCCCTTTTCCCTGACCCCTTGAGGGGATAATCGCGAGTCAAGCCCCACCCGCGGCGGGGGTGACAAACACCCTTCACTTGCCACGAATTGCCTTCATAACCCCCTACCACCCGACCTTAAGGAACCTGTTGCCATGCAAGCCGTTGACACCCTGATCCTGGGCGGTACCCTGCTGTGCCTGGATGAGGCCATGACCCAGATCGAGGACGGCGCCCTGGCCATTCAGGGCGACAGCATCCTCGCCATCGGCACCGCGGCGGACCTGCGCGCCCGCTTCACCAGCCCCAACGTCATCGACGGCCGGGACTGTCTGATCATGCCCGGCCTGATCAATGGCCATACCCACGCGGCCATGACCTGCTTCCGCGGCCTGGCCGACGATCTGCCGCTCATGGACTGGCTGAACGACTACATGTTTCCCGCCGAGGCCCGCAACGTCGACCCGGAGCTGGCCTACTGGGGCAGCCTGCTGGCCTGCGTGGAGATGATCAAGTCCGGGACCACCAGCTTCTGCGACATGTACATCTTCGAGGAGGAGACGGCGCGGGCCGCCAAGGAGGCGGGGATGCGCTGCCTCCTGGGCGAGGTGCTGTACGACTTCCCCTCGCCGAGTTACCCGACCCCCGCCGCGGGGCTGGCCCTCACCCGCCAACTCCTGGAGCGCTACGCCGACGACCCCCTGATCCGCATCGCCGTCGAGCCCCACGCCCTCTATACCTGCTCGGAGCCGCTCCTGATCCAGGCCCGGGACCTGGCGCGGGAATTCAGCGCCCCCCTGGCCCTGCATCTGCTGGAAAATCAGGCGGAAAAGGCACAGATCCAGGCCAAAGTCGGCCAGGGGGCGGTCCCCTACCTGCAACGGCTGGGCTGTCTGGATGAACGCCTGATCGCCTTCCACTGCGTCGCCTTCGAGGACGAGGACATCCACCGGTTCGCCGATCATGGCTGCAAAGTGGTCTACAACCCCGAGAGCAACATGAAACTCGCCTCCGGCTTCGCCCCGGTGGCGCGCATGCGGGCGGCCGGCATCCCGGTGGGCCTGGGCACCGACGGCTGCGCCAGCAACAACGACCTGGACCTCTTTCAGGAGATGGACACGGCGGCCAAGCTGGAGAAGGTCCGGCATCTCGACCCGACCCTGCTCCCCGCCCCAACGGTGGTGGCCATGGCGACCCGGGAGGGCGCCCGGGTCCTGGGGCTGGAGGGCGTCACCGGTTGCCTGTGCCCGGGGCTCAAGGCGGACCTGATCCTGATCGACCTCAAGCGCCCGCACCTGACCCCGATGTATCACCCCTATTCCCACCTGGTCTATGCCGTCACCGGCGCGGACGTGAAGACCGTCTTCATCAACGGCCGCCTGGTGATGCGGGACAGGCAGCTCCTGACCCTCAACGAGGGGGAGATCATGGAGCGGGTCAACCGTATTGCGGGCCGGATCAGTCGCTCCCTGATAGCCCCGGCACAGTAGCGCCAGGCCATCCCTGCGGTTTAGTGCTGCCATGCAACAGTAATTGGGTAACCGGGATCGCGAGGGGTCTGGGCGCAACGACGCCCTCGGGGAAACTTTTCAGCATCGGATCTGTCTTTTCGCACCGTTGCCAGCCATCCCCTCGCGGCAAGGCACGCATCATTCAGCGAGACCCAGAACCCATGATTCAAGTCGAGAGACTTTCACGCAGCTATGACCGCCTCCGGGCCGTCGCGGAGGTGAGCTTCGCGATCGGGCACGGCGAGGTGGTGGGACTGCTCGGCCACAATGGCGCCGGCAAGACCACCATCATGAAGATGCTCACCGGCTTTCTGGAGCCCTCCGCCGGCAGCATCCGCATCGACGGCCAGGACATCGAGGTCCGGCGCCAGGCGGTCCAGGCCCTCATCGGCTATCTGCCGGAGAACTGCCCCCTCTACCCCGAGATGACGGTGATCGACTATCTCGATTACCAGGCGGGCCTGCACGGGGTGCCCACGGACCAGCGACCGGGCCTGATTCGCCAGGCCATCGCCCGCACCTGGCTGGAGGCCAAGGCCCTGGAGCCCATCGCCACCCTGTCGCGGGGCTATCGCCAGCGGGTAGGCGTCGCCCAGGCCATCCTGCACCGGCCCAGGCTGCTGATCCTCGACGAGCCCACCAATGGCCTGGACCCGACCCAGATCCAGCAGATGCGGACCCTGATCCGCGACCTGGCCCGGGAGGCGACGGTCATCCTCTCCACCCACATCCTCCAGGAGGTGCAGGCGGTGTGCGACCGGGTGCTGATCCTGCGCGCCGGCGCCCTGGTGCTCGACGCCCGCCTGGCGGACCTGAACCGGGCGTGGCAACTCAGCCTGGTGGTGGACCGGGGCCCGGCCGAGGTTGAACCGGCCCTCAAGGACATCCCGCTGATCCGGGCCATCCAGCACCGCGTTGCTCCTGCCGGTCGCCATGAGTATCTCCTCGACCTGGAACTGGCCGTCGCGGCGAACGATCCACAGGCGTCTCTCGACCCGCGGGCGGCGCATGACCCCCAGGCGGTCGCGCCCCAGGTGGCCCAGGCGGTGACGCAGCGGGGCTTCCAACTCTTCGCCCTCCAGCCCCGCACCCGCGATCTGGAGACCGTTTTCCGTGAGCTCGATGATCAGCCTTCTCATGAGGCCCGTCATGGCTGAGTCAAATCGACGAGCATTCAACATCCTCGGCATCGCCGCCAAGGAATTCGCCGCCTTCTTCGCCTCGCCGGCGGCCTACATCTTTCTCGGCGCCTTCCTCGTCGTCTCCCTCTTCGTCTTCTTCTGGGTGGAGACCTTCTTCAGTCGCAACATCGCCGACGCCCGGCCCTTGTTTCAGTGGATGCCGGTGCTGCTAATCTTCCTGGTCGCCGCCCTGACCATGCGCGCCTGGAGCGAAGAGCGCCGCGCCGGCACCCTGGAGTTGCTCTTCACCCTGCCGGTCTCCTCGCTGCAACTGGTGCTGGGCAAGTTCCTGGGCAACTTCGCCCTCCTGGCGGTGGCCCTGGCCCTGACCCTGCCCCTGCCCCTGACGGTCGCCCTGCTCGGCCCCCTGGACTGGGGACCGGTGCTGGGGGCCTATCTGGCCGCGCTGCTACTGGGCGGGGCCTACATCAGTGTCGGCCTCTTCATCTCCGCCCGCACCGACAACCAGATCGTCGCACTGATTGGCGCGGTGGCGGCCAGCGGCCTGCTGTACCTGCTGGGGGCCGATACCGTCGCCGGGCTCTTTGGCACCCAGGCCGCCGAGGTCCTCAAGCTGATGGGCTCGGGCGCGCGCTTCGAGTCCATCACCCGTGGCGTCCTCGACCTGCGCGACCTCTATTACTACCTGGCGTTGATGGGGGTCTTCCTCAGCCTCAACGTTCATACCCTGGAACGGCTGCGCTGGGCCCCCGACCGTGCCGACCGCCACCACCATCGCGCCTGGGGCTGGGTCCTGGGGCTGCTCATCGCCAACTTCCTGGCCGCCAACCTCTGGCTGCAACCCCTAGGCGGGCTGCGCCTCGATCTCACCCAGGGACAGGTCTACACCCTTTCCGCCGCCACCCGGACCTACCTCGGCCAGTTGCGCGAGCCCCTGCTCATCCGCGGCTACTTCAGCGCCCAGACCCATCCGGAGCTCGCCCCCCTGGTGCCCCAGCTTCGCGACCTGCTCAAGGAGTACGAGGTGGCCGGCCAGGGCCTGATCCGCGTGGAGTTCGTCGATCCCCTGGAGGAGCCCGAACTGGAACAGGAGGCGGGAGAAAAGTACGGCATCAAGCCCGTGGCCTTCCAGACCGCCAGCAAGTACCAGGCCGCGGTGGTGAATTCCTATTTCGACGTGCTGGTGCGTTACGGCGATCAATACGAAAAGCTCGGCTTCCGCGACCTCATCGAGGTCAAGGTGCGCCCGGATGGAGAATTGGAGGTGCGCCTGCGCAACCCCGAGTACGACCTGACCCGCACCATCAAGAAGGCCCTCTATGCCTACCAGGCCGGGGGCGACCTCTTCGCCGGCCTGCGCCAGCCGGTGGTCTTCAAGGGCTTTGTCTCCACCCCCGCCAAGCTGCCCCAACCCCTCGACACCCTGGCCCAGGACCTCGAGGACCTCACCAACGACCTGGCGCGCCAGTCCGGCGGTAAGTTCCAGGTCGAGATCGCCGACCCAGACGCCAACGGCGGCCAGCTCGCCCGAGACATCCTGGACCGCTATGGTTTCCAGCCCCTGGCCGTGGACCTGCTCGACCCCAACAGCTTCTACTTCTACATGGTCATGGAGGCCGGTGATCAGACGGTGCCGGTCCCCCTGCCGGAGGGTCTGAACAAAGAGGCCCTCAAGACCGCCCTGGAGGCGGCCCTCAAGCGCTTCTCGCCGGGCCTGCTGCGCACCATCGCCCTGGCCACCCCGGCGGCCGAGCCCCTGGCGATGGGCATGGACATGGGCATGGGCCAGTCGGACTACCGGTTTCTGGAAGAAAAACTCCAGGAGAACGCCCGGGTGATCAAGGCCGACCTGGAGACCGGTCAGGTACCGCCGGATACCGACCTGCTGCTGGTGGTCGGCCCCCGCAACCTGTCGGAAAAGGCCGTCTTCGCCATCGACCAATACCTGATGCAGGGCGGCTCCCTGGTGCTGGCCACCAACGGCTATGACATCCAGCTCGGTCAAGGGGCGATCGGCGCCACCACGGCACCCTCCGGGCTGGAAGAGTGGCTCCAGGCCCAGGGACTGGAGGTCCGGGAGGCCCTGGTCCTCGACCCGCGAAACAGCCCCTTCCCCATCCCGGTGGAACGGCGCATCGGTGGCTTCACGGTGCAAGAGGTGCGCGCCCTCGCCTACCCCTACTTTCCCGACCTGCGCGGCGATCAGCTCGACCCCGACTCGGGTATCACCTCCAGCCTGGGACAGCTCACCCTCAACTGGGTGGCGCCGATCCAGGTCGACGCGGAAAAGAACCAGGGCCGGACCCTGAGCCGACTCATCCACAGTTCGGACGAGTCCTGGACCTCCGCCTCGCCCCAGATTCAGCCCGACTTCCAGCGCTACCCGCAAACCGGCTTCGCACCGGGGCAGGAGCGCCAGTCCGAGGTGCTGGCCGTGGCGGTCGAAGGTCGCTTCACGTCCTTTTTCAGGGGCAAACCCTCGCCCTTGCTCCAGGCCAGGGAAGAGCGGGCTTCCGGGCCTTCCCACGGGGAGAAAAACCCCGCAACCGCGACCAATGCCGCGGCCGAGGGTGGAGCCGAGAGCAGGGCCAAGGCTGGAGCTGAGGCGGGGGTTGGTGATAAGGGTCAAGAGGCGACCCTTCCGGCCGGATCGGGCCTGGCGGAAGAGGACGATCTCGGACTGGATCCTGCCGGGACCAAGACCAAGGCTCCAGGGGAGGATCAGACCCGAATCTCCGGCGTGGTGGAGACCTCGCCGCCCTCGGCGCGGCTGGTCCTCATCGGCTCATCGACCTTCGTCTCCGATACCGCCCTGGATCTCGCCGCCCAGGCGACCGGGACCCACTATCTCAAGCCGGTGGAGCTGGTAGAAAACGCCGTGGACTGGATGTTGGAGGACCGTGGCCTGCTCAACCTTCGGGGCCGTGGTCAGTACTCGCGGATGCTCGTCCCCCTGGACCGCGAGGCCCAGATGTTCTGGGAATACCTGAACTACGGCCTGGCCCTGGGCGGCCTGGCCCTGGTCTACGTCCTGGAGCGGCGCGCCCGCGCCCGCCGTCGCGCGCGGCAGGAGGCCATCCTGGCGTTGCCGGTCATCCCTGAAGGAGGTACCGCCTCGTGACGCAACTCATGACGCCATTGACCCTGACGACCGCCGTCGCACCCCCGACGTCATCGATGGCTGGCGGCCCCTCCCCGCCGCCACCGTCGCCGACCAAACCAAAGGCCATCATGGGCAAGACCCTTGGGCTACTCGCCGCCCTGCTCCTGGCGCAACTCGCCCTGGCCGCCTTCCTGTTCATCCGCGGCAGTGGCTTTGGCGCCGTGCAGCCCGACGAACCCCTGGTCACCTTCGACCCCGCCACCCTGGACCGGGTGACCATCCAGGACGGCACCGGCGCCCAGGTGGAACTGGTCAAACGCGATGGCCAGTGGCGGCTGCCGGGTCACTTCGACTTCCCCGCCAGCGCGTCCAAGGTCGAGGCCCTGCTCAGGGACTTGCAAGGCCTGCGCACCCGCCTGCCGGTATCCACCTCCCCAGAGGCCTTCGCCCGCTTCAAGGTGGCGGCGGATCAGTTCGAGCGCCGCATCGACCTGCGCCAGGGCGACCGGGACGTCGCCGTCCTCTACCTGGGCGACTCCCCAGGCTTCAAGCGGCTATTCGCCCGGCCGGGCCAGGGCGCGGCGGTCCTCGAGGTGAACTACTCCGCCCACCAGGCCGGGGCCAAGGCCAGCGACTGGACCGACCAGGGACTCTTCGCCCTGACCTCAGACCAGATCACCGGGCTCAGCCTGAACGGGATGGTGCTGAGGAAGCAACCGGTCGGGTACGGCGACCCGGAATCCCAGGTCGAGGATGGAGGACAGAATGCTCGGGACCGCGTAGCCGAGGGCGGGGGCCAGAATACACAGGACCGCATAGCCATGGCCGAAGGGCAAAATACTCAGGACAGCAAGGCCGAGGCCGCCAGTCAGATCGGTCAAGGCGGCCAGGAGCGCTGGGTCCTGGTGGGCGAGAGCGCCGCGATCGACCAAGCCAAGGCCAGCGACCTGGCCCGTGCCGCCGCCAACCTCACTTACCTGGCGGTGCTGGGCACCGAGCCCAAGCCGGAATACCAACTCGACAACCCCGTGGCGCGCCTGACCGTCCAGCCCCGGGCGGGCAACCCCCGGGAATTCCTGATCAGCAGGCTGGCGGATAGCGAGGACTATGTCCTCAAGGCCAGCGATCGACCCTGGTATTTCAAGATTGGCGCCTGGGCGGTCAAGGCTCTCCAGGAGGCTAGTAAAGAGCAACTGCTGGTGGCGCCGACAACACCGACAGACGTGCCTGAACCGACGCACATCATGATCGAGACGATCCCAACCACCGCTCCCGTCCCCGTTGTTCCCTTGCCCTCGGCACCAGCCTCTTCCTCTCCGTCGCAGGATTGAGTGCTGGTGAAAACCTGGATAACCCAATCCGCTCGATACCCGCATTCGATCCCTACCTTCGCTCACGGGATGCCCAGCAGCTTATGCGTCTGGAGGCTGAGACGCCACTGGGGGTGGGCCAGGCAATAGGCCAGGGCCTGGCGGGTATGAGCAACCTGGTCGGGACCGCCCAGGGGCTGGAGGAAGAAGTGCCGGAAGTCGAGCCCCGCATACACCTCCGGTTCGGCCCCAGCCTGGGGGTAGACCAGCTTCAGTTCGTCTCCGGCGCGCAGGACCAATCCCGCGCCGGCCTTGGGACTGACGCAGAGCCAATCCAGACCCGGCGGCACTGGCCGGGTGCCATTGGTCTCGACGGCCACCTCGAAGCCCCGGACATGCAAGGCAGCGATCAGGGCCTCATCCAGTTGCAACAGGGGTTCTCCCCCCGTGAGGACCGCATAGGGTTGGATGCCTGGGCCCCGGCCTCCGCCCCAAATGGCATCAATCGCGTCCGCTAGTTGCCCAGCCGTGCCAAACCGGCCGCCCCCGGCCCCGGTGGTGCCGCGAAAGTCGGTATCGCAGAAGGTACAGAGGGCCCGAGCACGGTCCTGCTCCCGCCCCGACCAGAGATTACAGCCGGCAAAGCGGCAAAAGACCGCCGCCCGGCCAGTCCTGGCCCCCTCCCCTTGCAGGCTGTAGAAGATCTCCTTGACGTGGTAAATGGCTGGCACTTGGGGATTTGTCCTCTTGGGGCGGGTCGGGTGGCGTCTGGCGGGGGTGTCACCAGCAAGGATGCTGGTGCCAAGCCCTCCGGGACCTATTCACGGCGTCCTCCCCCGCCAGACGACACCCGATCTGCCCAACCAGTGCCGACAACCGAAAGGTGACGACTCTACTACTCAAGCCGGCAAGGCCGGCCCCAGTTCTCCCCAGCACAGGCTCACCCCGGTACCCGGGGTCTCGAACAGGTCGATACGATCCAGTTGGGGCAGGGCCGCCACCACCTCGGCGCGTATCCAGCGGGCCAGGCGGGCGGGGTCGGCCTCCGCCAGCCCGGGCAATTCATCCAGCCGATGGTGATCGAGCCGCTGATAGACTGGTGTGAACAGGGCTTTGACATCCCCGTAATCCACCGTCCAGCCCAGGGTCTGGTCCAGGGGCGCGGTCAGGTGTAGCCGTAGCAGGTAGCTATGGCCATGCAGCCGGCGGCGGCCATCCCCGGCCGGGGCGGCGGTCAGGCGCAGGGCGGCCTCGAAACGCAGTTCCTTCCAGATCCGGTAATTGACCCCATCGAAATGACAGCCGGCGGTAGCGGTTTCATAGACGCTGACCCAGGACAGGGCGGGCTGCTCCGGCTTGAGGCGCCGCCAGATCCACCCGGCGAGCAGTTCGCTGGTGGGATTCTCCATGCCGGCGAGGTCGTTGAGACAGGCGTGGTGCAGTTCCGCCTGGAGGGGCGCCCAGAGGCTGGCCAGATAGTCGAAATCCAGGCCCATGTCCTGGCCCGCCAGTTCCTGATCGGCATGGAGGATGACCTCGAAGCCATGGCCATGCATCCGCCCGCAGGGGTGACCGGCGGGGACGTGCGGCAGGCGGTGGGCGGCCTCGAAGCGAAAGCGGTGCCAGAGATGGCAGTGGTCGCTCGACGTGAGTTCCGCCCCGGTGTCGGGGGTACTGCGCACGCCCACGGTCGCCAGGCCGGGGACCTCCAGATTCCGGCGGACCCAGCGCGCCAGATTCTCGTCGGTGGGGACCGGCAGCCGGTCGTTGAGAAACTGGTAGTCCAGGGGCGCGACCGCCGCGCTCAGGGCCGTGGTCAGGGTGCCGCACTCGCCGCCCGGAAATGGGGCCCAGCCCGCGTGCAGGGCCGCCCGCACCCGAGCCAGAAAACTGTGGCCATGGAGCCGGCGCGAGCGGTGACCCATGGGCAGGATGGGAATCTGGCAGGCGGCCTCGAAGGGCACGGCGGCCAGGTAGTCGAGTCGGTCGGTCATCGGGCGCACCTCACGGCGCTGGCATGGATAGCGGTCAGCAAAGGAAGATAGGAGTAAGTGAACAATGAAAGCAAGCCAAGCCGAAGCAAAGAGCCAGACGGTGCCTTAGGGCGATTCTGCCTTCAGCAACTCCCAAAGACAGGGCCTTCGCGAAACTCCAGCAAATAGCCAGCTTGCCTTGAGTGGGTGTTCATTGCCGCCCCAACCCCCTTTTTACCGTCCCCGTCCACTGCCAATCGCCCGCATCTCCTGCTTATCCCACCCATCACCCTCACCCCTCCGCCCCCCGCCGCCGCTCGGCAAACCCCAGATACACCAGCTCCAGCAGCAGGCCCGCCATCACCTCCCGGACCTGGCCCTGGCTCATCACCTGCTCCGACATGGCCTTGTGGTTCTCATAGGCGGCCAGGACCGCGTCGTCGAAGGCGGCCCGGAAGTCGGGGCTGTCGCCGAACTGGGCCTTCTGGTTGGCCGCCGCCTGTTGCGCCAGGGTCGGGGACTCCAGCATCTTGTCGGCGAGGTGGGTGACGAAGTGCAGGCGGTCGGCATCGGTAAGCCCCTCCCCCGCGAACAGTTCGTTCATCTGGCGGATGATCGCGGAGAGCAGGGCCTGGTGCGGGTCCTGGGGCAGGCGGCTGCCGACGGCGGTCAGCGGGTCCAGACGGTACTCGGCGCCCTCCTGCACCCCCAGGGCCAGGGGGCGCTGGCCGAGGTCGCGCAGGTGGTAGTGGGTCATGAGCACCGCGGACAGGTCGATCGCGTCGTGGTGGGCGTCCTCGGCGATCAGCGGGCTCAGGTGCTTGAAGAAGATGCTGCGCTTCTCCAGGTCGGTGTCGCCATAGTCCAGGAGTTGGGAGAGGAAGTCATAGGCACGGACGAAGGCCCCCAGGTCTTTGCGAAACAGCGCCAGCGCCTCCAGGGCCGCTTTATCCCCGGCCTGGGTCGCCGCCGCGAAGCGTACGCGGAAGCGCTCCACCGCCGGGGCGATCCGGGCCTGTAACGCCTTCTGGGTCCCCTGCTGGAAGTAGGCGGCGACGAAGCCGGTGACCTCCTCCGGCAGATAGATCCCGGTGGCGTCCAGCTTGATCTGAAGGTCGTGGATCAGGTTAGGGTCCGAGACCCCGGACAGTTCCGCCGTGCGGTAGTAGGTGCGGAAGGCGGCCAGGATCACTTCCGGGTCGTTGACGAAGTCGAGGATGAAGGTGTCGCTCTTGCCCGGATAGGTGCGGTTGAGGCGGGAGAGGGTCTGCACCGCCGACACCCCCGCCAGGAGCTTGTCCACATACATGGCCATCAGCAGCGGCTGGTCGAAGCCGGTCTGGAACTTGTTGGCCACCAGCAGGACCTGGTAATCGTCGCTGGCGAAGGCCGCGCGCAGGTCCCGGCCCTTGAGGCCGGGGTTCATGTTGGTCTCGTTGAAGGGTGCCGGGCCGCTCTCGGGGTCGCTGACCTCACCGGAGAAGGCCACCAGGGCGACGACATCGGCATAGCCCTGGGCCTGGAGGTACTGGTCCATCGCCAGCTTGTAGCGCACCGCCTCCTTGCGCGAGGCGGTGACCACCATGGCCTTGGCCTGGCCGTTGAGGCGCCAGCGCACATGGGCGCGGAAGTGCTCGACGATGATCCGCACCTTCTGGGCGATGTTGTGGGGATGCAGGCGCACCCAGCGCATCAGGGACTTCAAGGCCTGGTCCTGGGCCACCTGCTCGTCGTCATAGTCCCGGCCGGCATGGGCCAGCTTGAAGGCCAGCTTGTAGGGGGTGTAGTTCTTGAGCACGTCAAGGATGTAGCCCTCCTCGATGGCCTGCTGCATGGAGTAGACGTGGAAGGGGGCCGGCAGGCCATCCGGCCCCGGGCGGCCGAAGAGTTCCAGGGTCTTGGCCTTGGGGGTGGCGGTGAAGGCGAAGTAGCTGATGGACTCCGGCCGCACCCGGCGGGCCATCGCGGCGGCGAGCAGGTCTTCCAGGTCGAGTTCTGCACCCTCTTCCCCCTCCGCCCGGCGTTCGGCGGTGAGCACCTGTTTCAGCTTGTTGGCGGCGCTTCCGGTCTGGGAGCTGTGGGCCTCGTCGGCGATGACGGCGTAGCGCCGGTCCTTGAGGCTGACGGTGTCGCGGATGGCGTCGAGGACGAAGTGAAAGGTCTGAATCGTGACGATGATGATCGGCGCCTGGTCGCTGAGGGCCTTGACCAGTTGGGCGGACTTGGCGCCGCGCTCGTCGGTGATGCGCACCACCACCCCATGCTTGTGCTCGAACTGGTAGATGGCGTCCTGGAGTTGGGCGTCCAGCAGGGTGCGGTCGGTGATGACGATGACCGAGTCAAAGACCTTGCGGTCGGCGGCGTCATGCAGGGAGGCCAGGCGGTGGGCCAGCCAGGCGATGGAGTTGGTCTTGCCCGAGCCGGCGGAGTGCTGCACCAGATAACAGAAGCCGGGGCCTTCGGCCCTGGCCGCGGCCTCCAGCAGGGTCACGCCTTCCCATTGGTGGTAGCGGGGGAAGATCAGGACCTGTTTGACGGCCAGGGTGCCGTCGGGCCGGTTCTCCACCTGCTGCTCCAGGTGGATGAAGCGCCCGAGGATGTCGAGCCAGGTATCCCGGTCGAGGATGCGTTCCCACAGGTAGGCGGTGCGATAGCCGTCGGGGTTGGGCGGGTTGCCCTGGCCGCCGTCGTGCCCCTGGTTGAAGGGCCGGAAGCGGGTGTCCTGTCCCGCCAGGCGGGTGGTCATCCACACCTCGTCGGTGGAGACGGCGAAGTGCACCAGCGCCCGGCGCTTGAAGGCGAGCAGGGGTTCCTCCCGCCGTGTCACCGGGTCCTTGGGCGGGCGGTCCTGACAGTACTGGCGGATGGCGTCCTGGACGGTCTGGGTGAAGTTGGTCTTGAGTTCCAGGGTGGCGACGGGGAGGCCGTTGACGAACAACACCAGGTCGAGGCAGTTGTTGTTGGAGCGGCTGTAGTGGACCTGGCGCATCACCCGCACCCGCACCTGGGCGTAGCGGGCCAGGGTCTCGGGGTTCATGCGCTGGGCGGGCTGGAATTGGCACAGATCGAAGCGGGCGCTGAGGTGCTTGAAGCCGTGGCGCAGGACGGCGAGGGTCCCCTGTTTGTCCAGGGTCTCGGCCAGGCGGCGCAGCAGGGACTCGTGGCCGGCGCCGGGGTGCAGGGCTTCTACCTTGCCCCATTCCTTGGGTTGGGTGGCTTGTAGCCAGGCGAACAGGTCCGGGGGGTAGAGGGCCAGGTCGCGGTCATAGCCCGTGTCGTCGGGGGAGTAGAGCCAGCCGTGGGCGGCGAGGTGGTCGCAGATCTCCTGCTCGAAGTGGATCTCGGTGTGGAGGGGGGTGCTCAAGCTGTCTCCAGGTTCTGGAGCTGCTTGGAACGCCCGCCCAGTCTCGGTTTCTGGCGGGAGGCGGCAGCCTTAGCCTCGGAGCTGGCCTTGCTGCCGGCCTGGTCCCCCACCTCGCCCATGGCCGAGGCCATCCAGTTTCGGGAACCGCGGAACCCCTCCAGCAGGGCGGGTAGATACAAGTCCGCGTCCAAATTAGGGAAATGGATGCCCAAACCGGAAGGGCTGATCTCGATCGTCCTGAGTTGATCGGGTTTGGCGTTTTCCAGGCCCTGCGCGGCATGAGGTCGAAAGGCGACTTCCAGCCCCGTGGAAAGATCGATCACCACCCGGCCGATGCGGCGGTCATAGCGGGCGGCGACAGCAACCGGTGTCTCCCGCAGACGTGTTTCGGCGCGCTGATCGGCGGCCTCGACGATTTCGTTACTCAATGCCATGGATCCTCTCCCACTCACCACACAGGCGGACCTGATCCGCATGAAGAGCCAGTTCGATGGCAGCGAGACGCTGCCTTGAGAAGCCAAAGTTCTCGCGCAACTCTGGCACAGCTTCCGGACAGCCCAGCTTGAATACGGCCTCGCAACCCTCTCCCATCACATGCACATGGGCTGGGCGGTGGTCGTTCGGATAGATCACGACCCGCAACCCACCCAGGCGCATCACTGTTGGCATTATAAGAAAACCCAAGCGTTTAAGTTAATTACCGAGCTTCCATGTGGTCGGAGCACCCGGCTGCCTTGTTCCAGCAGCAGGTTGATGCGCGCATCTTCCCACGTCCATGCCTGGCTGATCGGGCTGGGCTCGAAGCTTTGGATACGGGTACCGGAGTTGCCATACCCCGGCATGGAAGTCCTCGAATTTCATCCCGCCTCCCGCACGTCGATCTTGCCGGTGACCGCGGCGGAGATCAGGGCGGTGCGGTGTTCGCGCATGAGGTCGATGGATCGGCGGGATTTGGCGATGAGGGTGTCGATCTTTGTTGATTCCCCAAAGATGCAATTCATGATCTGTCGTTGCTCATTCAGAGGCGGATTAGCAATTTTGATTGATTTAAATTCATCCCAATAAAGACGAAGCCTGAAATCTGCTACCCCATAGGAGTGACATCGCAATTTCTCTACAGCTTGAGGAGTACGTAGTAGATGCTCGATGAATTCTGTACTGAGTGGCACTTTGGGTCTTGCAACAACATAGGCAGGGCTGACCATCCCATGAACTGTTACGGCACCAAAACCTCCTTGCCAGGCTCGCATCATGTTGTAGACCAAATCAGCGGGTTCAACACGCTTGTATTTAGAACGGTCATCGCTGCGTGTTACTTTGCGGTCTAGTTCCTCCTCGCCAATTTCCCTATCTGAGACACCATCATGAATTGAAACACGGAGAACGGGTAACTCCTCATTTCCAGACTCAGACACCTCTCGGAACAAAATTCCAAGCCTCACAATCACCCAATGCGCTGGTACCTCACCCAGCCATTCCTCCCCTGAATCTTTCATCGAAACACTAAGGAAACGCTGAAGAATGACCCGATTTCTCTCTTTCCGCCCTTGGAGAGCGTCATTTTTGACTTAGCAGCCCGTTTTAACCCGTTTTTGGGCTCATTTTGGGTATTCTGAGTGGCTCTTGTGGTCCATTACGCCCCT
>JAHDND010000002.1 GCA_018435665.1 Candidatus Thiosymbion sp. | reverse complement strand
TTCGCCACCGCCACCGACCTGGCGGACTACCTGGTGCGGCGCGGGGTGCCCTTCCGCGATGCCCACGAGATCGTCGGCAAGGCGGTGGCCCTGGGGGTGCGCGAGGGCCGCGACCTGGCCGAGCTGAGCCTGGCGGAATTGCAGGGCTTCTCGCCCCTAATCAGGGAGGATGTCTTCGCCTGCCTGACCCTGGAGGGCTCCCTGGCCGCCCGCGATCATATCGGCGGCACCGCCCCCAATCAGGTGCGGGCCGCCCTGGCGCGGGCGCGGCAAAGGTTGAAGGAAGCGAGCATCGGCGAGCCTAAGCCAACCGAGTGACTCTTCATCCGCGTGACCCGTTCAGACCCCATCCAGCGCCTCGCTGACTTCAGTGGCTTACGCCGCCGTGACGTTTGCTCCCTCCCCCCGGGCGGGGGAGGGTTGGGGAGAGGGGGTCTGAAGGCTTACTCATCCGCATCCGAGACACTACCGACTCAAATGTTGCTGATCTCCCCTGGCCATGCCCGATAGCCTCGCCGACCTCAACCGCCGCCTGCTGGCCTTCGCCCGGGAGCGCGACTGGGAGCAGTTTCACTCGCCCAAGAACCTGAGCATGGCCCTGGCCGGGGAGTGCGGCGAGCTGCTGGAGCACTTCCAATGGCTGACCGAGGCCCAGAGCGCCGCCCTGGCGGACGACAAGAAAGCGGCGGTGGGCCAGGAGCTGGCCGATATCCTCATCTATCTCATCCGTCTGGCCGAGCGCCTGGACATCGACCTGATCGCCGCCGCCGAGGCCAAGATTGCCCGCAATGAACAGCGCTATCCGGTGCATAAGGTGCGGGGCGATGCGCGCCGGGCGGAGGAGTATCTGGCCTTTGATGATCCCATGACTACTGAGTTAGTGGTGGATGACACTATGAAGTTATCCTGAGGCGACGAGAGATTCATCGACGGACAGGGTCTGAGAGTGATGGCACTTCGATTATCGACGCGAAGGGGGAAGGTCGGGTTTAGATCCCCATACGGCGGTAGGCGACAGTTGGCCGCCGCATTATTCATGGCCATCACCATGATCCTGTTCTCGGCCGGGATGGTGACGGCCGCGGAGCCGCCGGGGTCCGGCAGCCTGCCTGTTCCGGTCCCGCGCACCCGCATCGCCGCCCTGGGCCGCGTGGAGCCCATCTCCGAGGAGATCCGCGTCGCCGCGGCCATGACCGG
>JAHDND010000052.1 GCA_018435665.1 Candidatus Thiosymbion sp. | reverse complement strand
GCCCCGGCCAGACCCCATCCCTCCGCCGCGGTCAGGGAGGGGCCCACCCCCAGGCTGGCCAAGAGACCGGCAAAGATCGCCAGTCCGCCCACCCGCGGCACGGACTCACGATGCAGACGCCGCCGCTCCCCCGGGTGGTCCATCAAGCCGGCCCGCGGCGCCAGGCACACCAGGACCGCCAGGACCAGGGTGCTGACGAGCAGCGCCAGCGTAAGCGCCAGGAATAGGTTCATCAATGTCATCCCTCCTCAGTAGCCCCGACCGCCACGCCGCACCCTGCACGCCAGCGGCTTACGAGTGCGACCGGCTTATGCCCGTCCCGGCTCATCCCCGCTGGCCGGGGGGGGCGCCCGCGGCCCAACTCAGGTCCAACCGGCAATTGCCCTGTTCCACCTCGACCTCCAGGCAACGGGACGCCACACTCAAGCCAAATTCTGGATGCCAGTGAGCGGGGACCAGACGAACCCGCCCGCCCGTGACCTGCCATCGCACCCGCTGGCCACCGGGAAGAAGCAACACGCCATCCGGGGGCATCGGCAGGGGGTCATGCGGGTCATGCGGGTCATGCGGGTCATGCGGGTCATGCGGGTCATGTGGCCCAAACGGATCAACCGGATCGCCGATCTCAAGGCCCCCGATGCCAATGGCGGGATGAAGGTGAAACCGCGCCACCGCCACGCCATAGCCGCCTTCGATGGTATCCACGTCCGAGAAATGGTCAGGCGCCAGCCGCCATTCGCGACGGTGGACCGGTCGCCCCGGCAGGCGGCGATAGCCATCATGGGCCGCAGTGACCTTCTGGACCGCATGGTGGGCCGTGCCGCCCGCAACGCCGTCTTCGACCGGATCGCCCCGCCGCACCTGGACCGCGAACGGCCGTGCCCGCCGGGCAACGCGAAAGCCGCCCCACACTTCGCTGGAATCAGCCCCGTCAAGCTGCACCGTGCTGTGCGCCGCCGTGCCCCGTTCCGCCAGGCGTTCCGGACCGGTGCCATAGCGCGAAGTCCCGCCGTTGACGATCACCCGCTGACCGAACAGCGACAGCTCGAACGACAGGGTATCGGCATGGGCATGGCCCGGCAGATAGTCCGGACCGATCGGGGCCACGTCCAGCAGCGCCACCGCCGGCCCGGCCGCCAGCCGGACATAGCCGGAGTCGCGCAGCCAGATCGGCGCCCGCTCGGTACCCGGCCGACTGTCCCTCGCCTGGATGCAGTCATCCCCGCTGGGACGACCCACACCCAACCCCAAGCGCCGGCCATAGGCGTCCAACTCCGCCAGCCGTGGCGCGATGCCCAGCGCGGCGTCATTGAAAAACCCGATGTCCCCATCCGGATGGGACATGACCGCCAGCCAGGCCAACATCGCCGTCGCCCGCCCCCGGCATAACGTCACCAGCCCCGGATCCAGCGTCCCCGGATAGGCCCCAGCCAGGTTGATCAGGTCCAGCACATCCTCCAGGAGAATGGCGTGATACATCGGACTGCGTTCAAAGTGCCCGCCGTCCGGCAGGATCTGCTCCGCCAACTCCCGCCGCAGCAACCGCTGGCCCAGCGCCAGCCAATGCGCCGGCTCCCGCGCCACGGCGCCCGCTGCCCCCTCCGGCCCACCAAAATAGGCCCCGGCAAAGATCAGGGCCTTGGCATTGGCGAACAGATGATTGCCCAGCAGGTGATATTCCAACCGCCGGCGCAACCAGCGTGCCTGGACGGCCAGGCTGTGCAGGAAGTCAGGGGGTAAAGCACGCGGCCCCGACGGCGCCAGCGCCCACTTGATCCAATTGACGATCCGCAGTGAGGTCGGATAGGGCTCCCACCCGTTACCCTGACCGGGAGGATTCTCGGCCACCCAACGCTGGAGCAAGGCCAGGTGCCATGGATGCCGCTGATCCCTTCCGGACAGTTCCCCCTCTCCCCGGCCCTCCCCCGCCAGGGGGGAGGGGGCAAGACCGACCGTGAGCGGGGCGAGGGGGTCGGCATCGTGAGCATCCCCCGCATTCAGGTCATCAAAATAATGCAGGTTGTACAGCCACAGCTTATCCCGCGCCGGATCATTCCACGCCTCTGGGCCTGGCGCCAGGTCATGGGCTGCATTGAGAAAACGCAACCGGGTCGGCCCTAACAGCGACACCGGCCGGGCAACAGGGGCTACCCAGGAACCATCGACCGGCCGCGCCGCAGGGGCCGGCCGTACATCCGGGCGTGGCCGATAGAGCCGGAACCACAGCCGGCCGTAGACCTGCACCGGACGCAGATAGCGCAAGGTGTGCCAATAACGAGTTATGACGCGCAGCACTCTCAAGGCAATGATCAGGCAAAGATCACGCTCACGCCTTAGCCGCCACCGCTTCCAACACCCCCAGCATCTGCTTTGCCAGGGCCGCCCGGTCATAGCGCGGCGCCGCGGCCAGGCAGTTGTCCCGCAGACGCTGGTAGAGAACAGCATCCTGAGCCAGGCGCCGCACGCCCTCTGCCAGGGCCACGGCATTCTCCGGCTCGAACACCAGGCCGACCGCCTCGCGCTCCACGATCCCCGCCGACTCCCCGGCCACGCCATGCAGCACCGGGATGCCCATGCCCATGCACTCGAACAGCTTGGACGGGATCACCTGGGTAAAGTTATCCGCCTTGCGTAGGTGGATGATGGCCACGTCCAGCAAAGACCAGTAGCGCGGTACCTCCGCCTTCGGCACCGTGTCGAGGAAATGCACCTGGGTCAGCCCCATGGCGCTGGCTTGGGCCTGAAGGGCCTGCTTGCGGGCGCCGTCGCCTAGGAGGATGAAATGGATGGGCACGCCGGGGGAGGAAGTCCCCGCGTCACCAATTTGCAGCAACCGCGCCGCCTCCAGCACCGTCTCCAGGGCATGGGCCATGCCGTGGGTGCCGATGTAGCCGGCGACGAAGGCCTCCCGGGGGATGCCCAATTCATCCCGCAACGCCAGGTCGGCCGGCTGGGGCCGGAAGCGGCCCAGGTCGACGCCATTGGTCACCACCTGAATCTTGTCCCCGTCGATGCCCCGCCCAATCAGGTTGCGCTTGAACGATTCCGTCACCGCCACGACCGCCTTGGCCCGGCGATACAGGAACAGCTCCAGCCGCTCCATCGCTCGCAGGGCGGCGGATTCTTGCATCGCCCCCACGGTCTTGATCGACTCCGGCCACAGGTCGCGCAGCTCGAAGACAAAGGGCCGCCAGCGGAACACCGCCAGCATCCAGGCCGCGCAATTGGTGAAAAACTGCGGGGAGGTGCCGACGATCACATCCGGCCGTCGCACCACCAGCCCGGCCACAAAGCCGCTGACCATAAAGGACAGATAATCCAGGGTGCGCTTGGCCACGCCCGCGTTGGCGGTGATGTAGGTCAGCACCCGCAGCACCCGGATGCCCTCCAGCTCCTCCCACTGCCACAGCCGGTTGCGGTAGCCGGGAAATACCACCCCCTTGGGGAAATTAGGCGCCGTGGTGATCACCGTCACCGCATGACCCGCCCGCACCCACTCCCGGCAATGCTCGAAGGTGCGCGAGGCCGGAGCGTTGACCTCGGGGGGGAAGTTATCGCTGGGAAAGAGGATGTGCATGGGGAATCCCTCGCGCCGAAGCGCCCTAGGCGTCCTGAAGTAACCGCTCCAGTGCGGCGACGATCCGCTCCCCGGTGCGACCATCCCACAAAGGCGGGATGCCGCCCCGTTGCCACCCTCCGGCAAAGAGCCGCTCCAGGGCCGGCCCCAGCTTGGCGGGATCGGTGCCGATCAGGGCATTGGTGCCGATCGTCACCGTCTCCGGCCGCTCGGTGGTGTCGCGCAGGGTCAGGCAGGGCACGCCCAGGACCGTGGTTTCCTCGGTGATGCCCCCGGAGTCGGTGATCACCGCCTTGGCGTGCTTCACCAGCCAGTTAAATTCCAAGTAGGGCTGGGGCTCGATCAGATGCAGATGGGCCGGCAGGGTTGCTGCGGGGACAGACCCCCGGTTTCCCTCGCCGCCGCGGGGGCCAATCGTGTCCGCTCCGCCATTTCCCAGCGCCTCTAGCGTCTTCGCCGTCCGCGGATGGACCGGAAACACCACCGGCAGCCCCCGGGTCCCGGCGCCGATGGCCGCCAGCAGGCGCGCCAGGTCGGCGCCCGCATCCACATTGGCCGGGCGGTGCAGGGTGACCACGAAGTATTCCCCGGGCCGCAGGCCCAGCGCGTCCCAGCAGGCCGGCGGCCGCAGCCGGTCGACATGGGCCAGCAGGGTGTCGATCATGGTGTTGCCGACAAAGAAGATCCGCTCCTCACCCACCCCGGCCCGGCGCAGGTTGGCGTTGGCAAACTCGCTGGTGGTGAAGAACCAGTTGGTGATGCTGTCGGTGACCATCCGGTTGATCTCCTCCGGCATGGTCCAGTCGCCGGAGCGGATGCCGCCCTCGACATGGGCCACCGGCACGCCCAGCTTTTGGGCGGCGATGGCACAGGCCATGGTCGAGGTCACGTCCCCCACCACCAGGCACAGCCGGGCGGGGGCGTCCAGCAGCAGGCGTTCATAGCGGGTCATGATCGCCGCCGTCTGCTCCGCCTGGGTGCCGGAGCCCACCTCCAGGTTCACATCCGGCGCGGGAATGCCCAGTTGCTCGAAAAAGGCCCCCGACAACCGGGGGTCATAGTGCTGGCCGGTATGCACCAAACGGTAGCGCAAGGGTCTGCCCGCCGCCGCCCGTGCCTCCAGGGCGCGGATGATGGGGGCGACCTTCATGAAGTTGGGCCGGGCGCCGGCGACGACGGCGAACCTCATCGCTGGCTCCACCAAGCGCGAGCGACCAACGCGACGAACCGGCTGTTGCCGACGAGATAGCGCTTCCACATGCGCCGGGGCTCCTGG
>JAHDND010000153.1 GCA_018435665.1 Candidatus Thiosymbion sp. | reverse complement strand
CATTACGGGGTCGCTGAAGCGGCGCCCGGCGCCCTGGCGATTGTCATGGAGGCGGCCAAACCAGGGCTGCCAGCCAGTGCCCGTCACCCCCTCCAGGGCGGGGCCGGGGAGGATCTGGCCAGTCTCCAGGAGCAAGCCCTCGCCCTGTATTTGGCCCAGGCCGGCATAGGCCCTGGCATCCTGGTCCCAAGTGTGCAGTGCGACCCGGCCCAGGCCGGCGTTGCGTTCCCCACCCAGGACGAGGTGCGCCAACAGCTTTTTCAGATCTTCACCCAGGACCAGCCCCCCCTCTTCCAGCCAGAGACCGCCGGCCAGAAGGGTGGGCTGACGAGCCTGGTGCTGGCGGCAGGGAGCGATGGCCTCGACCTCGAAGAGGCCACCGTCCAGGTGGCGACGGACGCTGCCATCCAGGGCGGTGTGATTGACGCCGATGAGATAGTCGCGCTCGATGCGCGCGCGGTCGCGGCGCGGCAGCAAGCTGATGGTCTGGCCCGAGTCTTCCGGTTCATCCGCCTGAATGAAGAGGGGACCGCAGCGGCACTGGTGGCGCACCGCCTTAATCGCTTGATCATAATCCTCAGGCTTGCCCCCCTGGCAGCGGCCGAGGACGGCGGCGATGGCGTAGGCCACCACATGACCGGGGACAAAGCCCTGAGCGCGGGAGACCATGCCGGCGCGCCCGGCGCCGATATGCACCCCTTCAAGCAGGCGCAGTTCGATCCGCACGAAGTTCATGGCTGGCTGGCCCCCGCTCAGTGGCTCTTGGCGTAAAAGACGGCGTAGGTGAGGGTGCGATCCAGGAGGTGGCGGGTGAGCAGCAGGCGGTACAGGGCCGCTTCATCCGACTCATCCTGCCGGCTGGTGACCAGGTCCCGGTAATAACCGGGGTTCAACGGTGGAGCTTCCAAGTTGGGGGTGACTAGATCGGCTTGGCTCAGCAGCTCATGCAGGGCCCTGTGCAGACCCCGTGCGGCCTGGATATCGGCGTGACGTCCCCGGCTGGCAAGAAAGAGCCCCAAGGCAAAACAGCCTTGTTCGGCAAGGATATGCAGGGCGCGCCGGATGAGGTTTTCCGCCCCCGGGGCGGCCCGCACCAGGGCCATGGCTGAGGTGGCGGCCAGCGGTTCGAGATTCAGCATGGGCATCAGTGGTCTCCCGTCAGGAGGTGGCGCATCCGGCCAAAGCCGCGGGTGGTCATGCCCCCCAGCCCCCAGCAGCAAGCCAGGCCCAGGGCACGCCGCAATAAATCATCCGCCTTGGCGGCGAGGGTGGGGAAACGGTCGTCATCGAGTTCGATCTGACCCAGGAAGAGGGTGCCGCGCGGGGTGGCCTCGTAGGTGAACAAGAGGCCTTCGGCGGCGGCACCGGTGGCGAAATCGATGTTGACCGAGGTGCGCGTCTCCAGGTTGGCGTCCACCAGGCTGGGGAAGAGGTCGGAATGCACCACCACCAGACGGCTCTTGAGATAGTCCATCCCCGGCTGCCCCTCGAGGTCGGCGGGGAAGGGAATGTCCTGAGCCGCCGTCTCGTGCAGGAAGTAGGAGCCAAGATTGATGCGCCCTGGGCCCTGGCCGGCGCCCGCCCGCGGGACCTGGGGGATGACCTGGCTGATGTCCTGGGGTTCGGGGGGGTCCTGGCAACCCGCCGCGGCCAGGATGGGGGTGGTGCTGATCCAGCGCGGCCCGAAGAGGGTGGGGACGGGGTAGGCAAGGATGTGGGCATCACGGAAGGCGACCATGCCGATGCGGGATGAGCCAAGTTCGCCTTCGGCGAAGCCCAGATAGCGGGCGACGGGATCATTTTCGCCCTGATGCGGCCGCCTGGAGCCGGGCTGGTTGGGGTTGTCCAGGGTCCAGCGGGCATAGTCGATGGCCTGCTGTCGCTCCCGCTGATCGGTTAGGGAGTAGATGGCTGCCGTCCGCACCACGCCGCTGAGGGAGGTACCGGGGATCTTGGGCAGGCCCGTGCCGGCATCGCGCAGGATGGTCTTGTCCACCCGGCCCAAGCGGTAACCGCCGGCGCCGATATGGGTGGGGTCCAAGGCATAGAGGTAGAGGGTCCGCTCTTTCATGATCGTGCTCCGGTGTTTGCCGCCAGGGCGCCATCCATCTGGCGGCTAGCGTTTTTTTCCACGAATTCGTTCCAGTCGAAGGTATCGAACAAGAGTCCCTGCTTCAGGCCGGCGAGCAGGGCGTCACGGGTTGCCTGGTGCCCCGATCCGGGAAGCTGGTGGGCAAGCAGTCGCGCGGCATGACCCTGCCAGGCCTCCAGACCCGAGTTGCGTAGGGTCGCCGGCATATCGCGTACCCATTGCCCATAGGCGTCGATGAGCTGGCCGACGATGGCCTTGGATTGACTGGCGGTCCAGCCGGTAGCGGGGGCCAGGTCGAAAAGGGCCGCCATCTGGTCGAGCAGGTAGGGCCGCCGCCCCGGCGCGCCGAGGATATAGTGGGGCCGCCGCCCCTCCGGGTTGTAGCGGAGCTGGTAGCGGCGGGCGCTGCCCTCCAGCACCGTGTAGTCAAAGGTCATGGGGCGGACCTGGGCCTGCTCACCAGGTTGAAGGTCCGCCATGTGGACCAGGCGGCCGGGGCCCTGGGGCCGGGACAGGCAGATGAGGTAGGGATACCAGTGGTCCCGAACCCGAGGATCAGCGGCGGTCATGGGCACCGACCAGTTGACGTCCTGGCCGCGGCCAGCATCCCAGGTGAGGTGGAGTTGCCCCGCTTCCTCACGGCGGGAATTAAGGGTCCAGGTCTCGGGCTGATGCAGGGT
>JAHDND010000125.1 GCA_018435665.1 Candidatus Thiosymbion sp. | reverse complement strand
CGTAGCGCCGCATCGCCTCACCGGCGAGCCGGTCGGCTAATGCGGTCTCCTGCGGGGACAACCCCTGGGCGGCCGCTTGCATTTCCTCCGCGGTCTTGCCCTCCCGGCCGGCGCGACGCTCCAGTTGGTTCGCGTAACTCGTCGCGAAATACGCGCCCGCCGCCGTCGACAGCTGGGCCTGGATCTCCGGCGAGTTGTTATACGCGGTCTCCCCCCACCATTCGCTGGTAAGCGCCATCGCCTTCGCGCCGATGTTCCTGGCGCCATCCAAGACGCTCCCTGGTGTCTCAACCGCGGCGTTGACAGCCATCCCGGCCGCGCCTGTCACCTTGCCCGCGACTTCCAGGGCTTGCCCGCCCGATTCATTCAGGAAGGCCTGGCCGTTAGCCGTCTCCTCTCGCGCCCGGGTGGCGACGGGGTTCCCGTCGTTTCGACGAGAGTTCTCAAGGAAGTCCTCATCCACCCGCCCCCTGTACTCCTCGGATGCGGCCCCAACGGCCCCTTGCGTCGGGCGGTTGACCGCGTCGCGGCGCCGCGCCACCTCCTGCTCGCCCTGCCCGACCCGCGCGCGCACGCCGGCGCCAAAGGAGCTGTCGGGCACCTGGCCCTCGGCTTGCCCGATGCGCCCCCGCACCTGCTCACCCAGGCCCGCGTTGCCCGACCCGGCCCCCAGGTTGAGTTGCGGCGCAAATTCTTTCAGCACCTGCCCCGGGGCGGCATTGGCGAATTCGGGCTCATTGTTTTTATCCGCCACCCCGCCGCTGGCCACCGACGCCAGGGCCTCCAGCATCGCCAGCGCCTTGCGTTGCTGGGGATCCTGAAACTGCCCGTTCTTGCGCAGAAAGTCGTCGTGGGCTTGCACGCGGTTATTGAACGCGGTCCCGAGGGCCGCGCCGTCCGCCCCGGCGGCGTTCGCCTTGCTCACCATCCCCCCCACCGCGGAGGAGATGCCGTCCACCATCCGTCCCGCCAGGCTGCCGTCGGTGAGCATGGCGTTTTGCAGCATGGGCGCGATGCGCGCGGACTGGCCGTTGGCCAGCCGGCCCTGCGTGCCCACATCCCGGGTCCACTGATCGGTTTCAGCGCGGGTCGTGGCCGCCTTATCCATTAGCTTGTCGCCCTCCGTGAAGGATTTGGCGGCGCTGCCACTCAGTTCGTGAATCGCGCCTTTACTCTCCCTGATCGACTCGGACAATCTGGCATCGGCGCCATTTTTGAGGTCGACCCCGCTGTTCTCGGCCGTGGTAAAGCCCTTCTTTAACGTCGACGTGAGCTTATTGCTATCTTCGGCGCTCAAACCCGCCTTCGCCGCCAGCGTGCCCGCCATACTCAGCGCCTTCGGTAGATTCAGACTGCCACTCACGGTAAGGGTCGCCCCCAGCACCGCCGCGGCGGTATCCGACATCTCCTCGTCCGTGCCATAGCGACGGTTAAAGTCCAGGCCCGTGCTTTTCAGTTGCTGGTACGCGGCACTGGTTTCCGTGCTGGAGGACGTGCTGTTCCCCCAACGGGACAGCGCCTGGCCCAGATCCTGGGCGCCCTTTTCCCGGGCCTCTTCCGCCGCGCGCTGGAAATTCGCCGATTGCTGCTGGGCGAACGCCTGGCCCGCGGTGCGCACCATGCTGGCGTCGAGTTTGTGCGACTGCTCCGTGGCCTGGTCCGACAAAATCGCCACCTGGCCGCCGCGCTGCGTCACCGCCTGCGTGCCCACGCCGCCATAGGATTGCTTGTCGTAGCTATTGGTCGTCAGCGCATCCTGCTTGAGGGTCGACGGCGCCAGCTTGGTCTCATCGACGTGATCGCGGGCGCCCATGCGGTTGGCGACACTGGTCATGGAAAACATCGACCCGGTAATGATCGCCAGCGTCACCAGCGGCGTCGCGGCCAGGAGATCCGAAGCCACGCTGATGTGATCGGCGATGATGTCGTAGAAGCGCGCGCCGTCGAAATTGCCGTTCAGGTAGGCCAGGGAATAGTTATGCAGTTCCTGCTTCACCGAGGCCTCCATGAAGTAGTCGATAACCACCGCCACCGGCAGCCAGGAATGCGACCAGACGCCAAACAACAGGTACTTGCCGGCGATCGACAGCCCCATCATGCCGCTGGCGGCGATCACCACGGCGATCAGCGGGCTGATGGCATAGAACAGGAACAGGAACATGTTCATCGCCGGGATCATGATCTTCTGAAAGCCGGAGGCGGCGGCGGCGTTCTGCACCCGCGATTGCTCCATGGCGTCAGTCATCGTCGTCAGGCACAGGCGGAAATCGTCCTCATTGACCGGGGCGCCACAGCCGATGGTGGCCTGCACCTGCTTACTGAGCATCAGATCCTTCATGAAGGCCGCCGCCGTGACCCCCGAGGCGCTCAATTCCGGCAGCAAGCGACCGAAGGCCTCCGCGACCGCGCCATCGCCACAGGCGATGTCCGCCCCGCTGTACTCCGGCGGGGTCCCCATATTGGCGCAGACCACTTGACTGAATTTGCCCTCCTTCTCGTCCTTGAAATACTCATCCAGCCGCGGTGCCAGCAAGCCCTTGGCGTCGGCGCAGCTCATCGCCCGAAAATCCCCCAGGACCGGGTCAAAGTAGTTCGTGATGCCCGGACTGTGATTGG
>JAHDND010000204.1 GCA_018435665.1 Candidatus Thiosymbion sp. | reverse complement strand
CCTCCACCCCGAGGACCGGGAGCGGTGCGAGGGGGAAGTCCGCCAGGCCCTGGCCGGGGAGAAGGACCTGAATATCGAATACCGGGTGATCTGGCCGGACGGCGCGGCGCGTTACCTGGTGGCCACGGCCAGCGTCGAGCGTGACGCGGGCGGCCAGCCGCTGCGCATGACCGGGGTCAGCTATGACATCACCCAGCGCAAGGCGGGGGAGCAGGCCATGATCGACGCCATGGCCGCCGCCGAGGGCGCCAATCGCGCCAAGAGTGAATTCCTGGCCAACATGAGCCATGAGATCCGCACGCCCATGAACGCCGTGCTGGGTTTGGCCCAGGTGCTGTATCGGGAACCCCTGACTGACAACCAGCATGAGATGGTGGGGCTGATTCAGGACGCCGGGCATTCCCTCCTGGCCATCCTCAACGACATCCTCGATTTTTCTCAAATCGAGGCGGGCCAGATGCGTCTCGAGCCCCACCCTTTCTGGCTCGGTAGCCTGCTAAGCCGACTGGGGCGAACCCTGGGCCAGACCGCCCGGGCCAAGGGGTTGGATCTTCAGGTGGAGCCTGCTCCCGCCGGGCTCGATCACCTGGTGGGCGATGCCTTGCGCCTGGAGCAGGTCCTGATCAATCTCATCGGCAACGCCATCAAGTTCACGGAGACGGGGGGCGTTACCTTGCGGGTGTGGCCCTTGGCGGCGGACGATACCCGCGTTCGCCTGCGGTTCACGGTGCGCGACACGGGCATCGGCATCAAGCCCGAGGCCCTCAACCGGCTCTTCGCTCCTTTCACCCAGGCCGAGGCCGGTATCAGCCGGCGTTTTGGCGGCACCGGGCTGGGGTTGTCCATCTCCCGGCGCCTGGCACAACTCATGGCTGGCGAGATTTCCGCCGAGAGCCATTTCGGCCAGGGCAGCACCTTCCACATTGATTTGCCCTTCGATCGCGCCCTTCCGGACGCGGGGCGGGAGGGGGATCAGCCGCCCCGGGCGCCGCGGGATATCGGGCCGCGCCTCGCGGGCCGGCATCTGCTGGTGGTGGATGATCACCATTGGAACCGCGAAGTGGTGGAGCGTGCCCTGGGGCGGGAGGGGGCCCGCGCGACCCTGGCCATCGATGGCGCCCAGGCCTTGGATGTCCTGCGTCAGGCGCCGGACGACTTCGATGCGGTCCTGATGGATATCCAGATGCCCATCATGGATGGACTCGCAGCCACTCAGGCCATTCGCCACCAGCTCGGCCTGACCGGACTGCCCGTGATCGCCTTTTCCGCCGGGGTGCTGGCGGAACAGCAGCAGGCAGCCCTGGATGCCGGGGTCAACGACTTCGTCCCCAAGCCAGTGGACCTGGAGGATCTGGTTGCGGTGCTCAATCAGTGGCTTCCAAGGGAATCGTCCCCGGCATCCGCCCGCGCCACTCAGCCGGCTAGCGGTCCAGGATCGCCTAGCTCAGAAAGGCCAGGGCCGCCCAGGTCGTCGGAGCCCGGGCTGCCATCGGACTTTCCCGCCATCGACGGCCTCGACACCAAGCGCGCCGCAATTCTGCTCGGCAACGACCGGTCTTTCTTTCTGGCCCTCCTGCGCGACTTTGACCGGGATTTTGGCGCCATCGTCGCGGACACGCGTGCCGACCTGGAAGCCGGAAAGGGCCACGAAGCGGCCCGGCGTCTGCATTCGCTGCGCGGGCTGGCGGGCAACATCGGCGCCATGGACCTGATTTCCCCGGCCTCGGCGTTGGAGTCGGCCATCCTCGCCACCGGGCGGGCTTGGGAGCCCCACCTCGCGGCCCTCGACGCCCAGCTTGCGCCCCTGCTCGCGCATATCGCCCCTTGGTTGCCGGTGCGGGAGGTAGAGGACCGGGCGCCGCCGGTCGAGGTGGTTCTGGATCAGAGCCTGCTCAGCCAGTTACTGGACGCCCTGGCCCGAAATGACTTCGCCGCCCTGGACCTTTTTCTGGAATTGCAGCCTGCCCTTGCCTTGAACCTCGGCGAGGGGGATGCGCGGGCACTGGAGGAGGCCATCCATGCCCTGCGCTTCGACGAGGCCTTGACCCGGCTCACTCAGGGTCCCGGCGTACAGGGTTAGTGAGGAGCCTGTGCCGGGGGCCAACACGGCTAGTATTATGCGATTTTTGCATAGTTCTATGCCGATCCAGCATAAAAAGCTAGAATCCATACATGGTGATCACCTGACCATTACGCTTCTCGTTACGGTCCCAGGCTAGGCGTATCAACCTCTCCCCAGGATGTTGTCCCTGAACAGGAAGCCACGCCGACGCTTTCGGCGCCAAGGTACTCGCTTTATCCGCAACCCCCGTTCCGCCACCGGTTTTCACTGCCTAGCAACGAGATGCCCGCCATGAAGATCCTCACCGCCGACGCGATTCGCTTGCTGGGTCTGGTCATGGGCCTGTCCTGTTCTCTGTCGGTCGGGGCGGGCAATACCGCGACGCAAAGGATCACTTATTCGGTCCAGGAGGCGACCCGGATCTCCGTCTCCGGTGACCCGGCGCCCATGGTGGTGGTGGCGGCCACCCCCGGTGCCGAGCCGATTCCGGTGACCGAGGCCAGCACCCGCTACTCCATCGCCTCCAACGCCGGTGAGAACTCGAAAAAGATCACGGCCTCGATCGATAGGGACCTGCCGGCGGGCGTCCTGCTGGAGGTCGAACTGGCCCCCCCGGATGCCAACGCGACCTCGACCAAGCGGGCCTTGTCGCGCCAGGCCACGGACCTGGTGACGAACATCGACAACGTCGCGGCCACCGACAAGGCCATCACCTACACCCTGCGGGCCGGCGCGACCGCCCAGGGCCTGTCGGGTGACAGCCTGCTCGTCACCTACACGGTCACCAATCAAATTTGATCCCTTTTCCTCCCTTTGTTGCCTCCAGCCCGCCATTCCTGGCGGGCTGTTTTTTTATGCGGTTTTTGCATATCAGGATATCCCGAAGTTATTTTTCATTTCCGTTGGCCAGGACAATAGGCTCTCTTACGTTTAGTGTGGGCAAGGGGTCAGACTCCCTGGACGCCAGTGGCGACCGCCGAGGTCCCTTTGAGCTTGAAGGGTGAGACCGGCAGATGGGTGAGCTGACCCGCGACCAGATAGCTGATGGTGATGAGGT
>JAHDND010000138.1 GCA_018435665.1 Candidatus Thiosymbion sp. | reverse complement strand
CAGCCGCAAGCGGGACTTCGATCCCCAGAGCGCCAAGTACGACTTCCGGGTCTTCCTGCTCCACCTCGGCCTGATCGGCGACGAGTTCAAGACCGCCCGCAAGCATCTGATGGCCAACATGCCCGGCGATGCCGCCTTTAAGAACGGACGGCCCAAACCGGAAGACGTCCTTCCGGACGAAACCACCACTCTCACCAACGAGGCCGGGCAAGTTCCCGGCCTCACTGTTTAAGGAGGTGCCCCATGAAGATCCTGATCCGCTCCACCACGCTGGACGGCGAACCGATCTCCGGCAGCGGAGAAACCCTGCAAGCCGCCGACTGCCTTGAGGTGGTCGAGCTGATGCGCGGCCAGACGCCGTTTACCGCCAGCCGAGCGCCCCGGGACTACATGACCGAGGTGCTCTCCGGCATCGAAGGCGGGCCGACCCAGCCATTGCCGGAGGACGCCGCCGCTGCGGCCGCCGAGTTTCTCACCCGCCTGGCCCGGCACGGCCTGATCGAGTTTCTGCCCGACGACAAGGCCAGCGATCCCTGGCCGGAACGCTTCCTCGAAGCCCTGGAGACGGTACGGCTCTCCGGGCGCACCAACATGCTCGACCACCCGGAGGTGACCCGGCTGACCGCCGAGATGGGCTACCCGGAGGTGGCCGAGTGGCTGGCGGACCACCGGCGCGAATACGCGGCCTTCGTCCTCGAAGGGGCGAGACCGCTCGGCAAGAACTTCGGCGGCAAGGAGGACCCGGCTCCATGTGCGGACAAGTAGGCATCATCTTCGGCCGCAAGCGCAGACGGCCCGACGAGCGGGATTACCTGCGCGAGGTCTTCATCCGCATGCTGCTGCACAGCGAGGAGCGCGGCCCGCACGCCTCCGGTCTGGCCTGGCTCAAGACCGACGGCAACCACCGCATCTTCAAGCGGCCGATGCGGGCGCACGAGCTGGTGTACGAAAAACCGTTCCAGGAGCTGCTCGGACAGGTCGACAACGAGACCACCATTCTCATGGGTCACACCCGCTGGCGCACCCGGGGTAACGAGTTTAACAACCGCAACAACCATCCAATCCGGGCCGGTATCGTCATCGGCACTCACAACGGCACCATCTACAACGCCGATCATCTGTTCCGCCGTCTCGGGCTGCCGCGCTACGCCGAAGTGGACAGCGAGCTGATCTTCCGCCTGGCCGACCGTTTCGCGCCCGAAGGCCCCATCGACCAGGATGGTCTGAAGAAGGCGCTCGCTCTCTGTCGCGGTCAGATGAGCGCCGTGCTGGCATCAAAGCTCGACCCCGGCACCATCACCGTGCTCAAGGGCAACAAGCCGCTCTGCCTGCGCATCCACCGCCAGCACCGGGTGGTGCTCTACGCCTCGGACGACGCCTTCATCGACTTTGCCGTGGACAACGGGAAGGGCTGGCGCGAGTTGGAAGTAACGCCCATGACCATGCTCACCATCCGTCACGAGGATGTGCGGGCCATCGAAAACAGCGAATTCCGCTTCATCCCCCAGGAGCGCAAAGGGACACTGCCCGAAGGAGTGAATGCATGAACATTGGAGACACCGTGAAGCTGAACACAAACCCGGAAAACAGACCCGAGACCATCCTCCGGCTCTTCGTCTACGGCACCCTGAAACGGGGCTACTGGAACCATCAACGCTTCTGCGCCCAGGCTCGCAGCATCGAACCGGCCGTGGTCTGGGGCAGGCTCTACCATCTCCACGCCGGGTTTCCGGCCCTGGAAGTGCCGGAAGGTTTGATCCTGGCCCGGGGCAGCGCCGATCTACTGACCGACGCCCGCATACAACAGAAGATCGGCACGCCGCGCTTCGGACGCCCGACCGGCGACTGGGATCTGATCCATGGAGAACTGGTGACCTTCACCGACCCGCAACGCGACCTGCCGCCCATCGACCGGCTGGAAGGCTTCCGGCCCGGCGGGCACAGCATGTACCAGCGGGTGATGGTGGCGGTGTTGGTGAACAGAAACCCCTGTGCCGCCTGGATTTACGACGGGTCGCCGATGCGTCCAAGCCTATCCGGCAAGCGAACCGAATGGATCTGGACAGGTACTTCATTCGGATAAACTAGGTTAAAAAGGCAAACATTGCCTTGACATTTTCTCGCCCGCCACGTAGTTTTATTCTGTTTTAGTCCGACCAAACCGGACGAGAACGGGTATAGACCACCCAAACCTTAAACATTTGGCTTTGTCACCGTTTGAGATGGCGGCGAGCACCCGGAGTTAAGACGATGGAAGACAGATGGCTATCCGTAGATGAGATTGGGGCCTATCTCGGCATAAAGCGAGATACGGTCTACAAGTGGATCAGCGAAAAAGCCATGCCTGCCCACAAAATCGGTCGTCTCTGGAAATTCAAGAAAGACGAAATCGACGAGTGGGTTCGCAAAGGCGGAGCAAGTGAGACCAGCGGTGAGCATGACTGAAAAGAATAAACAATTATCCCGGTTCGGGTTCAGCTTCGAACGCGGAGGCGCTCATACTTCTCGTACCATGATGCTTGAGGAGCTGGGGGCCTTATTGACCTATGTCGACCGGCCCGAGGCTGACAAGAGCGATTACCTCCAGGCGATAGATGATGAGAACTGTCTGGGCAAGCGCTCTGGCAAGACCCGCACGCTCACATATCGACATCTCGTTGATCTTTACTCACTTGATCGCACCAACGTCCTTTTCCGGGCTCTTCTCTACTTTTGGAATCGCGACATCGATGGACAGCCATTGCTGGCGCTGCTCTGCACTTACGCTCGAGACTCCATTTTCCGGTCTACTGCACCGTTCATTCTGAAATTTCCGGAAGGCGCAACGATTACCCGAGAGTCCCTTGAGGAATTTATTGACTCCCAGGAGCCAGGCCGCTTCAGCAAGGCGACGCTGAAATCAACAGCGCAAAATATCAATTCGACATGGACCAAATCCGGCCATCTCTATGGACGCGCCCGGAAAGTGCGCTCCCGCGCCAACCCTACCGCCGGGAGCGTCTCCTACGCTTTGCTTCTTGGCTATCTCACTGGCGTGCGGGGACAGTCGCTTTTCCAAACCGAATACACCAAGTTGCTCGATTGCACATTCGACAAAGCCATTGAACTTGCCGAAGAGGCCTCTCGCAAAGGTTGGATCGTGTTCAAACGCGTGGGTGACGTCATCGAGGTTCTGTTTCCGAACCTGATCAATCAAGAAGAAATGGAGTGGCTTCGTGAGCAGAGTTAAGCGGCTGATACAGTCCTACAGCAAATACATCTCCGTGCCGTGGCGCGATGATGCCGCTGCCGCACAGCGCGTGATCTTCTGTGTCTACAACGAAACGGAGGAGCGCTGGCTGCGGGCCAAGGTCGATGAATTTGAAATCGTCACGCGACAGGCAGGCCACGAATGGGCCATGTTCGACCTGACGGATACTTTTGCCATTTGGCTCGCCTCGCAAAGGTACGCCAAGAGCTACTTTCAGAAGCCGCATCTGCTCTCCACGCTACTGCCGAAATACCTCGCATTCATCACCGATGAATTCGAGACCTTCCTCCAAAAGAACGAGATCGGACCCGATTCCGTCGTGGCAATTAAAGGCGTCGGTTCGCTTTTCGGATTTCTAAAAGTGAAAGAGGTCGTCGACAAGTTGGCCCCGATGGTCAAGGGACGGCTGCTGGTCTTTTTCCCGGGCAGCTATGAAAACAACAACTACAGGCTGCTGGATGGCTATGACGGGTGGAACTATCTCGCCGTACCGATCACTGCGGACAAGGAATATTGAACGAGGGGTTGATGATGAATAATCGCGATATTTACCAAAAAGATCCGGCCACCCGGAAACTGGTCAACGAGGGTGTGGCAAGCGTCAACGACGAGAAAACCAGTCAGGCCCTGGCGGTACTCCGTTACGAGCTGGAGACCTTCGTCTGTGACGGCCAATACGAAAAGGGGATGTCACATATCCTCGAGACCTACCTCAAAAACATCGACCAGGCACAGCAACCCGCTGTCTGGGTCAGTGGTTTTTACGGATCAGGTAAATCGCACCTCGTCAAAATGCTCCGTGCGCTTTGGGTCGACACGGTCTTCGAGGATGGAGCCACGGCTCGCGGAATTGCCAACCTGCCGCAGGGCATCACTGATAATTTCAAAGAGCTGAGCACCCAGGCGAAACGCCATGGGGGCCTGCACGCCGCATCCGGCACACTGGGAGCCGGTGCGAGCGGCAGTGTCCGACTGGCACTCCTGCGCATCCTCTTCAAATCCGCTGGATTGCCTGAGCAGTATCCAGTTGCCCGCTTCGTCATGTGGCTCAAGCACGAAGGCATCTATGACCAGGTCCGCTCCCATGTTGAGCAGAATGGCTTCGACTGGGACGAAGAGCTGGACAACTTCTATGTGGCCGAGGGGCTTCACGACGCCCTGGTTCAGGCCAAGCCCAAGCTCTTTTCATCTCCCGCATCCTGCGTCGAGACCCTCAACAATCTCTACCCCTACGTTCAGGATGTCTCCAGCGATGACATGCTCAAGGCCATTCGGCAGGCCCTGACGAAGGATGGCAAATTCCCGCTGACATTGGTGGTGCTCGACGAAGTGCAGCAGTACATCGGCGAAGACAGTCAGCGCTCCATCGATGTCCAAGAGGCGGTGGAAGCCTGTAGCAAGAACATTGGCGGCAAACTGCTCTTCATTGGCACCGGTCAGACGGCCGTGACCGGCACCAGCAACCTGAAGAAACTTGAAGGGCGTTTCACCATCCGCGTGGAACTCTCCGATGCCGACGTTGATGCGGTCATCCGTCAGGTCATTCTGGCCAAGAAGCCGGAAGCTAAGTCGCCCATCGAGCAGATCATGCAAACCAACCTGGGCGAGATCTCCCGGCATCTGGCAGGCACGACCATTGGTCACAGGCAAGACGACATTCCACATTTCCCCCAGGACTATCCCATTCTGCCGGTGCGCCGTCGTTTCTGGGAAAACACCCTGCGGGTCATGGATCAGACCGGAACCGACAGCCAGCTCCGCAACCAGCTCAGCATGGTTCACAAGGTTATTCAGACCAACCTGAGTGAGCCCTTGGGCCATGTTGTACCGGCCGACTATCTCTACTTCGACTCTGCCGACAAATTGCTCCAGTCACGCATTCTGCCGCGTAAGGTCCACGAAAAGACCATGAGCTGGAACAAGGGATCGGAAGAAGAACAGCTCATGGCCCGTGCCTGCGGCCTGGTCTTCCTCATCAACAAGCTTGGCAGCCAGAACAACGAAATCGGCATCCGGGCCACCATTGATACCCTCGCCGATCTACTGGTCGAAAACCTTTCTCGCGGCAGCAGCAGTTTACGCAGCAAGTTGCCCAGCCTGCTGGATAAATGCGAACTGCTGATGAAGGTCGGTGATGAATACCGCATCCAGACCGAAGAAAGCGCGGCCTGGAGTGATGAGTTTCTGAGCCAGCGCTCCGCCTTGTCCAACGAGGCGCACCGCATCGAGGCCGAACGCGACGACCGCATCCGCAAGCGCTTTGGCGAGATGGTGCGCAAGCTCTCCCTGACCCAGGGTAGCTCGAAGGTTACCCGCGACATCTATCCAGTGTTCGACGCCCAGCTTCCCGCCGATGCCGATCAGCGCATTTGCGTCTGGGTTCGCGACGGCTGGAGCATTGACGAAAACTCGGTGCGGGCCGATTCAAGGCAAGCGGGCAATCAATCCCCGACCGTCTTTGTGTTCATCCCCAAGCGTTCGGCCGATGACCTGCGCCACCACCTCATCGATTACAAGGCCGCCAGCGCCACGTTGGATAAGCGCGGAGTGCCCAATACCCCGGAAGGCACCGAAGCCCGTGCGGCCATGGAGACCACCAAGCAGACCGCCGAAGGCAAGATTCGTGAACTGCTCGAAGAAGCCTTCTCCGGAGCCCGCGTCTTTCAGGGCGGCGGCAATGAAATCCTAGGCAACAATCTGCAGGAGATGGCGCTGGAAGCCTCCGGCAACGCGCTGCAACGACTCTACCCGCAGTTCCATACCGCCGATCACGTGGGCTGGTCCAAGGTTTATGAAAAAGCCCAGAAAGGCGCTCCCGATGCGCTCAAGGCCGTCGGTGACGAAGGCGAACCTGCGAAAAATCCGGTGTGCAAAGCCATCCTCGGCTTCATCGCCGGTGGCAAAAAAGGCGCGGACATCCGCACTCAGTTCGAGTCTTCACCCTACGGATGGTCGCGTGACGCCGTGGACGGCGGTCTACAGGTGCTGTTGGTGGCTGGGCTGATCCGGGCGCAGGACGAGCGCGGGCAAACCCTCGACCCCAAGGAACTGGAGCGCAAAACCATCGGCAAGGTGATGTTCAAGGTGGAATCCGCCACCGTCACCACCGCCCAACGCATCCAGATCCGCAAGCTGTTGCAGAAGGTCGGCCTCTCGGCCAAACAGGGCGAGGAACTGGCCTATATACCGCAGTTCCTGCAGAAAATGGTGGAGCTTGCCGACCAGGCAGGCGGCGAGGCACCGAAACCGGCCCGGCCGGACACCACGCCTCTCGACGAAATCCGCCTTACTGCGGGCAATGAGCAACTGCTTGCCCTCTACAACCGGCGGGAAGAGTTGGGCGGCAACATCGATAGCTGGACCGACCTTGCCGAGCGCATCACCAAACGCTGGCCCAACTGGAGCGTATTGAAGCGCCTGATGACCCACGCCTCCGGGCTTCAGGACGCCGAGGTGATACTGGCCCAGGTGAAGACCATCGAGCAGCAGCGCCAGCTTCTGGAAGAACCCGACCTGGTCGGACCGCTGATCGCCAACCTGACCCAACTGCTGCGCGATGAGCTCAATAAGCTCGATGGCGATTATGCCTCCCGTCATGCGGAGGGTCTCAAGCGCCTGGCGGATGACAGTAACTGGCAGCAACTGGAACCGGAGCAGCGCTACCAGCTCATGTCCGCCCAATTTCTGCACGAGTCCGCTCGGCCCAAGGTGGAGGTGCAGTCGACCAGCGATGTGCTGACCACCCTGGACAACTGCGCTCTGTCGATGTTTGGCGACCGTGTGGCGGCCATGCCCGCCCGCTTCGACAACGTCGCCAGCGGTGCCGCCGAACTGTGTGAACCCCAGGCTCAGTTCATTCAGGTGCCGCGCCGCACCCTGAAAACCGACGAGGAGATCGATGCCTGGGTCGACGACGTGAAACAACAACTCAAGGCCGCCCTGCAAAACGGGCCGATAGTGATTCGATAAGCAGCCTTCAGGGGAAATAACGCATGCAGCCGCTGGACAAAACATTAAGAAACCGACTCGAACGCACCATCAAGGATGCACGTGACATTGCCGAGGACGCCGCCCGTGCCGCGCTGGAACAGCTTGGTGTGGGTGAGGCCGCGCCCTTTTCTCACCTGAGCGAACAGGACCGGGAGCTGCGCCGTAAACTGCGCGTTCACGGCCGCCAACTAGGTGATTCCCTGAACGGCGGCAAGATCCAGACCATGGACCGCCTGATCGAAGAGGTCGCCTACGAGCACTGGCACCGCATGCTGTTTGCCCGCTTCCTGGCCGAGAACAATCTGCTGATGTATCCCGACCCGGACGACCCGGTGGCGGTCACCCTAGAGGAGTGTGAAGACCTCGCCGCCGATGAAGGCTCGGCCAATGGTTGGGAGCTGGCCGCCCGGTTCGCCGCCCGCATGCTGCCGCAGATCTTCCGCCTTGATTCGCCGGTTTTTCAACTGGGCTTGCCGCCCGAGCATCAGCAGAAATTAGAGCGCCTGGTGGCCGACCTGGAGCTTCCGGTCTTCACCGCCTCCGACAGCCTTGGCTGGGTTTATCAATTCTGGCAGGCCAAGAAGAAGGACGAGGTCAACGCCTCCGAGGTCAAGATCGGCGCACGGGAACTCCCCGCCGTCACCCAGCTCTTCACCGAGCCCTACATGGTCAGCTTCCTGCTCGACAACTCCCTCGGAGCCTGGTGGGCAGAACGTCGCCTCACCGAATCGGATTTGAAAAACGCCAGCAGCGAAGAGGAACTGCGCCGGAAGGCGGCCATACCCGGTGTGCCGCTGGACTATCTGCGCTTTGTGCAGCAGGAAGACGGCACCTGGACACCGGCAGCCGGAACCTTTGACGGCTGGCCGGAGCAACTCGCCGACTTGAAGACGCTCGACCCCTGCTGCGGTTCCGGCCACTTCCTGGTGGCAGCCTTCTTGATGCTGGTACCGATGCGCATGGAGCGCGACGGTCTGTCGGTCAGGGAGGCGGTGGACGCGGTGCTGCGTGAAAACATCCATGGCCTGGAACTGGATCAGCGATGCGTGGAGCTGGCCGCCTTTGCCCTGGCGCTGACCGCGTGGAAATACCCGAGCGCTGGCGGGTACCGGGTGTTGCCGGAATTGAATGTCGCCTGCTCCGGCTTGTCGATCAGCGCCAAGAAAGAGGAATGGCTGGCACTGGCTGGAGACAACACCAATCTGCGGCTTGCCCTCGATGAGCTTTATAAGCAGTTCAAGGACGCACCGGTACTCGGCAGTTTGATTAACCCTGAAGCGAGTTTAGGTAAGGGGTCGCTGTTTGAACTGAAGTGGGAAGAAGTCGGACCTCTGCTTACTAAAGCGTTGGCGGGTGAGAATGATGAAGAGAAATCAGAGCTTGGAGTCGTGGCTTCTGGGCTTGTAAAGGCGGCAGAACTCTTAGCTATTAAATACGAGACTGTGATTACCAATGTACCTTATCTTGGTCAACTTAAGTACTCAGAAAAACTAAAGGATTTTATTCTCAATTACTTTCCGGAAGGGAAGTCTGATTTGGCTCTTGTGATGCTCAGAAGGTGCATCGATTTGTGCTCAGAGACCGCAAGAGCATGTGTGGTATTACCTCAAGGGTGGTTAGTACAAAGCCAGGAAAAGGCTTTCAGAAAATATTTGCTATCCAATCACTCGATTAATCTCGTCGCCAACTTGGGAGGAAGTGCTTTTACAACTCCAATTGGAGCTCAGGTCTTGATGACCATTTGTGAACCAAAACGTGTGCGTAATACAAAAAACATTTCTTTGCTTGATTTATCTGGTGAGCCAGACGTCACCACAAAATCACAAAATATTAGTTCGGCAAAGGTCTATTTACTAAACCAGGATGCCATTTTAGAAAATTCCAAGAGCCAGATTTTACGCACGGAGCAATCCGGGAATATCCCTCTTGGGAAATATGCAGATGCCCTCCAAGGCTTATCTACGGGTGAAAAAAATCGATTTGAACGGTGTTTTTGGGAGATATGCCTACATGGTACTACATGGGATTTTCTACATGAAACAGCGGATGAAAATGCTGTTGTAGGAGGACGTAGTGCAATTATCTTATGGGAACAGGAGAATGGGCAGCTTGCAGACCTGGCTGAAAGCCTCAAGCATCTAAACCATGCCGTTCAAAGTTGGCGAAGGGGTAAACCTTACTGGGGAAAACCAGGAATAACAATAAACCGAATGGGGAGTCTAAATCGGAGCCTATACTCTGGAGACAAGTTCTCTGCTGACATCGGGGTGATATCTCCTAAAAAACTAGAAGATTTTCTTCCCTTATATTGCTTTGTGATGAGCGATGAATTTGTTGCGACAGTACGAAGTATTTACAAGAAGCCTGAAGTCCCGCCGAGTTATCTAGTCAATATTCCGATAGATTTTGAATATTGGAGAGCTGAAGCGGAAAGAGCATTCCCTTTCGGAGCGCCGAAACCGTATACAAATACACCAACTCAATGGATCTTCCATGGGCACCCTTGTGGTTCGGTCGTCTGGGATGACGAGAAAAAATGGACTGTTCATGGCCCGCTACGAACTGATGACAGCGTGCTGCATGTTGCCGTTGCCCGCCTCCTCGGCTATCGCTGGCCTGCCGAGTTGGATGCAAGCATGGAACTGGCCGACGAGCAGCGCGAATGGGTCAAGCGCTGCGAATCCTTGGCAGGCTACGCTGATGATGACGGCATCGTCTGCATCCCGCCGGTACGGGGCGAGGCTTCTGCGTCCGACCGCCTGCTGAACCTGCTGGCCGCCGCCTATGGTGATGCCTGGTCCAACGACACCCTGGCCTCGCTGCTCAAAAGCGCCGATCACGCGGGCAAGACGCTGGAGACCTGGCTGCGTGAGAAGTTTTTCACCCAGCACTGCAAGCTGTTCCAGCACCGTCCCTTCATCTGGCACATCTGGGATGGCCTGCGCGACGGCTTCGCCGCCCTGGTCAACTATCACCAGCTCGACGCCAAGCTTCTGGAGACCCTGATCTACACCTACCTTGGCGACTGGATCAGCCGCCAGAAGCAGGACATCGCAAGCCACGTGGACGGAGCCCAGGAGCGCCTGGCCGCCGCCGAAGCCCTCAAGAAAAAGCTGGAGCTTATCTTAGAGGGCGAATCCCCCTACGACATCTTCGTGCGCTGGAAACCACTGGAAAAGCAGCCCATCGGCTGGGACCCGGACCTCAACGACGGCGTGCGCCTCAACATCCGCCCGTTTCTTACCGTGCCCGATGTCGGCAAGAAAGGCGCAGGCGTCCTGCGCGACAAACCCAACATCAACTGGAACAAGGACCGGGGCAAAGACGTGGAATCCGCCCCCTGGTATCACGTCTTTGACGGCGACCGCATCAACGACCACCACCTGACCCTGGCCGAGAAACGCGCCGCAAGGGAGGCCGCCGAATGAGTGCAGCCGTCAAGATCGCAAAATGGGTTCAGAAGAAACCCTTGATCTTGATACGCTTCGATGAGGCGTTTTCAGAGTCTCTGCACAATTCGCGGCAGGGATTCGAACACCTCACCATTGTAAAGCCCCACTCCGTCTTCCAGGCTATCAAACTGCCAACGCTTTGTTTGCTTGAGATTCAAGATGGCGATGCAACCAAGTGCTATTTGGCCACTGCCACCCGTAAAACGGCAGTGAGCACCTTCGATTCTCGTCTAACCATCAAGAAACTGCGTGCCTTGAGCCCCGATTCTCTGCAGGCCATAGAGGCGTTGATCTCTGACTCACGGATGAAACGCTTGCTGGGTGAGCGCCTGCCTGATGAAGGGGGCATTACAAACCTTTCGCCCAAACTCAGTGCTCACCTGGTCGATATTCTGGCGGGAAATTCTGAAAATCAATCGGCCCTGGATACGGCTCTTTCCCTTTTGCCACGGTTGAGGCGAGTGACGAATAGCTCCTGGGCACAGGAAGATGCCATTCAGTCGGCAATGGCTGCTTTTGGAATTCGGGGCAATGCCATACCGGATCAGGTTGTCCTGAAGAGGGGTTCATCATCCGGCCTCGGTCTTATCGGAGCTCACCTCTATGAGGATAACGTGGTGCATTCAGATGCATCACGGCTGCCTGGATTCGATGCGATCTCCGCTGACGTGACAGGGCGAGCCGTTTTTCAAAAGCGCGATGAGCGGCTGGTGATTTACACGGCCAACAAACTGCCCTTGGAGCAGATGCTGGGTGTTGACCTCATCTACATCAACGAAACCCGAGGCAACATCGTTATGCTCCAGTACAAGATGCTTGAAGAGGACAAGCAAGATAGTGACAGCCGTGATTGGCTGTTTCGTCCTGACCAGCAGTTGCGCGATGAGATAGCCCGCATGCGACTTCCCGACTTTGATGGTTCCTTGAGTGACTACAGGCTGAGCCGCAATCCATTTTTCTTCAAATTTGTGAAGCGCAAGATCGTAGACGACACGCATCAATCGTTTCTTGTCTCTCTCGACCATCTAAATCAGATCCTTGCCGCCCCTGAAGCCAAAGGCCCGAAGGGGGGAGTTCGTCTCAGTTACGAAGCCCTGGATGGAACCTATCTCCGAGAGGCCGACATGCTCGGGTTGATCCGTTCCGGTTATATCGGAACGCACAAGGCCGAAACAGCGGCATTGGCAACGATCATTCAAGAGGCGGCCAAGGGGAACAAAGCCGTGGTACTGGCGTGGCAGCAGAAGATTCAGGAGGCGGCGCAATGAGCAAACGGATTCGGCGTGTCGGTTCCATCAAGAGCGAACTGCTCAAGAAGTCACGAGAAGCGGCCCTGGCAGCCGTACAGATCTTCAACAACCCCAACATCAGCTTCAAGTCGGAATCCTATGTGGTGCTGATGATTATTGCCTGGACCTATCTACTCCACGCCTATTTCCGCGATCAAAAAATCGAGTATCGATATTGCCAGCAGAACGGTAAACGGCGTGAATTCGATAAAACCAAACATGGTGCATATAAATACTGGGAGCTTGAACGCTGCCTGAATGATGCCAAGTCGCCTATCGATAAGGACACAGCCAATAACCTGCGCTTTCTGATCGGGTTGCGCCACGAAATCGAGCACCAGATGACAACCCGGATCGATGACATTCTGAGCGCTCGTTTCCAGGCGTGCGGGCTGAATTATAACGAGTACATCAAACAATTGTTCGGTGCCGATAACGGAATAGAAAAGCACCTGTCTTTCAGCCTGCAGTTTTCGACAATCTCCACCGAGCAAAAGGAACTGCTTGAGGAACATCCTGGGTTACCTGCAAACATCCAGGGTTACATTAAGGATTTTGATGCTGAATTATCTGACGACGAATTCTCAAATCCCCACTACGCCTATCGCATATTGTTCGTTCCGAAAACAGCCAATCGTAAAGGCCAGGCGGACCGCGTCATTGAGTTTGTAAAAAGCGATTCGGCCCTGGCCGAGGCGGTGAACAAGGAATACGCAGTAATCAAAGAAACTGAAAAGAAAAAATATCTGCCCAAACAGGTTGTGGATTTGATGAAAGCTGAAGGCTATCCAGGTTTTTCAGTCCATTACCACACACAACTTTGGCAATCCCTTGACGCAAAGAATGTCGCCAATGGCTATGGCACTCTGGTGGCGGGAAAGGCCTGGCACTGGTATGAGCGCTGGGTCGATGTGGTACGAAAGCATTGCCGCGAAAACAAGGAACAGTATTCATGACGAGATTAAAACGAGGGCATTGCGCATGAGAGTGCTTGATCATCTCCTGAAAGCGGTTCGTGATGCCGCCGTCTTCAACCCGGAGGTTCAGGTCGCTCCGGCCTGTATTCTGTGGCCGGATCGTGACCATCAGTGGGAAGCCGTCATACCTGTTCTTCAGGCCGAACTGCCTGAACTCATGATCCTGGGCGACTATGCGCCCGAAAAGCGGATTGGGCCTGCCATCTGGTTGCGTTGCGTGATTGCCGGTCGAGCCGAGGATGTTTCGCTGCCCAAGGATCGGACACCGATTATTTATCTGCCGGGCGTCAGCCGCCAGGATCTGCGGGCTGTCGAAAGTTGCCCGGATCACCTGAAGCCGCTTGCTGAATTGCAATACCGGGGCGTGATCTGGTCACAAATCAATGCGAAAGACTGGACGATCCTGGCCTATCTGAAATCCGATCAGGGAGGGCTTGGGCTGGATGTCGCCCAAGACAACGATGCCAAGAACGCCATGCAGCTCGCGTTGTATCGGCTCCTCGATGAGGATGTCTCCTTGCTGAAAGGCAAGCGTCTGGACAAGGACTACTTCAATACCCTGTTGACGGGTGGCGACCCGATTCGCGACCTGCTGCAATGGCTCGATCAGGAGGACGCATTCCAGGCGAGTCGTGGCGAGAACGAATGGAAGGCCTTTGTCGAGGTCTCCAAGTCCCAATTGGCCTTCAACCCCCAGAACGAAGGCGTTTTGGCCGGGAGCACTAAGCTCGCAAACCATGAAGGTCCGTGGCATGCCGTTTGGGAGCGCTACTGCGAGGCACCTAAGCGCTACCCCAACATTCCGGCACAAATCAGAAAATGTCGTCCGCCGAGCGACACCATTTTCTGGCACATGGGAGACGGTTCTTTCGACGGCTGGCCTCAGTGGAATGACGACCAGGAGAAAAACCTTCACCGTGATTTAATGGCCCTTGCCAAAGCGCCCGCGCACGAAGCGAGGGCGAAGATTAAGGAGCTGGAAAAACAGCACGGACGCAGGCGCTCTCTGGTCTGGGCCGAACTGGGTGATGCGCCCCTGGCCTGCGCAGTGGAACACCTGGCGACCATTGCCGAGATCACCAAAAGCAGCCTTGCCGCAGGTTCGGTGGACGACCTCGCAGCGGGATATCGCAGTCACGGATGGCGGGTAGATGACGGAGTGATCCGGGCTTTGGCCCAGGTCGATAGTTCTGCCGACTTTGATGCCGTGACGACCGCTATTCGATCTGTTTACCTGCCTTGGGTGGAAGAATCAGCCCGCTATCTCCAGAAATTGGTAGATGGTGCATCGTACCCGGGAGGCACCTGTCTGACGGCAAAGGCAGCACCTTTCAGTCCCGGGGACTGCGTTCTCTTCGTCGACGGACTCCGTTTTGATACTGGAAAGCGCTTGGTTGGCTCTTTAGAGGCGTGTGGGTTTGAGATTTCAGAGGAACCTTCCTGGACAGCCCTGCCGAGCGTAACGGCAACCGGCAAGGCGGCGGTAACCCCGGTACGGGACAGGATACGGGGTGAGGATGGCAGTCCAGATTTTGAGCCGTCTGTAGCAGACACCGGTCAGTCATTAAAGGGTGGCTACCACCTGAAGAAGCTATTGACCGACGCGGGATGGTCGATCCTTGAGCGCTCTGCTGATGGCGATGGCCAGGGTATGGCCTGGTGTGAATTTGGAGATATCGACCACGAAGGCCACGACCGTGGGTGGAAACTTGCCAAACACATCGATGCCCTGATTCTGGAGATCACAGACCGTATCACGGAGCTTTTGGCAGCAGGATGGAAACGTGTTCGGGTGGTGACAGACCATGGCTGGTTGTTGCTGCCCGGGGGATTGCCAAAAATCGATCTTCCCAGCGCCCTGGCCGATAACAAGTGGGGCCGATGCGCCTCATTAAAACCCGGGGCCACTTCCGAGGAGCGGCTTTACCCATGGTACTGGAATCCAAATCAGTATTTTGCCCTTGCTGATGGCGTGAGCTGCTTCAAGAAAGGCGAAGAGTACACCCATGGCGGCCTGAGCCTGCAAGAGTGCCTGACGCTGCAATTGACGATAACGCGAGGCGAATCTGCCCAGGCTGCGGCATCTGTCGAATTTACTGACGTGGTGTGGAAGGGTCTGCGCTGCACCGTTGCCGTGGATGGCAACTTCTCGGGTTTATCACTTGATGTTCGTAGCCAAGCGGGCAATTCATTGTCCAGTGTGGTCGTAGGCAGCAAACCGCTCAAAGACAACGGAACAGCCTCCGTAGTCGTCGAGGACGAGGACATGGAGGGGCGTGAAACAACAGTGGTCTTGATCGATGCCAATGGATCGCTGGTTGCGCAAATCGCCACAGTAATTGGTGGAGGTAATACATGATTGAAATGGACCAGATCGACAAAAAAGCGGCCTCCTCGCTTGAGGGGTACTTGGTCCGGAAGGATCTGGTCCGGACGTTTAGCCGCCAGTTTCCGGTGCCGACCTATGTGGTCGAGTTTCTGCTCGGCCGGTACTGCGCCAGCACTGAGCAGGACGAGATTGATGAGGGTCTCGAGATCGTCCAACGGCAACTCAAATCGCGAACGGTCAAAGCCGGGGAAGAAGAGCTTTTCAAGGCTCGGGCCAGGGAAAATGGCGAGGTTAAAATCATCGACCTCATCACCGCTCGCCTGGATGCGAAGACCGACTCCTACATCGCAACACTGCCCAGCCTGCGTCTGACCGATGTTCGCATTAGCCCGGAACTGGTGAATGAGCATGAGCGAATGCTGACAGGTGGCTTTTATGCCGAAATCAGTCTGAACTACGATGCGGCTATCGCCCAGGAGAGCAAAGGCAGACCTTTCGGTGTTGAGTCGCTCCGGGAAATCCAACTCTCCAAACGAGATGTGCTCGACATTCTGGCCGAGGCTCGTAAGTCCTTCACGACGGGCGAGTGGAAGGAGTTCCTGCTTCGATCCATCGGCATAGAGCCAAATGGATTGTCCCGGCGGCAACGCGATGCCCTAATGTTGCGAATGGTTCCTTTTGTCGAGCGCAACTACAACCTGGTGGAACTTGGTCCCAGAGGAACGGGCAAGAGCCATCTCTTCCAACAGGTTTCTCCGTATGCACATCTGATTTCTGGAGGTAAGGCCACGGTTGCACGGATGTTCGTCAACAACGCAACCGGCCAGCGCGGATTGGTCTGCCAATACGATGTGGTCTGCTTCGATGAGGTGTCCGGCGTCTCTTTCGACCAGAAGGATGGCGTGAACATCATGAAGGGATACATGGAGTCCGGCGAATTCAGTCGTGGCAAGGAAAGCATCCGAGCCGATGGCAGTATCGTCCTGGTTGGCAACTTCGATGTTGATGTTGAACATCAGCAGCGCATCGGACACCTGTTTGGCCCCATGCCACCCGAGATGAAAGACGACACCGCTTTCATGGACCGAATCCACGCCTTTCTGCCCGGCTGGGATGTTCCAAAAATCAGCAAGGAGCTGTTGACGAATCACTTTGGTCTGGTGAGTGATTTCTTGTCCGAGTGTTGGAGCCAGCTTCGCAATCAAAGCCGAGTGAGCGTACTGCAAAACCGGGTGTTCTTCGGTGGCGCTCTGTCAGGGCGCGATACCAACGCGGTCAATAAAACGGTGAGCGGATTGCTCAAGCTCCTCTATCCCGGTGAAGGCGAGACGGCCGATGAGGACATCGAGTGGGCCGTCCATATCGCCATGGAGGCAAGGCGTCGCGTCAAGGAACAGCAGAAGCGCATCGGCGCGGCGGAATTCCGTAATACTCACTTCAGCTACGTGATGGGGGCTGATGGCGTAGAAAAGTTTGTCTCGACTCCAGAACTGCAAAGCGAAAACAGCATTGGTGGCGACCCTCTTGAGCCAGGCCAGGTCTGGACCATCTCGCCAGGTGGCGGTGAAGAGCATCCGGGACTTTACCGTATCGAGATCAATGAAGGCCCAGGTTCCGGCGTCAAGATCCTCAACAAACCCGTGCCGCCAGCATTCAAGGAAAGCATGGGCTACGCCGAGCAAAACCTCTACGCCCGGGCGATGCAACTGGTCGGGGACAAAGACCCTCGTCACCATGAATTCACCGCCCAACTCCGAGCCTTTGACGCATCCAAGTCCGGCGCGAAACTCGGCATGGCATCACTCATTGCGCTCTGCACGGCTCTCTTGAAGAAGAGTGTTCGCGGCGGCCTCATCATCGTGGGAGAGATTAACCTGGGCGGATCTCTCGAGCCTATTCACAACCCTGTCACCATTGCCGAGATTGCAGTTGAAAAAGGTGCCTCGGCTCTCTTGATGCCGGTTTCCTGCCGTCGGCAGCTTTTCGATCTATCTGACGATATGGCGACCAAGATCGACATCCAGTTTTATTCCGATACCAGGGATGCCCTTTTGAAGGCCATGGTGGAGTAACGAGTATGAGTGTCCAGAGTGCAGCTATCCAGATACTGAAGGAGGCAGGCAAGCCACTCCATGCCACTGAAATTGCCAAGCTGATCATCGAAGCTGGGCTCTGGAAGTCTGATGGTAAGACACCGGAGGCCACCGTTAGCGCCCGGCTCTACACCGACATCAAGAGCAATGGGGATAAGTCGTCCTTTGTAAAAGTAGGCCCTCAGACCTTCGCACTTCGGGATCCCACAGAAATAGAGGGTGACACGGCGTCGGTTCTTGCTCCTGTCGAAAAGCCCTCAAAACTCATCCCACCAACGCGGGCTTTTCCTTCATCGATTGTGCTCAGAAGGTGCTTGAGGAGTTCGGCAGTAAAAAGCCGATGCACTACAAGGAAATCACCGAGAAGGCGTTGGAAAAAGGATGGTTGGTGACGAGCGGAAAAACGCCGGAAGCATCCATGTACGCCCAGGTAATCACCGAGATCAAGCGCCAGCAGAAACGCGGTGAGCGGCCCCGCTTCGTTCAGCACGGCCGTGGCTATATCGGCCTGAGCCAATGGATGGGACGCGGCTTGGCATTTCAAATCGAGCAGCACAACCACCAGGTTCGCAAGGTCTTGCGAGAGCGCCTGCTGGCCATGAAGCCCGGAGAGTTCGAAGAACTCATCTCGCAGTTGCTGGCAGAGATGGGTTTCGAGATGGTCGAGGTGACCAAACTCAGCGGCGACGGCGGTATCGATGTCCGGGGCACCCTGGTGGTCGGTGACGTGGTCCGAATCAAGATGGCCGTCCAGGTCAAGAAATGGAAGCTCAAGAACAACATCCTGGCCCCGGTGGTTCAGCAAGTGCGTGGCAGCCTCGGAGCACACGAACAAGGTCTGATCATCACCACCAGTGATTTCAGTGCCGGAGCCATCAAGGAAGCAGCTCAGCCCGACAAGACTCCCATCGCCCTGATGAACGGTGAACAACTCGTGATGCTGTTGATGGAACATGGCATCGGCGTCCATCGCTCCACACCGGATCTGTTCGAGATCGATGAGGATTTTGCTCTGGGAGGGAACGTGAAATGAAGGCTGCGAAAGGTTCTCAAAAATACGATCACAGCTCGAAATACGAGGCGCAAAAATCAAAGGTGAGAGCGTAATGAGGGGAAATCTGCCAAAGCCTATCAAGAAGCAGCGCGAAGTGCTGTACATGCCTTCAGCAGGGCACACTGCCGTGCTCGGAACTGCTGGAAGCGGTAAAACGACACTCGCGCTCTATCGGGCTGCCTATCTGTCCGAGCCGTCGATGCCACATGCTGGAAGGACGCTGCTCCTGACATTTAATAAAACACTTGTCACCTATCTTAAGTATCTCAAGCCCATCGAGCTACAGAATGTCAAAGTTGAAACCTACCATACATTCGCACGTGGTTATCTCAACAACCGTGGGAAAATGAGTAGGAATTGTATTTGCGATCCTGACTACAGAAACGCGTTCATTTCCCAAGCAGTCAAAGCAGTCGAATCCGGCTACGAACCGTCAAAATTCTTTAAGAGGCCCCTCGAATTTTTCTCTGACGAAATCCAGTGGATTTTCAGCCATGGGATCACTTCTCAAGAGGAATATGTGGAAGTGGAGCGCGTTGGGCGTATCGGCACAAATCTTTCTCGCAAGCTTAGGCCAGTCATGTACGAGATTCTCAACAAGTATCTCGAGATTAGAACTGCCGCCGGAAAATTGTATGACTGGGATGACATCGCTATTGCTGTGCGAAAAGAGTTCGAGGAGGATTCCTCGGCCCGTTTTTATAAGCACATAATCGTTGATGAAGGGCAAGACTTCTCCCCAGAGATGATTCGCTCGCTGGCGGCAGCAATCCCCGAGGATGGTTCACTTTCGTTTTTCGGGGATGTTGCCCAGCAAATCTATGGACAACGGATGAGCTGGCGCTCTGCAGGACTGAACATCCCACAGCAGTGGTTCTTCAAAGAAAACTATCGAAATACAAAACAGATCGCCCAGTTGGGTTTGGCCATTTCCAGGATGCCTTTTTTTCAGGATATTCCTGATTTGGTTGAACCCACATCACCAAGGGCCGACGGTGCCTTGCCTACCGTGGTCGACTGCACTGACAAGGATCAGCAAGTTGAAATCGCACTACGGGCAGCAAGAGGCGCTGGGAAAACCCAGAGTGTTGCCATACTCGTAAAGGATAGAGCCCAGGAGAGGATTTTCAGCTCCGCCCTGGGAGCAAACGCTACACGATTGCACCGCGACCTCCAAGTATGGAATGACGGCCCCGGCATTTACCATGGCACCTATCACGCGGCTAAGGGGCTTGAATTTGACGTCGTGATACTTCCTTTCTTGGATGCGGACAATCTTCCCGATCCAGGCTACATAGACTCTCACGGGGAAGAGGATGGTCTTACGCATGATGGAAGACTTCTTTATGTGGCGGTAACAAGAGCAAAAACGAGCTTGATCCTGCTCTACACTGGTGAGCTTACGTCACTGCTACCCGTTGACGAATCACTCTACCAGAGGGTCAAGCCATGAACTTGATTCAACAAGAGTGCGTCAACCGTGGAATTACTCGGATCTGCCATTTTACGCAGTCGAGAAACCTCGCTCATATTTTTGACGATCCTCTCGGGCTTTGTTCGAAGCGGACGCTTCAGCAGTATGATATGCCGCATAATCCGACCGACCCAGACCGATATGACGGGCGGGATGATCTGATTTGCTGTTCTATCGAATATCCGAACACCTACTACTTTGCGAAAGTCCGGGAACAAGATCACTTGTTCAAGGACTGGGTAGTGTTGATGATCGATCCCAGCTACCTGTGGCACCCTGAGACTTGCTTTTGCCCGTGCAATGCCGCCCGGGCTCGGGGTGCTTATATCCAAACAGGGATAAACGGGTTTCGATCACTTTACGCGGATACATCCCCAGGAATTACTTTTTCCCGTCCTGCCAGACATCTTCCCGCTGCACCAACCGATATTCAGGCGGAAGTTCTCCTTAAAGACCCGATTCCACTTGATTCAATTATCGGTATTGCAGTTCATACAGAAGAACAGGTCCATCGGGAAATATGCAGATTGGAGCTCCAGGGAATAACACTCGACAAACCAATTTACATCGCTCCGGACTTTTTCAATAAGGCATCGCTTTCGCGGTTGATTCAACGCGGAGTCCGAGCGACGGAAACGATATATGAAAACGGAGGTCTACATGGCCGATAACAACACAATAAGGCTAAAAACAAGCAAAGGCGTAGGAGCCATGCTTGGGGCTGCTTTTGGTGACGCACTGGGTTGGCCCAATGAGCGAATTGCCAAATCAAACGCCTCACAACAAACCCAAGGCCGCCTGCATGATTTTAAGAGATGGACTCGACGTTCAGGCGGCCGCTTTTTTCCTCATGAAGAGATTATTGAGGAAGGTGAGTACAGCGACGACACCCAACTCATACTGTGTCTCAGTCGGTCTTTGCAGAAAGGTGAAAGGTGGTGGGAACACTTCACACAGGTGGAGTTACCCTTTTGGTCCGTTTATGAACGTGGTGGTGGCGGAGCAACTAAAAGAGCTGTGGAGTCATGGCTGGATGGTGTCATGCCATGGAGTTCTAGCCGGAAGCCGCAGGATGTGAAGCGATATTATGACGCGGGCGGAAACGGTGTCGCGATGCGCGTTCTCCCTCACGTCTTGCTTCTGGGCGAAAAGGAATTCCCCAAAATAGCTACCAACATTTTCCTTGATGGTATAGCGACACATGGACACCCCCGGGCGCTGTTAGGCGCTTTGGCTTACGGTTTCGCGCTTTGGGCGGCTTTTCGAAAGGATTCGAAACTGGCTTATGGTGAATTGGTGGAAGAATTGATCAAGAACGTCGATCTCTGGTCTGCTCTTCCGGCCACACCAAGCATCCCGCCAGAATGGCGGAGCCAAGCGGAAAAAAGCCTTCAGGACTATATTAAACTTTGGGAGTCGGCCAAAGCTGAGGTCATGGACTATCTTGAAGTTTGCCGAGCTGAACTCTCGAAAGGGGCTTTGAGTCTCGATGACGATGTACTAAAAAAACTCCAATGCTTCAACAGTAAGATAAGCGGAGCCGGAACCGTTGCTGCGATAGCCTCAGTGTACCTGGCATCCCGCCACGCTGCCGATCCAATTAATGGCGTGGTAAAAGCCGCATTCGCCATTGGTTCAGACACCGATACAATCGCCTCAATGACGGGTGGTCTGCTCGGCTGCATTAATGGCTCCGACTGGCTATCTCCTGTGAAGCAAGGCATTCAAGACGCTGCCTACATCGAGAAAAATGCATTTCGATTAGCAAACGGACATATTGATGACAAGCCTACTCATGGAGTTGTTAAGAGATCCTTGCTCAAGAATTGGGTTGATGAAGTTGTAATTGCTCCTGATTCGAGCGAGGTCAGTCTCCCTGATCGAAGAAAGGTCAAGGTAAATCGGGGGCGTGATTACATCGGACGCAGCGGGAAGTTCAAAGTCGAATTCCGACGTTTGACCACCGACGACGGCCAAATCATCTACCTGAACAAGATTTCAAAGGGCGATTTTGAGCCAATAGCCAACAACCCGAAGCAAACCAGATTACCTCACCAGCAGCCTTCTAAAAGTCGTGGATGCGGTTCAAAGATACCCGTGGCCTCATTCGAAAAAGCCATTTGGTTCTATCGTGACTGCCTCGGCTTAACTGTGAAGAAACAGAGCGCGGATGTGGTTGTTTTCGACCAAGGACTCGTTTTGGTTCCCTTGAGCTACACGAACAATGTCCCTCAAGGGATGCAACTGCGAGCGATGCTCTACATTCAGGCAACGAACATTGCTGAGCGCTTTCGGTGGGTTAAAGAGAGCGATTTGCAGATAGTTACTGCGTTGGCTCCGTGGGGTAAATCCGGGATGCTTTTTTTCAGAAGTCTTGACCCGGATGGCAATGTCGTCGAGGTCTTTTCGGCAGATGGGCAATGACTTGATAATTGGTCGCGCCCAAGGCTGCCTACTTGGTCAGCTTGCTGGAGACGCCCTTGGCAGCCTGGTCGAGTTCCAGTCGCCGGAGGAGATCCGCCGCAGCTACCCGGAAGGCGTGCGGGAACTGGCCGAT
>JAHDND010000215.1 GCA_018435665.1 Candidatus Thiosymbion sp. | reverse complement strand
GGACAGATAAAGTCCGCGGCGGGCTGGGGCGCCCAGTCGGGCGCAAAACAGATGGGGAATTCCTGAGACATGGCTTAAACCAGTTGCGGTATGCCGGGGTACACCCAACCGATGCACCACGGGGCTGGTTATGCCATCAGGGCGCCATGACGGCGACGTTTGTGGCCCCATACAGACCGCTGGCCCCCCTCAACACTAGGAAGAGCCGGTTGACCGCAGGGTCGAGGGGAATGCTCTGGCCGGTGCCCGTGGCGAAGATGGTGTAGTAGAGGGTCTCGTTGGCGGTAACGGTGCGGGTCAAATTGTTGCCACAGATGATGGTTTCACCATTAGCCTTGGTTTCGCACAGTTGCAGTGTCAGGGGCAAACCCCGCCCCAGATCGGTGGCAACAGCCTCGATGAGACCGCCGGTGCCGATATTGACGGCAGCCGTTGAGAAGAGGCCGGTGGCGGTGTTACTCGGCAGCCTGACCACACCGTCATTGGTGGGGGTAACCCCGATGGCTACCATATCGGGTGTGGGGCTGGCATAGCTGGAGAGACCAAAGGTGTTTACACCATAAAAGACGGGCGCAGCAGCGGAGTTTGTGCACTTGATAAGGATGGGCAACTCCACAACCGGAAAGGTCTGTGATGGCGTCAGGGCAATCAGGAAGTTTTGGGTGCCGCCGGGAGGGATGGTGACCGGGGTGTCGGGAGTTCCGATCAGTTGGTTGCTGGCGTTCGTGGTTTGATAACTGAAAGCACCGGGCGAGCTAACCGGCAGGGAGGGGGCGCAATTTACCCCGGTTACAGATCCGACGTTAATGGCATTCGCAAAGGCAGTAACCGTCTTTCCCGCCTGCGTTGCGCGGGCATAAGGCAAGACGGCGGAATAGAGCTGTGGGTGCGGGGAATCGCTCAGGAGCTGAACAGCTTGGTCGACATTGATCCGGGGTTTACTGACTCCATTGCGAGAATCAAAGATGTAAGTGGCTGTATTAGTAATAGCATTCAGCACGGTGGGGACATCGGCCGTGGGCTGCTGTTGCTTGAGTACTGCCCAAGCCCCGGCAACATGGGGTGCCGCCATGGATGTACCAGACATAAGTGCGTAAGTACCACCGGGCACCGACGAATCAATTTGGGAGCCGGGCGCAAGCAAATTAAGGAAGCCCGCCGAGTTTGAAAAGCAGGAGATCTGATCAAGCTTAGAATTCAGATCAAAACAACTTCCAAACCAATTCTCCCCAGCACGCGCCCATGTTGAGCCGACACTGACTGCCGAGGAAATGCAGGCTGGGAAACTCAAAGCATTTAAGTAACCATTATTGCCAGACGAAATAATTGTCGGTATCCCAAGTGATCTGAGGTTATCTATAGCGGCCTTGGCGGCGAGATTGGCATTGTCACAGGCAGACTGACTATCATATCTCCCTCCACCAATACTCATATTGACTGCCGCAATACTAAAGCTATTTTTCAGGGCCAATACTCTCTCTAGCCCTTTGATCCAATCGCTAGCGGAGGTCAGGGTGCAGGTTGCAGAACCTCCACAGATTTGCCTATTGGTGATTTTTCTAAATACCTGCATGGCAATTAGGTTCGCATCCTTGGCCACCCCTGAGAATGAATCACTCTTGCCTGCCACAATGCCTGCGACATGCGTACCATGGTCGCAGCCAGGCAGAGTGCAGGGCATCCCTGATCCCGGTGCCGTGCTGGAACTGACACCTCCCGGGCACAAAGATGCGATGCCTTGGCTTGCGTTAGCGGTGGAATAGCATGCCTCAGCGACGACTTTACCGGCCAGAAAAGGGTGATTCTTATCCACCCCACTATCAAGGACGGCCACCGTCTGGCCTGCACCGGAAAAACCTTGTCCCCAGGCAATCTCTCCACCAATGTGGGACACGCTGTAGTTCAGCGTTGGCTCGGACATTTTATCTTCCTGGATGCTGATCACCTCGGGCGCATCGCGAAGAATATCCAACTCCTCGGGGGTCACGGAGATGGCGAAGAAAGGGATCGTATCAAATCGGGTGACATTCCCATCTGCAAGGGCCGAAGCGGGCAGCAGATTCAGTACCTCGGTTTGCATGGCCTGAATTTCGTTACGCTGCTCCGCGACAGTCGCGGCAGCTAAGTGACCTTCAGCTCCAAAGGGGGTGCGCAGTCCGACGATGACCCGCACGCGACCAAACTCGATGGCCTGCTCACGTAGGGCCTGAAGTTGTCCCTGGGACGCCCCGCTGGTTTGTTCCGCCAAGGGGTGGCCGGAATCCGGGGTGAGCAAAACCCTCTCCTGGGCTTGGGCTGGCACCAGTACCAACAGGCCCAAGGAAAACAAGCAATGACCGACTCTCTTCATAGCGGTATCTCCTAATGCGTGCTAACGAATATTCTCCTCAGGCCATCTAGGGGGCACTACTTACGCCCTTCATGAGATAGCTTTCTGAAAACTACCACATCTGCTGCCAGCATGCAAAGCTATGATTATGATTTTAAAATTCGACAAAATCCGACATTTGTTCGGAATGTCGTCGAACGCATGGTGAAAGGGGAACTGGGAGGCCCCGTTTCGCTTCCTGAGCACGTGGGCACTTTTTTTCTCTCCAAATCCGGCATTTGCCAAAAGTTTTGAGGCATAAAAGTCTTCTATGACCCAGCATGAGGGTCATCGTCACCGCCGTGGAAGCAGTTCGCGAGCATAGCCAGACCCCTTCACGACTACCCCGGCTCGGTTAGAATCCCTGGCAGCCGCCAGCCGCGTTAGGTGCTGGGCGTGCCCACCGATTACATCCAGGGAGCGTACCGATGTCTGGCCCGAACGATCCGCACCGGCCCCTTCACGACCGTCAGCAACGCCTCGCTGAGCTGCTGCTGACCCTGGTCCCTACCGACGGTAGCACCATCGGCAACACCGCCCTGTGGCGGGCGATGGAGGCCAGGCTGGCCACCACGGGCCAACCCGTGACCCAGGAGGACTACTGGCAGGTACAAGCCGCGCTGGTCGCACAGGGCGTGCTGGTCAAGGGTCAAGGTCGCGGCGGATCGGTCCGCCGGGCCGTCCCGGCCACCCCGAATACGAAGGCTTCGTCCCCCTCACCGCACGCTGATTTCGACCTGGCAGCCCCAGCCGCTCCCGCGCCGACCGCGACGACGCCGGCCCCCAAGGCGCCCCGTCGTGCGCGTCCCACCCCAACCGAGGCGATCTCCTCGACCGCTGCGCCTATACCGGCGGCGACCACCCCCAGCCGCCTGGTCACCGGCTACCTGCATCCCGACAAGCGCCTCAACAACCCGGAGGTGGGCCTGGTCAACCCGGTCACCGACCCGGAGGGCGGCAAGCGCCGCTGGGCCTTCAACCCGCACCTGGACCCGGCCCTGCACTTCGACCCGCCGCGCGCCGCCATCGAAAAGCTGATCGACGACGCCCTGGCCACCGACGACCCGGAGGCGATGCGCGAGGCCCTGGAGGAACTCAAGCGCCTGCAAGCCCCCTACCTCAACTGGGCCGGCAAGGCGGAGCGCACCAGTTTCGAGATCGACACCGTCAGCCTGCATGTCCACGAGCGGATCGACCCCGTCACCATCCTCCGGGCGGTGCGTAAGGGCATGGACGACCAGGCCGCGGGCCTGCCGCCGCCCTTGACCCTGCAACCCAGCCTGTTCGAGACCCCGGCCGAGTACCTGTCCCGGCGCG
>JAHDND010000155.1 GCA_018435665.1 Candidatus Thiosymbion sp. | reverse complement strand
GATCTTGCGCTTGGCGTCATACTCGGCTTGGGCAAAGGAGATCTGCTTGGACATGGGGCGACTCGCGGTCGGAGATAGCATGGGCAATATTTTATCACATACAATCCATGAGGTTGGAATAAATCAGTGTCTCCTTAAGGGGGTCCGCCATCGGGAATGTGTTGAGGTTGATCTATCCTCGGCGTCAGGATGATGGCTGACCCCCCCATAACCTCGATGTGCCGCTATGCCGGCTGGCGCCCCCTGGGCGCGAGACTGGTGCTGCTGGCCCTGGCTTTGCTGATGTTTTATGGCTTGGGTTGGGTACTCGCGAACCCCAGTCAGATGGCAACGCCGACGGATGACCCGGCCATCGACAAGGGTGATGTGGCGCTTTATCGGGCCATCGTGGGTCGCATGGCCGCCGGTGAGGATTACTATGCCGCGGTCGCCCAGGAGCAGCATGGATGGGGTTATCCCACCCGACCCTTTCTGACCTGGCGCCTGCCGACCCTGGCTTGGGTCATCGATCGGATGGGGGAGACCCTGGCCGTGAATCTGCTGCGGGGGCTGGCCCTGGTGACCATCCTGGCCTGGATGCTGGCGATGAAGGATACCGGCTTGGGGCGGTACGCCATGATCGCGGGGGGGCTGCTGGTCTATTTCAACCTGGTCATCGTGGTGCCACCGTCCAAGGTGGTCTATCTGCATGAGGTCTGGGCGGGGACCCTGATGGCGCTTTCCCTGGCGCTGCACCGGCGCTGGTGGATCTGGAGCCTCGTTTGCGGTCTGGCCGCCCTCGCCGTGCGGGAGTTGGCCTTGCCCTTTGTCTTGGCTATGGCCTTCTGGGCAATGCGGGAGGGGCGCTGGGCCGAGGTAGCCGCCTGGGGCCTGGGTATCCTCGCCTTCGCCTTGGGACTGGTGTTGCATGCCAGTCAGGTGATGGATCTAATCCGGCCAGACGCCTTGCGGGGACCGGGCTGGCTTGCGCTGGGGGGCTGGCCCTTTCTCCTGAAGGCCAATCAGTGGAGTCTGCTCACCGTCGGCCTGGGAGGGTTGCTGAGCGCCTTCTGGGTGCCGCTGGCCCTCCTGGGAGCCGCTGCGCGGCTTGATCCCTTGGGCCACCGCCTGATGCTGATCGTATGGGGCTACAGCCTCGCCTTTCTGGTCGTGGGCCGGAGTGACAATGGCTATTGGGGATTGATTTATGGGCCCCTGGTGGCCGTCAGCCTGGTTTTCACGCCCATGGCCGTGCGGGAGCTGTGGCGGGCGGCGAGAAAATCGCTGGGCGATAGGTATAATCCGCCACCCTCGTTTTAATGTCCTGTCGGGTCCTCGTCCTTGGCCTTGAGCAAACAGTTTTCCGTGTCGATGGTGTTGGTGGCCCTGACCCTGGTGGCAGGCTGCGCGACACAGACCACCAACAACGACCTGCCCGTGATTTGCGTGGATTCCCCCCTCCAGGGGAGGTGTTCAGGCAACCAGCCGGGCTTCTATTACGACTATCCCAGCGATACCTGCCGGCCTTTCCGCTATGGCCCTTGCAATGGGCCGCTACACTTTACTAGCCGCGAGGATTGCGAGGCCACCTGCGTCGCCCGGGGTAGATGACCCGGCAAGCTGTGCTCCCGCTCACTGTCATGCGGTGGCGCGCCACCCCTCCCGTAAATGAAAGGCTTTGCCGTGATCATCACGGTGAGCGGCGTCAGCGGGGGGCATAGGCAACGCAAAACCGATCACTGAAGAGGCGCCGGTATTGCCCGGATGCCTCCAACAACTCGATCAATCGCCTGTGAAAGCCAGGATGGAGGACGAAGGCCGTTGGCTTGTACCTCGCCATGATTTCCTCCAGCTCAACCCGCCCTTGGGCGACGTGGGTATATTCCAGCCAATCCTGGACGGGATAGAGGTACAGGCGGCCATCGATGGTGACCTGCCATTGCGGGTGGCTCTGGAGAATCAAGGGTCCGCCCCACTCCCGAAAATTATAGATGTGGCCCGCGGGTACCGCCTTGGCGAGGGTCCCGAGACATTCCGCAACGTCGTAGTGAAAGTGGGGTTTGGCCTGGATGAGAGTTGGTAGAGTATAAACGGCCGCCAGCCCGCCCAGCCCGGAGAGCCGAAGGGCGCGCGGGCTCCAGGTTGGGTTCGTCCAGGCCAGCCGGTCCGCGGGTCTCACGGCTTCAAGCCATTGCGTCCAGAGGGGGATGAGGGCGATGCCCCAAAACAGGGCAAAGCGGGCGGCATAGCCGGCCATGCCGGTCATGGCCAGCAGCAGCAGCCAATCAGCCGGCCTGAGGTTACGTCCGCGGGCGATGAGCAGTATCAGCGTGATGCCGCTTGCGAGGAAAAATCCGCTCTTGGCGGATCGGGTCCTGGGGTCCCAGGGTGGTAACCACTCGTCAATGCGCAAGAGGTCCCGGGAGATGTGCAGGTTGGCTGCGCTGACGTCGAAGATCTGCCAACCCATGGGAGTTGCCAGTTGCGCCAGCGCCAGAATCCCGGTGGCCAGGGTCAGGAAGCGCGGGGGGGGGTGCTCGGGGTGGCGCCATTTGGTCAGCCACTCCCCGGCGGCCAAGGCGCCGACGGCCAGGACACCGAGGGAGAGGGAGGGGTGGGTGTTCTGCCAGAGGATGGCAATAAGGGCGATGCCCACCAAACCCCGAACCGTGAAGGGACCCTGCCGGGCCAGGTACAGGACAGCGGCAAAGCCCAGCAGGGCGAAACTATGGGGGCGGACGCCCGCGTTGCTGAGCCCCGGTAGCAGCCCCAGGACCAGCCCGCTGAGTAGGCTAAATGGCACGGGGTAACGTCCGCGGCTGAGCATGCGGCTGGCGGTGAGCCCGGCGATCCCAAAGGCGGCGGCGAAGAGGGTGGCATGCAGCATCTGGATCGCTCGCCAGCCACCCAGGTCATAAAGCCAGGCATAAATGACCTGAGCGAGCCAGCCGAGGGTTGGGGTGGGTGCACCGGCATGGGTGTAGGTGAAGACGTCGTGCTCGACCAGTTCGCCGGTGGCGATCATCAGTTGGCCGAGCTTGACCTGCCAGAAGATGTCGACGTCCTGGATGGGTCTGAGCTGAAGGGCAAACACCAGCAGCAGAAACACCCCGCAAAGGACGATCCAGGTGCCTTGCCGGGCAGGAGGTGTGAGGGCCCCTGCTCGGTGGGGGCGGGGAGGGAGCGGAGTCTGGTTCACCGAGACACTCACGCCGCGGCTTCGCTACGGGCTGGGGCCTAACCCTGCCCAGTGTCCTCATTACTGGGCGCGGGGCGCCTGAACAGAATGCCGTGGCACTTGGGGCAGGGCGGGATGTGCCCGGCCTGGTGCATGTGCAGCTCGGCCCCGCAGGCGGTGCAGATGAGGGTGCCGGGGCCGGTGATTTCGCCGGTGTGGTAACCGACGGCCTGGCGGGCCTGCCGGGCCCAGTTCTGCAGCTGGACACTGGTCTGGTCGGCGACGCTGCTGAACATTTCCAGCATGCGCTCCTGCATCTGGCTGACGTCGAAGCGCCACCACTGGCGCAGGTCGGCGCCGGTGTCGGTGAGGTACTGTGCTGCGTCCTTGATGTCGCGCTCGACATAGTCCGCCACCTTGGCGGCCTCCTCGCGGGTTAGTTCACCCAGTTCCACCATGTTGTCGCGGGCCTTGTCGAGCAGCTCGCGCAGGGCGGGCAGGGTTTCCTTTTCGGCATGCTCCATGGCGGCGTGGGTACGCTTGAGCATTTCTTCATAGGCTTGGACTAGCCTGTCCTGGGGGGATTTGGGGTCTTCGGGCATGGCGGTCACCGGATGGCGCTGAGGTGGAGGAAATGGGCCGATTGGTCGATCAGGCGTGTGCCTGGTCTCTGCCTCAAGTTTGCCTGATCAGCGGGAAATGACAAGATGGCCCCGTTCTGGGGAATCCTGCAGGGTGCCTGCGCCCTTTGGGTACGCAGCAGCAGCTTCATGCTGTTCCAGTGACAGTCCCACCTCGCCCAAGCTGGCGTTTTCATGCTCATTTGCGCGGTTGGTCAGTTTGCACGTATCGTCTCGCATAGCGCACAATTGGTTGCTGACTTGGGTCTTTGACAACCAAATGGTCAGCAACGGTGCGCCGCCTTCCAAGCCCCATCAGCTCCGACAGATACATCCAGATACATCCAGATACATCAGGTACGAGCATGTCTCGTGGCGGATAATTATGATGGTTATTCGACATCTTCCCGCCCTAAACTTGAACAAATTACGAATTTAAGTAAATTTTCCAAAGCCTAGCACCGTTTCCATAAATAAATAGAGAAAATGTCAGTGCGATTTAAATGCGATCGGTCATTCAATGCTTTTTTGCTTTTTTCGATAGCATTGGGAATTTGCGGATCGATCACCCATGCCATTCTTGGTCAATCATGGGTGTCATCGAGTGGTCACGCCATTGGTAGCGATGACGCATATATTTCATTTAGATACGCAGAAAATCTTTTTGCTGGGAATGGTCTCGTCTTTAATTTTGGCGAGTACGTCGAAGGCTACTCCAATCTCCTTTACACATTGTTGATCACGCCTGGTTTCTTGCTTGGAAAAGACTATATATACCCATTAAGCATAGGGATCAATTGCATACTGCTTGCGGCTAGCCTCTACCTTTATTGGAAATTCAGCAGAGAAACTATCGGTCTCCGTTCAGCAAATCTGGGGGTTTTTCTTCTTGCGGCAAATCCATGGATTTGGGCCAATGCCTCAACCGGTCTTGAAACTATACTGATACTCTTTGTCACCCTAGGTTTATGGGTGTCGACGGAAAGATACAAAGAGATGGGTTCCATGGGGTTTTTTATTGCAATCCTCTCTTTCTCAATAATTTCTGTTTTAAGTCGTGTCGATGGGTTTATTCCGCCGCTAATTTCAGCCTTGTATCTGTTCATAAGAAAGAGCAAAAAAGACGGCATTCTAGTTATAATTTTTGTTGCAGGCTGCATGGCGCTCTACACAGTATTTAGATTTTTTTACTATGACGATTTTATAGCAAACACTTTTTACGTCAAGGTTTCTGGCGGGTTGACTGATCGATTCTCTAGAGGCCTTGATTTTTTAGGCCAGAACTTGATCAAAACCGGACTTATAATAGCCGCATTGGCTTTATATTTTCATTTCCTTAGAAATGACCCCTCTCAGTCAACCCTTGAAAGAACAAGCTTCGCTGCCCTGTTTCTTGTTTATTGGGTTTCTTACCTAGTTTATATCGGCGGTGATATTTACTATGAGCGCTTCATTGTTCCAATAATACCCTTCATAGTTTACATAGCTCTATCTAACGGCGATAGATTCAAAAAATTGCATCTATATATTGTGACCGTGCTGATTTATTTTGCACCCATATACTATGCCAGCAAGGATGGCAGATTTGAATGGTCAAGCCCAAAATATGATATGTGGGTCAGCCTTGGAAAGTATCTCGGTGAAGCTCCTAAAGGATCAACACTTGCTATTGACGCAGCCGGAAAGGTACCTTTTTTCTCTGGGCTTCCTACTATCGATATTCTTGGCCTGAATGATAAGCACATAGGAAAAATTAGGCCCACTCGCACGGGGATGCCCGGTCACGAAAAATTCGACCCCGATTATGTTTTGGGCAGGGCGCCTACATATATTTCGGCATGGATAAGCCCAAGCCTAGATATGGGTTGGGGGTTGGTGAAAGAAAAATATATAAAAGAATATAAATTAAAATACCTTGTGAATTCGTCAAGAAAGGATCTTGACGAAAGAAATATCATTGATGTCTCAAGCCTTGGCGTTTTGGAGCTTAAAAACCTGATCCAGAATGGTTATAATTATGGGGTTCTTTTGCGAAAAGAAAACTTTGATGACCATGGTCAGTTATAGCATCATATTAAAATAATTAAGTCAGGCTTTGAATATCACTACAACGCATAAAAATTTTCTTTTTTTGGTTGGTCCCCACGGAAAATTTTTACCAGCAGCCTAAACCCACTTCATCCGCACCGAAGGGACGCTTTCATGCTCGCCTCGATTGATCTTCCGCCTCAGTGTCAAGCGCCTTAGCTCCTTGGCATCGAGGTTGAAGGTGAAAGATTCCAGCGCATCGATCCTGGATACTGCCCAAACTATCGAGGACATGGACATCCCTGGATTTCGCCTTCACCCACTTCTGGGGAAAATGCGCGGTCGTTGGTCTATCACGGTTAATGGCAACTGGCGGGTGACATTCGAGTTCCAGGACGGGAACGCCCACGTCCTGGATTATGAGGACTATCACTGATGGCTATGTATAACCCTCCCCATCCCGGTGAGTTCATTACAGACATTTATCTGGCGCCCAATGGAATTAGCGGCCGTGAGCTGGCTGACAAGCTGGATGTTGCTCCCTCCACGCTCAGTCGCGTCCTGAAAGGCACCAGTCGTATCACTCCGGAAATGGCACTCCGTCTGTCCGCGGCTATTGGCCGCTCTCCCGAGAGCTGGCTGGCCATGCAGGACGCTTACGATCTATGGGTTGCGCGTCAGCATGTCGATCTTCAGCGGGTTGGTAAGCTCAAGCTGGTCGCGGCGTAAAACTTATCTGCCCCTGCCTGACATTGAAGTGCCACCGCTGGGGCAGGTCGGGGCCTGTCTCGGTCAGGTATAACGCGGGCTCTTTCATGTCGCCCTCGCCGTAATTTGTCTTACTGGGTTCCAGTGAGTATTTTTACTCAAGAAATTGAGTAAATCGACATGACTTATGTAAGGCCTCAGTTTAAAACACTTTTCAGCCGACTGTCGGAGCCGCGCCGCTTCATTCAGGTGGTCGCGGGGCCGCGCCAGGTGGGCAAGACCACGTTGGTGCAGCAGGTCTGCGCGGCCTTGGGGCTGCCCTTTCAGTATGCCAGCGCGGATGAGCCGACCCTGCACGGGTCGGCGTGGCAGGCGCAGCAGTGGGAACTGGCGCGTCTGCTGTGTGCCGGGGGGGAGGGTCTTCTGGTCCTCGATGAGGCGCAGAAAATTCCCGCCTGGCCGGAGGCGGTCAAAAGGCTGTGGGACGAGGACAGCCGCCAGGGGTGCTCGCTCAAGGTGGTCCTGCTCGGCTCGGCCCCGTTGTTGATTCAGCGAGGGCTGGCGAAGAGCCTGGCCGGGCGCTTTGAGGTCCTGCACCTGCCGCACTGGCCACCTGGGGAAATGCAGGCCGCCTTTGGCTGGTCCCTGGAGCAGGGCATTTTCTATGGCGGCTATCCTGGTGCGGCCCCGTTGATCTGAGCCAGTTTCGGTTTGACCGGGATAAGGCCAATGAATGCTGAGTTCGTGGATACCCCCTTCAGTCCTGTTCCTCGTAGCGATAACCGACGCCGTAGACGGAGTGGACCCATTCCTGGTCGGGGGACAGATCTTCCAGTTTGCGCCGCAGCTTTTTGATATGGCTGTCGATGGTGCGGTCGGAGACGACGCGGTGGTCGCGGTAGATGAGCGCCATGAGGCGGTTGCGGGAGTAGATGCGCCCGGGGCTGGCGTGGAGGGTGGCAAGCAGGCTGAATTCCACCGCGGTCAATTCCACGGTGCAGCCCTGCCAGTGGACGCGCAGGGTGGATTCGTCCAGGGTGAGGCCGGAACCCGTGCTTGAGTCCGCGGCTCCTGGCGCGGCACCAGGCAAGGTCTCTGGCGCGGCTCCCGGTGAAGCGCCGAGCGCGGTGCCGGCACCGGGAGTGTGGGTACCTCCCATGCCTGGGTGGCTGGCGAGGGCGCTCGCGGTTGCATCCATGACCGCCAAGGGCTGGCCGGGGCCGCTGGCCGGGGCCTGGGTTCGGAAGCGCCGCAACACCGCCTTGACCCGCGCCACCAGCTCCCGGGGGCTGAAGGGTTTGCAGACGTAGTCGTCGGCGCCCAGTTCCAGGCCTAGCAGACGGTCGATCTCCTCGACCCGGGCGGTGACCATGATGATGGGTACCGGGCTGAAGGCGCGCAGGTCGCGACAGACATCCAGGCCGTCGCGGCCCGGGAGCATGAGGTCGAGGATGACCAGGGCCGGCTGGTGGGCGCGGACCCAGTCCGCGACACCGGTGCCTTCACCCAGGATGTGACTTTTGTAGCCGGCGGCGGTGAGGTAGTCGGCGACCAGGCGGGCGAGGCGTTCCTCGTCCTCGACGATGAGGATGATCTCCGGAATGCCCGCCACGCGGCCGGTAGCCTGAAGGGCAGGGAGAATCGCGGCTGTGCCGTCCTGAAGGGCAGGGGGAACCGGGGCTGTGCCGTCCTGAAGGGCAGGGGGAACCGGGGCTGTGCCCTCCGCGGGGTCGATGGGAGGGGCGGGGTCGGGGTCGTTCATGGCGCGGGTCCTTCGAGTGGCAGGCGCAGGCGGATCCAGAGACCGCCCAGGGGGGAGGGGTGAGCGGCGATGTCCCCGCCGTGGGCGGTGGCGATGTTGCGGGCGATGGCGAGGCCGAGCCCGGCGCCGCCGCTGTGGCGGGCGCGGGAGGCATCGACGCGGTAGAGCCGCTCGAACAGGTGGCCCAGGGCCTCCTCCGGCACCCCGGGGGCGCTGTCCTGGAAGTCGATGACCAGCCAGTCCGGTCCCCGCCCCTCTGTTGGGGAGGGGCTGGGGGAAGCGGCGGCGGCAACCGCCTCCGCCCGTCCCGACGCCAGACTCAGGCCGATCCGCAACTCTCCACCAGCGTCGGTGTACTGGAGGCTGTTGCGCAACAGGTTGCGGAACAGTTGCGACAGCCGCTGGCCATCGCCGTGGAGACGAAGGTGATGGCGGGTGAGGTGCTGGTCCTCCAGACGCAGGCCGATATCCGCGGCGGCGAAGCGGGGCCGGAAGGCCTCCAGGTCCGAGGCCAGGACCTCCAGGGGGTCCAGATCGGTCTTGCGATAACTGAGGGCGCCGAGGTCGGTGAGGGACAGCTCGTGCAGGTCTTCCACCAGGCGCCCGAGGCGCAGGGTGTCGGCGTGGAGGGCGGCGAGGGTGCGGCCGTCGAGGGGGCGGACGCCGTCCTGGGCGGCCTCGATCTCGGCCTGGAGCAGGGCCAGGGGGGTGCGCAGTTCGTGGGCGATGTCGGCGACCCAGCGGCGCCGGGCCTGTTCGTTGGCTTCCAGGGTCTGGGCCAGGGCGTTGAGGTCGCGGCCCAGGCGGCCCAGTTCGTCGTCCCCCTGGCTGGGGGTGCGGGCGGCATAGTCGCCGGAGGCCAGGCGGCGGGCGGTGTCCTGGAAGGCGCGCACGGGACGGGTGAGGCGGTGGGCGAGGGGGAAGGCGAAGAGGGCGGAGAGCAGGACCATGGCCAGGGCGATGAGCAACAGGGCCTGGGTCTGGTTTTCCTTGAATTGCAGCTCGCTGGATTCCGGCAGGTAGGGGCCGGGGATCAGGGCCAGTTCGCCGATGCGCTCTCCGTCCAGGCGCAGGGGAAAACGCGGGGCACCGGGGAGCAGGTCGGGTTGGGCCTGGATGGGCTTGCCCTCGGCATCGAGGAGCATGAGCCGGTAGGAGAAAAACAGGGGTCGGCCGCCGGGGCGCCGGGCCTCTTCGACCAGGGCGGTGGGGGGCCAGATGCCAGGCTCTTCGTCGCGGTGACGCAGCAGGCGCTCGCGGAAAGGCCCCAGTCCCTCGCCCATTAGGTCGCGGTTGCCCCCGGGCCCGGGGCCCGGGCCGCGGCCCATGATCCGGCCCCAACCCCAGCCCATGCCACCCATGCCACCCATGCCGGTGCCCATGCCGGTGCCCATGCCACCTTCCTTGCCCTCCATGCCGCCCATACCGCCATCCCTGCCAGGCCGGTGATTGGCGTCCCGGTGGCCGGCCATCCCGCCAGCTTCGCCATCCCCCATCCCGGCGGCCGACCCCGGGCCGAGGGGATAATGGGGGGGGCGGGCGTAATCGGTGAGGATGCCGATCCAGATGCCCTTGTCCCCGGCTATCCGCTGCCAGCCCCCATCGGCTTGATAACGTTCCACCAGGCGCTCGGCGATCAGCTCCAGGCGTTCCTGCCGGCGCGTCTCGGCGAATTCCACCAGCCCGTTGTTGAAGGACCAGCTCATGAAGGAGTGCATCCCCGCCACCGCCAGGGAGCCGGCGATGAGCAGGGTCAGGAAGACCTTGGTGCGAATGGAGACACTGACCATGGGGCCATTATGGCGGGGGAGGGTGCAGGAAGTATGGAAAGGAGGGGAGGCCTTCCAGGCGCTGGATGTCTTCCGGGGTGTTGAGGTTGAGAAATGCCTGCGGGCAGTCGCTGAAGTCGGCGATGGCGGGATGGTGCCAGGCCTGCCAGGCCTCCAGGCGACGTTCGCCGGCGGCGAGGGCGTCGAGCAGGTCGGGGAGGAGGCGGCGGGATAGCAGGGCATGGACCGGTTGGCCGCGCTCTCCGTCCCAGGCGACGGCGAGCTCACGACCGGCGCGGGCAAGGGCGGCGGCCAGGCGCGCGGCCAGGTCGGCGGGGGGGAGGGGGGCGTCGCAGGGGAGGGTGAGGAGCCAGGGGGTCTCCGCCACGCTCAGGGCGGCGGCGATACCGGCCAGGGGGCCTTGAAAACCAGCCAGGCCCTCGCCGATTGCATTGTCCCCGATCACCGGATGACCGAAGGCGGCATAGGCCGCCTGGTTGCGGTTGGCGCTGATGAGGATGGGCCCGACCTGCGGCTGGACCGCGGCGATGACCCAACCGATGAGGGGCCGGCCGGCCAGGTGCATGAGTCCCTTGTCCTGCCCCCCCATGCGCCGGGCCCGCCCGCCGGCGAGGATCAGGCCAGTGATCTGCTCCCGCAACGGTTGGGCTGGGAAGCTTCAGCGACTAAAGGTTGCCGTTGCCGTTTTAGCCCCACTCATGGTGACGGTACAGGTGCCCGTACCGGTACAGGCGCCACTCCAGCCGACGAACTTGTAGCCCTTAGCGGGGACAGGGTTCAGGATCACGACCGTGCCGGAGTAATAGGCTTCAGTGCAGTCACGGCCACAGGTGATGCCCTTGGGTTCGCTGGTGACGGTGCCACTGCCGGAGCGTCTGACGGTGAGGGTGTATTTAGGCAGGGTCTTAAAGGTTGCCGTGACGGATTTGGCGGCGGCCATGGTCAGGTTACAAACTCCCGTGCCCGTGCAGGCACCGCTCCAGCCGGAGAAGGCATAGCCCGTCGCGGGGGTGGCGGTCAAAGAAACGTCGGTACCCGAGGGGTAGGATTCTGAACAGTCAGTCCCACAGTTGATGCCGGCGGGGGTGCTGGCTACGGTACCGCTACCGCTGCGGGTAACGCTCAAGGCATAGCTGGGGGTGGCCTGGAAGGTGGCGGCCACGTTACGGTCTTGGCTCATACTCAGGGTACAGCCAGCCGAGCCGGTGCAATCGCCGCTCCAGCCAGTGAAAATCTGACCAGCCGCGGGTTGGGCGGTGAGGGTGACGCTGGTATCGATGGCATAGGCTTCGGTGCAATCGGTACCACAGGCGATACCCGCGGGCGTGCTGGATACAGTACCACTGCCATTGGTGGCGACAGTCAGATTGCGCCTGAGAAGCGTGAAGGTGGCAGTGCAGGTGGTATCGGCGGTGAGGTTGAAGGGGGTTCCACAGGTTGCGGGGGTCCAGTTGGTGAGGGTGGATTTGGCGTCGGGGGTCGCGCTGGGGGTAACCAGGGTACCCGCGGGATAAGAGCCGCCACCGCCAATGGTTCCATCACCGTTACCAGCCTTGGCGACCAGTAATTGGAAATAAATGGGCGGATTGACCACAGCCGCCATGGTTCTGTCGACTTTGTAGGCCGGCCAGGTCGAGCCGTCTCGGTCCTGGTAGGCGAGGGTGCCGATCTGTAGATCGCTGATTTTGACAAGCCCGTTGAGATGATCGTCGAAAATGTCCACGAAGCCGCGACCACCTTCACCCAGACCGACGATGATCTCGTCACGGGCGTCGTTGTCGATATCGCCCAGCACGGGACGGGTCTCGCCGTTGTCAAGGTTGTAGTCATCCCAGTCGACACCGGCCGAGAGCAGGTAGGTTAGTCCCGTGGCGCTGGCTGAAAACACATCGACATTGCCCGCTCCGGTTTTACCCAGGCCAACGACCACCTCTGGTTTGCCGTCACCATTCAGGTCACCAAACGCGGGTCGGGTTTCACCTTGCTCGATGGCATACTCTTGCCAGGTCAAGAAACCTTCAACTTCGGTGCGCCAGGGATCTTCTTCCGTTTCAAGCAGGTCGGGATCGAAACCGGACTTGAGCACGAACAACCCCCCTCCGCCCTTGCCCAGGCCAATGGCGATATCGTCACGCTGATCGGAATTGACATCACCGGCGGCGGGCCAGGTTTCACCATTCTCTTGACTATATTCCGGCCAGTCGATACCGGTCCAGGCCATGTGGAGCGGTGCGCCATCCGCATAGCGAAAAACCTCTACCAAGGCATTCCCTCCTTCACCGAGCCCGATCAGGATCTCGTCCTTTCCGTCTCCATCCACATCCCCGATTGCTGGTCGGGTTTCACCGTTGATGCTGTTATAATCGGGCCAGTCAACCTGTCCCCAGGCCAGATGGCTGAGATCGTCGTCAAGAATTTCAAAACGTCCACCGGGTAGGCCGAACAGCCCCACGGGACCGAAGCCAATAATGACCTCATCCCGTTCATCGCCGTCAATATCGCCGGAAGCGATACGGGTCTGGCCATCGAGCGCCTTATACTCCCGCCAACTGGTTAGGATGGTACGTTCGAGGACGTTATCCATGTTGAAGGAGTGAATTTGGCCTCCTTCCACGGGATCGGAACCCGTACCGACGAGCAGGCGATAATTGCCAGTACTAACCACCGCGGAGAAATCGGATTCCACCCCATTGAGACCTTTGGCCTTGACTGCGAAATAATACAGTCGGTCGGAATCCAGATTCGTGAGGGTATGTCGAGTTACGTTACCAACGTCAATGGAGTAAGGGTAATCACCGTAAGAATCTCCATAATACAGGGTGTAACCGGTCACGCGGTCGTCATTCACCGGTTCCCATTGCAGGACGAGGTCCGCGGTTAATGCGGGCTGGGCGGTCGCGCCCAAGGTAATAGCGATGGCCAATACCATGTGTCGGAGCGAATGATGTAACATGTTAATGGCCCCCTTGGGTTGAGACTGGTCAGTATGACACTGGTTCAGCAAGGTTTTAGTCAAGTCAGGAAGTTGTTTCGGGTATGGAACCGATCATGCGGTCAACATTGGGGATTATGCCCAGGATAGGCAGGCCGAGATATTGGGCCATCTCGCGTTCGGATTTGAAGGCGGGATTGGTGAATTCGATATAGGCCACCAGAATCATGGTGAAAATTGTTGAAATAATTAGAACCACCACCAAGGAGCCTAGGCGATCCTGTTCCCAGAGAGAGCGGTGCGTGGATATAAGCATGTCCCCCCTGAATTCAGGCCGCTGACTGCTGATGGTCGATAGGGTTTTGGATCGTGTCAGACCGTCTTCGATCCTTGTCAGCAGACGCTGGCTGTAATAGTCAACGAGGATCTTGCCGACGGTGGGATCCCCGCCATTGAAGGTGATCTCCAGAAGGTGGTCTTGGCCCAAGCCGATGGACATGGATTCATGAACAAATTGGGAAAGTTGGGTCTCGTCGGCAAGCTGGGCATGCTCCTTGAGCACCACGATCTTTTTCTGGACCTGCTTCAGGGAAAATCCCTCCAGAAACAGAAGACCGGGTTGATGAACGATTTCTTCAAACTTGATGGTTGCTACCGGGTTGTGAGCAACCGCCAAGGGGATCTCCGGGTTGTAGGGTCCCAGGGCTTGAATGATCGAATATCTGAGGTCCATAGCCGCTGCATAGACCAGGTAGAGCAGGAGAGAGAGAGGAACGATCGCCCCCCAGCGTTTGTTGGCGACTAAAGCGGCAGAAAACCTTTTGATATAAAAGAACATATCAGACTCCGATCTCTGGGGTGCGGGGGCTGGAGGTAATAGGGGATGGGATCCCATCCGTGGTCATCACCCTTGGCTCCCGGTTGGCAGTTGCCAGTGGTTGCTGATGACCCCCAGGATATTGGCACCGGTGGTTTCCATGATCTTGATCGCCTTCTTTACCTGCTGCCTGGAGGTCGATCCGGACTTGATGACCACTATGACGCCTGTCGTGAGGCTGGAAATCTCGACTGGGTCGACCATGAAGCGATTGGTGGGGAATAGGGCGCCGCTGTCGATGATTGTCAGGTCGTAGGTGATTTTGGCCTGTTCGATGAATCGTTTAATCGTTAGATTGATTTGGTCGGTGGTATGGCTGTGGGTGGAAAAATCGGCCGGAGCGGTAAGAATATCGAGGGATATAGCTTCAACTTGACGGACGAGGTGGTGCAACTCGCCATCCATGAGTTGTTGCGTCGAGCGGTTGAGATCGAGATTGAAAAACCGGTGAATCGCGGGGCGGAACCAGTTGCCGTCCAGCAAGGCTACGCGGTTATCGCCGCCTCGGGCCGCGCTGACCGCCAATGCAGAGGCAACCAAGCTCTTGCCCTCTTCCTGGCCGGCACTGGTGACCAGCAGGGTTGCTGGCATCCGGTTATCCATGCCATGCCGCGCCGCGGCGAGAATGCGTTTGATCTCGGTAATCTGATCCAGCGTTTGGCGTTGCTGAAACTCTTTGTTTTTCATAAATATATTCTGGTATGCGGCGGGGAGGGGGTCAAGCGCGCTGCCTGAAATTTATATTTCCCTATATCCAAGTATAAACGACCCCTCATGGCGTGAGGCGGTAAATGTGGACTCGTTGGCCATTATCAACCGCACTCCCGACCTCTTTGTTTTAAACGGTCGTGCCGGGAATAAGGGCCGAGGCCGAGTGGTTCTATCCCGTCGCTGGCGGCACGCCGATGCGAGCGGCGATTTCATCCGTTACCTTTGCCACCAGGGTTTCGCGCCGGCGGTAGAGCCCCAGCCCGGTAAGCAGAACCGGCCGCCGGAGCAGCTTCCCTAACGTTCGTGGCCAGGCGCGGCCATCAGCGCCGCGGATGCCCTTGAGCAGCCGCCGGCCCTCCAGGGCCTCGGCCAGTCGCAATTCGGCCATCAGGCAGGCGATGCGTTCCTTGGCGGCTGACCAGAGTTCGGGCCGGCTGGTGAGGATGTCGACACCGGTCCGGTCCCAGATGCGATGGCTGACGCTGATCCGCAGCATGCTCTCCAGGGATTGCAGGGCCTTGGTTCGGGTTACGTTGCCGCCGTGCTTGCGCAATAGGAGCAGGGGTTCGGCCAGGATGTGCAGCCTTCCGATCCGGGCCATGCGCCGCCACAAATCACTGTCCTCCGCCACGGGGAAATCGTCCCGATAGCCGCCACAGCGTAGGGCGGCTTCGCGGCGGAACATGACGGAGGGATGCACCAGGGGGTTCATTTTCCGCGGCTGGGTAAAACGGGCGACGATGTCCGGATGACCGATCGGCAAGTCCGCCTCTGGCCCGAGGAGACGGCCGATCCCGTCGATTACCTGTACCCGGGTACCTAGCAGCACTACCTCCGGATGGTGATTCATGTATTCCCACTGGCGTTGTAAGCGCTCCGGGCGGGCGACATCGTCGGCGTCCATGCGCGCGATCAGGTCGGTTCGCGCCTCGGCCAGGCCGAAATTCAGGCCCGGGATGAGGCCAGTATGCGCCCGCCGGAACAGGCGCAGGCGCGGATCAGCCAGGGCTTCGAGATAGGCGGTGGAACCATCGGTCGAGCCGTCGTCGATTACTAGCAACTCGAAGTCGGAAAAGGTTTGTCCGAGGATGCTCTCCACCGCCTCCCGCAAAAATGGCAGGCCGTTATAAACCGGCAGAAGGACGCTGATCTTGGGGGTTGACATGGCCATGGCTGCAAGATGGAGTGCGGGTCGGATATCTTCCTGCTCGGCATGGGGCGCGAAGGGTATGGCGAGCAAATTCTTGGTGAAACCACCGGGATCGCACGAGCAATGCGGGCATCTCATGGGATGCGCGCGATCCGCCAGCGGTGGTCTTATCGCGCCCCTGCACCAAACCGGATTTTTGCCAGCTTCCTGATCAGGGCCGGAGGTATTACCCCTAGCCAGAAGGCCATAAGGCCCGTGAGGACCAGATAGATCCCCAGCATCAGCCATTGGATCAGCAGGTCCAGCCAGGGTGAGCCGGTTATCCGTATTTCTGCTATGAACCAGAGGATGGCCAATGTCGTCAGGGGCAACCCGGTCATGAGGAGGATATCACGCCAGAGACCGGCGGGAGGCTCAGCCAGGCGAAGCAGCGTCATCGACCAGGTACCCGCCAGGACCACCAGGAAGGCGATCGAGGTGCTGACGGCCACCATCTCGATGCCGAGACCATTGGATAACCACCACCAGCTCAAGCCGATGTGCAGACAGAGGGCCATTCCCAGAATGACCAGGGCCGCCATCTGCCAGCGGTTGGCGACCAGCACGCCGCGAATGGGGTAGGAGACTGCCAGAAACCAGGTGCCGAGACAGAGCCATTGGGCCGCGACGATCCCGGGATCATAGGTGGGTAAGAATTGCCCGATCACGACCGGGAGCGCCAGATAGAGGGGACCGATAATCCAGGGCATGGTGAAACTCATGCTGACCATGGGCTGCTGGGCGAAGCGACGGAACGCCTCGGTCTGCGAGTGGGAGTCCAGTTCACCAAAGAGTCTGCCTTCCATCACCTCTCGGGTGGCGCCGGGGATGTTAAGCAGATAGCCTGCGATCATGGTACCCAAGGCGTAGTAGCCCAGGGCATCGAAGCCTGAATGGTAGGAGATCAGGAAGCGGTCGGCGGTACGAATCAACATTAGCGCCACGTCGAACAGCAGGGTCGGCAGCCCGAGGCTGACCGCCGTCTTTAACAACACCCAATCGAATCCGGAGCGTGTGCCGGCGATCTGGCGGCGGATCATCCAGCCCAGCACCACCCCGGCGGCAATCACCTGACCTGCCAGGGCGCCATAGAGCCCGTGCCATAGCATCAGGGGCAGGGAGACGAGGAGCAGTGCGATGGCCCCGAGGTAGTTACTGAGGCCAACCAGTTTGAAGCGCTGTTCGCCCTTCAACTCCGCGGTGTAGTGATCCACAAAGCAGGCGATCAGGGCGAAGGCGGCGGTAAGCACCAGGCTGACGCGCAGTTCGATCGCCATGTCCGTGGCGAAGGCGGCGACGCCGATCAGCACCGCGGCCATGAGGCTATTCATCGCCAGCGCGGCCTTGAGAACCGTTCCCTTCAGGTCGGCGACGGCGCGAGTCTGGCGTTGGGATTCGTAGAGCGGCATGAGATAACGCAGACCACTACGGGCGCCAAAATGGAGCCGTTGGGCGTACAACGGTAGGGTCCGCAGCAGGCTAAAAAGCCCGAACTGTTCCGGGGACAGCAGCAGGGGCCGCAGAAAGGCCGTCACCGCCCCAAGCAGTTGCCGAAAGAAGTTGCTCGACGCGAACCAAAGGATATTGGTGAGAGTCTCTTCTCCCGCGTCGGGATTGCGTGGCGCCTTCATTCCGGCGATCCTGGCGGCCGCTCGAAAAAGCGTCCCAGGAATAACCCGGCCTCGACTGGGTGAAAGGTGGCGTTGCAGTTTTCGGGGGTGCTGGTCATCTCGCCGACCAGGATGCGGTTGCCGACGACGTAGAGATCCACGCCCACGAAAGAGAGGTTTGCCGCCAGGGTCTCGGCTATCCGGCGCAACTCCGGCAGCAATTCGGAACAGGGCAGGGGGCGACCACTGCGGGGAAAGAGGAATTCGATGTCGAGTGGTTGACCCTCCGCGTCGAAGAGATCTCGCCGCAGGGAACGGAAGCGGTCAAAATCCACTTCGATAAAGCGGACAACGCCATGGAAGCAATAGACCTTGAAGTCGACGGGGACGATGTCATCATCACCGACGAATTCCTCCACGATTACCTTGGGCTCGACAAAGCGGTATTGGGGTTCCCGGCCACGGTTGAAATAATTTTCGCGGATCCAGCGCCTCATGGCTGCACGGTCAGCCGGGGTAACGGCCTCCCCCTTTTTGATAAGCACGTCGTTGAAGCCGTGGGCCGGCTTGGCGGCGAAGCGGGGTGGGAAATCATAATGCTCGATTTCCTCGGGCTGGCGTAGAATCGCCAAGGTCTTTGGGGTGTAGCCTTCTCCAAGGTGCCCGCGGACAAAGTGCTTGACCAATTCCTTGTCGCTAATGAAGGTACGCAGCGGACGCCGCATCTCGTCGCTGCATTTCAGGCGCATCAGGTGTTCATTGAAACAGCGGGGGTCGCGGACATTGGCAAAACGACCAAAACGGCGAAAGTACCCGATTTCGGAATAAATCAGATTGACGAAATTCGTATCGGGAAGCCAGCGGAAGGTCTGGCGTTTGATCTTGCCGAGAATGCTCATGTGATCAGCTTTGTTGCAGTCCAGCTTTAGTCAAGGTTGCCGCAATAGGCCGAGTTCGGGCGGGATGAGCTAAAGTCATTGCTCAGTGAGTACTGTACTGTCGAAAAAGAAGCATTGTATGAGTCGCGGATGCTCGCGCTTACACGATTGTTCATTTCACTGAGAGCGAAATGAGGGTATGCCTTACCAAGGGAAGGGAGGCGAATACCTCCCTTCCCCGAGCGGTCAGTCGGTGGGGGCCTCGGGGTCAACCAATTGCAGTCCCTGGGGTGCCGGCAGAAGGGCATGGGTCCAATCGGTGTAGCCCACATTTTTCCCAGGACGGCTGGGAGTGACGATCGGGAAGGAAGTCTGATAGAGCGCGTTGACCAGGTACGGCTGCCAGGTGTCATCACCTTCCGCGGGAAAGTTGGCCTGCTCGTGCAGCCAGCGATAGGCACGCAGCAAGGCCTGGTTTTCCCAGTCGAGCACCGGATAACCGGCGCGGCGCAGGATGACCGCCTGTGCGATCGCACCCTGGAGTCCCTCCCACACATAGCCTTCCTGGGGCGGCGGCCAATAGAAGGCACCACCTGCTACCTCACTGCGGCGTTGCTCCTCTGGTAGGACGCCGTCGATGCTGTGCCCATCGCGCACGGCCCCTTGGGGGTTGATGCCGACCGGCTTGGTGGGGTCCGCCTGCCAGTCCAGGGCCCCGTATTTGAAACCGGCATAACTGGAACGGTCCCCCAGATAGCCCTTGAAAACGGTGGCTGCTCGCATGAAGTCAACCTCGTCGCCCAAGTAGGCCGCTACCGCCAAACGGCTGGCACCGGCCATGGTGCCCCAGTTGTTCGGGCGTTGCTCGTGGCACTGCTTGAGGGTTCGCCCGTCCTTCATGGTCACGTTGGTGACGGTAGCGAGCCAGGATCTGAACCGGGCATCCTCCGCCGGCGGCAAGCCAACCAGGTCCGCCGCGATGACGTAGGCCGCCAGTTCCCGACCCAGGGCCAGCGTATCCCCTCCTGCCTCGGTCCCGATGGCCGCCATGCAGGCGGCGATCACGGCATCACGATAGGCGGGATCTCCCGTGCGAACATAGACCAGTGCCTTAGCCAGAACCCAGACGTTGGTCATGTCATCCTGGTTGGCCAGATTGGGCGTGCCCAGGATACTGTCCGCGTCGCCCTTGAGCTTGTCCCAGGCGGCCCCACTCGTCGGCAGGGTCTTGATCGCCTGCGGGTCAATCCAGATACCCTTGGCGAGGTTGGCCATGTCCGGCGGGTCTGCCAGCGCCCATGGGGAATTAATGAACAGGAGGGCGGTAATCAGGGATGCGAGGGTAGCACGTGGGTGGAACATCTGCGGGTCCTCAAGATCACGGAGTAAGAGTTCTAAAACAATGATAGGCCAGTCCGTCAGCCGTTACCTGGTTGTGCGGCGAAGGCCCGGTCCTGGCGTAACACGTCCTCGGTACTAGCCCTGGAGCCTTTGATCGTCAAAAAGTAACGGGGGGTGGGTTGAAAGGAGGGACTGGCGACGCTAAGCACCTGTTCCTGGCCAGGGAAATCGATTTGTCCCAATTCAGCAAGGGTATAAAACAGATTGTCCGCGCTTACCGGCGCCTCGCGGTGAGCAACGATCCCTTGCCAGGTATGCGCAAATCGCTCGCGATAGGCAGGGGTGGCCCAGAACAGTAGCGGGACGCGCAAATCCCAAGAGGTATCGTGGGCATGGCCGGATATCAAGCGCGCATCGTCGAAAAGGTTTTCGCCGTGGTCGGACATGAAGACCAGTACGCCAGGACGGGGGGAGTCCTGGAGCAGGGCGATGATCTCGGCCAGTACATGGTCGGTGTACAAGGTCGCGTTGTCGTAAGCATTGACCATGGGCGTCTTGATGCGGGGATCACTGATGCTGTAGCCGGCGAGAGTCCGCAAGGAGGGTTGCCAGGTCTCGAAGGCTTCGGGATAGCGATAGCGATAGTCCCAATGATTGCCCATGGTGTGCAGCACAATGAAGCGATGCGCTGGCCCCGGCCCCTTCAATGCCCCTGCCAGGGGTGGCAGGAGTGCCTCGTCCAAGGGTGTTTGCATCAGACCTAACTGATTTAAATACACGACATGGTCAGCGGCGGAGGCCAGGGCGGTGATGGTTTTGTTATTGACGCCAAGTTGTTCCTGATTGGATAACCACCAGGTGGCAAAACCCGCTTCAGCGAACAGGCCCAGCAGGGATTTTTCGTGGAGATAGCGGCCAGGGTCAGCCGCGGTGGCACGGGAAATCATCAGGGGCACCGCGGTGCGGGTGAGGCTGGCGACGGCGGTGGCGTCGCTGTAGGCCACCAGGCTAGGATCATGGCCGAGACGGGGCGTGGTTTCGCGGCCATAGCCGCCCAAAGACAGGGAAGGCCCCCGCAGAGACTCCCCGATCACCAGAACCAGGTTCAACCCGGGTCCGTCCCGCGGTTCCAGTAGGCGGGCATCGAAGCGAAATCCGGCGACACGGGCCTGGATACCCTCAAGGTGGCGTTGCTCCTCAAAGACTTGCCATAGGCGGTAGATAAAACCGATGGGAAAGGTCCTTTCGATATTGAGGGCCGTCTGGTTTTCCGCCCCGTCGGCATCATGTCCCTCCTTGAGCAGATTTTTCACGACGATGACGCTGATGCCGAGACAGCCCATGACCAGGAAAAACAACCGCGCCCCGGCCGGCAGCGAGCAATGACGGCGGCGCAGGACATGGACGCCAAATAACGCCAGTCCCACCAGGAGCGCCAAGGCGAGGAGCGCCGGGAGGAGCAGCCGACCGAGATAGTGGATGGCCTCCTGGGGATCAGCGGTCAGTGTCGAGGCGACGATGTTAACCGTCGAAGGGTGCTGGTAAACCAGGACAAAATAGAGCTCCAGCGGTAAAAGGGCGTAAAGCGGCAGGCACCACAGGAAGAGGACCCAGGGTCGGCGAAACAGGCTGAGCAACAAGAAGCTCAAGGACACGAAAGTGACCGCGAAGGATAGGCCGGGGAGCGTAAGAATGGACTTTGGGCCGCCACCCAAGGCCAATAACAGATTGGGGCTCAGCAACAGCGTCAGCAGGAACAACCCCCAAAGGAGTGAAGAGCGGTCGCAGGGGGGGCGAAAGCCGGAAAAAAAACGCGTCAACATTGCCGACTTTGGTGGTTGCAAGGTCCAGGCGGTGGCAGGGGGGCGGAAGCGCTGGCCTCGGGTACCGTCAGGTAGTCCTGAAACAGGCCGGCCAGCTCGGCCGCGTTGCGATGAATGTCGAACTCCGCGACGATGCGCTCCCGTGCCGCGCCGCCCAGGGCCTCGCGTAGGGCGGGGTTACGGGCAAGACGTTCCAGGGCGTCGGCGATCGCTTCGGCATTGCCAGGCGCGGCCAACAGCCCGCTAACACCCTCCTCGACCAGTTCCGGTATGCCGGAGAGGCGGCTGCTGACCACGGGGAGGGCGCAGGCCATGGCTTCCATGAGGGTGACCGGAATGCCTTCGCGGTTGCCGCGAGGCGCCAGGATACTGGTGAGGGCGACTAGGTCCGTTTCCTCCCTGAGTTTACGCAGGATGCGCTCCCGTGGCAGGGGACCAAGGAGCAGGACCTTATCGGTCAGCCCCAGGGAAGCGATCTGACGTTGGATGGCCCCGCGCATGGGCCCTTCGCCCACCAACTCACAGCGGAAGGCGATGCCCCTGGTCGTGAGGAGGGCGCAGGCATCGATGAGGTGGCGATGGCCCTTGACGTCCCGGAGGGAGGCAATGCAGAGGATGCGCAGGGGCCCCTGCGTGGCTGACTGGCGCGGCCCTTCGGGGGGGCGGAAGAGGTCGGTATCGACCCCGCAGTGCACGATATGCACCTTGTCCGCCCTGGCGGCGCCAACATGTTCCGCGATGAAGGTCTGGTTGTAGTGGGAAATGGTGACGACGAAGCGCGCTTCGTCGATCTTTTCCGCGAGCATCGTCTGGTCGATGTGCAGATCCGAACCGTGGGCGGTGAAGCTGTAGCCAATGCCCGTGAGCCGATGCACGATCCAGGCGGCCAAGGCGGGGTGATTGGCGAAATGGGCATGCAGGTGCCTCACTCCCTTTCGCTCCAGTTGGCGCGCGAGATGGACCGATTTGGGCCAGATGCCGAGCCCACCGATCAGGTAGTTCCAGCTCCCCCAGGTACCGCGGATCATGGCGGCGAAGGTCCCCAGATAACGCCCGGTTCGGGTAGTCAGCAGGATCAGGTTAGACCAGAGGACGCCGGGCGAGAGAAAAGGCAGCCAGACGACGTAGGGCATTACCTGCTCCACCTCCGCGTGGCGGACCCGGGTCCGCTCTTTCAGTAGCGGCCAGACCTGGATGCGGTAGCCTTGGTCCAGCAATGTCAGGATTTCATTCAGGATAAAGGTTTCGGTGACTGTGGGGAAACGCGACATCGTGTAGGCAATCTGCGGTGGGATGGCGTCGCCTTCGCCCTCATTGGGATCCCAACGCACTACCCTGTGGCCTCGCAGGAAATCCCAGAGTCCGAGCACGGTACCCAGATTGCCGAGAAGGAAGTAATAAGCCTTTCTGCTGAGTTTTCCCAGTCGCCCCGGCAGTCGCGGCAGGGCCGCTCCCAGCAGGGCCATGCCATAGGCCATAAGTTGTAGGGCAAGGAAGCCGCTCCAGAAGGAGGAATCAACCGCAAGGACGCTATTACTCACCAGCAGGAGTACCAGGAAGAGGGGCAGCAGACGCCGGAAAACCTTGTTGATGACCAAGCCTAGGGAAAATAAGCCAAATATTCGGGGATTGAGGACCTGGCGGCTCAGCATGATACCGGTGAGGGAACGGCAGACGATGCGGCGCCGGCGCGATATTTCGTGCCGCGGGGAGCGTGCGAGTACGCGCAACAGGGCGCGGGCCCTAGGTTCGAAGACAAAACGCCAACCCTGGGCAATGACCTGAAGGGAGGCATAGAGATCGTCCGTGACTCCTTCTACAATGGGACTCGCCGCGTTGACACGCAAGGCATAAAGTGCACCGTGGTTACTGGTGACGCTGCCGATACGGCTTTCCAAGAGTTTTATCCGGCTATCCCAGTCCACGTAGCTCACTTGAGCGTCGCGCAATGCCAATTTTTCATCAGCCAAGACTAACTGCCCGCAGACGCCACCCACCGCCTCATCAGCAAAGGGCTTGATCAGTTCGCGCAAGGAATCCGGGGGGAGGAGGGTATCCACGTCCGAGAACACCAGGATATCCCCATGGGCCATCGCCAGACCCTGGTTGAGAGCCGCCGCTTTGCCGCGGTGTTCGGGGAAACAGTGGAAGTGCAGCCGGGAATCCCGCAACTCGCTGAGGGTCCTGGCGCTATCGTCGGTGGAACCGTCGCAGATGATGATCAGTTCGATGGCATCCGCTGGCCAGTCGAGGGCGAACGTATTGGCGATTTTTTTCCCCAATTGTTCGTGGGGATTACGGCAAGCGACAATGACGCTTACCCGAAAATTACCAAGGTTGGCACTGACGATGGGACGCGGGAACAATGATCCCAAGGTCAAAAGGATCAATGGATAGATAAATAGGGGAAGGGCGATGCCTATAAGACTCAGGGTAAGTAATACCGCCATTGCGCTTGTCATGGGGCCACCTTTACGTCACCAGCCCCGGCCAGGGATGGCGGGGGCTTACCGTGCTCGTGCCTAGGGACAGCCGCTGTCGAGGCAGCAGGAAAGGACCCCGAAATACCCTCAATGACGTAACGGTACCAGAGTTGCGAAAGCCCGAGACAGAGCAGCATGAATTTTTGATAGACATCGCTGAACATGGACATGTACAGAAGCAAGCAGCAGAACGCGACCAGGTAATGGGTCACCAGGTCTTTATGATAGCTGTCCCCTAACGAAATAAGCTTTTTGCGCGTCACGAAAAAATTCCTCAGGGCGACTCCCAGCAGGGCGAAATAAAAAGTGGCACCAAGCAGTCCGGTGCCGACGAGTACCTCGACATAGGTATTGTGGGCAAAACGGCGCTTCGTCGATCCCTTGCGATGGAAGAGTTGGGCCCAGTCGGTCAGGGCGTAAAGGTCCCTGAAAGTACCTGGACCATGACCGAGGAGGGGACTCTGGGCAATGGCATCCCGCGCCACGTCCAGGTACGAGGCACGGCGGGTGAGGGAGCTGTCATGATGGACGGAGAAGAGGGTCGCCTGGCGTTCCCAAAAGGACTGGGGGAGGGATACCCCGGCAATCAGGATCACGGCAGCCCCACCGATCAACAGCAACCCTAGCTTTTGGGGTCTTATGCCCTGGATGTTGATGAGAACCAGGAGCAGGGCACAGGCAGCCAACACCAGGGCCCCACTTCGTGAAGAAGTGCCGACCATCGCAGTCACGTTGACGAGGATCATTGCTGCCGCCAGTACCCGAAGCCTCAGGCGCTGTGCATGGGTCAGCCAGAACGCCAGGAAGGGGAGCCCGAAAATGATCTGCATAGCCAGGGCGTTCGGGTCAGCCGCGCCCCCCGTGCTACGGCTTAGGGTTTCGCCCGCGGCTATGGAGAACCAAGTCACTCCCGCCAAGTTGCCAACCACAGCGAAGGTAGAGCTGAGGGAGACCGCAATGGCGATGACGGCAGGGAGGTGGCGCATCACTCCTTCCTTTGGCACCAGGGAAATGGTCAAGGCGAAGAAGAGGATGGCGACCAGGGTCAGAACCACCTGCCCAGACGCGTTGGCCTTATACTCGGAAAAAAGCGTCGATAGCAGGCTGATGACCAGGAAACCAAGGAAAAATGGCCAAAGATTCGAACGCAAGCGCGATATAAAGGATCGATCCGTAAGCACCCGGATAAATACGACGATCAGCAGTATCATAGCGAGAATCCAATGAATCTTGAGGTTCTCGATGGGGCCGCCGATGTTGCGAAAGTTACCAAAGGGTATGAGGAAGACAATCGCGTAAAGACCGATCTCAGGACGACTGCCGATGACCAGCAGGGCAATGGCCGCAATACCAGGAACTAGTGCAAGGAAGGGATAGGTAGAAAACAGGGGTAGAAGGGTAGCAGGGATCATGAGAATGGCCAGGAGCAACCACCCCAGGGAACCGGATCTGCTCAGGTTCATCCCAATCCCTCCACCTGAAGCCTGCGTTTTTCCCAGGGGAGGGGGGATACGAGCGTAAGACGCTGACAGGCGAGCCAATGTAGGAGTAGGAACAATGCCAGGAATAGGGCGATGCGAACTGCGGTACCCAAAAACCCCTGGTCGATAGGAAGAGTTTGAATAAGCGCCAGCGAGGCGCAGGTAATTGAGAAAACCGGTATGATCCAAAGGAGTTGGTCGCGGTCCTCCGTGCGGGTATGGGCCAATTTACGACGAAGAATCAACCAAAAAAGTAGGAAAAGCAGCAAAAAGGATGCACCACTGGCGACGGCAACCCCAGCTAAACCCATGCCTAAGGAAATAGCACCCCATGCCAAGGCAACATTGGTGCCTACGATACCAGGCATGAATGCGGCGGCGATGCGATCCTTCCCCATGGCTACAACCGAGCTACGAAGCACGATGGACAAGGCAAGAAAAAAAACACCACATGCCAGTACTTGCGTCGGCAATACCGCTGGCTGATAGTTCGGTAAAAACCAATGGATGGCGAGAGGAGTCGCCAAAGCGACAGGACCAATAAGCAATGGCATCAGGAATGCGGTGTTAAGCGTTGGTTGTAGACAATGTAACCGCAGTAACTCAGTTAAATCAGTGTCCGCCATTTCCGCCATCAATCGAGGTTCCAGGATTTCACGTGCCGTGCCTGGAATATTACGCAGGAAACTTACGATCATGATTGCCACCCCATAGTACCCTAGGGAGGTAGTATCCAGTAGGGTGGAGACTACGAAACGGTCGGTGGTCATGACCAGCACCATTGCCAGTTCCAGGCTCATGATATGCCAGCCCTTGCTGATCATATTCATGGTTTTGGTTATTAGTTCGCCAGGCCATCTGAGCCGGATGCTGGCATTCTGGGTCAAGAAGATATTAAGCAGAATCTGAGTGATGAGCAGCGAACTAATGAGGCCGTAGATGCCGAAGAGCGGTAATAACGCAATGGTGGATATGAAGAGAAGTATCGCCTCAACGTAATTGATCCGGCCAATGATGTCGAAGCGATGTTGGGCTTTGAGTACCGCGAATAGAGAATGCTGCCAACCTTGCAAGGGCACTATCAATGCCATTGACAGAATGCCGAAACGTTCTATCTCGTTCCAATTCCATGCCAGGGCAACAACTACAATTAGGAATCCAAGAAGCAAATCCAATAATAAAGATCCAAGAATCCCGGCCATCACCAAATCATTCGCCTGCGAATCTTCCTGACGCGCGATGTGCAAAGGATAATAAACTCTCAGGGTTGTCCTAATACCAAGATGAGCATGGATGGCATATTGAGGAATCAGGCGCAGAAGGGTCCAGAGACCAAAAAGCTCAGGTGACAATAAGCGGGGGCGCAGGAAGGCTATGGACGCACTTACAAGTTGACTGACTATCCTGCTCGAAAGATAGCGTGCCAGAGTGACACTGAAATTGTGCATAAAATATTAATTCATGTAATTGATCGGGGGGATTTCTTGGAATTATTTCATTTAAAGAGTTGCAAAAAGCAGTTGAGGTGGCGTAAAGTTAGTCAAACTCAGGGAGCTGCATCCATCGATAACGCCTTCTCGTGTTGATAGCGCTGGCATCGCTCCTTCATCAAGGGCACGGAAAACAACAATGGAAGACCAGAATATTGCTCAACATCGCGGGGAGTTTTGAAGCTGTGGTCAAAAAATTCTATTATGAACCCGATGCTGAATCCTGTTATGAGGCCAGCCAGAATTCCGATCACGATAATGATGGGTCGGTTTGGAAATACTGGTACGCCAGTGGTATAAGCACGATTGATGATGGTGACATAGAACTGCGAGGCGACAGAGTCTCGTTGGCTGTTTATTTCAGCCTCTTCGTTTCGCTTAAAGAAGGTGGCAATGGATTGTTCGATCAAACCCGCCTCACGATTTAATTTTGCGGTGGTGAGGCTTTGTGAATAAAGTTTAAGATTTCTCTCTACAATGGCCTCGATACGTGAGTGCAAGGTGCTTTGCTGCTCGACGTTTGACGCCAGATCCGATTCAATCTTTCTCCGATAGTCTTCTACTTCCCGGCGCATCTGGTTGGCAGTTTCACGTATTTGCTTGTCGATGACCGCAACCATTTTGGCATCATCCGCGTAATGACGCGCGGTCTTGCCCCGCTCGATCTGGAGATCAACGAGTCGGCTAGCCATGTCAGTAATGGTTTCGTTGCGCAAAAATGCGAAATGACTAACTTCATCGGAGGCCAGTACCTGATCGAGATATTTTATTTGTTCCTGGAGGCCCGCTTCTTCGGCTAATAAGGTATCCAGGCGTTGTTCGAGATTCTGCTTGGAGAGCAAATTATATTCGATTTCCTTAATCGGATCAGGTGTGCGGGTTTCCTTAGCCAAGTCAGCTAATTGGCGCTCGGTTTGATCTACCTGCCGGTTGAAGCGGTCAAGTTGTGAGGCGAAAAAATCTCTGCTTCCTTCGGGATAACTGATTTCGGATCGACGTATTATGTATTCATCCATGATGGCATCCAGGATAACGATAGCCTGATTCGCGTCATTCCATTTTAGTTCGATGTTGATGACGCGTGAATCAGGGGCCATTTCGGTATCGAGCATTTTTTGAATCTTGAGCCAATCTAATTGATCCGCGTTAGGATAGCTTTCTGTAATCAGTCTAGCGATGGCGGCCTGGATGACTGATACGGATCGAAGAAGCTCGATTTCGGACCTGAGATCCTCTTCCGTGATCTTGAAAACCCGCAGTTCGGTCTCTTCCAGAACCTCCGGACTGCGCTGGGTCTCTGCCGATCGCACTAGGATGGTGCCTTGGGCCGAATAAAGTGGCTTCGCTAAAAAGGCAAAGGAAATCGCGGCTACGAGAATGATAGTCGCAATCGTCAAAATCAGCCGTTGTCGGGAAAAATAAATGAGTAGCAGTTCTCTGAGATAATTTTCCACAACGAAATGTGTGTGTTGCATGATTTGAACCGATATTTAAAATACATCTTCGACGCTGATGTCGTCTAGGTTGATGCTCCAACCCCGGAACATCAGGGTATCTCGTAATTCCGTACCAATCTGTGCCGCTTCACTCAGACGAGTACGAGGTACGTAAACAATGTCATCAGGCATTAAGAAGAACAATGATCCACGTCCCCCTAGATCCGCGGATTTGGTCAGATCCAGGCGTGTGGCGGCAATCTTGTTTTGATGTCGGCGGGCGACGATGACGGAACTCAACTCGGCATCTTTATCGAAACTTCCGGCGAGGGCTAATGCCTGGGCCACCGAAATGGGTTTACCAATGATAAAACCACCCGGCTTTTCCACGGCACCGAGAACGTAAACTTGTGTACCGGTGTGCTTCTCAAGGAATAAATCGACATGCAAACCTGGGATGATCGCTTCATAGCGCTGGTTGAGTTCCGAATTTACATCCTGAATCGTGCGTCCAGCCACCATCACTTCTCCGAGCATGGGAAAAGTGACGAATCCGTCGGGGTGGACGGAAACCAGGCGACTGAGACCACGAGGAGCGGTATGAAGGTCCTTTTTGAGTTCTTGAATGGCGGAAAGAAATTGTGGGACCTGAACATAAATTTCAGGATCGCGCAATATGCTCGAGTAGGCCTTTTTCAATTCTTCTTCCAATTGTTTAGGGGTCTTTCCAACCACATATATTTCACCCAGGTAGGGCAGGGTGATCATTCCATTAGGTCGCACGAGTTGTTCGGTATTCAATTCCGGCGTGTAGACAAATTTAACCGCTACGGTATGATCGGTTGCGATTTGAAAATTTGGTTTTTCGATCCAGGTCCGAATCTGATAAAGAACATCCAGGACATCTCCCGCGGAAATTCGATAGCGAGACAACATGTCGAAAGATTGATCGCCTTCGAACGAGAAGGAGCGGCGAGCGACCGATACCTCCTCATCCTCCCTGATATCCACGCCGGGGGTACAAGCTGCCAGGTGCAGAATTAGTATGATAAGGAGCAGCTTAAATATCTTTCCGGTCATGTAGGAGCTAGCACCCGGGATGGTATTACGGGAGACAGGGGTGGCCGCCAATTTATACATACAGACCCCGTGGAATATAATATTTACGCCTATTGAGCACGGTGCCAATCAGGGAAGCCTTGCCGTCCAGGAGGATTTTCTGGTAATGGCGAACGACTTCCCACCTCGTTCGTTCACACTCAATAACCAGTATGATGCCATCGAAGACGGAACCGGTCAGGGCCAGATCCGGTTCCTGAAAGCTGCTGGGGCCATCCAGTATTATAAGATCATAGTGACTGCCATTCACGCTACCAAGGGCAGCCATTTTCTCCTTTAATTGGGGGGGGGCATAGCGACTTAAAAGACCACCGCGGATATCTCCGTAGGGCACTATGTCTGGACCACCGGGGGATGCAGGCTTGATGACTTCTTCCGCGGTCGCATGTCCGCCCAGATAATCCGAAATTCCCGGCGTGGAAGATATGTCGAACAAGGACGCCAACTCAGGATTGGAGGGATTGAAGTCTATCATTAAAACGCGCAGTTGGGCCTCCGTTACGGCGGCCTTGGCAAGCTGGATCGCGACGCTTGTTTTACCCTCGCCCGGACTGCAACTGGTGATTATAATGGTTTTCAGAGATTGAACCTGACGTAACTTTATCAAATTTGTCGCAACAATCCCCAATTGCATGCAATTGGCCACGTCAAGAGGAGAGAGTCGGGTTTTCATTGATTACGGCGTGGCTTAATTTCAGGAAACTTGTTGGGATGATCGCAAGATTGGGAATAAATTTGTCTAGCTGATTACGCTTAAAACAAAGTATTTGTCGTACTTGAACTCATTGAGGGGGGTGATTGGCTCGATATCGATAACATACTCAATGCATCTCTTGTTGGCAGTAGGGCGTTGGATGCTCATCTCGCCTTTACAATAAACGATTTTCCGTTTTGGTGTATTTCCTGATCTAGGCGCTAAATTATTTTCCAGGCGTAAAAGGAGGGCGGTGCTGGGTAGGGGGTATCTAGACCGGATGAGCACTGATTCTTTGTTTACGTCGACAACCCTACATTGGATTTCCCTAAAATCAGAATCTACTTCCAAGGGATGGATAAATGCACAGGCCTTTTTTAATTGGGTTCGGCGAAGCTCTCTCCGCTCTTTGAGTGGTGCTTTACCGATGATCCATTTCCAAGTGTAGGTTGTAATTTTCCACGTAAGAACAACGGCTTTGCGTGCCAATAACCATATTGCCTTGGCCAAGAGGAGCAATTCTTGTGTCTGAGTCCTTTTGCGGGTGAGATAGAGTCGATCTATCATGGAGCGTAGGCGCTTCGGACTACTGTGGGGGGTAAAAAGCTGCGCGTAACCCATGACGCCAGGTTTCACCCCAAAGCGCTTATCATACCCTGGAATATTTTTACAGATATGCTCATAGATTTCTGGGCGTTCAGGCCGCGGTCCGATGAGGTTGATGTCACCTTTTAGCACATTTATCAATTGCGGCAGTTCATCGAGCCTCGTTTCGCGCAGAAAACCGCCAATGGGAGTGACAAGTTTATTTTTTTCCGTGACCAAAGATGCCCCAATGATCTGCTGCGCATCCGGCTGCAGGGTTCGAAATTTGTACATTATGAAGGGACGTTTATTGAGACCGAGTCTTGCGCCTCGGTAGAAGATTGGTCCTGATCCCGATAACTTGATCAACAGAGGGATTAACAGAAAAAAAGGTATCGTCGCGGTAAGCAAAAAGAGGGTTATCAGGGCGGTAAGGGCCCGGTGAAATAAATCGGCTAGAGTGGACTGTTTTTTGGCAAGGTTGGTTATAATGGGTTTGCCAATAATGAAATGGTCACGTGTTGCTGAATTAAGCATTTTCTGCTTGGTACTTTGGCTGAGGTTGATGGCGCCTTGAATCCGGGTGGTCGGTCAATCAGTTATCGGGTATGAAATTATCCTGGTTGACCGGGAGTAAGGTTTGATTATCACCAGGTGGTAAGGTAAATTCGTAATTTCTTGGGACAGCGAATTTTCACTTCGGCGCTGGGCGCTCTTCTCCGCTGCATGATGTGTCAGAAGCTATACGTATTAAAGTAGGTAACATCACCCATGACAACCCCTGCTCAGAAAAAAATAGTAGTCTGTTTTTCTTAACGTTGTGGGATTAAGCCACGGTCGTGCTTCTGACCGTGCTTAGGTGGTCGATGGCGGAGGGATAATCAGTAGTTTACAGGACTCGTGCCCCTTGGTTGCCTGACTCCCCAGGCGCTCCCCCCAAGCGTCCAAAGCGGCATCCGTGTTCAAGGTTCAAGTCAATTCTCGGAATCGGGCCCGCGTCCGTTGGCCACTTCCAGGATTTCGTACAGGGCACTGGAATCCAGCTCCCCATGCCCCCGGCCCACCAGGGCGTTGAGGTACTGGGCGGCCAGGGCGGTGCCGGGGAGGGCGAGGCCCAGTTCCTGGGCGGCCTCCAGGACCAGGCGCAGGTCCTTCTGGTGCAGGCGGGCCTTGAAGCCGGGGGCGAAGTTGCGGTCGATCATGCGCTGGCCGTGCATCTCCAGGACCTTGCTCTGGGCGGAGCCGCCGAGGAGGGCGGCGCGGACCTTGGCGGGGTCGACGCCGGCGGCGCGGGCGAGGAGCAGGGCCTCGCCCACCCCGGCCAGGGTCTGGGAGATGACCACCTGGTTGCAGGCCTTGCAGACCTGGCCGGCGCCGTGGCCACCGACGTGGACGATGTTCTTGCCCAGGACCTGGAAGAGGGGCAGGGCGCGGGCGAAGGCCGTCGCCGTGCCGCCGACCATGATCGATAGGCTGCCCTGGATGGCGCCGGTCTCGCCGCCGGAGACGGGGGCATCGAGCAGTTCCACCCCGTGGTCGGCCAGGCGCCGGGCCATGACCCGGGTGGCGGCGGCGGAGATGGTGCTCATGTCCACCACCACCAGGCCGGGACGGGCCCCCGCCAGGATGCCCTCGTGGCCGAGGATGACATGCTCCACGTCCGCCGTGTCGGCGACCATGGTGAAGAGGATATCCACCTGGCTGGCCACTTCGGCCGGGGTGGGGCAGGCGAAGGCGCCGGCCGTCACCAGCGGGGCCATGGCCTCCGCGCGGCGGGCGTGGACGAAGAGGGGCCAGCCGGCCCGCCGCAGGTTGAGGGCCATGGGTCGCCCCATGATGCCCAGGCCGACAAAGCCGACGGGGTGGGCCTGGGCCTGGGCCTGGGCCGGGGTCGCGATGGGGTGGGTTTGGTCCGTCACGGCAAGGTCCTCAATGCAGTTGGTCGGCATGAAAATCCGGCTGAAACTTGTAGATCCAACAGGTGTGGGGTTCCTGGCTCATCGGCGGGCTATACTCCCAAGGGTCAAAGGCGATGAGGATAATGTACAGGTTATTATCGAGCCGGTTAATACGGGTAAGTTTGCCTTTTGGACAAACCACAATTACAAGATGGCCATTGCGAGGAGGCAGTGATGAAGAAGAACGAAAGACCCGCCGCGGTTTTGGTGACCCTACTGGTCTGGGGGCTGTCGGGCGCCCTCTTTGGCGGGCTGTTCGCCGCCCTCTATGGATTGCTGACGCTGAGCGCCCTGTCGCCCTGGCTGGCGGTCCTCTGCGGCACCCTGATCGCGGCGGTGACGACCACCGCCTTCTACAGCTCCATGCCGGTGGCCCTGGCGGGCAGCATGGCGGGGGTGCTGGGCTCCGTCGGTACCCTGATGGCGGTGGGGTCCAGTGTCGGCCTGGGGCTGATCAGCGGGGTGGCGGGGCTGGTGGGTCTGGTCACCGGGATCCTCTACGCCTGGATCAGCCAGGGCGGGGAGCGTCCCCTGGCGGAGAGCCTCGCCGGGCTGATCTGCGGTCTGGTGGCCGGGGTACTCCTGGCCCTGACCCTGGCCATCCTGGGCCCGGTGCTAGCCATGGCGGTGATGGCCGCCCTGATCGTGGCGGTGGTGGGCGGCCTCTTCCAGTTCACGGAAAAATTTCTGGTGAGCCACATTGTGCGCTGGTGTCCCCACGCGATCTCCGCGCCGGTGGTGGCGGCGGTGATCGCCGCGGTGATCGGCGCCAGCTTCTGGGTCATGGGCGGGGCGACCGGGCTGGGTCCCAGTCTGGGTCCCAGCCTGGAGGCCGTGCTCGCCGACATCCCCCAGGGGATGACCGGCGGCCTGATCGGGGGCGCCGTCACCAGCATCCTGCTGGAGATCCTTGGCGCCCACCTGGAAGATCACGAACAGGCCGTTTAGACGCCCCCCGACCCGGAAGGGCCCTCAGTCCCCACAGCAGGGCAGACCGGAGAGGGCCATGGCGATCTCGGACTATTGGTAGAAGGGTCCCGAGCGGTTGGCAGCGTCCATGAGGAAAAAGGCACGCTTCGATCGTCTCGCAATGTCAGGCATGTCAGATCACCGAACGCACCACCATCGCGTCATGAGACGTTATCGGCTCCCCGTCAGGTAGGGACTCCAGGGTTCCTTGCCCTGACGCCAGACATAGCCGTTGTCATGCGCCATGACCGTGGCATCCTCGTTTTCGGAGACGAAGTGGGTCTGGGGAAGGTCCCGTAGGTAGGTCTCGGGTCGATAATCTGAATTCAGGAAGGGGTTTTTGCTGATCATGCCCCCGATCACATGGGACATGGCCAGATAACTGGTCGGTTCCGAGATCCTGACAGGGGCGCTGGGGCGGGACAGGCCAGGACCGATGACGCGGATGCCCAGGGGGACCAGGGTGATGGCCGGGCTGGGAATTTCCCGCAGCCCGGGGAATTGCATGCGATCACCCTCCAGGGCGGCCCCATGTTCCGACGCGACCACCACGATCGTGCGCCGGCCCGAGGATTCGAGCTTGTCGAAAAAGCGAACCACATCGTCAAGTAGCGTCGTGGCGCGTTTGCCAAAGGTTTTCAAACTGTCGCGGGCGGCGCCAGGCTCATTAAGGTAATTGCCATCATGCAAGGACACGGTGTTGTAAAACAAAGCGGTCGGGTTTTTGCCGCCAGCGGGTTGAGCTTCCAGCCAGCGCGCCAGGACGGCGTAATCATCAAAAATGGGACTGTCGTCAAAGCTTCGCTGGGTGATAGGCAGGTCCAACAGCGATAAGGCCGAGCGACTTTGCACGTCGTATTGTTTTTGGACTATTTCGAGAAATTCGTCGAAGTGGCCATCGTGATTCATCGCCAATTCTGACTCATAACCGGCTTGCGCAAGTTGCTTCATCAGGTAGCATTCGGGATTCGCCGGCGAATAGAGGGCCTGGTGTGATGTTTGACCGCAGGTTCCGCGCAGGAAGCGGATGGCGGCGGGTCCACTGTAGGATGCCGCCGAATTGAAGCGGGTAAACAGCAGGTCAAGACGTTGCCAGAGGGGATGTTTTTCCAGGCCCGCAACCCGAATATCGTCCCAGGAGAGGGAGCAAATATGCAAAAACACGATATCGAACGGCTGGGACTTGTCTGCTGATGGGACAAAGGTTACCTGGCGGCGTGCCTCGCTGGTGAAAAAATCCGCGAGTAGTTTATCGAAGTCCACCCCCTTGATCTGGCTTGGACTTTGACTCGGGGTGATAGCTTGCGAAGTCGGTGATGGAGAATTGGTGGAGACTTCCGACAGTTCGGGATTTGTGGCGTTCCTGGATGAGTGGTATTGAGGTAACAGGGGCATGAAGAGTAATGCGGTCAAGCTCATGATGACTAGACCACCGATTCTCACCCATTGTCTCAGGAATTCGATCAGACTCCATAAGATCAGGAAGCCGGCCACCAGGCGGATGTCGATAATTCGTCCTGATAATTCCAGCAGGTATTCCGGGCTGAACGACAGAATCTCTGGCAATCGCTTAACGAATTGTCGGAAGGGTGGCAGGAAAGAGTCGTAATAGAGCAGAGCCGCCGCCAGGGGAATGGCGATCAGTTTCTGGAGCCAACGAAGTAGCCTTCGTCGTGATTGGGCGGCTACAAAAACGGCGAGCAATAAATTTTCCAGGGCGTGAAATCCGATATAACCGTACCCGTAGAGTATTAACTTGCCAATAAAATAGGTGCTCCATCCCCCCAGGCTCCAAACCCGGGAATGAAGATGCTGCGGGGTGGAGGAGGGGGCCAGTTCAGACATCGGGGCTCTTCTCCCGAGGGTGTGGGCTGTAAGGTGCTGACGTCCGTAACGTGGCGCGCGGTGTCTGAACCGTGGCCAACCGTCTAATATTCCACATGGCATATAACCTGGTAAGAGGGCGATAACCCTGGGTAACCATGGAGTTAGACCTGGCCATCGGCTGAGCAAATCCGATCAGGATGCGGGACGGAGTTTGTAGGGATGTCGTACCGCGGGTGGGGGGGCAGTACGGGCGAAGCGCGGCGATTCATGGGGGGTATTCACGGCGGGTGTGCCAAAAGCGCCGGGGACATTCAGTTCATCGGCATAGTCGGGAACGACATGGGTATTCAGGAGAGTGGCCAAATCATTTAGGCCATGCTCAATGGTGGTAGGGATGGGAAACCGCAACTGCCCGTCAAACAACACATCGTTGGGCAGGGTAAAAATGCGACCGAGGGCAATATCCACATCGGCTTCTCGGCATGACAATAAAAAGATATAGAGACTATCCGGGATGGCCGTGCAGATATCCCCTCTGCGCTTGATGGCGCAGGCTCGCAGGGCATCCAATGCCGTTATGCCTGGGGCGAGGGGTAGACGTATCAGGATACTTTGTACGGCCAGGGCATTCATCGTGGCTAAGGCTTGCCGACATTCGACCAGAAAGTCCTGCGCGGGTAAATAACCCGTATGGACTAAATTGGGGACGAGCAAGGTAGTGATTTCGTCGAGGTGTTCGTACAAGATGCTGGGGATGCGCTGACCGCGACTGTTGTTGATCTTATTAAGGAGGCGGGAAAAACTGGTTCTGGCCGGTATCACTTGATTGACGCCAACCCTGAATAACAGGTTTTCTTGCGGATCACGCATGTGGGTACCAATTTCACGCACCAAAATCCGCAGGCTTGTACCCTTTTCCTTGCGTAACTTGAATATCCATCGGGCCAGTTCCTCGAAGGAGGCGTGGTGATCCCACGGAATCACCACCGCCGCCCCAATGGCATTGGCGATCAGTGGCTCCAGGTCAGCCAATCCCTCCACCACGCGCCAGTTCTCCGGGGGGGGCGCGTTCCCAAGGACTGCCTGGGTGGCGTAAACGATATCGGCATCAATGGCCAATCCCGGGGCCATGTCATCGCAAGGGGTGTTTAGGGCCTTGATCACCTTGAGGTTACCGTCGGGGGTGATATCCAGCAACCAGTTACGCATCACGCTCAGGCCTTTCGGGCTGAACCAGTGGTAAAGGGACCAGATGCTTTTAGTTCCCTCTTGCTTGAGATGGCTCAGTCCAGCCAGCCGATCACGTCGCGCCAGTAGTTGCGACAGACGTTCCGGTCCCATTGTTTGGTAATCAAAAAGCAGTAGAAGGGTGTGGCTGGAGTGGAGGGTGATGGGAACCGATCCCCTCCAGCCCCAGAGTTGCTCGGCTCCCTCGACGATGACCAGGGCGTTCGTGGGGACCCTCAGTCTTTCCAGTTCCTCCACGAGTTTTAGGATGGAGTTCCTCGCGGGTTGACGGATGCCAAATACCTTGATCTCATCGGTATGCGACGCGGCCAGCGCCTGTTGGGTCAAGGGGTCTCGGCCCAGAAACAAGGATTCCAACTCGCCGGTGGTGAGGTAGTAACCCCTCGATCCCGGCTGGACCAGGGTACCCAGGGTCAAGCTGCGGATCAGGTCGGGGGATTCATGGATGATGCCGTACCAACGACCTGGAAGCACGCCATCCGCTCCCTCGAGGCCCTCGATGCCAATACGCATGCTCATCCCTAAAAGTCTCCATAGGGCGTCAGGGTTTGTGGAAGCCTGGCTAGAGGCTTGCCATAGGCCTCGAAGTCGTAACGCAGGTAGAGCATGCCACGGTTGGGCTCGTAAAAGGGGGAGCGATCGACCTCGATCGAGCCACCCACGAACAGGTGGGGGGTTAACTGGTACTCGAATGCCCCCCGTAATCCATAACCGGTGCTTTGACTGGAACTCCCCTCGTACCAGGGATTGACGTTGGTGACTGGCGCCAGCCTCTCCGCGTCCGCCTGGAGGTTGGGGTGGCCAGGGTAATAGGGTGCGTCGTCCAAGCGTGACCAGGAGAAGGATATCCCGGCCCGCAGGATATAGGCCCAGCGCGTCGACCGTGCCTCCCAAGTCACGGGAAATGACAGGGAGGCATAGGATTGGGGACTGTAGTAGCCACCATGTCCAAAGGTGAATTCACCCAGGTTTCGATCGAAGCTCCAGTAGGAAGTGTTGATACCGAGCGAGAGCTCTCGATTGGGCTGGTTGATCAGGCGGCCATAAAAACCGGCCATGACAATTTTGCGATCGTTCGTGGGCACGTTTTCTCCAGTCAAGGCATGCCAGGAAAGATTCGACCAGAAGCCAAAGGTACCGCCTTTGTCACGGCTGAGATTCAGGCGGAGGCCATTGGCGAGTATTCCACCCCAGATTTCGCCGGTGCCGGGATCGCGGGTACCACCAAAGGTCAGCAAGCTGCTGGTCAGGGGACGACGCGAGACGGTCAGGCCGTAGGAGAAGGGGCCGGCATCTCCATCCCAGCGCAGGCCTCCGACCAGATTCCGCACCTCCATGCCGATGGGGGTGGTGCCGATATCGAAACGTAGTTTTGGGGTTTGATAGCCGAGGGCGAGCGTGAGTCCCATCGCGGATTGGGCGAGACTGCCCCGCGGGCAGTTTCCCCACTGGCCGCACAGCAGAAGGGTGCCAAAGGTTTCGGCCTCCTGCCGGTCGTTGAGATCCAGTGAGCCGGCGTCAAAGCTGAGTTCCTCCGCGCGAACGAACAGGCGGCCTCCGGGGCCGAGCGGGACCTGGCCCTCGGCCAGGACCCCGATGGCCTCCACCGAAGACTTACCCGGGGTCGCGTCGCGGGTCAGGACATCCAAGGCTAGTACGGCGTTGCCAAAGGGTTTGTCCTGGGAATCTTTTCCGGCTGGGGTGTCACCTCGAAGGATCCCATCCAGGGATTGCCAGCCTTGGTTGACCTGATTCTGTAGTTCATCCACGTCGCCGGCTTGCCGCGCGGCCTGTTGGAGGCGATCCCGCGCTCGGTCCGGATTATCGTTCCGGGCCAGGTCAAGCGCTTCGTCGATCAGGAGTTCCAGGCTCAGGCGCCGCTGGAGTTCTTTCATCCCGGCAGTACGGCGGGCGGCGGGTATGGATTCGAGCATTTTGATGGCCTGGAGCTTTTTATCCTCGGCGCTTAGAAACAGGGCCAGCGCGTAGGGCCAGTCGACGTTCTTGGGATATCTGGCGTGACCGGCATCCAGTATCTCGCGCCCCCGCTCCACTTGGCCCCGTTCGGCGAGCAGTCGGGCCAATCGGTAGCCGATCCAGGGATCGCTTGGATTCAGGGACAGGGCATCTTCCAGGTTATGCTGGGCCTCATCCAGACGACCCTCTTGCTGCAGCGCCTTGGCGTTACTTTGGAGCATTTCGGCCCGCAGTGCCGGCACGCGGGTACCCAGGGTCCGCCGCTGGGGTGGCGTCAGCGCATTAAGGGTCGCCAGGAGCCGTTCATGCTGGTCCGATTCCAGCATGAGGGTCAGCAATCCATCCAAGGCGGAATAATTGGTGGGGTCCTTGCGGAGGGCGCGGCGATACCAGTTTTCCGCCGCCTGGATGTTCTTCCGCTTGGCCTCGATCTGGCCCATTTTGGCCAAGCCTTGGGCCTCTTCCGGATCGAGTCGCATCGCTTCCCGGACCCGTTGCTCCGCCAGGGTGAGTTTGTTGGCGGCGATGGCCTTGTCGGTCTGCTGAAGTAACGACCAATAGCGGGAGGCCTTGATCAAGGCATGCCATTTTTCGCTGTTGTCTGGATCGAGCTCCAGTGCCCGGGTGAACAAGGGGAGGGCATCTCCGTGGCGACTATTGCGCATCAAGGCGATGCCCTCCTCACCCATCAGCCGCGCGCGCTCCCGCTCGGGTGACATGACTGTGCTGACCTCTTCCGCGGGTTCCGATTGGCCTCGCATGACCCCCAGAAGTTCCTGGAGCGCCGAATCGCCCGGTTCCAGGACAAGGTATTCCTCCACCAAGGGGGCATTGTCCGGACGAGGTTCCAGGCGCGTGAGGATGTTCCGCCAGGTGATACGCGCGGCCTTTTGATGGGTGGGATCGGCCGCCAGACGGCGGACGCGGTTCAACGCCCGGGGCGCCCCATCGGGTTGGCGAGATTCCAGGTCAGCCCAGCCAAGCTGAAAATTGATGTTGTCCGGATCTTGTTCGGCAAGCTGGCGGAGTTGGTCCAAGGCTGCCGATTTTCTCTCCGGTAATTGCATCATCAGGTACCAATATTCCCAGGCTAGTGCTCCGCGTGGCGGGCCGTCCGGAAAGATCTGCTGGTAGGACTCCAGCGCCAGGTTAAGACGTTTGTTTCCCTCGCTCACATCCTGACCTCTGCTGGTTTCCCAGGATTTGTACGCCATTCTGGCGCGCCTGATCTGTTCCGGATCGGAACCCGACAAGGTGACGAGGGTGGCCAGGGTGTTGAGTTGGGGATAATCGGGATGAGCGGTTTGCAGAAGAGCGAGAAATTCCTGGGCCTTGGCAATTTGCCCGTCGGCGATTTCGAGGCGTATCCTCTCCGCCAAGCCTTCGGCGTGATTGGGATAACTGAGCAGGAGTTGATCCAACGCCTGCCTGGCGTCCGTCGGGCGATGACGGGACTGCCATAGCCGGGCCTTGGAGAGCAGAAAATCAGCTCCCTCATCGGCCAGCGGGTTCCCAGGTCCTGTGGCTAAGCTCAAAGCCACTAACAGGGGTAGGGTCCAGGGAGAGAGTTTCCTCATCGGTGACAGCGACAGGTTAACGGGACTGGCACTTGCCGGCCGTGGGAAGACGCAGGGAGCCGTCGGGTTGGAACCGATAACGCTCATCCCGCCAGCCTTCAGCGAACAATCTCAGCGACTGATTGTAGTATTCCGCTTGCGCCTCGGAGGGGCGGGCGTCCACGCGCAGCCATTGTAGGGTCGCGGCCTCGCTAGCCCCCGCGGCCTGAAGAAACGGGGCCAGGGCGGCGGAGAAGCCCCAGGGACCCGTGCCTTCGGCGGTACCCGTACGGCTGTCGACAACCAAGGGTGGGGTGCCCTGGCGGGTGACGAGGGTGGCCATGGGGACAAGGTGTTTGAGGATCTCCGGCTGAAAGGGGTCTTCGGCTGGGAGCAGACCGGCCCAGAGATAGACGCGGATGGCATCGAAACTGCCTTTGGCATTGCTGGATGGATCGGGCAGAAAACCCTCGCGGCTCCGATAGGCTACCCAGTCCGGCGCTAGGCCGCTGGGCGAGGATTCGAGAAGCAACCGCCACGAACTGGCCAGCAAGCGTTGCCATTCCCCTCCTGGGTAATGAGCATTCAGCCGGCGCAGTAATTGGATGGGTACGTAACTCGGATTCAGCCGCCAATAATCAGGTTCGGGTACGAAGCCCTTGGGCGCGGGGAGCAGGGTGAGCCCCAACCCTGGCAGATCCGCGGTCTCTTCCCGGAGGATGCGTGCCGCCAAAAGGGCACCCAGGGCCTTGAATCGTGGGACTTGCCAGATCTCTCCGGCTTCCGCCAAGGTATAGGCAAGCCAAAGATCAGCGTCCGAGGCGGAATTCTGATCCAGAACCGTCCATTCGCCGTCATCGGTCTCCCCCCACTGCCAGGCGGGTAACTGGGCGGTCAAGTCTCCCTGGGCCAGGTTGCTTTCCGTCCATTTCAGCAGGCGGGAAAATGCTTCCTGGTCATCCGCCACCAGGGCGAAAAAGAGGGCGTAGGCCTGTCCCTCTGAGGTGCTCTGTTGCCGTGGCGTGCTTAGATCGATAACGCGTCCGTCTTGACTCAGAAAAGTAGCCTTAAAGTCCTCCCAAGCGGGCCAAGCGAGACATGCCGAGGTATCCGCTGCCAGAATCGGAGAAAGAATCCCCCAAAGGAGTAGGGCGAACGATAAGCGCATCTTGCCCCCCATTCGGTTACGTGCAATTTTCACTGAAGGACCAGAATGAGTTAGTCTGGTTCTCCCTGGTCACGGAGTCGCCTAGCCGCGATCGCTCTCAAGGTTCGCCAAAGGGCGATAGCGAAGAGTACGGAGACTAAAACCGAGATTGAGGCCAAAAGTAAGGCCGAGTTGGAAAGGTGAAACCAGATGAAGTCCAGAATACCAAGTTCACCAGCATAATAGGTTTCACCAACAAGGTTGGATTCCACGGTCCCTCCCCGCGCAAAGACGACGCTGCCATGCATCTGGCTAACCAGGCTGGAATTGTCTAGGGCATCCAGAAGTTGTGTCATGGACGATGAGGTGGTCGCGGTCACGGCCACGACGCTACGTCCCTTCTGTAAGGGAGATTCAAATCCTATCAGGGCGGCGATCGGGCCCGTATCCTTGAAGCCAACGCGGGCGGCAAGGTCAGGTTGTGGGGCCTTGCCGAGACTCAAGGTTTGGTACCAAAACTCAAGGTCATGCGCAGGTTGGCCTACATAGCCACGAGTGGCCTCAATCAGGCTTGGGAGGCGATCCGCCCAGCGTTGTAGAAGAGGTTGTTGAGGAATTGATCCGATCAGCAGCAGATTCGAAGGGAGAGCCTGGTCGATGGCGCTGGCAAAAGCGACACGCAAACGGGTGGCGGGATAGCCGGTTGAGGCGCCCATGCGTCCCAACAGGGTAAAGAGGACTTCCAGATCGGTCGGACTGAGGCTGTCCGGCAGTATGGCCGTGGTTTCAGCTAGATCCGCGAGTACGGTGAAGGGGTAACCGCTGTTGGCAAAAAAGGCCAGGTTTGGCATCAATGTGTAGTGGGGAAAACCGGAAAAATCTACTTCGGAATCCGGATCGAGGGCAGCATGGAGGTTGTCGGTCAGGATATCCCCGCAGTATTTATCCCTGGTGAAATCGAAGGAAAATTGGAACTGGAGTTGGTTGGAGATGCCAATTCTGAAGGCTGGGATGTAAAAACGATTAATTTGGTCGAAAAATTCACCGCTTTCCAGCGGCATTTTTAGCATGGTGGTACTGCTTCCGCTTTCTGACAGAGCCAGATTGTAGCCTCTAATAAATTCATCGTTGATGCCAATGGTCAGGCGGGAATTTTGCGTGCGGGTTGTGGGAGTGTAATTGTATTTTAAATTGACGGGAATGCCCTTGCTGCGCCAAAGAAAGAGATCGGCGGGAACGCGTAGATTTATGCGGATTAAATCAGGCTGGTGACCCTTGACCTCCAACATCTTGGTGCTTTCGACCAATTCACCGAAACGCATGGGCCGGTCAAGCTTCACCCACCGTGGGGCATCGTAAGGCTGACGCGGCCGATCCAGTTTAGCCTCGATCACGGTCACTCGATGGCCCGCGAGCGCAGCCTTGCCTAGGATCAGGGCATTGACGGCCTGTTGTAGTTCCTGATCGTCACGACCAAGAATCGCCAGTAGTTGGTAGCTGACGTTGGGGTGGCTGAGGATGGCAAGGGTCGGCCCGTTGAGGGGAGACTCGTCCAGGAGAGGACGCAGATAGTCTGGAACCTGATCTGAAAGGGCGAAAACGATAGCGTTTGCCTGAGGAAGTTCGTTGAATAGGACCGGGAATCGGGCGCCACGCCAATCCGCGATAAGGCCGAACCAGGATGCCAGGGTCCCCGCGGCGCGAATTACTCCGAGAGAAGGGACATCAGCAAAGACAAATGGCAGAACGAGTTTGGTTTGATCCGTACGGTAAAAGAATGGCTCGGGGAAGATTTTCAGGTTATCGATGACATTGAGTCGCTGAATCCTCAAATCGAGTTCACTGGTCAGGCCGATATCCGCCCAAATGCTGGAATGCAGTGGGTCTTCGCAATCCTCAGTGTAGTGACCGATGAGTTGTAAACGAATTCTGTTGAAATCAGTGAGAAAACGGGGGTCGAGATCAAGGGTGTGGGAATGGGGTTGCCCCCCCTGTTCCTTGGGTAGGGGAAGAACGGCTACTACTTCGTCATTGAGGAAGACCTTGAGATGCGAGAGTCCAGGGATTAGGGAGGGTGAATAGGTCATATCCAGTTTCAGGCGCAGCCCGACTACCAATTCGTCGCCGCGACTGCCAAAGGAGATCGTCGCGCTGTCCCGGCCACCGCGAAGTTCCAAAGGCCTGTTCCACCCCAGGTCGCGAAAGCTCAAGCGGCGTTCTTCCAAATCCTTGGGTAATGCTTGTTCATTTACCTTGGGTTCAGCCACAAAGGTAAGGGGAGTCGCTTGGGTATCCTCGGCACTGGAACAGGTGGCGCCGGTGAGAACCAGAACTAGAAACAAGGAATGAGGGAGCCAACGCCAAATCACGGGGTTGATCCTTCCGCCCACCAGGACGGATTGTGTGGTAACCAATGGTTAAGTCTGTCCAACCAGCGCCGCCGAGGCTGCCGCCTGGAGTATGGGACCGCGTAATGGAGCAGTCGCTGATACCCTTGTATGCCAAGGGCGAAGATCTCGCGAAGGTTAACAACCAATCGGTCATTCTTGTCCGATCGTCCCCAGTGTAACCAGGTGTCCGCCCGGGAATAGATACACTGAATCAGGGCCTTCTCCTGATCGAGAGTCATGGCTTCCCAGCGCAATTGAAGTTTGGCTGGATTATGGATCAACACGCGGGCTGGAAAGCTGAATTCCTGTAACCCAAGGGGGAGGTTGACAGTTACATGATCCTCGGGAGCCAGCCCTAATGATTCTGGGATCTTCAGGGCTATCCCCCCTTCGGAATAATCCAGGGTCCGACAATTGAAAAGGCGTCCATCCCCGAGCGAGATGGATGCTTCCAAGTCGATTTTCACTCGGTGTGATTTTCTAACCTGTAGTATTTCACCAGCGACACCTAACGCTACCCCTAAAACCAGGAGGTTATAGAAAACCCAGACCAGATTCAGCCAGACAGTGGCAATTTCCTCCGGGTCCCCCCAGATCAGGCGATAAATCCCAAAAATTATTCCGATCAGATTCAGTCCGATCAGCCAGAGATAAGGACGGGATATATCCCAATCAAAGTAATTCCGCTCAATGAGGCCGCCTTTACTAGTGACATTGAAACGGCCGCGATGTGGAGCAACCAGAGCGACAAAGGCTGGGCGGGCGATATACCAGGCCAGTACGGTTTCGTAAACTTCGGCCCAGAAAGAGTAGCGATGGTGGCCTTGAATACGGGAATTGGTGAGATTGGTGTGAATAATGTGTGGCAAGGCATACAACAAGATGCCAAGGGCGGTAGCATAAATACTGTAAGCATTAAAGACAAGGAAGGCCAAGGGGATGGTCAAATATATCAGGCGAGGTAACCCGCTAAAAAAGTGCAGCATGGCGTTACCGTAACAGAGTCGCTGCGCCCAGGATAGGCCTGGGCCCAAAAAGGGATTGTCGATACGGAATATTTGAGCCATGCCGCGAGCCCAACGTATTCGCTGTCCTACATGGCCGGCCAGATTTTCAGTTGCGAGGCCAGCCGCCTGTGGAAAACGGATATAGGCGGAGTCATAGCCCAGACGATGGAGACGTAGCGATGTGTGGGCATCCTCGGTTACGGTATCGGAGGCGATACCGCCAATCTCCTGTAGGGGCCCGCGACGCAAGACGGCACATGAACCGCAAAAAAAGGCGGCATTCCAGAGATCATTGCCATCCTGAACGATACCGTAGAATAATTCTCCTTCGTTAGGTACTCGCTGGAAGGTTCCCAGGTTGTGCTCGAAAGGATCTGGCGAAAAGAAGTAATGGGGTGTTTGGACCAGCGCCAACTTGGGGTTGTCCAGAAATAAACCCATGCTGGTTTGTAGGAAAGATCGTGTCGGTCGGTGGTCGCAGTCGAAGATCGCGATATATTCACCCTGGGTTAAGGAAAGGGCGTTATTTAAATTACCGGCCTTGGCGTGGCGATTGTCCTTACGTGTTATGTAACCAATTCCCAAGACTTCGGCAAGATATCTGAATTCTTCTCTACGGCCATCGTCAAGTAGATATATATTCAGTCGATCCCGTGGCCAATCCAGCCCCATGGCAGCCATGATGGTTGGCTTGACAACTTTCTGGGGCTCGTTGTACGTGGGGATAAAGATGTCCACCGAGGGCCATTGCGTCAGGTCCCTTGGTAGTATTCTGGGTTTGCGGTGGAGTGGCCAAGCCACCTGGAAGTAGCCTAACACCAAGATTAGAAAGGCATAGAGTTCAGCAAACAGGAGTAGTAGACCTGCGGTGATGTCGGTCCCGCTACTCCAGTCCAGGGTAGTGGTTATACGCCACCAAAAATAGCGGGACGATATCGTTAGGGACAGCACAATCATGATCAGGGTGATGACCTCTCCTGGGATTCGCCTCAACCAAGTAGCGAGACCCCACAGGAGAATGACATAAAGGAGTTGGGCATTCAGATCGAAGGGAGTGGTGATTACGATGAATGCCAGTATTCCGCTCAAGAGGTAAGCAGAATATCGAAGCAACGGGTATCCCCAGATGTTATGGGCGCTTGCCGATTCCAGTTCCCTCGTGATGGGTTGGAACAGAGGCTCTAATCGCTTTTGGGAGGCCAGGAGCCAGCACCATAAGCGGTGGTGTGTTTGTGCGAGAGCCCGGACGGTCCGGAGGGGAAGCGAGGGATAGCGATTTTGAGGTGGGATTATCAGCAACAACCACATAAGCTGAATCAGAAAACGCGGAACATCCAGCAGGCGGAATCGGCGGAAATCAATGTGAGGGAAGCTGAGAGCGAACCATTCCGACCAATCCCGTGCTCCAGATTGGGTCGAGGGGGCATGAATTAGGAGACGCGACCATTGGGCTTGTATGGGAAGATCGGGATTCAGACCGAGGGCCGTACGCAGCCATATCGTCCCCTTCATGCCGATTGGGTCCCTAGACTGACTGACTGCTGAACGGGATTCATCCGCGCCTTCAACCAAACCTGCAGGAGGTTGAAGTCATGAGCTGCCTGGCTATGGGGGCAATAGTCGAAAAGCGTTTTCTGAGTCGCCAGTGCCTCTCTGATAAATTCGTCCTGATGGATTACCACCGGGGAAAGACGGGATCGCAAGCGGGAGGCGTGCAGAGTGTTGCGGACATCCCGATCAAGCTGGCGAGAAGAAAGGTAGCCATCGAGTACGAAGAGGACCTGATTTTCACTCACGCCAAGTCGGGCCAGGTCGCTGAGCAAGGAAGGGATCGCGACCAGGCTCAAGGGGTCGGGTTCCAGAACGACAAGGATGGTTTGCGCTATCCGAATCCCCTGCTCGAATAAGCTGTAGGGTTGTCGCGGACAATTAGAGATTACTCTGAAGTCTTTTGATATGTCCAACCTGGAAATATCCTTCTCTAACCAGCCTGGTCGTTCGGCCAGGCTGGCGACAAAACTATCGATGGCGGGTCCTGCCTCACCGAAGGGCAGAAAGTCCAATCCCATTGAACCGCGGTATATGGCCTCATACCAGGGATCACCCGATAGCCATTGAGGTACCAGGCCAGCGGGATCTGCTTTGTCCATACCCAGATAGAGACGCAGGGTGTTGGTCGGGCATAAATCAATCGCAAGCAACGGCCACCCTTCCTGATGGAATCCCGCGGTGAGATGGGCGGTAACCGGGGTTGGATCAACACCGCCATGGGATCCAACCACCGCCACCCCTGAGATAAGTTCGGTTGAGTCATTGGCGGTCCGGTACGGCCGAGAGGGTGGAAAGGGCTGATCCCAAGAGCCCGACATTAACGGCCAGCAAGATTGAGCCGCAGCCTCGTAGACTTGAATCTCGCGATAGCCGTCCAGCCCCCATGTCCAGTGCTGATAAAGTTGCGTGATGTCCTTAGCGGTTACTGGCGAAATATCCATGGGTACCAAATAACTCCAGATCAGGATTGCTCATCGGGCGTCAACAATGCGCCTGGAAGGGGAAAAGCATAATAAACCATAATGCTAACAAAGGGGTCCAGTTAAGGTCATGGGTGTGGTGGCCATGATCCTTGCCGTCATAGGGGGTAACCTGAGGACCAGCCTGCAGGGCATCCTGGACGAGATCCCCGGCGGCATTTTTGTTGGCGCCGGCACCAACATTCTGCTGGCATTCCTTGGCACCAACCTTGAGGTTCACGGGCAGGCGCTATAGCCAGCCCGGGTCAAAATATCGTAAACCTCCGTGAATCTATCTCGTAATCTGGATCTGGTCAAAATAAACGGTCGTGGGCTGGTTACTGAGAACCTGTATTTTCAACCGTTTGATCAAATTGGGATTACCGAGTTGCATTTTGGTGAGAGCGATACTCGTCCACGTTTTCGCTCGAAGCGTTATGGTGACCGGCGAGGAGTCCCCTGTATCCTGTGAAAGCCCCGATACATCCAACGAGGTGGCTACCGGACTATAAGCCCAGAAGCTCAACGTCGATGTTGGTGATACAGGTATCCCGCTGGTGTGTCGAAGTGAAAGACCACCCCAGGCGGCGAAGTTAGCGCGCAGTGAGCGTTTGCCAACCTTGACCGGGCTGGAGTTGGAAAAATTAATGGTCGCGTCCCAAGACCAGTTTGTCCAACCTGATTCTAATTTGTCGGAATAGGCGATCGTATTCGACTTGGGACATGCAAGAGTCATGAAGGTCATCGAATTGGAGGGCGGGGAAATATTCCTAGCGGCATCGAAGGCTTTCAGCGTCAGCAAATAGGTTGTACCGCAGAAAAGATTAGTGAGGGTTGCATTGGTACCAGCCAGGTTGGAAACTAATATTTGGTCACCAGCATAGAGGTTGTAGCCTATCACTCCGACGTTGTCCGTCGCGGCTATCCACGACACCACGGCACCTGTGGAGGTAATGCCACTTGAAGTCAGACTCTTGGGAGGTGAGGGGGGTTGGGTATCGGGCCCACCATTGGGTGAGGTATTCATCAGCCGCGCCAGAAGTTGTACATAGGCTGCCTGGGTGTAAATCGCGGGCTCGGTAATTTCCCAGGGAACCTCATCCCATGGACCATTCCAGTCCATGTAAGCCTTCTGGGGAGGTTGGTCGGCAATACCGGGGAGAGGGCCAGAGTAGTATTTGTTCGGGCCGCCAGTCACGTAGCCGGGCGCGGGGCCAAATGGGGAGTATTCGGCATTGTCCCAATCGGTACCGTCATCGAACCAGGCATGGTATATCTCATTGGCGGAAGACTCCGCGCCGAAAGACCCCATATTCGACAACATGACCAGCCCTAAGGGGTTTACCCCATGAAGCCAGTGCAGATGAGCCTCCGCGACTTCTCTGTATAGGTTGGAGTTTTCCGGGTTGATGCCAAAGGTGATGTAGTCGATATTGAGATTACCCGCATTTGCACGTACTTGATTATGGCCCCAGTGATATTGGGAATCAGGTAGATAGGCGCGATAGAGGTCTGTTCCCGCAGCGTAGTCTTGGATGGACATGACATCGTCCTGTGCGGCCTTCTGACTGAGAATGCTAGAGGCCACGCTTGGGGTGACCCCTGGCAGGTCGGCAAAACGAAGTAACGCCACCTGCGTCGTCGCCCAGTAAGGACCCCACCAGTAGATGCCATAGGGTGGAAGCCAAATGTAATTTTCTTCCACAAAGACACGGTATTCGGTATTGCCGGTAGCTTCGTACAGGTAGATTGCCGCTATCAGGGCACTGGACAACTGTGCATCGGCATCCGCATCGGCGTCGCCAGATTTGATGTCACCGTCATCACAATCTGTTTCGAAACTGGTGAAATTTTCCGTCGTCGTTTTTGCTCGACTCCAGGCTGACTGGGCACGGTTGAGTAAGCCGTTGCCATAATTCGCCAGAGCGTCGATATCTCGGAAAAGAAGCCCCGCCGCGGCGAACATGGCACTGCCAGCGAGTGTTGAGGAAGTGCATTCGGGTAAGTAATAGCGTGCCCTGGTGTCGGAACTGGGTGGTGAGGCTTGTCCGTCGTAGTTATCTGCACCCACCTTGAGGAACAGTCCACCCGTGGCGGTGGCATCCTGCATCCGCTGGAGAAAATCGAGTTCCCATTTGACTTCGTCGAGGAGGTCACTTACCCCGTTTCCTGACTCGGGGATACCGAAATTGTCACCAAAGACCGCGGGATTCATCCGGTAGGCTTCGAGGAGTTGAATGACCGCCGATTCAGCGAAGGTCACATATTTATTAGTGTCCCCAGCATCCATCCAGCCGCCGTGCAGGTCGCGGGCCGTTCTCGAATCGCCTTTAGCCCAACGACTGGTGGCGTTGCGGTCCTGATCGGGTCCCTCATAGGCGGCGTCATCCTGCCAGTTGGCTCCCGCGTATGGCTGAACTTTTTCCATGTTGAGACGCTGATAATAGAAGGTACGGACGGCCTGCTTGAGCGTTGAGTCGTAAACCTGAGGACCGATCTCGAAGCGCCCGGAACCGACACGATTGACCGTGTCCCAGATGTAGTAGGACCCCGGTGTCGTCAAGGCCGTGAAGTCGAAATACCAGCCCCTGTCGCCCGATTGCGCATGGGTTGCACCGGTCTTCCACGCCTGGAGGGTACCGCTAAACACCACGACGTCATCCGCGCAACGCCGTACCTGATATTCACTTGTACCGATCCCTGGACTGAATGCTTCAGCGGCATTGAATCCAACCTGGGGGTCGACGATGACGGCCACTTTGCGCATGCTTTCAAGATAGCCAAATTGATCTACCTTGATGTGAGGGGTTGTGCTGGCCGGAACAGCAAGGGTCTCGGATGCAAAAAGATAAACCAATAAAAGCACTAGGGTTGATGTATGCCGCATCGTAATGCCCTCACGAACATAAGTAGCAGATAATGACTTCCTAATCTGGTATGTCCCTGAGAGGAATATGAGATATGCTTGAGGAGCCAAATGCTCATAGAATCATGGTAATACCTTGCTTTAAAAGGGATAGGTATCGAGGAATGGCCTCGGTTGCAAGGTTCTGAGGAGGGACGTTAAGACTCCCGACGACTGTGGCCCTGCCTGCCAAGGAACCGACAATAGATTCATGATAGGTAGTATAGAAAAGATTGAGGATGCGTGGCCTGGGAGATCAAGGCCCCCTGTCGCCGGGGCAAGGGGCCGTTGGTAGCCCTTAGTCCCCGCAGGAGGGCAGGCCGGAGAGGGCCATGGCGATCTCCGACTCGTCGTAGGTCAACTCCTGGAGCTTGCCGGCCATGAAGTCCTGATAGGCCGGCATGTCGAGGAGGCCGTGACCGCAGAGGTTGAAGAGGATGGTCTTGGCCTCGCCGCTCTCCCGGCACTTCTCCGCCTCGTCGATGGCGGCGCAGACGGCGTGGTTGGCCTCTGGCGCCGGCAGGATGGCCTCGGCCTGGGCGAAGCGCAGGCCGGCGGCGAAGGTCTCCAACTGGGTGTAGGACCGCGGGGCGATATAGCCATGCTTGGTCAGGTGGCTGATCTGGGGGGCCATGCCGTGGTAGCGCAGGCCGCCGGCATGGAAGCCCGGGGGGACGAAGGTGGAGCCCAGGGTGTACATCTTTACCAGGGGCGTGAGGTGGGCGGTGTCGCCAAAGTCGTAGGCGAACTTGCCCTTGGTCAGGGTCGGGCAGGCGGAGGGCTCGACGGCGATGAACTTCATGTCGCCACCCTCGCGCAACTGCTTGCCGAGGAAGGGGAACGCTAGGCCGGCGAAGTTACTGCCGCCGCCGGTGCAGCCGATGACCAGGTCCGGCCAGTCGCCGGCCATCTCCAGTTGCTTCATGGACTCCAGGCCGGTGACGGTCTGGTGGAGCAGGACATGGTTGAGGACGCTGCCCAGGGCGTACTTGGTGTCCTCGCGCTGGACGGCCATCTCCACCGCCTCGCTGATGGCGATGCCGAGGCTGCCGTTGCTGTCCGGGTGTTCGGCGAGGATGGCGCGACCGGCGGCGGTGGTGTCGGAGGGGCTGGCGGTGACGGTGGCGCCGAAGGCCTCCATGAAGGCGCGGCGGTAGGGCTTCTGGAAGTAGCTCACCTTGACCATGAAGACGATGATCTCCAGGCCGAAGAAGTTGCCGGCCAGGGCCAGGGACGAGCCCCACTGGCCGGCGCCGGTCTCGGTGGTGATGCGCTTGACGCCCTCGATCTTGTTGTAGAAGGCCTGGGCGATGGCGGTGTTGGGCTTGTGACTGCCGGCGGGGCTGACGCCCTCGTACTTGTAATAGATCTTGGCCGGGGTGTTCAGGGCCTTTTCCAGCCGGCGGGCGCGGAAGAGGGGGGTGGGGCGCCATTGGCGGAAGATGTCGCGCACCGGTTCGGGGATCTCGATGTCGCGCTCGGCGCTCATCTCCTGTTCGATGACGGCGCGGGGGAAGATCGGCGCCAGGTCATCCGCGGTGATGGGCTGGAGGGTGCCGGGGTGGAGCACCGGGTCCAGGGGGACCGGCAGGTCGGCGTTGATGTTATACCAGAACTTGGGGAGGTCCTGCTCGGAGAGCAGGTATTTGACGGTGTCGGACATGGGCGGCCAGGCTCTCTCAATAGGGGCTGCAAGCTTGTGATCGGGCAAAAATGTGCGGAACGTCGCGGTGCCGCGACCCCGGCGGGGCACGGGACCCGGCTAGTGTGCCAGGTTCCGCGGCGGCCTGAAATGGGCGCCTCGGGGCGGCGTCCGAGCCCGCACGTCACGAAGCGGTCATGTTAAACTAATCCCTTTCGCGCGGTGCGCTATTGACACACGAGGTGATCGTCATGCCGGATGAGTTGAAGAACCCTGAATTTGTCGAATATCGCGGTCAGCAGGTCAAGTTGTCGGAACTGCTGAACGATTACCGGGACATGCGCCACAAGCTCGCGCAGAGCAAGAGCGAAAACCGCAGCGCCGTGATCCGCCGCCGGCAGGAAAAGAGCCTCAAGCCCTATCAGGCCGAGCTCATCCGGATGCAGCAGTATCTGGAACAGACCAAGACGCGCATGATCATCGTCTTCGAGGGCCGCGACGCCGCCGGCAAGGGTGGCACCATCCGCCGCGTCTCGCGCTACATGAACGAGAAGCGCTACCGCATCGTCGCCCTTGGCAAGCCGACCGAGGAGCAGCGCCATCAATGGTTCTTCCAGCGCTACGTCGCCCAGTTCCCTACCGGGGGCGAGGTGGTGCTCTTCGACCGGAGCTGGTACAACCGCGCCGTGGTCGAGCCGATCTTCGGCTTCTGCTCCGAGCAGGAGTACCAGAACTTCATGTATGGCGTGGTGGGCTTCGAGAAGGACCTGGTCCGCCAGGGCACCATCCTGGTCAAGCTCTACTTCAGCGTCACCAAGGACGAGCAGTCCCGTCGCTTCGAACGCCGCAAGACCGATCCCCTGCGCCAATGGAAGCTGTCCGAGATCGACGCCCAGGCCCAGGACCGCTGGGACGAGTTCACGCGCCAGAAGTACGAGATGATCAAGCGTACCCATACCTCCAACGCGCCCTGGACCATCATTCGCTCCAACAACAAGTACCGGGCGCGGATCAATGCCATGAAGACGATCCTCAACGCCGTGCCCTACGAGCGCTTCAACAAGGAACTGGACTTCGTGCCCGATCCGGAGATCGTCATCTCCGGCGCCCGCGAGCTGGAGATCATGGAGGCCCAGGCCATTCGTGAGGGCCGTTTCACCGGGTAGCGTCGAACTCCGAGGGTCAGCCCCGCGCCGGGGCTGGCCCATCCGCCGCGGGCCTTTCAACCCCTTAGGCGCTGACTTTGGCGCCACTCGCAAAACTATCCCTGGCGACAGTAGGCTCAGTCAGCCCGGAGCACTTACCCGATCACCGATCACCGATCACGGTGGCATTTTTTTCCGCCTAGTCGCAAACTTGCGGCCCGGCTCCCAGCCCTTTGGTCCGGAGCCGTGTTACCTTGCCTCCTCGTGGTCTTGCCGTCATGTCCCCAGGTCCCTTTGCCACAGAGCCCGGCCGGCGTTACCCACCGGGTGTCTGTGTCGACGCCGTGGGCGCCAACTTTTCACTCTTCAGCCGGTACGCCACGGGCGTCGAACTGCTGCTGTACGAAGGGGCTCACAGCCCCGAGCCCTTCCAGGTCATCCGCCTGGACCCGGCGGTCAACCAGACCTTTTTTTCCTGGCACCTGCGCGTGGTGGGTCTGCCGGCCGGGGTCCACTTCACCTGGCGTCTGGAGGGTCCCAACGATCCCCGCGGCCGCGGGCTGCGTTTCGACCCCCGGGTGGAATTGCTGGACCCCTGCGCCCGGGCGGTCAACCGGGCGGGCTGGGACCGTTGGCGGCGACGGCGGGTGGGCATCCTGCCCCACGACTCCCCCCGTGCCGTCATCGTCGCCGATGAAGCCTATGACTGGGAGGGGGACACCCCCCTGCGCCTCCCCGCCGAGGACATGATCATCTATGAGCTGCATGTCGGCGGCTTCACCCGCCACCCCGCCGCCGGCGTGCGCCATCCCGGCACCTTCCTCGGGCTGATCGAAAAGATCCCCTACCTGCAATCCCTGGGCATCACCCACGTGGAGCTGATGCCGATCATGGCCTTCGACGAGCAGGACGTGCCCCAGGGCGTCCATGACCTGGGCCTGAGCAACTTCTGGGGCTACAGCACCCATAGCTTCTTTTCCCCCCATCCCGGCTATTGCGTCACCCCGGAGGCCGGTACTCACCGCCACGAGTTCCGCGACCTGGTCAAGGCCCTGCACCGGGCCGGCATCGGCGTCATCCTCGACGTGGTCTTCAATCACACGGCGGAGGGCGGCGCCGAGGGCCCGGTTCTCAACTTCAAGGGCCTTGGCAACGAGAGCTTCTACCTGCTGGACAGCCTGGACAAGAGCCGCTACCTGGACTTCACCGGCTGCGGCCACACGGTCAACGCCAACCACCCCCTGGTGACGCGCTTCATCGTCGACTGCCTGGAGTACTGGGTGCGGGAGATGCATGTCGACGGCTTCCGCTTCGACCTGGCCAGCGCCCTGGCCCGGGGCGAGGACGGCCGGCCCCTGCACGACCCGCCGGTGCTCTGGGCCATCGAGCTATCGGATGTCCTGGCCCACACCGAGATCATCGCCGAGGCCTGGGACGCGGCCGGGCTCTATCAGGTCGGCAGCTTTCCCGGCTACCGCTGGATGGAATGGAACGGCCGTTACCGCGACAGCGTGCGGCGCTTCGTCCGCGGCGAGGGCGGCCTGGTGGGTGAGCTGGCCAGCCGCATCGCCGGCAGCAGCGATCTCTATCAGGTCAATCAGCGTCTGCCGATCAACAGCATCAACTTCGTCACCTGCCATGACGGCTTCACCCTCTGGGACCTGGTCAGCCACGAGCGCAAGCACAACCGGACCAACGGCGAGGGCTCCCGCGACGGCAACGATGAGAACCTGAGCTGGAACGGCGGGGTCGAGGGGGAGACCGGAGACCCGCTGATCCTGGCCCTGCGGCGGCGCCAGGCCCGCAACTTCATGGCCATCCTGCTGCTGAGCCAGGGGGTGCCCATGATCCTGGCCGGGGATGAGGTGCTGCGGACCCAGGGCGGCAATAACAACGCCTGGTGTCAGGACAACCCGACGGGCTGGTTCGACTGGGAGCGGGTGGAGACCCAGGCGGACATGCGGCGCTTCGTCACCGGGCTGGTGGCCTTGCGCAAGCGTCACCCCAGCCTGCGGCGCCGGCGCTTTCTCACCGGTCGCCCCCGGGTCCCGGGTGGTTCGCCGGACATCGAGTGGCAGGGGCCCGACGGGGGGCCACCGGACTGGAATGGCGCCCCGGGCCATTGCCTGGCCTTCACCCTGGCGGGGCTCGACCCGGGCGAGCCGGACCTGCATGTCATGATCAACATGGGCGCTGAGGGGCGGAGTTTCCGTCTGCCCCAGCGCCCGGACAAGCTCTGGGGCCTGGTCCTGGACACAGGCCGGGACCCGGCCATGGCCCCGGTGCCGCCCGAGGAGCAGATCCCCATCCGGCGGGATGGCATCTACCTCGAGGCCCGGACCCTGATCGTCCTCGAAGGGCGGTGAGGCGTCGCGCCGTGAGTCGCCTTCTTCGGGTCCCGGCCCCTGCCCATGCCAATTCCTATGCCTGCGGTCATGGTCGTGCCTTGCTCCTCTGTCTCTCCTGCCCGGGGACATGACCGGCATGGCTGACGGGTCCGAACACGCCCGGCTGCGGGCCATCGCCGCGCGGGTCGAACGCGCCTTTCCCCTGACCTGCCGCCGCACCCTGCTGATCCTTTCGGACCTGGACCCCGATCAGTTGCAGGCGCAATGGCAGGTGGAGCCAGGCCATCTGGCCCTGGTCCGGGGCGGCTTCCCCAGCGGGCTGGATGGCGTGCGCCCGCGCCTGCGTTTGTTGCGGGTGGACGCCGGCGATCGGGAGGTCGCGGCCCTCTCCCTGCCCGACGGCGGCGGGCAGGAGGGCGGCGTGGTGCGTTTCCTGGTGAGTGGCGGCCTCGGGACCCATTACCGGGCCGAACTGGGCCTCGCCAGTCCGGAGGGTGGCTGGCTGCTGCTGACCCGCTCCGAGGTCGTCAGCGTGCCCCCCCGCCCACGCGAGATTGCCGCCTACCGCGTTGCTCCCGAAGGCCCCGTCGAACAAGCGGACGGTCCTCCGACCGAGACACCCTCCGAGGTCGCCAGCGCGCCCAACCGCCCGCCGGAAGTCGAGAGCCTTTGCCGTGATTTTCCCTCCAACCCGGCCGAGGCGAGCGGGGCAGGGGAGGCACCCATCGCTTCCAGCGTCCTGGTGGACCCCACACTGGCGGACCCTGGAGTCCACCTGGCCCCAGTGTTTCCTCTGCCGCTCCTGCCGGAGGCCCCAATCGGGTATCTGGCGCCACGGCAGACGACCGCTGCCCTGGCCGGGGTGGCGGCCGCACTCGCGGCCAGGGGCCGATTCCGACCCCTCCCGGTACTGGGCATCACGCCGCTGGTCATCGCCCGGGAGCCGCCACCCCCTGGCCAACCCCCTGGCCAACCCCCTGGCCAACCCCAGGGCCAACCCCACGACCAACCCTTCGGGACGGCCCCGGGCGAGGGGCTCGTGACGGTGACTCATTCCGGGAGCCGTAGAGAAGGGCGCCCCGGAGGGGCGGAAGTGAGAAGCGGCGGGAGCAACTCAGAGCCCCATGCCCCAAGTCCTGGCGGGTCCAATCCCCCAAACCCTGGGGGTTCCCTGGCACACCTTGTACCCCCGGGCAGCTCCTGGCCGCTGCCACCCTTCTCCTCTGGCAGTCCGACCTCCCCGGCCTGGCTCATCGGGGCCGCGACGCCCACCGCCTGGGACTCCTGGGTCTCCCGCCTATCCACCCCCGTCGCGCCAGGCTGGTCTCCGACTGATCACCCGTGAGCGCGCCCGCCGCTCAGCTGGCGCTGGTGCTCCATGCGCACCTGCCCTGGGTGCGTCAGCCTGACCAAGAGCGGGCCCTGGAGGAGAACTGGCTCCATGAGGCGATCGCTGATTGCTACCTGCCCCTGATCGAGGTCCTGATGGCGGCGGAGCGGCGTGGCAGCCGCTTCCGGCTCAGCCTCTCCCTGTCGCCGACCCTGTTGACCCTGCTGGCGGACCCGAGTCTGCCGGCGCGCTTTCTGGATTACCTGGAGCGGCGCTGGCGGTTGTGCGCGGCGGAGCGGCGGCGTCAGCGCGATCCGGGGCGTCGGGCCCTGCTCGACTGGTACCAGGCGGTTATTGAGACCCGCCGGGAACAATTCGCCGGGGAATTGGGCGGCGACCTCATCGCCGCCTGGGTCGCCCTGCACGATGCCGGTCGGGTGGAACTGCTGACCACGGCGGCGACCCATGGCCTCGCCCCCCTGCTGCGGGATCACCCCGGGGCGGTGCCGGCCCAGTTGCGCGTGGGCCGGGATGCCTTCCGGGCCCTGACCGGTCGCGAGCCCGCGGGCCTCTGGCTGCCCGAGTGTGGCTACTACCCAGGGCTGGAGCGGGAGATCGCCGCGGCCGGTTATGCCTACAGCCTGGTGGAGACCCATGGTCTGGCGCAGGCTCAGCCAACCCCGGCCTGGGGGGTCCAGGCCCCGGTGGATGGGGGCGGCGTGGCCTTCTTTGGCCGTGATCCCTTCTCCGCCGCTGAGGTGTGGAGCCCGACCCGGGGCTATCCAGGGCATCCGGATTACCGTGAGTATTTCGCTGACCTAGGCCTGATGGCCACCGGGGACCAGGCGGCGGGGACTCGCGCCGCTGGGGCTAAGGGTGTCGGAGCGAAGACCGCGGGGCCGGGGGAGGGGGCAAGGACCGAAGGGGACGAGGCTGGGCTGGCGGGGACCGGGATGGATGCGGTCATTAGGGCGGCCTTGGACGATTTCCTGCCGCCCGGGGTCGAGCGGGGGGCTACGGGGCTGGGCTATTACCGGGTGACCGGCGGCCAGGGACCGAAGGAGCCCTATGACCAGGAACGCGCCGCCCGTCGGGCGGTGGCGGATGCCCAGGATTTCGTCCAACGACGGCGGGCCTGGGTCGCCCGCTGGGCTGAAGCTCCCCCTCAGGGCGAAGCTGGCCGATGGGCCGAGGGTCCTCGTCAGGGCGATGCTTCCCGCTGGGCAGATACTGCCCGTCGGGCCGAGGCCACCCGCTGGGCCGGCGCGGCGCCCTCCCGTCCGCCCCTGACCGTCGCCCCCTACGATGCGGAGCTCTTCGGGCACTGGTGGTACGAGGGTCCCCTGTTCCTTGCCGCCTTGGGCCAGGTGCTTGATGCCTGCCCGGACCTGGAGCCCGTGACCCTCGGCCAGCATCTACGGGACCATGGCTGCGCCGGGAGCTGTCGCGTCGCCCCCTCCACCTGGGGCGAGGCTGGCTATAATGCCACCTGGCTGCGGCCGGAGACCGCCTGGGTCCACTTGCAGTTGCGCCAGGCGGCGGAGGAGTTTCAGGAACTGCGGGCCCGCTATCAGGACCGACCAGCGACCAGCCTGGCGGGCCGGCTGCTGCGCCAGGCGGCGCGCTCCCTGCTGCTGGCCCAGGGCTCGGACTGGACCTTCCACCTGGGGCGAAGCGGGGGTAGCGATTTTGCTCAACGCCAGTTGCAGGCCCAGCTCGCGCGCTTCGCCTTTCTCTCCGATGCCTTGCGCCGTGGTCTGCCCAGCGAGGGATGCTCTTCAGGCCAACCTTGCAGGCAGGGTCAGGAAGACCAGGCAGGTCTGCGCGTCCAGAAGGTCTGGGAGAACGGGGTGAGTCGGGACACCGGGGAGATGTCAGTGATCCTGGAGACCCTGGCGGCGCTGGAGCGCCTGGATGCCGTCTTTCCCGAGCTGGATCTGGACTATTTCGCCTGAAGGTCTTCTGACATCCCGCGCTCAAACCATCGCTGGGTTGAACGGATCTAGCGTCATCGTCCATCAATTTTCGGTTTACCCGACCCTTCCCATCGCTGCCGAAAACTGAAATGCCTCCTCTGGATATCATCATCGCCAGCGCCGAGTGCGCCCCGGTCGCCAAGGCTGGCGGCCTGGGGGACTTCGTCCATGGCCTGGCGCGGGAACTCATCCGGCAGGGGCATCGGGTCGAGGTCGTCCTGCCGCGTTACGACTGCCTGCGCCTGGAGTCCATGGTCGGGCTGGAAAAGATCCCCCTGGAACTACGCCTGCCCCATTTCGCGACGACCCTGCCCTGTGACCTCCATCAGGGGCGGGTGGAGGACATCCCGTGCTGGTTCATCGATCCCCGGTCGCCCCAGGACTTTTTCCGGCGCGGGGTCATCTACGGCGAGCCGGACGATCCGGAACGCTTCACCTGCTTCGCCGTGGCGGTGCTGGAGTTTCTCGCTCATTGCGGTCGCCGGCCCGACGTCATCCACTGCCATGACTGGCATACCGGCCTGGTGCCGGTGTTGCTCGACCAGGTCTACCGGGCCCGGGGCCTGGAGCGGACCCGGGTCTGCTACACCCTCCACAACCTAGGCTACCAGGGCCGGGTGGGGGAGCAGGTCCTGCGGCAGGTGGGGCTGGATGCGGGGCGCCTCCTGACCCCGGAGCGGCTCGGGGACCCCGCCGATCCCCGACTGGTCAATTTGCTGAAGGGCGGCATCGTCCATAGCCATTACATCACCACCGTCTCCCCCGGTTACGCCCGGGAGATCCTGACCACGGAGCAGGGCTTGGGGCTCCAGGCGACGCTAGGCGCCCGGGCGGATTGCTTTGCCGGCATCCTCAACGGCATCGACGTCAGGGTCTGGAATCCCCTGACGGACCCCCGCATCCCCCAGCCCTTCGGCCCGGACCGCCTGCAGGCCAAGGCCCGCAACAAAGAGGTCCTGCGCCAGCGCCTGGGGCTGGCCCAGGACCCCAAGCCCCTGCTGGCGGTGATCAGTCGGCTCGATGCCCAGAAGGGGGTGGAGCTGATCCGCCACGCCATCCTCCACACCCTGGCGCGGGGCGGGCAGGCGGTATTGCTGGGCACCGCTCAGAACCCCCTGCTGGACCGCTATTTCCGCATCCTGCAACGCGAGACGGCCACCAGCCCCGATTGCCATCTGGAATTGGGCTATGACGAGGACCTGGCCCACCTGATCTATGCCGCCGCGGACCTGCTGGTCGTGCCCAGCCTCTATGAGCCCTGCGGCCTGACCCAGATGATTGCCATGCGCTATGGTACGGTGCCGGTGGTACGGCGGGTCGGCGGCCTGGCGGACACGGTCTTCGATGCCCATCACTCGGACCGGCCCTTCATCGAGCGCAATGGCTTCGTGTTCGAAGACCCGACCCCGGAGGCCCTGGCGGGGGCCCTGGACCGGGCCCTGGGGCTCTGGTTCGAGCACCCGGCCTACTTCCGCCAGTTGCGGCTCAACGGCATGGCCGCGGATCATTCCTGGGCGCGGCCGGCGCGGCAGTATGCCGCCATTTTCGACCGCATCCGGGATAAGGGTCGGGAAGGCGGCTGAGCGCATGATGATCCTCAAGCCCATCGGGGTCTTCGATTCCGGCGTCGGCGGTCTCAGCGTCCTGCGCGAGATCCGCCGGGAGTTGCCCCACGAGGACCTGGTGTACGTGGCCGATTCGGGCCATGCCCCCTATGGCGACAAGCCCCTTGACTATATCGAGCGGCGCGCCCTGGCCATCGCCGACTTCCTCCTGGAGCGGGACGCCAAGGCCCTGGTGGTGGCCTGCAATACCGCCACCGGGGCCGCGGCACGGTTGCTGCGGGAACGCTACCCGGTGCCGGTGATCGCCATGGAGCCGGCGGTGAAGCCGGCGGTGGCCCGCAGCCGCTCCGGGGTGGTCGGCGTCCTGGCTACCCGCCAGACCCTGGCCAGCGACAAGTTCGCGGCCCTGCTGGCCAGTCATGAGGGGACCCAGGCCCAGGTTCTGGCCCAGGCCTGTCCCGGCCTGGTGGAACGGGTGGAGGCCGGGGATCTGGAAGGGGAGGAGACCCGCGCCCTCCTGACCGCTTATCTCGAACCCCTGCTGACCCGGGGGGCCGATACCTTGGTCCTGGGCTGCACCCACTATCCCCACCTGGCGTCCCTAATCAGCGAACTGGCCGGGCCGGCGGTCGAGGTGCTGGACTCCGGGGCCGCCGTTGCCCGGCAAGTCCGGCGGCGACTAGCCGAGACCGGGCTCCTGGCGAGCCCTCGGGGTGGGCGGGAATTTTTCTGGACCAGCGGTGATCCGGGGCGGCTGTATCCGGTCCTGGCCCGCCTGTGGGGTGATGACATCGATCTGGCGCCCCTGCCGCCGGCCCGGGAAGGCAGCCGTTACCGCTAATCGAATATTCGCCGGGGAGGAAAGAAGCCCACCGGGCTCAGTGCCCCTCGGATTGGCGTTGCTTGAGCTTGACCGCCTTGAGGATGTGGGAGGCGATCTCCTCGATGGACTGGCTGGTGGTGTCCAGGACGCGGATGCCGAGGCGCTGGAACATGACTTGGGCGCGGCGGATGTCGTCCTGGCAGCGCTTGAGGGAGGCGTATTCGCTGCCGGCGCGGCGCTCCGAGCGGATCAGGTGCAGACGTTGGGCGTCGATCATGAGGCCATAGACCTTCTCCTTGACGTCGTAGACCTCCCGGGGGAGATCACCCTTCTCGAAATCCTCCTCGGTGATGGGGTAGTTGGCCGCCATCAGGCCGTAGTGCATGGCCAGGTAGATGCAGGTCGGGGTCTTGCCGGAGCGGGAGACGCCCAGCAGCACCACATCGGCGCGATAGAAGTTGTCCGGCCGCACGCCGTCGTCGTTCGACATGGCGAAGTTGATGGCGTCGATGCGCTTGATATAGGTGGTGGGCTCGGTGATGGCATGACTGCGCCCGGATTTACGGCTGGGCGGCAGACCCAGTTCCCGGCTCAGCGGTTCCATGAAGACATCGAACAGTTCCAGAAAATAGCCACTGCCGGTCTGGATGACCTCCCGTACCTGTTCATCGAGCATGGTGCTGAAGATGATCGGCCGGGCGCCATCCCGGTCCGCCGCCTCCTGAATGACTTCCAACAGGGCCCGGGCACGCTGTTCCGTGTTGATGAAGGGCATGTAGACCCGTTCGAAGTCGAAGCCCTCGAACTGGGAGAGCAGGCTGTGGCCCATGGCCTCGGCGGTGATGCCGGTGCTTTCGGAGACGAAGAAGACGGTGCGTTTCATGATGCGACTCGGGGTTACGGCGGGTGATCCGCGGCGCGGCGGAGGTGACATTGTGACTTAAATCAATGCGAGGGGGCAGCCGTTGGGCAAGAATGTTCAGACTTTGCTTAAACGCTAATAAAGCCTCGGTCTCCGCCTCCCACAGGGGCGTTGACCAGGCCCCCGGAGCCGTACCATGACCCAGATTGCCAATGACCAGCAGCTTCGCGATGCCCTCAACGCCCTGAGCCCCGACTTGCAGCGCCAGATGGGCGCTCGCTTCGCCGAGAGCGTCATGCACCTGTGCCTGGACGACCGGGTGCGCCGCGCCGCCACCCTGGCCCTCAGTACTGACGCCGCGCCCACCGAGTTGGCCGATGCCATGAAGGCGGCCAAGTCCTACGCGGTCAAGACCTATACCGAGTGCGGCAAGGATACCGACTGGCTGAAGCAGGCGGATCATTTCGTCGCCGCCGCCGTCGCCGCCGCCCTGACGCCGCCCGATCAACTGGCCGCCAAGACCAATCCGGCCTGGAAGGCGGCGGTCCAGGCGCGCATGGCGAAGAACTGCGAGTTGATGGAGGTGGACGAGGGCGAGGCGGAGACCGAGTCCGACCGGCAGTACAAGATCGCCAGTCAGTATCTCTGAGGTCCGAAACGCGGCGGCTGGCTTGGCCTTGATCCCGCGGCGCTTCGGCCCGCGTGGATTCAGGCCAGCGGGTGGCCTTGGGGGAGGGCGGCCTCGGCCGCCAGCATCTGGTCGTAGATCTCCCAGGCCGCCGCGGCCTCCTCGGCTGACACCTTGTTGAGAGCGTAGCCGAGGTGGAGGACCACGTAGTCACCGACGGTGAGGTCTTCGTGCTCGAGCATGAGCAGGTTGACCTCCCGTTCCACCCCCTTGGCCTCGCAGCGGGCGAGAAGGCCGTCGATGGATCGGATCTGCATGGGGATGCCAAGGCACATGGGTCAAGTTTCTCCGCTGGTAAGGGCGCGCCGGATACCTGGTCGTCGCCCATCAATGAGTTGGATATCCCGACCATCCTCGGGGATGCCGAAGGCTGAGATACTTCGTCTATATTAGATTAGCCTAATGGATCGGGGCCGCCGGTGGCAAGCCGGCCGATGGTTTGCTCGCCCTGGCGTTACTTTGGCCGATCATTCCTTCCAATCATTGTTCCTTTCCAGTCATCGTTCCCCCTCCAGCCATCAATCTCCTCACGGCCTTCCCTCTCCTTCAGCCATCTCAAGCCGTTCGGCCACTTCCCTCTCAGTCCCTCCCCTTGCCTCCAACCGTTCCAACCCAACGAATAGCCATTGCTTGCGAGGAAAATCCGCGTGTTGTCCCCGACCCCCCCGCAGCCTCCACTGCAAACCAGTCCAAACGGGCCCGAGTTCCCCGAGACGCCGCCACGCACCCTGATCCTGGGGCTCGGCAATTCCCTGATGACCGATGAGGCCCTGGGGGTCCTCGTGATTCGCCACCTGCATGCGGAGGGCGGGTTGGGCGATGTCGGGCTCCTCGATGGCGGTACCCTCAGCTTTACCCTGGCCGGTCCGATCGGTGACAGCCCGCGGCTCATCGTGGTCGATGCCGCCGTGATGGGCGAACCCCCGGGGACGGTGCGGGTCTTTGAAGGCGAGGACATGGACCGGCAGCTCAGTGGCATCGGCAAGAGTGTCCATGAGGTCAGTCTCATGGACCTGCTGGACATGGCGCGCATCACGGCGACCCTGCCTCAACGCCGCGCCCTGGTGGGGGTGGAGCCCGCGGTGATCGAGTGGGGCGAAGAGCTGAGCCCGGCCGTGGCGGCCGCGGTGCCCGAGGCCATGGCCCGCGTCCGCGCTCTGCTGCGGGCCTGGGACGCGGAGGCGAATGCCGAAAACTGAAATGCGACAGGTCTAGCTGACGTTTTGCTGAGCCAGGTCAAGCAAAGATTCCGGAGGGCCTCGTACAATTACAAATTAATTATTTGCCTATGCGCTAATACGCATCATGTCCGCGCTTGACAGCATCGCCATCGCCGTGGAGGTTCCGCGGCTGGCTCAGGAATGGGGCAATGCCCTGCCGATCCTCCATGAGATCCGTCATGGACTGGAGCGTCTCGCCGCCACCGGCGAACCCACCCTCATCGATCTGCGGGCCATTCCCTTCGGTCCCGGCGACGAGGCCCGGCTTCTGGAGCGCCTCGGTCGGGGCGAGGTGGAGGCCCGGATCCACGCCTTGGGCGAAACCCTCATCCGGGAGACCGCGATCCCCGCCGTCTGGCTGGTGGATTTCCTCAACGCCGAGGGGGAGCGCATCGCCCTCCATCTTCAGATCGATCGCATTCCCGGCCTTCTCATGACTCAACCCGAGGATCTGGCGGAGGCGCCCGCGCGCCTGGACCGGCTCCTGAAAGAGCTTGCCGGGGGTGGCGAGGCCGCTTGATTTTTCACGTCCCCCGGTCACGCCAGTACCGGGATGGCGAAACGCCGCGGGCCTCTGGCCACGGTTGTCAGGCAGTCGGTGATCTTCGGATCACCGGCTAAGGTAGTTGTAAGCAGTATCCCCGCCCCGCGGGGAGGCCGGCCCAGCCGGTCACGCAGTGGTCCTAACCGACGGGAGGGATAATGGCCACCTCTAAGACCCTAGGCGAGAGCTTGCGCGAGCACGGGGTGTCGCGCCGAGGCTTTCTGAAGTTCTGCGCCGCCACCGCCACGATGATGGCGTTGCCGCCGACCATGGCCCCGGCCATCGCGGCCGCCCTGGAGAAGGCCCGGCGGCCCTCCGTTATCTGGCTGTCCTTCCAGGAGTGCACTGGCTGCATCGAGTCCCTGACCCGCAGCCATTCTCCAACGGTGGAAAACCTGATCCTTGACGTGGTGTCCCTGGATTACCAGCACACCCTGCAGGTCGCGTCGGGGGAGCTGGCCGAGGAGGCCCGTCTCCAGGCCATGCGGGAGAACCATGGCTCCTACCTGGTGATCGTCGACGGCTCCCTGCCGGGGCCCGGCTCCAACATGGGCTATTCCACCGTGGCCGGCCACAGCAACCTCGATATCCTGCTGGAGACGGTGGAAGGGGCGGCGGCGGTGATCGCCGTGGGCACCTGCGCCGCCTTTGGCGGTCTGCCCCGCGCCCATCCCAATCCCACCGGCGCCGTGGCGGTCCAGGACATCATCACCAACAAGCCGGTGATCAACGTCTCCGGCTGCCCGCCCATCCCCACGGTCATCTCCGGCGTCCTCGCCCAGTTCCTGACCTTCGGCAAGCTGCCGGAGCTGGACGCCTATGGCCGGCCCCTGGCCTTCTTCGGCCAGTCCATCCACGATCGTTGCTATCGCCGGCCCTTCTATGACAAGGGCCTGTTCGCCGAGACCTTCGACGACGAGGGCGCCAAGGCGGGCTGGTGTCTCTATCGCCTGGGTTGCAAGGGCCCGAGCACCTACAACGCCTGCGCCACCATGCGCTGGAACGCCGGCACCAGTTGGCCGGTGGAGTCCGGGCATCCCTGCCTGGGTTGCTCCGAACCCGATTTCTGGGACGCGGGCAGTTTCTATCAGGCCCTGTCGGTGCCCACTGTCGACTCCACCCAGACCCTGGGCCTGGCGGCGGCGGCCGGCGTGGTCATCGGTGGCGCCGCGGCCGCCCTGGCCAAGCACGGGAAAACAAAAGCGGTGGCCGATCGTGAGCCGGTCACCGTCGAGCAACTGGAGCAGAAGCTATGAGCGACTCGATGGAATTTCTGCTTTGGACCAAGGGCACGCTGTTCAACTGGGCCCTGGCCATCTTCGCCCTGGGGATGCTGGCGCGCCTGGTGGAGATCTTCTGGCTGGGCCGGGCGCCTAACTACGCGGAGGCTCGCGCCGGCCAGTGGGGTCCGGGGCTGCGCACCGTCTTCACCCGTTCCTTCGCCGATCCGGGCACCTTCAAGCGCTCCGGGTTCGATGTCCTGGTGGGCTGGGTCTGGCACCTGGGCTTCATCATCGTCCTGTTCCTCTTCATCCCCCACATCGAGCTGATCAAGAGCGTGTTCGGCATGGCCTGGCCTGGCCTGCCCAACCCGGTGATCGACGCCATCTCCGCCCTGACACTGGCGGGCCTGGTCGCCGCCCTGGTGCATCGGCTCACCCATCCGGTGAAGAAGCATCTCAGCGATTTCGAGGACTATCTGACCTGGGCAGTAACCTTCCTGGTGGTGCTCACCGGCTATGTCGCCTATCACCGCCTGATCAACCCCTATCCGCTGGCCCTGGGCATCCACATCCTGTCCGTGGAGATCTTCCTGGTCGTGCTGCCCTTCACCAAGCTGACCCACATGTTCACGGCCTTCATTGCCCGCTGGTATAACGGCGCCATCTTCGGGCGCAAGGGAGTCCAGTCATGAGCGAGCTCTCACTGCAACGGGGCATCGCCGCCCTGCGCGCCGAGATCGACGCCCCGGTCGCCGCCTTCTTTTCCAGTTG
>JAHDND010000120.1 GCA_018435665.1 Candidatus Thiosymbion sp. | reverse complement strand
TCCTGCTGGGCCCTCACGTCCCACCTGACCCGCCTGACCCGCCTGACCCGCCTGACCCGCCTGCCCCGCCTGACCCGCCTGACCCGCCTGACGCGCCTGACCCGCCTGTCCAGCTTGTCCAATCTGCCAGCGATCGGACGAATCGCCAGCCGGGGTCCGCGGGGTCGACCCCGTCAATTGGATCAGGTCCCTCTCATCCACCAGTTCCTGCTCATCCACCAGTTCCTGCTCGTCCACCAGGTTCCGCTCATCCGCCAGGTCCTCCCCACCCATCGGCCCCAGGGCGGACAGGGGCCCGGAATGGCGGTGCCGGGCTGGATGGACGTTCATCGCAGGGGCGGGGGGCGCGGCGGGCGTGTGAGCAGCGGACTGCTCGGAGCCTCGATCCTTGACGGAAGGGCGCATGAACCAGAGGACCAGGCGCTTACCCAGGTCCCAGACGAGGAGGGTCAACCAGCCGATGCCATCCAGGACGCGCAGCCAGGACAGGCCGGTGAAGAAGGTGACGCCCGCCAGGAACAGGGGGGCGAGAAGCAGCAGCGCTCCGGACTGGTGAAAATGGGCGACCAGCTTGCCACCCACCAGTTGGCCGACACCGCCGGCGATGCCGTAGGGCAGGTTGACGGGGATGGAGGTCAGCAAGATACCCGCCAGGGCGCTCCCCGCCGCCAGGGTGAGCAAAAAGCCGAACAGGCGCAGGGCCAGACGCTGGACCCGCGTCTCGGCCTCGTCGTCCATGCCGCGCAGGGTCAGCCAGGCGCTCCAGGCAATGGCGAAGGGCAGCAGATAGGCGAAGGAGCCGAACAGGGACAGGGCGACGTCGGCAAACCAGGCACCGACCGGCCCGCCCAGATTGCGCACCTCATTGCGCGGTTCGATGTGGGTCCAGCCCGGGTCCTCGGGGCTGTAGGTCACGAGACAGGCCACCAGCAACAGCGCGACCGCGAACAAGGCCCACATGATGGCCTCGCGCAGGACGCGCTGGAAGTAGTCGCTGAAGGTCAATTGCCCGATGCGGGTCGCCTGTGCCAAATTCACGTCCTCCGGTTAGCCGCGCGATTATACCTATCGCATTTCAGTTTTCGGCATTGTGTAAGGCCCGGTTGCCATCCGGGGGAGGACAACCTGAATACATGCCGGCAGGCTAGACGACCGCCTCCCTGCGGTCGACACCCCCTCCGGACGCCCTCCGGTCCTTCTCTATCAATGCCGAAAACGGAGATGCGTCCTCGATACCTGGGATGCCTCGGTTTCCGGCGGGTCCCGCGAAGGCCGCTGCCGATAAAGACCGCCTTCAGGATTCAGACCTGCCGCAAGGCCGGCAGCACCAGGCGCCCCTGTTCCACATTGACCGCCCCCGCCAGGGCCGGGTCGGTCGGCCATTCCACCCTGGCGAGGCGTCGCACCCAGGGGTAAAGGCTGGCGCACAAGGCCCGTGAGGCAGTCCGAGGGACGGCCCCCGGCATGTTGGTGACGCCAAAGTGGATGACCCCCTCCGCCAGATAGGTAGGGGCGGCGTAGGTCGTGGGGCGGGTGGTCTCGATACAGCCGCCCTGATCCACGGCGATGTCCACCACCACGCTGCCCGCGCCCATGGCGGCCACTTGATCTCGGGAGACCAGGTGCGGCGCCCGGGCACCGGGGATCAGCACGGCGCCGACGAGCAGGTCCGCCTCCCGCACCGCCCGGTCCAGGCTGTCCCGGTAGGGATAGAGACTGGTGACCTGGGGACCCACCTGGTCCATGAGGCGCAGCTTGTCGGCGTCCAGATCGAAGACGGTGACCCGGGCGCCCAGGGCCGCCGCCAGCCGCACCGCCGCGGCCCCGGCATGGCCCGCCCCGAGGACCACCACCTGCCCGGGTTCCGCCGCCGCCAGGCCACCCAGCAGCAACCCCTTGCCACCCTCGGGGGCATGGAGCAGCCGGGCGCCGATCTGCACCGCCAGACGCCCGGCGATCTCGCTCATGGGCGCCAGAATGGGGAGGCCACCCCGATGCTCCAGGGTCTCGAAGGCCAGGGCCGTCACCCCGGAGGCCAGCAGGCGCTGCACCAGGGCCGGGTCCGCCGCCAGATGCAGGAAGGAGAAGAGCCGTTGCCCCGGCCGCAGCCAGTCCGGCTCCTCGTCCCAGGGCTCCTTGACCTTCACCACCAGGTCGGCGGCCGCGTACAGGTCCTGGGGCTGAGTAACCACCCTGGCACCCACCGCGGCATAGGCTGCGTCCGGAAAGCCGCTGGCAACGCCGGCCCCCTCCCCGACCAGGACCTCGTGACCATCGCGGACCAGATCGCCACAGGCCTCGGGAATCAGGGCCACCCGGCCCTCCAATGGTTTGATTTCCTTTGGTATACCAATACGCATGCGCTCACCTCCGCCTCTGGGCTGGTAGGGCTCATCCTGCCTGGAAAATGCGCCCCTGCCAAGCCGGTCCCGCCACGCCGGTTCCACGACGCCGGTTCCACGACGCCGGTCCCGCGCCCCGTCGCGCCTCCCGTCGGTCACCCACCAATGCCCGGTTGGCTCAGGACAGCGGGTGGTCAGCCTCCACCGGACGGGCTTAGACCTTGACCGGCTGCCGGCTTTACCCGTTGCGGACCAATCCGTAACATGCGGGGCACGCACTTCCAGAGCATCATGCACTTCCCGGGCGGGTTCCCCTGAATTCTCGGGGGGCCGGGTTCCGGAAGCCACAATCCTCAGCCCGTCGGCGACGGGCCTAGCTGTATGGAGTCACCCCGATGAGCGCTACCAAACACTGCCGGCTGTTGATCCTGGGTTCGGGCCCGGCGGGCTACACCGCCGCCGTCTACGCCGCCCGCGCCAACCTGCACCCGGTCCTGGTCACCGGCTTGGAACAGGGCGGCCAATTGATGACCACCACGGACGTGGACAACTGGCCCGGCGACCCCGACGGCGTCCAGGGCCCGGACCTGATGGAGCGGATGCGCCGCCACGCCGAGCGCTTCGAGACAGAGATTATCTTTGACCATATCAATGAGGTGGACCTGGGCCTGCGCCCCTTCCGCCTCACCGGCGACGGCGGCATCTACACCTGCGACGCCCTCGTCATCGCCACCGGCGCCAGCGCCCGCTACCTGGGACTGCCCTCGGAGCAGGAATACCGCGGCCGCGGCGTCTCCGCCTGTGCCACCTGCGACGGCTTTTTCTATCGCAACCAGAAGGTCGCCGTCATCGGCGGCGGCAACACGGCGGTGGAGGAGGCCCTCTATCTGTCCAACATCGCCGCCGAGGTCATCCTGGTCCACCGCCGCGATGCCTTGCGCTCGGAGAAGATTCTGCAACAACACCTGTTCGAGAAGGCCGAGCACGGCAACGTCAAGATCCTGTGGAACCACACCCTGGACGAGGTCCTGGGCGACCCCACCGGCGTCACCGGCATGCGGGTGCGCAACGTCCAGGACGGCAGTAACCAGGACATCGAGCTCCAGGGCGTCTTCATTGCCATCGGCCACCAGCCCAACACCCAACTCTTCGCGGGCCAACTGGAACTGCACAACGGCTACATCAGGGTGCAGGGCGGCAGCGAGGGCAACGCCACCGCCACCTCCGTCCCCGGGGTCTTCGCCGCCGGCGACGTCATGGACCACGTCTACCGCCAGGCCATCACCTCCGCCGGCTCCGGCTGCATGGCCGCCCTGGACGCGGAGAAATATCTCGACAATCTGGGCTGATCCGGTCGCCGAGAGGGCCTCGCGCCATGACCCGCCGCTCCCTGTCTATAGCCTGTTAGAGGTGGCCGCCTTCAGTTCCCGGCCCCCTCCTGCAGCAGGACCACGGCGAAGGCTGCGATGCCCTCACCGCGGCCGGTGAAGCCCATGCGCTCCGTGGTGGTGGCCTTGACGTTCACCCGATCCGCCGGGCAGTTCAGGTCGCTGGCCAGGACCTGGACCATGTCGGGGATGTGGGGCGCCAGCTTCGGGCGTTGGGCGACGATCGTCAGGTCGGCGTTGTGGACGGCCAGGCCGCGTTCGGCCAGGGAGGCCATGACCCTGCTCAGAAGGATGCGACTGTCGATGTCGGCGTAGGCGGCGTCGGTGTCGGGAAAGTGGCGACCGATGTCGCCTAGGCCAGCGGCCCCGAGCAGGGCGTCGCATAGGGCATGGATGGCCACGTCGCCATCCGAATGGGCCTCCAGTCCCTGGTCGTGGGGGACCGGGACGCCGGCGAGCACCAGCAGGCGGGCAGCGCCAAAGCGGTGGGCATCAATACCCTGTCCAATTAACATGTCAGCGACCTCATACCTCTAGAGACTTATCCTCGCGGTACCCCACCTGACGCTCCCGACCCCGCCGGCCATGACCTGACGGGCGCCGACAGCAACCGCGCGCGGCATGAGCTTTATACATTATGCGAAACTCCCACCACACCGGACCTGCCGATGGAATTCACGCAGGCTTGCCAGAATGACACCCATGGCCTAACCCCGCCCCTGTTGGGTCAGGTGAAAATGCGCCAGGGGCAGATCCTCCGGTCGGGTGATCTTGAGGTTGTCGGCGTGACCCTCCACCAGCAGGGGTGAGTGGCCGGCCAGTTCCATGGCGCTGGCGTCGTCCGTGACCAGTTGACCAGCGGCGAGGGCCTGGGTCAGGGCCCGGCGGAGGACCCCGAGGCGGAACATCTGGGGGGTGAAGGCATGCCAGAGACCCTCCCGGGGGACCGTGTGCTGAACCTGGCCGCGGGCATCCGCCGCCTTCATGGTGTCCCGCACCGGGATGCCGAGGAGACCGCCGACGGGGTGACCTTCCAGGGTCGCGATCAGACGATCCAGGTCCTCCCGCCGCAGGCAGGGCCGGGCCGCGTCATGGACCAGCACCCAGTCGTCCTCCCCGGCCTGGCCGGCCAGGGCCTCCAGGGCATTGAGCACCGAATGGCAGCGTTCGGCACCCCCGGGGACGCGCCGGATGGTGGGATGGCGGGCGGAAGGCAGTCGATCCCAGCGCGTGTCCGTCGGGTCCAGGGCCACCGCCAGCCCATGGATGCGGGGGTGAGCGAGAAAGAGGCGCAGGCTGTGCTCCAGCACCGGCAGGCCCGCCAGGTCCAGGTACTGCTTGGGGAGGGCGGCGCCCATCCGGCGGCCGGCGCCCGCGGCGGGGATGACGGCCCAGCAGGGGCTGTCAGTCATGGCTTTTGGCCTCGGCCGTTCCCGCCTGGGGTTTGGAAACTGCCGAAGTAGCCGGGGGCTTGGTAGCCGCTGGGGCGGCCGGGGGTTTGGACGTCGCTGGAGTAGCCGGGGGTTTGGCAACCGCTTGAGCGGCCGGAGGCTTGGCAGTCTGGCCAGTTTGTCCACTCTGACCACCAGGCCTCGCCTCCCCGGCCAGCGGGGGATTGGGTTCGACCAATTGCAGAAAGAGTTCACCCTCCTTGATCATGCCTAGTTCGCTGCGGGCGCGCTCCTCCAGGGCATCCAGCCCCTGGCGCAGATCCTCGACCTCCGCCTGCATGCGGCGGTTGCGGGCTTGCAGCCTCTCGATCTCCTCCTTTTGAGCCTGGATCTCCCGCCGCAGGGCGGTGACCTCCGCCAGGCTGCCCTCCCCCACCCAGAGGCGATATTGCAACCCGCCCAGCAGCAACAGCAAGACGAGGACCAAAATCCGCATGCCGCTCCTCGCTCTCAGGCCCATGCTGGCCCAGGGCCGACGTCACCAGGGAGGCGGCCGGACGCAGTGCCCGGCCCTGCCCGGCGCCACCGGGTAGGGCAAGACGCCATCACGGCGCGCCCCGACCGACACACCGACCGACACACCGACCAACACAACGGCCAATGCACTGGCAGATGCATCGCCCTGTGCATCGGGCGATGCAACGGCTCCGGCACCTGATCCAGGTTTGGCACCCTCAGCGCCTCCCGGGCACCCGCTCCCGCCGCCTCAGAGCCAGCGGAAGGCGCCGCGACCGGCGAAGACGGCCTCGGCCCCCAACTGGTCCTCGATGCGCATCAACTGGTTGTACTTGGCCACCCGGTCGGAGCGGGACAGGGAGCCGGTCTTGATCTGACCGGCGCTGCTGGCCACCGCCAGATCGGCGATGGTGGTGTCCTCGGTCTCGCCGGAACGATGGGAGACCACGGCGGTGTAACCCGCGGCGTGGGCCATGGCGATGGCCTCCAGGGTCTCGGTGAGGGTGCCGATCTGGTTGACCTTGATGAGGATGGAGTTACCGACGCCCTTGTCGATGCCTTCCTTGAGGATCCGGGTGTTGGTGACGAACAGGTCGTCGCCCACCAGTTGCACCTTGTCGCCCAAGCGTTCGGTGAGACGCTTCCACCCCGCCCAGTCGCCCTCCGCCAGGCCGTCCTCGATGCTGAGGATGGGGTACTTGGCGCACCAGTCCGCCAGCAGGTCGATCATGCCGTCGGAGTCGAGCTTGCGACCCTCGCCCTCCAGGTCGTAGACACCGTCCTTGTAAAACTCGGAGCTGGCCACGTCCAGACCCAGATAGATGTCGCTGCCCAGCTTGAAGCCGGCCTTGTCGATGGCGGCGATGATGGCCTCCACCGCCGCCTCGTTGGAGCTGAAATCCGGGGCGAAGCCGCCCTCGTCGCCCACCGCCGTGGACAGGCCGCGCTGATGCAGCACCGCCTTGAGGGCATGGAAGACCTCGGCGCCGTAGCGCACCGCCTCGCGCAAGCTGGCGGCGCCCACCGGCAGGATCATGAATTCTTGGAAGTCGACGCTGTTGTCCGCGTGCTGGCCGCCATTGACGATGTTCATCATCGGGACGGGCAGCCGGTAATGGCCCTGGCCGAGATAGCGGTACAAGGGCAGGGTCCGCTCCTGGGCGGCGGCGTGGGCCACGGCCATGGAGACGCCGAGGAGGGCGTTGGCGCCGAGGCGGCCCTTGTTGTCGGTGCCGTCCAACTCGATCATGCGCCGGTCGATGCCGCCCTGGTCTGAGACCTCCATGCCCAGCACCGTCTGCTTCAGTTCGCCGCTGATGTTGGCGACGGCCTTGAGCACCCCCTTGCCCAGGTAGCGCCCCTTGTCGCCATCGCGAAGCTCCAGGGCCTCGCGGGAACCGGTGGAGGCGCCGGAGGGGACCGCGGCGCGGCCATAGGCGCCGTCGGCGGTGATGACATCGCATTCGACGGTGGGATTGCCGCGGGAATCGAGAATCTCACGGGCACGAACGTCGACGATCTCGGACATGATGAAGCTCCCTGGGGTTCTACCCCGAATGTTGGACGGTAGTGGTGGCTAGGGACGGCGGTCCGGCTCCGGCTGGGGCGACGGGGTCTTGTTCTAGCTCTGGTTCTAAGTCTGGGTCTGGGTTCAGGCCTGGATTGGGCCTGGCATCAGCTCGTCAATTCCGGAAAACCGCGCGCCTTGACCAGCCGGTCAATTTCCAGCAGGGTCTCCAGCAGTTCCCGCATCCGCCCCAGGGGCCAGGAATTGGGGCCATCGCTCAGGGCGCTGTCCGGGTCCGGATGGGTCTCGACGAAGAGGCCGGCGATGCCCGCGGCCACCGCCGCCCGCGCCAGCACCGGGACGAACTCGCGCTGGCCGCCGGAGCTATCACCGCGCCCCCCCGGCAACTGGACGGAGTGGGTGGCGTCGAATACCACCGGGCAGCCGGTCTCGCGCATCACCGCCAGGGCACGCATGTCGGCGACCAGGTTGTTGTAGCCGAAGGTCACGCCCCGTTCGCAGACCATGATCTGGTCATTGCCGGTGGCGCGGGCCTTTTCCACCACCCGCCGCATGTCCCAGGGGGCCAGGAACTGGCCCTTCTTGATATTAACCGGCAGGCCCATCTCGGCGACGGCGCGGATGAAGTTGGTCTGGCGGCAGAGGAATGCCGGCGTCTGCAAGACATCCACCACCTCCACCACCTCCCCCAGGGGCGTGTCCTCGTGGACATCGGTCAGGACCGGCACCCTCAGGCCTGCCCGGATCGACTCCAGGATGCGCAGCCCGGCCTCCAGGCCGGGGCCGCGAAAGCCGGCGAGGGAGGAGCGGTTGGCCTTGTCGAAGGAGGATTTGAAGATGAAGGGGATGCCCAGTTCCGTGGTCAGCTCGCGCAGATAGCCCGCAGTGTGCTGGGCCAGCTCCGCGCTCTCCAGGACACAGGGACCGGCGATGAGGAAGAGAGGCTGGTCCAGCCCGACCTCGAAGTGGAGCAGTTCCATCAGCGCGCCCCCCCGCCGGCCATCTGGTGATAGGCGATGGCGGCGCGGATGAAGCCGGTGAAGAGGGGGTGGCCATCGCGAGGGGTCGAGGTGAATTCGGGGTGGAACTGGCAGGCGATGAACCAGGGGTGATCCGGGATCTCGACCATCTCCACCAGGCGGCCATCCAGGGACCAGCCGGAGAAGCGCAGCCCGGCGTCCTGCAAGGGCGCCAGGTAGCGGCTGTTGAACTCGTAGCGATGGCGATGGCGCTCCCGGACCTGGGGTTGACCGTAGACGGCCCGGGCCAGGCTGCCCGGCTCCAGGCGACAATTCTGGCCGCCGAGGCGCATGGTGCCGCCCAGGTCGGCATCCTGATCCCGGCGCTCGACCTGGCCGGTCTCGGTCATCCACTCGGTGATCAGGGCGATGACCGGATGCGGGGTCTGGGGGTTAAACTCGGTGCTGTGGGCCCCCTCCAGGCCGGCCATGTCGCGCGCGAACTCGATCACGGCCACCTGCATGCCCAGGCAGATCCCCAGGTAGGGGATGCGGTGCTCACGGGCATAGCGCACCGTCTGGATCTTGCCCTCGATGCCGCGCTCGCCGAAGCCGCCGGGGACGAGGATGGCGTCGACCCCCAGCAGGCAGTCGGTACCCTCGCGCTGGATGCGCTCGGAATCCACGTAGCGCACCCGCACCCGGGTGTGGATCTGGACCCCGGCGTGGGCCAGGGCCTCGGACAGGGACTTGTAGGCCTCGGTCAGGTCCATGTACTTGCCGACCATGCCCACCGTGACCTCGCCGATGGGTTTGTCAAAGCCGTCCAGGACCCGCTGCCACTCGCTCAGGTCCGCCGGGGGGGTCTGCATGCCGAACTGGGCCACCACCAGGTCGTCCAGGCCCTGGGCGTGAAGCAGCATGGGGATGCGGTAGATGTTGTCGGCATCGACGCAGGAGATGACCGCGTCCTCGGGCACATTGGTGAAGAGGGCGATCTTGCGCCGCTCCGCCTTGGGGATGTCCTGCTCCGCCCGACAGACCAGGACGTCGGGCTGGATGCCGATGGACCTCAACTCCTTGACCGAGTGCTGGGTGGGCTTAGTCTTGATCTCCCCGGAGGTCTTGATGTAGGGCACCAGGGTCAGGTGCATGAAAAGGGCCTTCTCGCGCCCCTCCTCCACCCGCATCTGGCGGATGGCCTCCAGGAAGGGCAGGGATTCGATGTCGCCCACGGTGCCGCCGATCTCCACCATAGCGATGTCGGCGGAATCCGCGCCCCGGCGGATGCTGGCCTTGATCTCGTCGGTGATGTGGGGGATGACCTGGACGGTCCCGCCCAAATAGTCGCCGCGGCGCTCCTTACGGATGACGCTCTCGTAGATCTGCCCGGTGGTGAAGTTGTTGTCACGCCCCATGCGGGTGCGCAGGAAGCGCTCGTAGTGGCCCAGGTCCAGATCGGTCTCGGCCCCGTCGTCGGTGACATAGACCTCCCCGTGCTGGAAGGGGCTCATGGTCCCGGGATCGACGTTGATGTAGGGGTCCAGCTTGATCATGGTGACCCGCAGGCCGCGCGCTTCCAGCAGGGCGGCCAGGGACGCGGAGGCAATACCCTTGCCAAGCGAGGAAACAACGCCGCCCGTGATGAAGATGTATCTGGTCATGAGGAGGGGGGAGAGGGTCAGGACTGGAGAGCGGAAGGGAGAGTCCCGCAAAACCGGGGCAGGCTATCAAAATCCCCGCCTCCCCTCAACGACGGGTGCCGCCCCCGGGGCCTGCGCGGTCCCGGGGGCCATCCATACTTTGATTTACTTGATCCCGGTCAAATGAATCTGCAAAATGGGCTCCATGAACACCCCAGCGTTGACCACCCTGACTGCCCTGCCCGAGGGCAAGATCATCTCCTTCGAGTCGATCCGGGTCGCTTGTCGCAATTGCACCCTGATGACACTTTGTCTGCCGTTGGGATTGGCCCCCGAGGATGTGGAACGACTGGACAGCATCGTCCGGCGTAATCGACCCCTCCATCGGGGGGATTATCTGTTTCAGAGCGGCGATCGCTTCCGTTCCCTCTTCGTGGTCAAGACCGGGTCGGTGAAGACCTTCGCCCAGAGCCCGGAGGGCGGGGAACAGGTCCTGGGCTTCCACCTCCCCGGGGAGATCATCGGCCTCGACGCCATTGAAAAAGATGCCCATGTGTGTTCCGCCAAGGTCCTGGAGACCTCCGCGGTCTGTGAGCTGCCTTTCGGTCGCCTCGAGGAGTTGAGCTTCACCATCCCCTCCCTGCAACACCAGATGTACCGTCTCCTGAGCAAGGAGATCGCCCACGAGACCGAGATGCTCCTGCTCCTCGGCAAGAAAAGCGCCGAGGACCGCCTGGCCACCTTTCTCCTCAGCCTCTCCCAGCGCTTCCGCAAACGCGGCCTGAGCCCCACCGACTTCTACCTGAGCATGTCCCGCCACGAGATCGGCAATTACCTCGGCCTGGCCGTGGAGACCGTCAGCCGGTTGTTCACCCGTTTCCACGACGAGGGGTTGCTCAAGGTAGATCGCAAGCACATCCAGCTCACCAATCTCGACGCCATCGAGGCCATGGTCAGTCGCGTCCCCGTCGAGGAGTGCCGGCGGCGCATGTCCTGATTCCCCTGCCTGGCGGAGCCAGGCCGTACCGGGAGGGGTTCAACTCCCCCGGACGGCTGCCCCTTTAGCGTGACATTCCCCCGGCCCTCCCCGTCGATACCGGGAATTGACTGCCCTCTTCTATCGCCCTGCTCAGAATATGCTGGCGTTCAGCCACATGTGGCAGAGGATGCTGGCGACGTAGCCCAGGGCCACTGCCCAGGTCCACTTGAGGTGACTGGCGAAGGTGTACATGCCCTTCGACTGCCCCATCAAGGCCACGCCGGCGGCGGAGCCGATGGAGAGCATGCTCCCCCCCACGCCCGCCGTCAGGGTCACCAGCAGCCACTGGCCCTGGGACATATCGGGCATCATGTTCAGGACCGCGAACATCACCGGGATATTGTCGACGACGGCCGAAAGGATGCCGATGAGGACATTAGCCGTGGTGGGGCCGAGGTCGACATAGATGAACTCGGAGATCAGCGCCAGATAGCCGATGAAGCCCAGGCCGCCCACGCACAGCACCACGCCATAGAAGAACATCAGGGTGTCCCATTCGGAACGCGCCAGTTTGCGGTAGATATCGAAGGGCATGGCGTCCTCGATGGCCTCATCCCGCATCTGGGTCTTCTCCCCGGTCTTCTTCAGGAAGTAAGCGAAGATCTTCAGATAGGCCAGACCGGTCATCATGCCCAATACCGGGGGCAGGTGCAGGAAGTTGTGGAAGCTCACCGCGGTGGCGATGGTCAGCAGAAAGAGGATCATGATCCGCTTGGACCCGCGGCGCATCCTCACCTTTTCGGTCAGGGCCGGCGGCACCACATTGGGGATCCCGAAGTGCATGATGGCCGCCGGGACGACGAAATTGACCAGAGAGGGGACGAAGAGCAGGAAGAAGGTCTGGAAATCGACGATACCCTTCTGCCACACCATCAGGGTGGTGATGTCGCCGAAGGGGCTGAAGGCGCCACCGGCATTGGCGGCGACGACGATATTGATAAAACCCAGGGCCACGAAGCGGGGGCTGTCTGAACCCACCGCCAACACCACGGCGCCCATCAGCAGGGCGGTGGTCAGGTTATCCGCCACCGGAGAGATGAAGAAGGCCAGGATGCCGGTGAGCCAGAAGAGCTGACGATAGCCGAAGCCACGACTCACCAACCAGGCGCGCAGGGCCTCGAAGACCAGGCGCTCGTCCAGGGCGTTGACGTAGGTCATGGCCGCCATGAGGAAGAGGAAGAGTTCGGCGTATTCCAGAATATTGTGCCGCACGGCCGCCTCGGCGGCATGGGGCATGCCATTCTGGACATAGACAATGGCGATCAGCACCCAGATGATACCGGCGGCCAGCATGACGGGCTTGGACTTACGCAGGTGGGTGAACTCCTCCACCATCACGAAGGCGTAGGCGACGACAAAGATCAGGATGGACAGAAAGCCCACCCAGTGTCCGGTCAGATCGATATGTTCGGCGGTATCGGCCGCGGCGGCGAGCCCCGGCGCCAGGAGGGCGGCGACCGGCAGGATGAAGCGCGTCAGCGCATGACCCGTCATGTTGTTTCTCCAGATCAGGGATTAAAGTTAGCCGCCATGCCAGCAGGCCGATCGGACAGGCAGTTAACGGCCGGGTGACTGGCCCACGAGCTACCGGATTCGAGGTCGTGAAGCGTCATGGCGGGTGGGGATTCTAGACCGGGGTCGTCATGACGTAATTGTTACAGCGCAATTAAAACGCGGAAATAAAACCCACTCGCCACCAAGGCCCTGGGTGGTTCGGTATAGAATGCGCATCTCGATTGTTCCGAGGCAACCTGGAGGCCCTCCCCCCTCACCGCGATGCAAGAGTTACTGACCCTCATCGTCCTGCTCCTTCTCTCCGGCCTCTTCTCCGGTTCGGAAACCGCCCTCACCTCCCTCTCCCTGGCCCGGGCCCAGGCCCTTCATCGCGAAGGCCGTCCTGGCGCCACCGCTGTCTATCGGCTTAAAAAGGATCAGCCCTCCATGCTGATCGCCATCCTGATCGGCAACAACCTGGTCAACGTCGGCGCCTCCGCACTCGCCACCGTCGTCGCCTCCGACTGGTTTGGCCACCTCGGTCCCGGTATCGCCGTGGGCGTCATCACCCTGCTCCTGCTGATCTTCGGGGAAATCAGCCCCAAGGCCCTCGCCACCCATTTCGCCGAGCGCATCTCCCTGGTCATGGGACCGGTCATCTATGCCTTCATGCGCGCCATCTGGCCCCTGGTGTGGCTCTTCTCCCTGCTCACCAAGAAAATCCATCGCCTGACGGGCGAGAGCGCCGACCCCCTGGTCACCGAGGCGGAGTTGATCAGCATGATGGAGCATGGGGAAGTGGAAGGCACCATCAAGGCCGATGAGCGCGAGATGATCGAACGGGTCTTCAGTCTCAACGATCTGCGCGCCGGGGATGTGATGACCCCCCGGCAGCGCGTCTTCAGCCTCGACGGCCGTCGCACCCTGGCCGACCTCACGGCGGAGGTCATCCACGAGGCCTATTCCCGTATCCCCCTCCACGGCGAGAATCCCAACATCATCCTCAAGGTACTGTTCGCCCGCGACCTATTGGAGGCCCTGGTCAACGGCCGCACGGATATCAGCGCCCTGGAGATCGGCCGCGACCCCCTCTTCGTTCCCGCCAACCAGACCATCGACCATCTGCTGCCCCTGCTGCGCAAGCACAAGCAGCACATGGCCCTGGTGGTGGACGACATGGGTTACCTGGAAGGGGTGGTGACCCTGGAGGACATCATCGAGGAGGTGGTGGGCGAGATCTACGACGAAAGCGACGAGGCCCCGGAACAATACAAGAACCTGCCGGACGGAGGCATCCTGGTCAGCGGCCAGGTCGAACTGCGGGTGATCGAAGACTTCTTCGACATGGAACTTCCCGGCAAGCCCACCGACCGCGTCAGCCACTGGATCCTCAACCACACCGCCCGCATCCCCGCCAAGGATGAGCAGTTCTTGCTCGACGGGCTCGAGGTCCTGATCCGCGACGCCTCCCAACGGCACATCCGTGAGGTGGCCCTGACCCAGCCCGCCCCCGGCCAGTCGGAGGCCGAAGCGGCGGAGGTGGCCAGCCTGCCAGCACCGGACTGAGCCTTCCTCGCCGATAACCGAAGGGCCTCTAGGCCCTTTTTCCATTTCCAGACGCCAGGCGTTTTCTGTACGGATCGCCCAGTCGTTTTCGGCATTGTGCAAGGGAGGGTCAAAAAAAATCCGCAACTTGAGGGGCGATGTCCATACCCCCGGCGCTGTTGGCTGAATCGGGCTTTTTTTGCTACGGTTTGGTGACGCCGCCTTGACCCTTTAATGACCAAACAATAAATCACCAACCCGGGGAGGCCCCTTGGACATCGCACTCGCTGTCGAACTGATCGTCTTCATCATCCTGCTGGGGTTCTCGGGCTTTTTTTCCAGCACCGAGACCTCGCTCTTCTCCCTGAACAAGCTCCAGTTGGAGAAGATGCGCGCCGACGGCAACCGCCGCATCGACCTCATCGAGCGCCTGCTGAGCGAGCCTCGCCGTCTCATCGTCACCATCCTCATCGGCAACGAGTTCGTCAATGTCGCCGCGTCGGTCATCTCCGCGGCCATGGTCATTCAACTCTTCGGCGCCGAGAACAAGCTCGTCAACCTCTTCGTCATGGTGCCCATCCTGCTGGTGTTCGGCGAGATCACCCCCAAGGTCCTGGCCATCCGCAACAACGTGGCCTTCGCCACCTTCGAGAGCGGGCCCATCGACCAGTTCGCCCGCCTCATCACCCCCCTCCGCTGGGTAGTGCGCAATGTTGCCGAATGGTTCACCACCCTCATCGTCGGCAAGGAACGCTCCAAGGGCAACATCGTCACCGAGGACATGGTCCGCACCTTGGCCCGGGAGGCCGTGGGCGAGGGCACCCTGGACCATGCCGAGGCCCAGTACATCGATCAGATCTTCGATTTCGGCAGCCAGCGGGTCAATGACCTCATGACCGCGCGGGCCGACGTCACCTTCGTCCCCATCGAGGCGACCGGCGCCGAGATCCTGGCGATCTTCCGCGAGAGCCGCCAGTCGCGCATGCCGGTCTACGAGGAGAACCGCGACAACATCCTGGGCATCCTCCACGCCCGCGATCTCCTGGCGGTGGACCTCACTGAACTGGGCACCGAGCGGAAAAAGCTGGAGGCCCTGCTGCGTCCGCCCTATTTCGTCCCCGAGTCCAAGTCGGCCTCCGAACTGTTCGACACCTTCCGCCACCGCAAGAAGTCCTTTGCCTTGGTGGTGGACGAGTATGGCGGGGTCACCGGGGTCATCACCATGGGCGATCTGCTAGGGGCCATCTTCGGCGATATCCCCACGCCCTCGGACGAGGCCGACGAGGACTGGTTCCACGAACTGGCCGACAACCGCTTCGCCCTCCCCGGCGCGACCTCCCTGGAGGACTTCAACAGTCGCTTCCATGCCAATTTCGCGGTCGACGATGTCCGCACCCTGGGTGGACTGGTGCTGCACCACTTCGGCGAACTCCCCGAGGAGAGCGCCAGCATCGAAATCTGGCCCTTCCGCTTCACCGCCCAGCGCATCGAGGCCAACCGCATTACCGAGATCCTGATCGAGTTATTGCCCGGGGCCAAGCCGGACCCCCTGGAGGAAGAGGCAGCCCCACCCCGGGATGAGGGCCGGCCCAACCCTGCTCAGTCCCGTTCCGACGCCTGACCCCGGTTTCCCTGCCGAACCCAGGTATCCCTCGACCCACCGCGCGAGATTTCAGGCCTCATGGACATCACCACCACCCTGCTCATCATCCTGCTCTGCCTCCTGCTGGAAGGCTTTTTCTCCGGCTCCGAGATCGGCGTGGTCAGCGCCGATCAAATCAAGCTGCGCCACGAGGCCGCCAAGGGCTCCAAGGGCGCCAAGCTGGCCCTGGCCATGCTGAAGAAACCCGAGTGGCTGCTCTCCACCACCCTGGTGGGTACCAACATCGCCGTGGTCACCAACACCACCATGGTCACGGCCCTGATGATCCATCTCTTCGGTGATCAGGGCAGTTGGCTGGCGGTGGTGCTGGCAGCGCCCCTCATCTGGGTCTTCGGCGAGATCGTGCCCAAGAGCGTCTTCCAGCAGCGAGCCGACACCCTCACCCCCATCGTCATCTTCGCGCTGCGTTTCTTCTCCGTCCTCTTCTGGCCCATCCTGGTTTTCTTCAGCCTGGTCACCAAGCTCCTGGCCAAGCTGGTCGGCGGCACCGAACGCAATCCCTTCACCATGCGCGAGGAGATCGTCACCATGCTGAAAATGCCCGCCACCAGCGATGGCGACATCCAACCGGTGGAGAAGGAGATGATCCAGCGCCTGTTCAACTTCACCGAGACCCGGGTCGCCGACAGCATGCGTCCCCTGATCGAGGTGACGGGCATCGACAAGGAGGCCACCTGTGGCGAGGCCCGGCGTCTGGCCATCCAGACCGCCCATGCCCGCCTGCCAGTCTTCGAGGAGCGCGTCGACCAGATCATCGGCATGCTCCATGTCCTCGATTTACTCGGCGAGCCCGATGACCTGCCGATCGCGGGCTTCATCCGCGAGGCCCTCTATGTCCCGGCGACCAAGAGCGTCCAGGATCTCCTGGTCCAGTTCCGCCAGGCCGGCGAGGTGGTGGCGGTGGTGGTGGATGAGTTCGGCGCCGCCGAGGGCCTGGTCACCGTCGAGGACATCGTCGAGGAGGTGGTGGAGGACCTAAGCGACGAGTACGACGCCAAGGAACCGGCCCAGAGTCGCTATCAGAAGCTCGACGAACGCGACTACCTCACCAGCGGCCGTACCGAGTTGACGGATATCGCCGAGACCCTGGGCATCGACCTGTCCTCCGAGGAGTACTCCACCATCGCCGGTTACATCCTGCACCGCACCGGCCGGATTCCACCCCAGGGCACTCAGATCGAGGCCGGCAAGGTCACCCTGAACGTCCACCGCGCCAGCCCGCGCATCATCGAGGAGGTCCGCATTCGCTGGACCGAGGCCTGACAGCGGTTGCAACCGCGGCACCCGCCACGCCCACCTCTTCCGACCACGTCCTCCGCCCAACCCTTCCGCGGGTCCAGGGGCGGTTTGGCGCCCTTGGAGCCGTTTGACTGGGAGCCAGCGGGGACCTGGTCCCCAACCGCATGCCGGAATGGGTGGTGCCGGGTCTTGCCAGCCGCCAAGAAGGATTGAGGCAAGGAGGGCCTCATTCCGTTAAGCTGTGTCCCATGGAAATCATCATTCTGATCGGACTGATCCTGCTCAATGGCGTCTTCGCCATGTCGGAGATCGCCCTCGTCACGGCCCGCAAGGCCCGCCTGCAAAAACTCAGCGATGAGGGGGACAAGGCGGCCCGGGCCGCCCTGCAGTTGGGCGAAGATCCGACCATCTTTTTGTCCACCATCCAGATCGGCATCACGGCGATCGGGGTCCTGAGCGGTATCGTCGGTGAACTGGCCCTGGCGGCCCCCCTGGCGAGCTGGCTGGAGGCACTGGGCCTGTCCCCGGAATACAGCTATGTCGGCGCGACCGGCCTGGTGGTGGTGCTGATCACCTACTTCGCCATCGTCGTCGGCGAGCTGGTGCCCAAACGCATCGGCCAGACCCACCCAGAGACCCTGGCGCGCCTGGTGGCCCGGCCCATCGACCAGTTGGCCCGGATGTCCAAACCCTTCGTGCTGCTCTTGACCACCTCCACCCGACTGCTCCTGCGTCTGCTCGGGGTTAAGGAGGGGACCACCAGTCCGGTCACCGAGGAGGAGATCCATGCCCTGCTGGCCGAGGGTACCAGTGCCGGGGTCATCGAATCCCACGAGCACGCCATGGTGCGCAATGTCTTCCGCCTGGATGACCGCCAGATCAATACCCTGATGGTGCCCCGCGGCGATGTCGTCGTGCTCGATCTGGAGGAACCCTTCGAGACCAACCTGGCCCGGGTCGAGGCCTCGGACTATGCCTACTTCCCCGTGGTGCGCGGCGACTGGAGTGAACTGCTCGGCATCCTCAATGCCCGTCAGTGGCTGTTCAGGGTCTTGCGCGGGGAACAGCGGGAACTGGCCGATCAGGCCCTGTCGGAACCGCTCTTCGTCCCGGAAACCATCACCGGCATGGACCTGCTAGACAAGTTCCGCCAAGCCGAGATGCACATGGCTTGCGTTGTCGATGAGTACGGGGAGGTCATGGGCATCGTCACCCTGCAGGACCTGATCGAGGCCATCACCGGCGAGCTGAGCCCCCCCGACCCGGAGACCTCCTGGGCCGTGCAGCGGGAGGACGGCAGTTGGTTGCTGGACGGCCATATCCCCGTGCCGGAACTCAAGGATTGTCTCGGGCTCCAGCGCGTGCCGGAGGAGGAACGGGGCCGCTATCACACCCTCAGCGGCCTGATGATGCTCCTGACCGGACGCCTGCCGGCCCTGGCCGACGTCATCACCTGGGAAGGCTGGCGCCTGGAGATCGTCGACCTGGATGGTCGGACCATCGACAAGGTGCTGGCGACCCGCCTGGCACCGGAGACGGCGGATATCAACCTCCTCCCCGCCCCTGAGCAGGCCAGGGACCTGGCCCAGGATCGTCACCCCCTCGCCGGGGCCTGATCCCCGCGGCCCCAGGGCGCCCCAAGCCCCGGCGTCGCTCAGAGCGCCTCCTCCCAGCCGATGGACAGGCGCATGGCGCAGTTGATCAGGCCCACCAGGGAGTAGGTCTGGGGGTAATTGCCCCACAACTCGCCGGTCTCGGGATGGATGTCCTCGGAGAGCAGCCCCAGGCGGTTGCGCCGGGCGAGCAGGGCGGTGAACAGCCCCCGCGCCTCCGCCTTGCGGCCCAGGGCGGCGAGGGCCTCGATATACCAGAAGGTGCAGATGGTGAAGGCCGTCTCCGGCCGGCCGAAGTCATCCGCCACGCTGTAGCGCAAGAGCAGCCCTCCGCGCATCAATTGGTCGCCGATGGCCCCCACGGTGGCGGCGAAGCGCGGGTCGTCCGCCGCCAGGAAGTCCAGTTCGCACAGCAGGAGCAGGCTGGCGTCCAGGTGATCGCCGCCGAAGGTAGCGACGAAGCAGCCCAGGTCCGGGTTCCAGGCCTGGTGACTGATGGTCTCGTGCAGGCGATCGGCCTCCCCGCGCCAGTGATTGGCGCGCTCCTCCAGCCCCAGGCGGGTGGCGATGCGGGCCAGGCGGTCGCAACCCGCCCAGCAGATGACCGCGGAAAAGGTATGCACGGCGGGCTGGTTGCGCAGCTCCCAGGGACCGGCGTCCGGCTGGTCGAAGACCGCCACCGCCAGGCGCCCCAGTTCCTCCAGGCGCTCGAACAGGACCAGGTCCCCGGCCAGGGGCAGGCGCCGGTCGAAGAAGGCATGGGTGGCGGCGAGGATGACGCTGCCATAGACATCGTTCTGCACCTGGAGATGGGCCTGGTTGCCGATGCGCACCGGTCCCATGCCGCGATAGCCCGGCAAGGCGGGGGCGATGCGCTCGTGGAGATCGGCGCGGCGGGTGATGCCATAGCAGGGCCGCAGGCGGCGGTTCTCGCTCTCGCCCACGATATCGGCGATATAGCCGAGATACTCCTCCATGGAACGGGTGGTCCCCAGGCGATTGAGGGCGGTAACGACGAAATAGGCGTCCCGCAGCCAGCAGAAGCGGTAATCCCAGTTACGCTCGGTCCCCGGGGCCTCGGGAATGGAGGTGGTCAGGGCGGCGACGATGGCGCCGGTCTCCTCGAAACTGCACAGCTTGAGGGTGATGGCGGCGCGGATGACCTCGTCCTGCCACTCGAAGGGGATGGACAGGGACCGCACCCAGTTATGCCAGTGGTCCAGGGTCCGCTCCAGAAAGGAACGGGCGGTCTCGGCGATCCCGGCGGTCAGGCTTTCGTCGGCGCCGAGGATGAAGTGCAGGGGCCGGTCGAGGAAAAAGGGGGTCTCCTCGACCACATAGGCCAGGGGGGCGTCGGTGGTCAGGCGCACCGCCCCGGAGTGGCTGGCGTAGCGGACATGATTGGAGCCCAGGGTCTGCTGCGGCACCTCCTGCCCATAGGCGAAGCGCGGACGCACCCGCAGTCGCAGCCGCGGCAGGCCTTTGACCGGGGCGACGCGCCGCACCAGGGTGGGTGGCCGGAAGATGCGATCGTACTGGTGGAACCGGGGGGCGAAGTCGGTGACCTCCGCCACATTGCCCTCGCCATCCTCCAACTCGGTGACCAGCACGGCGGAGTTGAGCTGGTAACGCTGCCGGCTAGCTACCAGGTCCCCGGCGGGTTCCACGGCGAAATAGCCGCCATTGTCACCTTCCCGGGGCCGGCAGGGCTGGGTGCCACCCACCAGGGCGCAGAAGAGGGGATCGGCGTCCAGCCGGGGGAAACAACACCAGAGGATGGTGGCCCGGGCGTCGATGAGGGCGGCCAGGGTACCGTTACCGATGGCGCCCAGTTCCAGATTCAGCCGATCGTCCGCGGTCGTCATGGCAAGCTCCTCGATCTGGGATCGTCAACAAGCGAAAAGGGTTCCGCCGCGGGCGCCAGGTGGGACTCCAGTCGCCCCAACCAGTCACGCAGGGCGGCCGGGGTCGCCAGGCGATGGCGCGCCTGGGTGCCATCCCCCGTCCCGACCCGGATGGAGAGCCCCCCCAGGGCATTGACGGCGGCAAAGCCATCCTCGTCGGTCAGGTCGTCACCGGCGAACACCGGGGTGCGGCCGCGGTAGGGGGGCAAGGCCATCAGGCGCCGGATGCCGGCGCCTTTACTGGCCTGGGCGGGCAGGATCTCCAGCACCTCCTTGCCGGCCTGAAGCCGATAAGCGGGACCCAGGGCCACCAGCAGGGCCCGCGCCAGATCACGGGTGGTCTCCGCCCATTCCGGGGCCTGGCGATAGTGGATCGCGAGCCCCCTGGGCTTGGCCTCCAGCCAGACCCCGGGCAGCCGCTCCAGCCGGGCCAGCGGGCCGGCGGCGGGACCGCCCCGGGGCAGCCCGCTATCACCTCCCCTATCACCCCCCTTGTCACCCCCCTTATCGCCAACCCCAGGAAGCGCGAGAACCTCCGTCCGGTCATTCAACCGCCACTCGGCGCCATGGGTGCCGACGGCGTCCAGCTCCCGGGGAAAGAGGCGATCGATGCCCGCGAGGGGGCGGCCGCTCACCAGGGCCAGGGCGCCATCCAAGGCCCGGGACAGGCGCCGCAGCCGCCCTGGCAGGTCCGCCGGCACCACCACCCGCTCCGGATGGGGCGCCAGATCCAGCAGGGTACCGTCGATGTCGAGGAAGAGCGCCCAGCCCCTGGCACCCGCGAATCTCTCCATGGGGTCCGGGCTGGTGACCGTCTCCGTCGCGCCTCCCACCAGCGGTTCCGCGACAAGCGAGGGCCTCGGGTCCCTCCGGTCCGAGCCTGGCGGCGTCACCGCCGCGCCTCCCGCCGACGATCCCGCGGGAAGGGGCGGGTCACCGCGTCGATCTGGGCCCGAATGCGAGCCCGCTTGCGCAAGCGGGCCGCCGTCAGCAGCATGCGCGCCGCCCAGAAATAGACATTGTGCTCGCTGACCAGGCTGCGCATCAGCCGCATGCGCTCGCGCCGCTGGTCCGGGGGCAGGCGCAGACCACGATGGATGGCCGCCGCCATGGCCTCGCTGTCGTAGGGGTTGACGATCAGGGCCTCCTGGAGCTCCCGGGAGACCCCGGCGAAGGCGCTCAGCACCAGGACCCCATCCTCGTCGTCCCGGGCGGCGACGAATTCCTTGGCCACCAGGTTCATGCCGTCATGGAGACTGGAAACCAGACAGAGGTCCGCGGCCCGGAATAGGGTGAAGACCTCCTCCGGCTCGTGGTGACGCGGCACCAGCAGGATCGGCACCCAATCGTCCCGACCAAAGCGCTGGTTGATCGTCGTGGCCAGGGCCAGGGCCTCTTCCTGGGTATGGCGATAGCTGGGCAGCCGACTGCGGCTGGGGGCGGCGATCTGCAGCAGGGTGAAGCGCCCGCGCCATTCCGGATGGCGATCCAGGAGGCACTCCACCGCCCGGAAGCGATCGGCGATGCCCTTGGTGTAATCGAAGCGTTCCACCCCCACCGCCAGAAGGCTGTCCGGGGCCAGCCCATGGGCCGCCCGCACCTGGGCGCGACAGGCCGCCACGGGCGGCTGGCCGGCGAGGGCCGCCGGCGGCCAGGCGATGGAGATGGGGTAGGGCTTGACCAGGGTGACCTGGCCGCCGGTGGTGGCGGTGCTGTGCTCGCGGTCGATCCGGCACTCCAGAAGGCGATCCACCGAGTCAAGGAAGTTCAGGCAGTGGAACTGGGTGTGGAAACCGAGGATGGTGCTGCCCAGCAGACCGCGCAGGATCTCCTCCCGCCAGGGGCAGATGCCAAAGACCTCCGGGTTGGGCCAGGGGATATGCCAGAAGGTGATGATGGTCGCCTCCGGCAGGCGCTGCCGGATGAACCGCGGTAGCAGGGCGAAGTGATAGTCCTGTACCAGCACCACCGGATTGGGGACCCGCGCCTCCGCCACCACCGCGTCGGCGAACTTGCGGTTGACCGCCTCGTACCGCGCCCAGTCCTCGGCGCGGAAGGTCGGGCGAACGAAGACGATGTGGCACAGGGGCCAGAGCCCCTCGTTGGCGAAGCCGTAGTAGTAGCCCTCCTGCTCGGCGTCGGAGAGCCAGAGGCGCCGCAGTTCGTAACGGGGGTCCTCAGGTGGCACCTGGACATGATCCCGGCCATCGACCATGGCCGGGTCGGCATCGCCACTGCCGTGGGCGATCCAGGTCCCGCCACAGGCGCGCAGGATCGGCTCCAGGGCCGTCACCAGGCCGCTGGCCGGGTGCTGGACCTGCATCTGGCCCTCGTCCCCGCGGACGTGGATATAGGGCTCGCGGTTGGAGACCACGATCACCTGGGCCTCTGGCAGTTCCGAGCGCAGCAGGCGACGCAGGCTCTCCGGCGTCCAGTCCACGCGGATGGCGTCCGCCAGGCCCCGGGGCAATTCCAGTTCCCGCAAGGCCTCACGGGCCTCCCGCACCAGGGCGTCGATCTCCGGATCGGCGGCGCGGTCCGGCTCCGCCCCCGACCCGGCGGTGGTCAGGCGCTGCTTGACTTGCCGCACCCAGCCCTTGAGGGTCAGGCGGGCGACGACCGCCGTCAGGGCCGCCACCAGCACCCCGAGGACCCCCAGGAAGAGCATCAGATAGCGCTCCAGGTCGGTACTGCGGCGCTCGATGTAGCTCAGGTCATGGAGGATGACCAGGCGTCCCAGGTCCCTGCCCTCCTCCGCCAGGGGGAAGCTGGCGATCAGGAGGCTGCCGTCGCCAAGGTACTCGATGTCAAAGGTGGGGGCGGTGAGAGGGGCCTGAGGGGCCAGCAAGGTAGGTGCCGGGGCGGGCGGCGGGGGGCACGCCAGGGCCAGGGGCCAGGTGGGCGTATGGTTGAGGAGCCGACCGTCCGGGGCGCAGAGGCCCACCGCCAGCAGCCGCTCGTCACGAGTCAGCCGTTCGAAAAGGGTATCCAGCCGCAAGCCCAGGGGTTCCTGGGCCAGCCGGATCACCGTCTCTTCAATGGAATAGAAGACCAGTTGGGAGCGCAACTCCACGTCCTTGCGCAGCCAACGGTCGATGAGATTGCCCAGGAGGGGGCTGGCCGCCCAGGCCAGCAGCCCCAGCACCAGGCCGAGGGGGAGCAGAAATCGCCAGGCCAGTCGCATCGGTCGGTTCTCCGTGGTGCGCCCGAAGCCTTTCGTCGCCGAGACCGCCCGGGGAGGGAGGATCGGGAAAGGGGAAAGGCGCGCCCTGGTGTCGGTCACCTCAAGGCTTGGGCAAAGGACCCACGCCCCTGGGGCCCCGGGACCAGCGTCCAGACCAGGCCTTGCGCAGGGCCTTGTCCGCCTCGATGGCGAGGAAGGACGGCAGGAAGCTCGCCAGGATCCAGGGCCACCAGTCCAGCGGGAAGGGCGCCAGGCGGAAGGCCGCCGCCAGGGGCGGGACATAGGTGACCAGGGCATGCAGCAGGACGCTGAGGGCGATGCCCCCCAGCAGCCAGGGATTTCCCAGGGGATCGAGGCTGAAGGCCGAGTCATGGATGGAGCGGGCGGAAAGGACATAGCTGACCTGGGTGATGAGGATGACCCAGAAGGCCGCCGTCTGGGCCTGGGTCAGCAACAAGGGGTCCACCAGCTCCCCCGCCACCACCGCCGGGGCGCCGAAGTGGTGATAAAGCAGAAAGCTCGGTGCCGCGATCATCAGCCCCATCAATGCCACCCGCTGGAGGAAGAGGGCATCGATGATCCGCACCCCGGGGTCCCGGGGCGGGCGTGCGAGCAGCCCGGGTTCCTTGGGCTCCATCATCAGGGGCAGGGTAAGCAGGATCGAGTCGATCAGGTTGATCCAGAGGATCTGCACCGGTTCGAGGACGAAGCGCGCCGCGAACACCGGCGCCAGGGCCGCCAGCAGGATGGCGCCCATGATCAGCAGGGCCTGGGCGGCGTTGGTCGGCAGGGTGTAGAGGATCGCCTTTTGCAGGTTGGTCCAGGCGTGACGGCCCTCCTCCACCGCGTTGACGATGGTGGCGAAGTTGTCATCGGCCAGGACCATGTCCGCCGCCTCCCGCGCCACCTCGGTGCCAGCGATGCCCATGGCGACGCCGATGTCGGCCTGCTTGAGGGCCGGGGCGTCGTTGACCCCATCCCCGGTCATGGCCACCACCTGGCCATTGGCCTGGAAGGCCTCCGCGATCCGTTGCTTGTGCTCCGGGGCCACCCGGGCGAAGACCGAGACCTCCGCCACCGCGGCGCGCAGGGCCGCCGGGTCCATCCCCGCCAGTTCGACGCCCGTCACCACCCGCTCCGCGGCGATGCCGAGCTGGGCCGCCACCGCCTGAGCCGTGTCGGGGTGATCACCGGTGACCATGACGGTACGGATGCCCGCCTCCCGGCAGCGGGCCACGGCGGCGATCGCCGCCGGCTTGGGGGGATCGATCATGCCCTGGAGACCAGCGAAGGTCAGGCCCCGGAGGTCCTCATGGCGCAGGTCGACCCGCTCCCGGTCCACCGTGGCATAGGCCAGGCCCAGGGTGCGCAGGGCCTGGCGGGCGAAGGCGCGTGCCGCGGCGTGCCACTCGTCCGCGACCAGGGGCCGCGTCGCCCCCGTGGCATCGAGTTGGGTGGCGCACATCGTCAGGACCACCTCCGGGGCGCCCTTGACGAAGATAAAGCGGCCGGCGGGGGTGTCGGCCAATACGGCCATGTACTTGGTGGTGGAGTCGAAGGGGATCTCCTCCAGGCGATGGGCGCCCTCGTGGGTGATCCCGGCCTTGGCGGCGCTGACCAGCAGGGCGAGTTCGGTGGGATCGCCGACGCCACCGCCCTGGTCGCTGAGGTGGGCGTTGTTGCAGATGCAGCCGATCTCCAGCAGGCGGCGCAGACCGGGGTGTCCGGCCGGGTCCTGGACCGCCCCCGCCTGAAGGAAATGCCCGGTGACGTCATAGCCGACCCCACCCACCTCCAGGTCCTCCCCGCCGACCCGGACCCGGGTCACGGTCATGCGGTTTTCGGTGAGGGTGCCGGTCTTGTCCGAGCAGATCACCGAGGTCGCGCCCAGGGTCTCCGCGGCCGGCAGCTTGCGGATCAGGGCCTTGCGTGAGGCCATCAGGGCCCCCGAGACCGCGAGGATGGCGGTCACCAGGGCCGGCAGCATCTCCGGGATGGCCGCCACCACCAGGGAGACCGCCCCCAGGAAGCTATAACCCAGGTCATAGCCCAGATAGACCCCGTAAAGGAAATTGAAGGCCCCCACGACCAGGATCGCCTTGATGAGGGTCTGGATGAATTCGCGCATCTTGCGCTGCAAGGGGGTCAGGCCGGCATCGGCGCTCTTGACCAGGGCCGCGATCTGGCCGAAGACCGTCTCGCCGCCGGTGGCGACCACCAGGCCGCGGGCGGTGCCCTGGGTCAGGAAGGTCCCGGAAAAGCCCATGTTGCGCTGATCGCCGGGAACCAGGTTCTCCCCGGCCAGGGCCTGGATGCTCTTGGGCACCGGCACGGATTCACCGGTCAGGGAGGATTCGTCGACATGGGCGCCGCTGACGTCGATGAAGCGCAGGTCGGCGGGGATCTTGTCACCCCCCTCCAGCACCAGGATGTCCCCCGGCACCAGCTCGCGGGAGGGCAGGCGGCGCACCTCGCCGCCCCGGACCACCATGCACTCGGGCACCATCATGCCCTGCAAGGCCTCCAGGGCGGACTCGGCCTTGCCCTCCTGCACGAAACCCAGGATGGCGTTGAGCAGGACCACGGCGAGGATGACCAGGGTATCCGGGAGCATGTGGCTGCCCAGGACCGTGAGCAGGGCGGTGACGGCGGCGGTGACCAGCAGGATGATCACCATGGCATCGTTGAACTGGCGCAGAAAACGCACCCAGGCCGGCGTCTTGCGGAAGGCGATCTCGTTCCAGCCGTAGCGGGCGCGGCGTTCCTCGACCTCCGCCAGGGACAACCCCCGCTCCCGGGAGCTGGCCAGGGATGCGAGGGCCTCGGCGACATCGGTACCATACCAGGGCTTGCGCATGTCGGTCTCCTGTACTTCGCGTCAGAGGAACGCCCCCGGTCGCTGGTCGGTCAGCCAGTAGAAGCGGCTGGGAGGCATGATCAACTGGCCCGCCGCCAGCTCGGGGATGATTCCAGTATAGAGGTCGCGCACCTGTCCGTACTGGAAGTAGCCCCGATTGCACAGCTTGGGCAGGTCCAGGCTGACGGGTTCCAGGCCCAGGTTGGCGACCACCAGCACGGCGTCCGAGGTCAGGGCCGGGTGCGTGCGCAGGAAGGCGAAGAGGCGCGGGTCCTCGGGCTCCAGCAGTTCGCGATTGTTGAAGTCGGCGAAGGCGGGGATGGTCTTGCGCACGGCGATCATCCGTTTCAGGCCATCGAAGAGGCGCTGCTCGACAGTGCCGCGTTCGTGGCGCCGCTCGGCCCGCTCCCAGTCGATGCGTGGCCGGTGGATCCAGCGGCTGTCGCCCGCCTTGGCGGCATCTTCGAGGAAGGAGCAATCGTTGAAGGTCCCGATCTCGTCACCGTAATAGAGCAGGGGGATGCCGCCGAAGGACAGGATCAGGCCATGGAGGAGGAGGATCTGCTCGATGGCGCGGTCGATGGCGGCGGGGTCCTGCTCCTCCAGGGCGGATTCCAGGCCCACCAGGGAGGCCAGGGCCCCGGAGATGCGGGCGTCGCCGGTCCGGGGATTGACGCCGAAGGGCCGACCGCGGGCCGGTGAGCCCGCGAAGCCGCCGGTGAGCCAATCCACCAGAAAGCGCCGGTGGGGGCCGGGCTCGTAGCCCGAGGCGCGGATGTCGTTGTCGTCGAAGCCCAGGCCGATGTCGTCGTGACAGCGGATGTAGTTGAGCCAGGTGGCGCGGTCGAGCTTGGCGGGCAGATTCTGGATGCCGCGCCGGAGCAGCTTGGCATTCTTGGTGGCGGTGGCGTCCCAGAGCAGGGCCATGAAGGTGGCGTTGTAGGCGATCTCGCACTCCTTGGCCATGATCGCGTCCTCGCCAAAGTATTTGATGATCTCCAGGGGGGCGACGATGGCCTCGGCGATGAACAGGACGCCGGGGGCGACCACCTGGCAGCAATCCTTCATCAGTTGCAGGATGAGATGGGCCTCACGCTCGTTCTGGCACTGGGTGCCGATCTTCTTCCACAAAAAGGCCACGGCATCGAGGCGGACGACATCCGCCCCCTGGTTGGCCCAGAAGAGGATGATGTCGATCATCTCGACCAGGACCCGGGGGTTGCCGTAGTTCAGGTCCCACTGGTAGTCGTTGAAGACGGTCATGGCCCACTTGCCCAGGGTGGGGTCCCAGGTGAAATTGCCCGGCGCCGTCTCCGGGAAAATCTCCGGCATGGTCTCCTCGTAGAGGTCCGGCATCTCGCGGTCGTCGAAGAGGTAGTAGAAGGCCTGGTAGTCCTGGTCACCCGCCCGGGCGCGCTGGGCCCATTCGTGCTGATCGGAGGTGTGGTTGACCACCACGTCCAGGGTCAGCAGCATGTCACGCTTGCGCAGGCTGGCCGCCAACTGACGCAGGCCCGCCAGGGTGCCGGCGCGGGGATCGATGTCGCGGAAATCGCTGACGGCATAGCCACCATCGCTGGCACCGGGTGGACAGGCGAGGATTGGCATGACATGGATGAGGTTGATGCCCAACTCGCTCAGGTAGGGCAGGCAGGCCTCCAGGCCCGCGAGATCGCCGGCGAAGCCATCACAGTAGAGGGCCATGCCCGCCAGGTCCTGACTGAGGAACCAGTTGTGATCCCTCTCCCGGGCCATGTCCCGGTAACGGAGTTCCTCGGGGCGGTCCATGTAGGCCCGCGCCAGCCGTTCCACTAGGTCACCCAGGCGTTCCGCCGCGTCCGGACGCTGACCGTAGAGGTGGTTGAAGAGGGTGTGGATGCCGTAGAAATTGGCCCCCAGGCGGGTATAGAAGTGCCGGATATCCGCCCGGCTGACCTCCGGTGACAGCCGGTCGAGGATGGCGTTGAGCTGGGCGTGGGAGACTTGTTCGTACATGGCGTAATCCCCTTGCGGTAAGGCCGATCGCCTTCAGGGCGTCGCCAGGCGATGGCTGGCCGCGCCAGGAAAGCGGAAAAATCATCGGCAATGGGATAAAGCAGCCGTCCCTGGGGCGTCAGTGAGGGAAACCATCAGCCTTGGCGGTCATCTCCAAGCCCCCAGGCCAGGCGCAGGTCCTGGTAGAGGGTGGGATCCGGGGCCGTGGCCCCGCGGAGCTGGACGATGCGCGAGGCGAAGGTCTGGGCCCGGTCCAGGGTCAGGGCCAGGGGCCAGTGGTGGAGGAGGCCGAGGAGGGTGACGGCGGCGAAGGCGTCGCCGGCGCCCACGGCGTCGACCAGGGGCGTGGGCTGGGGGCTGACCCGGGCGATTTCACCGTCGGCCACCAGTCCCAGGGCACCGGCGGCACCGCGGGTCAGCACCAGTCCCCTGAGACCATGGCGCGCGCGAAAGGCCCCCGCGGCGCTGGCGATGTCCCCTTCCGTGGCCCCACGGGGGGCCAGGCCCAGGGCCGCGGGCGCCGATCCCGCTTCCGCGGCGCGGATAGCGTCCCCCTGTTCCCCGGGGCGGGTATTGTCCCTGTGTTCCCCAGGGCGGGTATCGTCCCCCTGTTCCTCAGGGCTTTCGGGGCCTGATGCCGGACGCCGGGCTGGGTCTAGTGCCGAAGTTGAGGTTAGAGTTGAGGTTGAGGTTGAGGTTGAGGTTGGGGTTGGGGTTGGGGTTGGGACGGCCGTGAGCCACGCCAGTTCATCCTGGTTCAGTTTGGCCCAGTCCGCTCCGGCCAGCAGGCGCCGCACCACTCCCGCCTGCCACCAGGGGGCGCGCAGGTTGACATCGACGAAGCGCAGGGGGCGAGTCCCGGTGCCGGTCCCCGGTTGCCCGGACGGTTCCGCCGGCGATCGGGTGGAGGCGGGTCCCGGAGAGCGGCCAACGGCAGGCCCTCGGGGCTGGCCAGCGGTGGGCCCCGGGAGGTGGTCGGCGACAGATTCCCTGGGGTGGCCAGCGGCGGGTCCCGGGGGCTGACCGGCGAGGCTGACGCCACAGCGCGCCAGCAAGGCCTCCAGGGCGGCGGCGGAGACCGGGTGCCGCAGGGCCAGACTGCCGTGATAGACGAGGGCCGGGATCAGGTCCGGCAACTCGTCGGCAGAGATGAAGTCCCAGGCGCTGTCGGTGACGATATCGAAGCTGGGCTCGCCATCCCGCAGGCTCACGGTCACCCGTCCGGTGGGGTGTTCCGGGTCGGTCTGGAGGCCGTCGAGGCGCATGCCCCAGGCCGCCATGGCCGTGCGGATGCGTTCCCCGGCGGCATCGGCGCCGACGCGGCTGATGAGCAGGGGGGCGAGCCCGAAGCCCTGGAGGTGCCAGGCAACGTTGAAGGGCGCCCCGCCGAGGACCTCGCGGCCATCGGGGAAGACATCGAACAGGATCTCGCCAAAGAAGCAGGGTGGGTGTCGCAAGGTCATTCCTCCGGTTTGGTGCCGCGGCCTCTGGGGGGGACCGGCGGCGAATGGGCCCGCGTGGCCCCCGCGGGGTACCGCCCCGGCGCGTGCCGGGCGCGGGCCCAGTGCGTGCCTAGCGCCATGAGGTCGGTTCGCCCGTCCGGGACTCGGCCCCCTTTCAAGCCACCAGCTCCGGGTGGTAATGGGCGATGCCCTCCAGGATGCCGGCGGCGTAGCAGCCGTTCCAGCCACCGAAGCCCCCCCGGGCGCAGTAGAGCCGGTCCCCCAGGCCGGCGCTGGCGCTCAGGGCCAGGGCCCGGGCGCGGACCTCGGGGGCGGCGTTGGCCACCAGTACCGCCGGGATCGGGCTGACCAGGACTTCGAGGTCATTGCCACTGTCGCCGGCGAAGAGGCAATTTTCGCTGGCGAGCCCCAGCCCGGCGAGCAGAAACTCGATGGCATGCCGCTTGGACGCCCTGGCGGGCAGAATGTCCAGCAGGCCGAGCTGGCGCGGCTCATCGAGGCTGTGGACCAGATTGACGCGCAGCCCCCGGGCCTGGAGACGTGTCTGGATGCTGGAGAGGAGGGGGCCGGGAGTGAGGGCCGGCGGCAGGTAGTAGCTGAGCTTGAAGGGTCCCTGCTTCTCCGCCTCTTGCGGATAAGGGCCGGGCAGGTCCGCGAGGAGGGTGGCGATGTCGGCCGGCCCCGACGCGCCCCAGTCGGGGGCCAAGCGCGCGGTCCAGGCCTCCAGCGCCTGCCAGCCCGCCTCCCCCTTGCGGAGGATGCGGGTGCCGACATCGGTGATGATGAAGTCGGGCGGGGGCAGGTCATAGGCCACCATGGCCTCCTGGACCAGTTCCAGATGGCGGCCGGTGACATAGGCCAGTTGGAGTCCTGGCTGGCTCACTAGGGCGGCGAAGCGCTGCCGCGCCCCGGGGGACTCGGGTTGGGCGCCGTTGGGGATCAGGGTCCGGTCCAGGTCGGTACAGATGAGCAGGGGGGCGGACGGTGCCCGGGTCCCGCTGGGGGCGGCGGGGATGGGGTTCATGGGACCGGCTGCCCCGCCGGGAACGCCGCGGGGTTCTCGGCGGGGGCCGGGGGCAGGCTGCAGCGCTGAAAGAAGTCGTAATGGTCGATGGCCTGGAGCAGACCCAGGGCCTGGGGTTGGTCGGCGAAATAGATGCCCTCCAGATCCGCCAGTTGCGACAGCTCCTCACCGTGCCGGTTGGCCACCACCACCCCCAGGGTATTGCCGCGCAGCATGTCCTCGTCGGCGCCGGAGCCGCCGGCCACCAGGATCTTCTCCAGGGGGATGCCCCAGCGCTGGGCCACGTAGCGCAGGGCCTGACCCTTGCTGGCGCGCACCGGAATGACATCGAGAAAGTGTCCGAAGGACTGGATCAGATTGACCGTCAGTTCCTGGCCGCGCAGCAGGGCGGCGAGTTCCTCAATCCCCGGGGCCTGGTCGGGGGCGTAATGATAGGAGATCTTGAAGGGTGTCTGCTCGCCCTTGGCCTGGGGGCTGAGGCCGGGGAGCCGGGACAGGACCCGGCGCACCGCCCCCGGCTGCCAGAGATGGTCGATGTGTTCACGCCAGAAGGGATCGGGCTCCAGCTGGGGGGCGTAATGGATCTCGGTGCCCAGGCTGGTGATGAGGACGTCCGGTCGCGGAATGCCGTGCTGCTTGAGGACCCGCAGGGCCGAATCCAGGCGCCGCCCGGTGGCGATGCCGAAGGTGGCGCACTTGCGGTGGCCCTGGAGGACGGTGATGAATTGGCGCAGGCCCTCCTCGTGGCCGAGCAGGCTCTGATCCAGGTCGGTGAAGAGGGCGCGGTCGCGATAGCGCTGGCCGCGCTTGGGGGCAAGGGGCAGGGACACGTGGCGCTTGGGCAGGGGTCGCACGGCGGCCAGATAGGCCTCGGCGTGGGCCTCCCAGGAGTAATGTTCCCGCACCCCGGCCAGGCCCTGGTCGCGCAGGCGGCGGTAGCGCCTGGGGTCCTGGAGCAGGGCGAGGATGGCGGCGGCCATGGCCTCCCGGTCCAGGGGGTTGACCAGGATGCCGTTGCCACAGTTGCCGATGATGTCCACCGGGCCCCCGTTCTCCGTCGCCACCAGGGGCAGGCCGCTGGCCGCGGCCTCGAGCAGGGTCAGGCCGAAGGGCTCGGTCAGGGCCGGGTTGACGAAGACGCCGCGGCGACGCGCCGCGAGGCGATAGATGGCGGGGACCTCGTCGGCGCGGTGATGCTTGGGCAGGGCCACCTGGCCGTGGAGATCATAGGCGTCGATCAGGATCAGCAGGTCGGTGAGGACCGACTGGGGGCCCTCGTCCAGGTCGCGGATGTCGTCCCGGTTGCCGGCGACGATGAGCAGGTTGGCGGCCTGGCGCAGTTCCCCGGACTCGCCGTAGGCCTCCAGCAGGGTCTGGATGTTCTTGCGTGGATCGGCCCGGGACAGGGCCAGGATCAGGGGCTTGTCCGGCTCGCGCAGAAAGCGGCGGACATCCTCGGCCAGGGGGAAGGACCCGGGTTCCCGGCGGCTGCGCGGGGCGGGGGGGTGGAAACGCCCCAGGTCCGTGCCCGGGGGGATGACCCGCATCCGCTCGGGCTGGTAATAGTCGTAGAGGCCGTATTGTTCCTCGATCTCGTTGTGGGTGCTGGCGATGACCATGTCCGCCACGGCCAGCACCTCTTCCTCGGCGTCCACCCGCCGGTCCATGTGGTAGCGCTGGTCGATCTCGGCCTCGCTCAGGCCCGCCTCCAGCAGGCGCTGGCGTTTGTCGCGGCCCAGGGAGTGGCCGGTGTGGACCAGGGGCTTGCCGAGCAGGTTGGAGAGCCGTACCCCGACGTAGCCGGCGTCCGCGTAGTGGCTATGGATGAGATCCGGCAACCGGCCCTCGGCGTTGAGGGTCCGCACCAGGTTGTCCATGAAGCTGTCGAGATGGTCCCAGAGGCGCTCCTTGGCCAGGTATTCCTCGGGGCCGGCGGCGATGCGCAGGATGCGGGCCTTGTCGGTCAGGGGCTCGACGGGGACCCCATAGTCCGGGGAAACCGCGGGATCGAGGATCTGGCGGGTCACCAGATCCACCTGACGCACCTCCGGGCGCGCCGCCAGAGCCAGGGTCAGGTCGAGGACATATTTGGTCTGGCCACCGGTATCCGGGTCCCGACCCAGTTCCAGGTCATGGCCGCGGATGAGGCCATGGATGCTGAGCAAGAGTATGTGCATGAGGGTTCAGGCGCGTTGATTCTCCAATGATGTGCGGGGGAAGCGGAACAGGGCCGGCAAGCCACGCGGTGCGCGCGCCGGCCCTCGCTTCCCGTGGGGGACGCGGCCTCAGGCCGCCCCAGGCCAGCGGGCGTCGAGTTCGTCCTGAAAGAAAAAGCGCTTCTCACCGAAAGCGGGCTCGAGCTGGTCCAGCCAGGTGGCGTCCTCATCGTAGCGGGCGAAAAAGGGACGATTCACCCAATCCGGATTCCGGCCCTGGAGAAAGCGCAGCACCATCACCTTTTCACCGTTGACCCGAGCGATTCCCTGGACCTCGATCTTGCCGGGGTTGGCGCTCATGCTCGGCCCGCGGGCCGTGCGGCCGAGGCCGGAGACCTGGCGGATGGCCTGGCGATAGAGGGCATGGGCCCGGGCCAGGGGTACCTTGAAATAGCGGTGAGCGCCGGTGTCACGTTCGATGAACATGTAGTAGGGAATGATCCCCAGGCGGATTTGGGTACGCCAGAGACGCGCCCAGATGTCCGGGTCATCATTGATCCGCGCCAACAGGGGGCCCTGACTCCGGATCTCGGCCCCAGTGGCGCGGAGACGGGCCACTGCCTGACGGGCCGCCAGCGTCTCCAGCTCACGCCAATGGTTGAAGTGGGCCATGATCGCCAGATGTTTTCCGGCCGTCGTCAGCCGCTCGAACAGGGCCAGCAGGGCATCGCTGTCCGGATCGGTAAGAAAGCGGTAGGGCCAGAAGCTGATGGCCTTGGTGCCGATGCGGATGGTCTGCACATGGGCGAACTCAGGCCGTAGCAGCGGCTCCAGATAGCCGGCCAGATGGCTGGCCTTCATGACCATGGGGTCGCCACCGGTGAGCAGCAGGTCGCTGATCTGGTGGTGCTGGCGCAGATAGGCATGGAGCCGCTCCGCCTCATGGGAGGCGATACGCAGGGCCTTGTCGCCAATGAACTGGGCCCAGCGAAAGCAGAAGCTGCAATAGGCATGGCAGGTCTGCCCCTGACTGGGAAAGAATAGCAGCGTCTCCCGATACTTGTGCTGGAGCCCAAAGAGGGGCTGGCCGTCGGCCAGGCAGGGGGTGTTGTGCTCGATCTGGCCCGCGGGATGGGGATTCAGGCGTTCCCGGATCTGCCGCGCCGCCGTGGCGAGATCCTCCCCCGCGGGGTCCAGACGCATCAGTTTGGCGAGACGGGCGAAGTGGGCGGGGGCCAGCATGCCCGGCTGAGGAAAGGTGAGCTGGAAGAGGGGATCCTCGGGGACCCGATCCCAATCGATCAGCTCGTCAATGACATAGTCGTTGACGCGAAAGGGCAGAACATTCGCGACGACCTGCATGGCGAAGCGCCGCTCGGCGGGCAAGCGGCTGAGCGGGGCTATCTGGTCGAAATCCCGCTGGGTGTAGGCCCGGTAACTCTTTGGCCGGACGGTTGGTTTGCGGACCCCTTGATTACCTCGCAACAGGGTGAGGGTGGCAGACATCTTGTTCTCCTCTGTATCGTCCTAGAGGGTGGATGGAGACCGGACGGCCAAAGTTCCGTTGGATGTCGGCTGTGCGCCCCGCTGTCGGGGGTTCGCCGGGTCCGGTCGCGGCCGTGGCCCCCTGGGGGACGACCGCGGGTTTAAGAACCGCGTGGGCCGTAACGTGAGGCCGGCGATTCTGTCGAGGGCGTCTCACCCGCGGGGCGAGACTGGTTGCTGGTGTTACCAGCGTCAGGGAAATGTTAACACGGATGACAGAAAATTGCATATTATTGTTATATATATATTTTTCATTCAATAGCCCCCATAGGGGGAACCAAAGTTGGCCCGTCCACTCCGATCAGGAGTAACCTCGCCGTGGAGCAACCGATCAACCTCCCTCTCCCACCCCTCCCCCAACAGGGGAGGGAGCAATAGAGAATCAGCGGGCTGTGCCGGAGAAGCTGCCCCACGTGGGGGAGGATCTGAATGGTCACGCCATGGTAAAGAAACTGGGGAACCGCCCCCGCCCGGGATGGATAACCACGTTTTCGGTCGTACATAGTTTGGTAGGCATCCGCACCTTTTTCCCGTTGCGGTGGCTAGGAACCGGTCTCGATCCCCAAGGCGGCCGCCACCGCCACGGAACCCGGTCAGGCCATGGGTGAGGAGCCGCAACCCGAGGATCAGTCAAGGGGAATCATGAGATGAAGCACTTCAAGAACATCCTGTATCTCGCCGAACCCGGCAAGGATCAGACCGCCGCCCTCGCCCGCGCCGTATCGCTGGCGGAAAACAACCAGGCGCGACTTACCCTGCTGGAGATCATCGAACCACCGCGCTCGGGGATCCTGGAGGGTAGCCGCACCCTCGACGCCCTCTTCACCGGCGCCAGCCAGCGCCGGATGGCGGCGCTGGAGGCCCTGGCGGAGCCTTATCAGGAGCGGCTGGATATCGCCGTCAAGGTCCGCCTCGGCACGCCCTACCTAGAGGCCATCCGCGAGGTCCTGGCGGAAAACCGGGACCTAGTGATCAAACTGGCCAATCCGGAGGAGGGTCTCCTGGAGCGCTTTCTGGGGGGCACCGACCTGCAACTGCTGCGCAAGTGCCCCTGCCCGGTCTTGGTCATGTCGCCCCAGGACAAGGACAATTACCGCCGCATCCTGGCGGCGGTGGATTTCGACCCCTGGCGGGCGGAGCCGGAGGAGACCACCGCCCTGAACCGCCAGATCCTGGGCCTGGCCAGTTCCCTGGCCCTCTCCGACTTTGCCGACCTGCACCTGGCCCACAGTTGGGAACCCCTGTCGCCGGAGATGATGCGCCTGTGGAGCGACACCGAGGATGCGGGCGAGATCGCCGCACAGGTAAACATCGAGCATCTGCGCCATCAGGAGGGCTTTGAGCGCCTGGCGCGGCAACTGCGCGACTGGATCGGTGACGAGACCTACGATTACCTCACGCCACGCCTCCACCTCCTTCAGGGCAGCGCCCGGGAGACGATCCCGGCGCTGGCGGCGCGGATGAAATTCGACCTGGTGATCATGGGCACCGTGGGCCGCGCCGGCATCCCGGGCGCCATCATCGGCAATACCGCCGAGGCCATCCTCGGCCAGCTCCGCTGCGCCCTGCTCGCCGTCAAGCCGGCGGACTTCGTGACCCCGGTGACCCTGCCGGAGTAGACCCGGGTGAGCGGCAGCCCCACCCCGCTGGCGGTCCTCACCCCATCGCCCCTGCCCCACTGGGCAGAGCCCGGGGCAGGCCCAGTCCCTTCAGTCCCACCCACGGGCGCGGCCCGTTCGTGAGAAGCGCCACGCCATGGCATTGACCAACGAGCTTATCCTCATCGCCTCCCTGGCCTTCCTGGTCAGCATCCTCGCCAGCCTGGTGGGTCAGCGACTCGGCATGCCGGTGCTGCTGGTCTTCCTTATCATCGGCATGCTACTGGGGGAGGAAGGACCCGGGGACATCCACTTCGATGACATCCAGGCCACCCATCTGGTCGGCAGCCTGGCCCTGGCGATCATCCTCTTCGACGGCGGCATGGCCACCTCGGTGCAGAGCTTCCGCGTCGGCCTGCAACCGGCCCTGGGGCTGGCGACCCTCGGCGTCCTCGTCACCTCCGCCCTCACCGGCCTCTTCGCCACCCAGCTCCTGGGCCTGAGCCTGCTGGAGGGCCTGTTGCTGGCGGCCATCGTCGGCTCCACCGACGCCGCCGCGGTCTTCTCCCTGCTGCGCTCCCGGGGCCTGGAGCTCAAGGAACGGGTCAAGGCCACCCTGGAGATCGAGTCTGGCAGCAACGACCCCATGGCCATCTTCCTCACCCTGGTCCTGATGGAGCTGATCCTCGCCCCCCAGGACAACCTGGGGGCCACCCTGGCCCTGGCCTTCATCCAGCAGATGGGACTCGGCGCCGTCCTCGGCATCCTGGGGGGCTACGCCATCGTCTGGCTGGTCAATCACCTCGACCTGCCCCCGGGGCTGCACCCCATCGCCGTGCTCAGCATGGGGTTGAGCCTCTTCGGCCTGGTGGCCATCCTCGACGGTAGCGGCTTCCTGGCCATCTACCTGGCCGGCCTAGTGGTGGGGAACCATCCCCTCAAGGGCCGGCGCTATATCGGTCGCTTTCATGATGGCCTGGCCCGGCTGGCGCAGATCGGCATGTTCCTGGTCCTCGGGCTGCTGGTGACCCCCTCCGAGCTCCTGCCGGTGGCCCTGGACGCCCTGCTCTTCGCCGCCCTCCTAAGTTTCGTCGCCCGGCCCCTGGCGGTCTGGCTCTGCCTGCTGCCCTTTCGCTTTCCCTGGCGGGAACAGCTCTTCATTGGCTGGGTCGGCCTGCGGGGCTCCGTCCCCATCGTCCTCGCCCTCTTCCCCCTGCTGGCGGGCATGGAACAGGCGCATACCTATTTCAATATCGTCTTCTTCGTCGTCCTGGTTTCCCTGGTCGGACAGGGGTGGACCATCCCCGCGCTGGCGCGATGGCTGAAACTGGAGATGCCGCCCCGCACCCAGGTGGTGGAACGTCTGGAGATCGACCTGCCCGGCGAGCGCGAGCTGGAGCTGGTGGGTTACGAACTGGCCGCCAACAGCCCCCTGGTGGCGGAGCGCCGCCCCTTCCCCCGCCTGCCGCCTTCCGCCCGCCCCGTCGCCCAGTTGCGCCAGCGGGAGCTGCTGGACCAGATCGAGTGGCAGGACCTGCGCGCCGGCGATCAGCTCTTGCTGATCGTCGATCCGGCGGACCTGGAGGCCCTGGACCGGCTCCTGGCCCCGGTGGAGACCCCGAACCGCCTGTCGGACCAGGCTTTCTTCGGCGAATTCGTCCTTAACGGCGAGGCCCGCCTGGGCGATGTCGCCGCCGCCTACGGCCTGGCCGTCAGCGAGCAGGAGCGGGACCTGACCCTGGATGCCTTCCTGCGTGACCGCCTGGAGACCCAGGTGGTGGTCGGCGACCGTCTGGACATGCAGCATGTCCAACTGGTCATTCGCCGCACCGAAGGCAGCCGGATTCTCAAGGTTGGGCTTAAACTGAAGCGGACCCGCCCGAGGTAATGCCGGCAATCTGGGGGCCATGGAACTCATGGCCCAGGCGCAACGGCTGGCAGCCGCCATCAAGCGAGGCGACTCGGTACTGGCAGCGGACCTCGCGACCCTGGACCAGAGCCTTAGGGCTTGCGCTTTCGGCTTGCCCTGCAACAATTATCGCGCTGGGTGCCGCCGGCCCCTCCACCCCCCCCTCTTCCTCCGCCACTGACCCGTCCTCATTCCCTCACATTTGGACTGGAGATGGAACTCGCCAGCGATCGTAACTTATGGAACGACCCTACACCCATTTCCATACCCACCCAACCTCCCATCCCGCATGACCCGCCGCCCTGAATTGCCTACAATCCTCGCAACCTCAGGACCTGGCCAGGCTCATGCACCTTCTCGATCCCAAAAACGATTTCGTCTTCAAAAAGCTCTTCGGTGAGGCCCCTGCCCTGCTCGCGGCCCTGATCAACGCCGTGCGCAGTGCCGAGCCACCCGTGACGGTGGTGGAGGTCTTCAACCCCCGCATCGCCCCGGAGGAACTGGCGGGCAAGTACATCGTCCTCGACCTCCTCGCCCAGGACGAGCAGAGCCGGCGGTACAACATCGAGATGCAGGTCCGCCGCTACCGCGCCTGGAGCGCCCGCAGCGCCTATTACCTGGCCCGCACTCTGGCCCAACAACTGGACGGGGGCGACGATTATGAGTTGCTCAAACCGGTCATCGGCATCCACCTGCTGGACTTCGAGCTCTTCACCACGCCGGAACAGCAAGGGCAGGCGGTCTGGTGCTTTGAGCTGCGCGACCGCAGCCAGCCCGCCTTGAAACTAGGCGACGAACTACAATTGAACTTGATCGAGCTGCCCAAGGCCGACCGCCTGGGGGCGGGCAATGCGGCCCTGGCCGCCTGGGTCGCCTTTCTTGAACACTGGCAGGAGGAACGCCGTATGGAACAGATCGACTATCCCCCCGTGCAGCAGGCCCTGCAACGCATCCGCGACCTGAGCGCCGACGAGGAGACCCGTCGCCTGGCCTTCGTCCGCGAGCGGGCCCTGCGCGACGAGCGCAGCGAACTCCGCGCCGCCCGGGAAGAGGGACTGGAACAGGGTCGAGAAGAAGGACGGGAAGAAGGACGGGAAGAAGGGCGGGAAGAAGGACGGGAAGAAGCCCTGTCGGCCATGCTGGCCAAACTGCTCATCCGCCGCTTTGGTCCCCTCAGCCCCGTGATCCAGGCCCGCTTGCATCAGGCCACCGCCGAGCAACTGGAACTGTGGACCGACCGGATCTTGGACGCCCCCGATCTGGAGGCCGTTTTTCGGCATCAATAAGGCCACAGCCGCAGTAAGGGCTTAGCCGAAGTAAGGGCTCAACCGCTGCGGGACCAGCCTCGTCATCACCGCACTCCGGGCCCCGACAGTCTTCCCAGCAAAACCGCACTCCACGCACCGACAATCCGCCCAGCAAAAAGGGCACCTCAGGGTGCCCTTCGCGTTTGCGATCCCCCGCCTCAGAGGGAATCATCGCGCCCGCATCAGTCCCTCACTGCTACTCCCCCGTGCTCGGCCCCGCATAACTGGCCAACCAGTGGGCATAGGGGGCGGGAAGGGTGGACCAGGCGGGGCGATCAATCCGCAAGGCCCGGGCGAGTTCATAGGGGTAGTGCGGGTTGGCCAGATGCGCCTTGCCGATCATGACCAGATCCAGCTGCCCTGCGGCGACCACCCGCTCGGCATCCCGCGGCGCGTCGATGAACCAGGCCGCGGCGACCGGCACCTCCGCCTCACGCCGCACGCGCTCGGCGACGGGCGCCAGGAAGGCCGGTCCCCAGGGAGGATTGGCCGCCAGGGTGGAGAAGCCGACGCTGACGTTGAGCAGATCAAGACCCTCAGCGCGCATCCGCCGCGTCAGGTCGATGGCCTCCGCCAGGGTTTCCTCGTCACGCCCGTCGTACTCGATGACCCCGAAGCGGGCGGTGAGGGGCAGGTTTTCCGGCCAGACCGCGCGCACGGCGGCCAGCGTCTCCAGGAGGAAGCGGCCGCGGCCGGTGGCATCGCCGCCGTACTCATCGCTGCGCTGGTTGGCATGGACGGAGAAGAAACTCTGGGCCAGATAGCCATGGGCGAAGTGCAGTTCCAGCCACTCGAACCCGGCGTCACGGGCGCGGCGCGCCGCCGCGACGAAGGCGCCGCGCACCCGCTGGATGTCGGCCAGGGTCATGGCCCGGGGCACCTTGGGGAGGGGGCCACCCAGGGCGATGGCCGAGGGCGAAATCGTCTGCCAGCCACGGGGATCACCGTCGGGGATGTGGTCATCGCCTTCCCAGGGACGATTGGCGCTCCCTTTGCGCCCGGCATGGCCGATCTGAAGCCCGGGCACCGCCCCGGCGACCTTGATGGCACGGGCGATCCGCGCCAGCCCCTCGGCCTGGCCATCCTCCCAGAGGCCCAGGCAGGCGGGGGTGATCCGCCCTTCGGGCGAAACCGCCGTGGCCTCGACAATCACCAGGCCCGCGCCCCCGCGCGCCATCCCCGTGTAGTGCGGCTCATGCCAATCAGTGACGTAGCCATCCTCGGCGCTGTACTGGCACATGGGGGGCACCGCGATGCGGTTGCGCAGGGTCACGTCTTTCAGGCGAAAGGGGGTAAAAAGTTCCGACATGATTGGGTTCTCATTCACTCAGTCACTAACCAAGTTGGATAGTTTGCCTCAGCCGGGATCACAGGCGGTTCAGGAAATTCAGCACGGCCGGCAACTCGCTCTCCAGCAAGGACCCGACCTGGTGGCCGGCGTGGGGCACGGCCCGGAGATGCGCCCGGCCCGGGGGAAAACGTTCGACCAAGGGCACGATCTCCGCCAGCGGCACCACCTCATCCGCCTCTCCATGGAGGAGCAGGACCGGGCAGGCGATATCGGCGACGTGATTGATGGGCGCCACGTCCTCAAAGCGGTGCCCCGTCACCCGCTGAATGTACCCCAGTACCAGGGGGAGGAGGAATGTCGGCACATGGCGTTGACGCAGGTAGGGCCGAATCACCTGGGCGGGATGGGCGAAGGGCGCGAGGGCGATGACCCCGGCGAGATCCCGGCGCCTCGCGGCGAGGAGCAGGGCCGCGCTGGCGCCAAAGGAATGCCCGACCGGGATGATGTGGTTATCTTGTCTCCTAGGGCGGCCCTGGACCCAGGCGATGGCGCTGGCCAGGTCCTCGGTAAAGGTGGCGAGGGTGGCAAAGGTGTCGGTATCGCTCTGGCCATGGTTGCGGGCATCGACCAGCAATAGCTGGTACCCGGATCGGCGCAGGGGCACGGCCAGGGGTAGCATCCGCTCGGCGTTGCTACCCCAACCATGGAGGACGACCAGGGTCTGGCTGGTAGTCGGGGCGGGAAGCCACCAGCCCACCAATTGGCGGTTGCGCCTGGTCGGGATACTGACTTGTTGATAAACCAGCCCATAATCGGCCGGGCTGATCCTGCTCCAGGGCCGCCCCTGCCGAAGCCCCCGGTGGACCCCGATCACCAGGCCAATGAGTGGCAGGGTGACGATGATCACGATTAGGATGAAGGTTGTCATGGGCGGGGGAAAACCATGAAACGCTTAAGTCGCTTGGCAAACTGATACCAATGGAAGCTGATCGCAGCTTGAACCTGCTCCACGCGAAGATCAACCAAGGGGTGTGCGGTCGCTTTGCCCTCCCCAGCCGTCCGGACGAGATCAGGCGCCGCTTTGACCTGACCAAACCGAATGCGCTGATATTAGCCCGCGTTAAGTCGTTCACACAAAGTCATTATAACCATGGCGGCCAGCAAGGATTTGCGGTAAGGTTGCCTTAAGCTGCTTACCTTGGGGCTCAATCAGATGTTACGGGTGATGATCGTGTTGAGTGCGAGTGATCGCCAAACCTTGC
>JAHDND010000136.1 GCA_018435665.1 Candidatus Thiosymbion sp. | reverse complement strand
GGGTTGCCCCCACCTTGCCCACACTCGCGCGCCTCTCGCCCACAACTCCACAGGCCCCACCACCAATTTATTCTGGGTCCTTAGATGAGGCCTTGTGGGTGGTGGATAAAGCTGCTACCCACACCAAACGTAACAGAGGCGGACAATACTGTGCACCAAGGAGACAGGCACCTGACATCGAATGGGAAGGGCCTGACCCGGAGCCAATGCGAAGCGGTAACCGCCTCTGGAATAAACCCGGGGCGCCTCTGCAAAGGTTCGGACACAGCCCCGCCGAGTGAATCGGCGCCTGGCAACCCATCGGCAACAGTATGAGGTAATCGGGAGATCATCATGAACACCAATATCATCACTCGCATCAGCACCCTGGCAGCCGCGATCGGTCTGGCTTTCAGCGCCAATGGTTGGGCGGCGGACCCCGATACCGCTACTCAAACCGTCACCTACGAGGTCCAAGAGATCGCCCTAGTTGATGTGTCCGGGAGCCCCGGCGCCATGACGATTACCGCGGCCACTCCTGGTGAAGCACCGACGCCGGTGACCGATGCCACCACGACCTATTCCGTCACCAACAACGCCGGTACCGATAGCAAAAAGATCACGGCGGCCATCAATACCGATATGCCGACTGGCGTGACCCTGGCGGTCGAATTAGCGGCTCCCACTGGTGGTACCTCAGCGGGTAAGGTGTCTCTATCCTCCGCGGCGGCTCCCGTCGTAACTGGCATTGATAACGTCAGCGAAACTGGCAAGACCATCACCTATACCCTGAGTGCCACGGCGGCGGCTGGCAAAGTGACCTCGGCGAGCAAGACGGTGACCTTTACGATCACGAACTCCTGAGCCGAGGCTTACGGGTGCTGAAGAACGCCATTCATCATCCAGACAAGTGACATGAGGCCTCCGCGTTACGAGATCCCCCGGTGCTGCCGGACCTGCCTGACGGGCTTGATCGCCCTGATCATGGGTTCCAGCGTCCAGGCCGCCGGGGTGACCCTCATCGGCAACTGGTTCGAAATGATCGGCACGGATGACCTGGCGATGGGCGCCGGGACCGATTTTCGCCCCACCATCGAGACGGTTGCCGCGGGGGCTACCTTGGGTATCACCAACACTCAGGGGGCCCCGTGGACCCTATGGGTGAGGCGCGATACCTCGACCTTGCCAGCGCCCGTCAGTGTTGCCGTGCGGCGCACCTCCGAAGGCGCGGGCGATGGCGGTATCAGTGGCGGCGCCGATTATCTGGTCGTGCAGGATTACGAGCAGCCTATTTTTCAAGGGGTTGGCGATCGTAGTGGTATCGGCCTGCAACTACGCCTCGCCGGTATCTCGATCAGCCAGGGGACTGGCGTCCCTGGCTGCACCCTGGTTTATCGGGTTCAATAACCCTCACTGACAATTCCCCCGTGCCCGTTCATGGCTCATTTAAAGCTTTTCATTCGGTTCCTTGGCGGTCTGACGCTGACCTGCTGGCTCGGCCTGTTACAGGCGGGTGTGACCCCGGTGGGTGACATGACCCATGAAAGGGACGCCAAACCGGGCGAGCGCTATCGGCAGGTCATTGTCGTGCAGAATACGGATTCCCAGCCCGCCGAGGTCAAGCTGTATCAAACGGATTACAGCTTCACGGCCGATGGCAGCACCCACTATGACCCCCCCGGCGATTTGCCAAGGTCCAATGCCAAATGGGTGGCGCTCAGCCGCGACGCGATCACGGTACCGGCCAATGCCACCGAACGGATCGAGTATGAGGTACGGGTACCGGGCGAGAAGGGACTCACCGGCACCTACTGGAGCATGATCATGGTCGAACCCATCACCAAGGGTTCCCAGGAATCGGCGGAGGCTTTGCCCGAGAATACCACGGCGATTTCACAGGTCCTGCGTTATGGCATTCAGGTCGTCACTAATATCGGTAAGGGCGGGCAGACGGAATTGACCTTTGCCAATCCCCGACTCGAATTGGAGGAAGGAAAGCGCCTCTTCGCCATCGATGTGGCCAATACTGGTCAGCGCTCCCTCCGGCCGGCATTGTGGCTGGAACTCTATAGCGATCAGGGCCGCCCGGTCGGTAAATTCCAAGGCGAGGCGCGACGCCTTTATCCCGGTACCTCTTCCTGCTACAAGATCGATCTGGGCCAGACCCCCAAAGGCAAATACCTCGGCATGGTCGCCGCGGATGGGACGGGGGATAACTTGTTCGGCGCCAATGTCGAACTGGAGATCAAATAACCGGGGTCCGCTGGCGCCGCGGCGCGCCTTCTGATCGCATCCGAGACGATCACCTGAGGCCTTTTCCACGCCTATCTTGCGATGTCCCAGCGGTTCCGTGCTGGGATATGCTTTTTTCGCATATCGGGATATCCCGAAGTTATTTTTCATAAAGCGCCCATTGCTCAATACTGACGGCCAAGGAAAGTGGCTGTCCGTCCCCTCAGGTAGGATCTGACTCCGAGCAAGCCCCACCGGCCTGGCCTCGGGGCGCCGAGCGGGAAGCCCGATGAAGGCCTCCCGGTCCCTGCCGACCTCATCGGTCTGACGGCCCCTTCAACGACTTCACCTTTTTGCTTGCCGACCCCGACCCCGCGCGCGGGCGTCGATGGCTTCTCTTTGCCCAAAAAATGCCGCGATTCGGGTTATTCATCGTCCTCCTCCTCGCCTCGGTGCTGGTCAAGGCCCAGGGCGGTGGGGTGGACGTGACCCTGGCGGATGCCAGCCTGCTGACGGTCAAGCCCCGCGAGGTCATGACCCGCGTCTTGCAGGTGACCAATCGCACCGGGGCCACCGGAACCTTCGAGGGGCGGCTGCTGCTGCCCAGGGACTGGCGCGCCATCACCCCGGAATTCCCCTTCCAGTTGGCCCCCGGGGCCTCCGTCATGCGCCTGGTGAGCTTCTTCGCCCCGGAGAACACCGCCGCCGGGGACTACCGGGTCAGCTATCAGATCGCCAACCGGGCGAATCCGGCGGAGGTGGCCGGCGGGGCCGCGCTACTGGTGCGGGTCCTGCCGGTCTTCAAGCTGCAAGTGGATGTCCTGGACCTGCCGACGATCGCCATCGCCGGCGAGGCCTTCCCGGCGACCTTTCAGATCAGCAACTACAGCAACGCCACCCTGACGGTGGGCTATGGGGCCGAGACCCGCCTGGGCGCCAAGATCAAACCCGCCGCCGGCACCCTGACCCTGGCCCCGGGGGAGTCCCGCCCGGTGGCGCTGGAGGTGCGGCCCCCGGCCTTGACCGCGGCCGACCGGGACGAGATTACCTTGAGCGCCCGGGCCACGGACCAGGGCCTCAGCGAGACCGCCAAGCGCACCATCGAGATCCTCCCCCGGGTCAGCGGCAAGGAGGACGATTATCACCACCTCAGAACCCAGTTCACCCGCCGGATCGGCCTCAACTACGGCACCCGCATCGGCAATTCCGGCGGTGGGGCGGCGCAAGAGGGCGATGACCCCAAGCTGGGCGGGGGCGTGCAGTTCGAGTGGTCCGGCAGCGGCCCGGTGGATGGCAGCGGCAAGCGGACCATCAACTTCCTCTTTCGCGGTCCGGACCTGGACGAGGCGACGATCTTCGGCCAGTCCTCCTGGTTCATGGTGGACTATCGCGGCGATGAGTTCGACGTGGGCCTAGGCAATCTGAGCTTTACCCTGTCGCCCCTGACCGAGATGGGCGCCGGCGGGATCGGCGCCCGGCTGGGTTGGCACGACAAGAACTGGCGGATGCAGGCCTGGCACGCCCGGGAATGGAATTCCTACCAGGGGTCCGAGCCCGACCAGAATGGCTACGAGAGCGGTCTCTCCCTCGGCCATGCCCTGCGCCCGGACTGGTGGCTGGAGGCCAACCTGCTGGATGTCTTCGATGACGACGACGGCCATAACCAGGTCCTGAGCCTGCGCCAGAAGGCCAAGTTGCCCCTGGACCTGAATCTGGACCTGGAGGTCGCCGGCAGCCGCGGCGACCTGGGCAACGGCGCCGCCTACTGGCTGGATCTGGTGAAACTGGGCGCCCCCTGGCGGCTGCGCCTGAACCTGCTCTATGCCGATCCCGAGTATGCCGGCGAGTATCAGGATCAGACCCGCGCCCATCTGGATGTGGGATACGCCCCCAAGGACCAGCCCTGGTCGCTGTCGGCCTACTATCACTACGACCTCTATAACCAGGACCAGAAGCGTTACCTCTATGACTACGAGGACCGCTATCAGTACTTCAATCAGGAGCGCCTGGTGATCGATCCGGCCCGGGACGAGGAAAAGGCTGGCGTGGGCCTCACCTGGCGCGCGGCGGATGGCAGCCGCTATCTGGCCGAGTTGCGCTACGGGGAATGCCGCAATACCGGCGCCTCCCTGACGACCTTCAATGACGTGACTCATTCCCTGCGGTTGGGCTACGCCAAGACCTTCAAGGAACAGAATCTGAGCCTGGATGCCAGCGTCGAGGCCGGCTTCCGCTACGACCATCTCACCGGCGAGCGGGTCTTCGCCCAGGGTTACCGGGGCGCCCTTTACTGGCGGCCCTCCAAGCGCCTGACCCTGGGTGCCTACCTGAACGACAGCATCGATCCCTGCGCGAATTATGACGATGGGGATCTGCCCACCCTGGGCATGAGCGCCGGTTTCCAGATCGACCAGAAATCGAGCCTCAACCTGGACTTGCAGGCCCAGGAATCCGGCGACCAGAGCCAGTTCATCGCCAATGCCCAGTACAGCTATCGGATGGACAACGGCAACCTCATCGGCGTCCAGGCCCAATACGCCAACGGGGTCAACGAGGACGCCAACCTGATGCTGACCTACACGGTGCCCTTCGAGATGCCCACGGTGCGCCGCAAGGACGTGGCGACGGTCCGCGGTCAGCTCCTGGATCAGGAGAGCGGCAAGGGCCTGCCGGATGTGGTGGTCCGGCTGGACCGGCTGGTGGCCATCACCGATGCGCGGGGCAATTTCTCCTTCCCCTCCGTCAAGCGCCAGATCTATGAGCTGACGGTGGAGGGCGGCCGTCTGCCGGTGGGCATGATCCCGGTGGAGCCCCTGCCGATGGAGGTCAATCTCCTGGTGGGTGACGAGATCCCCCTGAAGCTGGCCTTCATCCGTGGGGTGACCCTCAAGGGTATCGTCCAACTTTACGAACCCGAGGCCGCCCTGCTGCCCTCCCAGACCTTCGTCCAGCTTGGCCAGGCCCATGGCCAGGGCGATCAGGGCCAGACGCCCAAGCCGGCGAAGATCGAGCTCAAGCCGAGCCGCGGCCTGGGCGGGGTCCTGGTGGAGGTGCGTAGCGGCGAGCAGGTCTATCGGCGCCTGACCAACGGCAACGGCGAGTTCCATTTCACCGGCCTCAAGCCCGGGACCTGGACGGTCAAGCTCGATCCGGCGGGCCTGCCCGAAAACGCCACCATCGAGGAGACCAGTTTCACCGTCGAGGCCAAACCCAGCGCGGAAGAGACGCTGGAATTCAAGGTGGAGCAGAAGATTCGCACCATGCGCATGCTGGCGCCCCTCAAGGTGGCCGGGTGATACCTCAAGCCCCGCGACCTTTGCCTAGCCGCTCCTCGATGCGCCGACCGGCCTCCTGAATCAGGCCGGTCCATTCGTCCCGCCGCCGTTCGCGGGGGGCGGAGATGGACAGGCCGGCCAGGGGCTCGCCCGCCGGGTCGCGGATGAGGACGCCGATGCAACCGACGCCGATCTCCGCCTCCTCGTTATCGAAGGCGTAACCCGCCGCCAGGTCCTGGCTGGCCTGCCGCCAGAGGTCCTCGACCCGGGCCAGGGTGTGCTCGGTATAGGCCGGCAGCTGGGTGCGGGCGGCGTAGTCCCGCACCACCCGTTCGCCACCGCTGGCCAGCATGAGCTTGCCCACCGCCGTCACGTGCAAGGGCGCGCGGCTGCCGATCACCTGCTCCACCCGCATCATGCGGTGGGGCGTCGCCCGCTCCACGTAGACCACCTCGTCGCCCTCGCGCAGGGTCAGGTTGATCGTCTCCTCCACCTGGTCCCGCAGCCATTCCATCACCGGCCGGGCCAGGTCGCGGATGTCCGTCTCGCCCTGACGCAGGGCCGCCCAGGTCACGAGCCTCGCGCCAAAGCCATAGTGCCCTCCCTCCCCCCGCTCGATGAGGCCGTTCTCCCCGGCCGCGGCCAGGATGCGGAAGGCGGTGGAGGGATGCAGGCCGGTCTCCGCCGCCAGCACCTTGAGGCTGGCCCCGCCGCCGTTGCGGGCCAGGGCCTCCAGCAGGGCCGCCAGGCGGTCTATGACCTGAATCCTGCCACCACCCCTTTCCTGAGCCTGGGCTGGGTCCGGGGGAGGGGGCTGAGGGGCATCTTGGGGGAGTCGGTGGGACTGCGTCATCATAATTTCGTATCGTGAAAACTATTCCGTATTGCGAAATGATAACCGTCAGTGTAAGGTTGACTCAAGCCATACACATCGCTCTTCAGTTTTAGGCCTCGCTAGGGAGGGTCGGGGGGCGTCTGGCGGGGGTGTCGACCGCAAGGAAGCGGTCGTCAAACCTACAGGGAGGTATGCACGGCGTCCCCCGCCAGACGCCACCCGACCCGGAAAAACCGAAAAGTGATGTGCGCAGACTCTATCCACGCCTCATTCGCCACCCAAACTTTGGAGACCGCCCCATGACCGCCACCGCCACCACTCCCGCCGCTGCCGCCAGGACCCTGCCCGAAGACGCACCGGCCTTCTGCCAGGGCATGCAGTACTTCGGCGAGCCCTGGCCCGATTTCGACCAGCATGCCGCGGACCCGGCGGTGAGCGCCGACAGCGGGCATATCGCCCAGGCCGACGCGACGGCGGCCTACCAGACCCTGCTCATGGCCGACGCCCTGCGCTACGTCACCCTCCAGACCTGCGGCTCCAAGGGCTCCGGCCATCCCGGCGGCTTCGCCTCCAGCGCCGAGGCCTATGCCGCCCTGGTGATGCTGGGGCACACCAACATCGTCACCGAGGTGGGCCACCACGCCCCGGGCTTCTACAGCGCCATGTTCCTCGACACCTCCCTGGAGGAGATGGGCATCCGCACCCTGGACGACATGATGGCGCGCTTCCGCGAGAAGCACGGCCTGCTCGGCCACCTCTCCGGGGCCATCCCCGGCCTGCTCGCCCCCGCCGGCCCCCTGGGCCAGGGCCAGCACTTCGCCATGGCCGGGGCCCTGCTCCACCCGGGCAAGCTCTTCCCCGTTACCATCGGCGACGGCGGCATGGGCGAGCCCTACGTGCTCAACGCCATGATGCACTTCCACACCGCCTTCCCCCAGGTGACCAATTTCCTGCCGACCCTGATCTGGAACGGCTACAGCCAGGAGCACCACTCCATGGTCTCCCGCCTGACCAATGAGGAGATGATCGCCTACTGGCGGGGCCACGGCTTCGAGGAGGTGGTGCTGGTGGACGCCAAGGACTTCGATGACAGCGGCCAGGAGGCGGCTTACGTCGACTCCACCCGCTTCTCCCATGGTCAGCGCCTGGCCTTCGCCCAGGCGGTGCTGACCGGCATGGAGCGCGCCGCCGCCAGCGCCCTGTCCGGCCGGCTCACCGCCTTCATCCTCAAGCAGCTCAAGGGTGCCGGGGTGCACACCCTGGGGGCCAAGTCCCACAACCTCTATCCGGCCGACACCCTGGACGCCCCCCACATCGCCGAGGGCTTGCAGCGCCGCGCCCTGCCCCCGGCGGCCTGGGAGTTGGTGCGGGAGAACTTCACCCGCGCCGGCGGCGGCCCGGCGGTAAAGACGGCGGTGACCGAGTTCGTGCTCGACCAGGCCCCCCTGGGCGCCTTCCCCTGCCAGGACTTCGCCAAGGGCGACAAGGCCGTGCCCGCCACCGCCATGGGCGCCCTGGCCGCCTGGGTGGGCCAGCGGGACCCGCGCTTCGTGGTCACCAACGCCGATGGCAACGAGGCCTCGGCGATGAAGAACATCAACGACGCCCTCAAGATCCGTCACCCGACCCCGGACCCCCTGTACAACCAGGAGCCCAGCGGCCAGGTGTACGAGCCCCTGAACGAGGACGCCTGCGCCGGCCTGGCCGCCGGCCTGGCCCTGTTCGGCTCCCGCGCCCTCTGGCTGTCCTACGAGAGCTTCGCCATCAACGGCTGGCCCATCGTCCAGACCGTGACCCAGGCCATGGCCGAGCTGCGCCGCCCCACCCCCTCCCTGGTGTGCATGTTCACCGCCGGCGCCCTGGAGCAAGGCCGCAACGGCTGGACCCACCAGCGCCCGGAGATCGAGAACTACTTCGCCGCCCAGATGCGCAATGGCAACGTCTACGCCCTCTTCCCGCCGGACGCCAACGCCATCCAGGCCGCCTACGAGTACGCCACCAACAGCCTCAACAAGGGCATGGTGATCATCGCCTCCAAGTCGCCCCTGCAGGTGTATATGAGTCTGGCCGAGGCCCGCGACGCGGTGGCCAAGGGCGCCGCCATCCTTTACGAGACCAAGGCCGGCAAGCCAGGTGCCCAGGCGCGACAGGATGCCAAGGGCAGTCAGGATGATCCGATCAAGGGTGCCAAAGGCAAGCCGGACGCCAAGGGCAAGAAGGGCAAAGAGGGCAAGCCCGGCAAGAACGCTATCAAAGGCACGGTGGTCTTCGCCGTGACCGGCGACATGGTCTATCTGCCGGTGTTCGAGGCCAAGGACCAGCTCGAGGCCGACGGCTGGGCGGTGCGCATCGTCGGTGTGGTCAACCCCCGTCGCCTCTACCGGCCCACCGACGTGGCCTGGGAGACGGTGGCCGAGCCCGACAACGCCTTCATGGATGACGACCACTTCAACGCCCTCTTCGATGGCGACGTGCTGCTGGCGGTGAGCGGCGGCCCCTCAGCCTCCCTGGAGCCGGTGCTGCTGCGCGCCCGGGCGGCGAAGCGCGACACCTTCGCCTGGAAGCGCGGCGAGACCACCGCCAGCCCGGCGGAGATCATGGACTACAACGGCATCACCGCCGAGCGCATGGTGGCGCGGGTCAAGGCCCTGAGCGCCTGAGCTGGCGTGGGGGGTGGCCGATCGCGTTCACGCGGTTGGCCAGC
>JAHDND010000130.1 GCA_018435665.1 Candidatus Thiosymbion sp. | reverse complement strand
CTGCCACTGCGAAATAAGTGTTTCCTGTTGCAGATCCTGGGCGAGGAGTTCATGCATAGCGGTGATTTCGGCGAGGTGCTGGGGTAACGCGTTAGTGCCGACCACACTGGCGGCATGGCGGCGATGCTGATTGAGAGGCTGGGCGACATAGTGTACCTCGCCGCCGGCGCGGCAGAGTTCGCAATACAGCCGCCAGTCCCCGGCGATGGTCCAGCGCTCCAGTTCCGTCCCCACCCGCGCCAAGGCAGCGACCAGCGCCGCACGACGGAAGAGGACGCCGCTCACATTGAGCACGGTGTTGCGGACCCCGAGCCCTTGCGTGAGGAAGGTCGCGCCGCTGACGCTGAAGTCCCGATGGAAATCAAGGGCAGAGTATTCGCCACAATAGGCGGCATAACTGTCTCCTAGCCGCTGCCCCGCGCTGTCGATCTGGGCCGCATCGACGAAGGCCATGGTTAGTGAGGGTGTCGCGGCGAAGCGCGGCGCCAAACTGGCCAGGAAGTCGGGCATCGCCAGGTCATCCGCCTCGGCAATCCACAGCAGATCACCACGGGCTCGGTCGATGCCTTGACGCCACTGGGCGAATACCGAGCCCGAGTTACGGTCATTGACGATCAGGGTTATGTCCCGGTCCCAATCTCGCTGGCAAGCGGCAACGACTTGAGTACTGTCATCGGTCGAGGCATCGTCGAGAACGAGGATTTCGAACACCGGGTACGACTGACCCAGGATCGAGGCCAGGCGCGCTCGCAAGTAGCGTGCATAGTTGTAATTGGGCACCACCACGGAGACGCATTGCAGTCCCGGCGCCAACTGGCGCAGCAGTTCCCAGCCATAGGCCACAAAATCGAAGCGCGCCCGCGCCGTCGCCGCCCGCCGAGCCCGCCGGCTGGGGTCCTGGGCCTCCCCCGCAGCGAGGTCGCGCAGGGCGAGGTCCAGGGCCTGGACCTCGCCACAGGCCCCGGCCAGGGTCCCGTTGAGCGGATCCGCCAGCAGCTCGCCATGGCCGCCAGTCCCGGCCGCGGCCACCACCGGTACACCGCAGGCCAGGGCCTCAAGCACCACCGAAGGAAAGGGATCTTCCCGGGAACTGAGGAGGAAGATATCCGCGGCGGCATAGTAGCGGCCGACATCAGGCGTGAAGGCGAGCTGGTGAAGGTGACCGATGAGGGGCGCGCGCTGGCGTTCCCGCTCCAGACGGGGCTGCCAGCCACTCTCGACCTGGCCGAGCCACAGGAAGTGAAAGCGGGGATCGGCGGTGACCGTAAGCCGGGCCGTGTCGAGAAAGAGATCAAAGCCCTTGCGCGTGTCACCGTAGCCTACGTTGATGACTAGGATGGCGTCGGCGGGCAGCCCCAGTGCCCGTGCCACCTGGGCGCGGGCATCGGCGGGGGCGGTGAGGTCCTGATAGATGCCCTGCGGCAGCACCCGGGTCCGCGCCGAGACCAGCGGGGCGAGGGTCGCGAAAGCCTGGCGGACGGTATCGGCGGCGAAGAGGACGGTGGTGGCATGCGCGGCCACCGCCCGGGCATTGTCCACCAGACCGCGTTCCTGGATGAGTTGAGGTAGTTCGTGGATCAGGGCCAGGGTCTTCATCCCGGCTTGATCCAAGGCGGGCAATACCGCGGCGCTGACCACGGTGTTGACGATCGCCTGGTCGATACCCTCGGCGCGCAGGCGTCGGGCCGCCGGGACTAGGTGCTCCGGTTCGGGATCGAGCCGTTCCACCTCGGCGAGGGCCTCATAGTCGGGACGCAGGGCGCCGTCACCGAGGAGCCACAGGCGGACGCGGTAACCGAAGCGCCGGGCGAACAGGCGCACCAAGTGCAGGGTGAGCAGTTGGGCGCCGTGGCGATGGGCATCGTGGCCGACGAACAGGAGGCGGGGGTTGGCCCCCGTCGGCCGGTTCGCGGCGGTGGTGGGGAAGCCCGCGGCAGCGTCAAGGAGGGCGTCGCGCGTGGCTTGCAGATAGGCGTAGCCATAGCGACGGTCCGGTTCCAGATAGCTCCCCTCGGCCCATTCGTTCCAGGCGTTGATGAAAACCAGGCGGCGATCCGCAGCCGGCTGGGCGAGGGCGCGCCGGCAGCAGGCGGTGAGCCAGCGGCCATAGGCGGCGGGACTGGCGTGGGCGAAGATGGTGGCCTGGTCCTGGCGGCGCGCGGTATTGTCCCAGGCGGTCATGATGCCGGGGAAGACCAGCTTGTCGCCTGGCAGGTCCACCTGGGCCTCGGCGGCCGCAACGCAGGCTTCATAGTCGAGCAGTTCGCCGCGAAAGTGGGGATTGAGCAACTGCATCCCGCTGACCGGAACCCGGGGAACGCCATGGGGGGGGAATTCGACCAGGGCATCAAACAAGGTGTCGTCGCGGCCGAGGGCATCGCGGAAGCTTTGCACCGCCGCCAGAAAGAGGCCAGGCTCCCCCTGATCGGCCAACTCCTGGCGCCAGCGGGCGACGGTAGCGGCGGGGTCGGGCAGGATTTGCGGCCGGTAGACCAACAGCAGGGGCTTGCCATCGACCTGGATATAGCGGGGGTCGCGGAAGACGGGAACCAGGGCGCGGATGAAGGCCAGGTCATCGTCCGGGGAGTGCTGCTGGCCGATGAGGATCTCCTGATCCTCTCCATCCCAGCGGCGGGTCCAGTTCTCATTGGCCCAGCACAGACAGAAGGGCAGGTCGAGGCTGGGGTCGGCGAGGACTTGCCGCAGGGGTCGGTCGAGCAGGCGCTTGCCGCCAAACCAGTAATAGTGATAACAGAAGCCGTAAATGCCGTATTGACGCGCCAGCCGGATCTGTTCGGCCTGGATCTCGGGGAGGCGCAGGTCATAAAAACCTAAATCCCCCGGCAGCCGCGGCTGGTGATGGCCGACAAACTGTGGCTGTGCGCGGGTGACGTTGGTCCACTCCGTGAAACCTTTACCCCACCAGGCATCGTTCTCGGCAATCGGGTGAAATTGCGGGAGGTAAAAGGCAAGCGGGCG
>JAHDND010000145.1 GCA_018435665.1 Candidatus Thiosymbion sp. | reverse complement strand
CTGGCGGACAGTGGCGGTGGCGTCTACATTGGGCAGGTTGCGACTCCGCCTCAGGGTTGGACCGCCTTCACGGTGGAGTTGACCTACCCTGGCTCGCCCCTCATTCCCGAGTTGTTGGAAACCGCGCGGATCTACACCACCGATGTCCAGATTACCCCGCCCGACTTGCCCTTCGCCGGCACGGGCTGTCCCGCCTACCAGCCTCCCCTGTTGCAGGCGGCGGTTTTGCCCTATGCCCGGGCTATCGCTGTCGGCCAACCAGCCACGGCCTTTGCGAGTATTATCAACAGCGGTAACGTAAGCGGACTAGACTGCGGACTGGCCTTGCCGGCGGGGATAGCCGCTAATTTCATCTACCAGACCACCGACGCGAGCAATCTGCTCACCGGCACACCAGATACCCCGGTCAGAATCCCCCCCGGCGCCACCCAGGGCTTCGTCTTTGGGATCACCCCCACCGTACCCCTAACGAATGTGGAGATCGCGCCGATCTTCGATTGCGCCAACAGTGAGCCCGCGCCGGTCTATGCCGGTGTCAATACCCTGATCCTCTCGGCCTTTGCCGAGCCGCCGCCGGATTTGCTCGCCATTGGCGTCACCCCGAGCCAGGACGGTATCGTGCACATTGATCCGAGTTCAGGAGTTGGCTTCTTTGCCGCCGCTGCTGTCAATATCGGTAACACCGGTACCATCAAGGTCCAGGCCGATGACGGTGATTTTGCCTTACCCCTAACCTTGGAAGTCTGCGAAACCAACTCAATCGGTCAAAGGATCGGTTCTTGTGCGTCCAGCCTCACTCGCACCGTCAATGCCGATGAAACGGTTTTTTACACGGTCAACGTTTTTGCACATGAAGGGGCGTACATTCCCTTTGATCCAGCCTTAAATCGCCTCTTTTTGCGATTCATGGAAGGTGGAACTTCGGTGGGGGCCACCAATGTTGCTGTAACTACAGACTAAGCCGGCTCTTCCAAGGCAATGGATTGCCAATTTCGTCCCGAAGCCAGGGCCACTCCCTGGCTTTTTTACGCCCATCGAACATCAATTACCAGATGAGAATAAGTCATTCACAACAAGTTCTATAAACTAAAAAGCCAGCTTAAACTCCTTCCCGATGTTGTCGAAAATCGCGTTGACGTCGGCTTCGAGGGTGTTGGCGTCACGGTGTTTGACGGCCATCCAGGTAGGTTTGATCAGATG
>JAHDND010000224.1 GCA_018435665.1 Candidatus Thiosymbion sp. | reverse complement strand
TCGGGTTTCCCGGAGACCTTCGGGCTTTTACCGAAAACATGATGAACGAAGGACGAAGGCTATGGATGAGAGATGGCTGACGGTCGATGACATTTGCAAATATCTGAATGTAAGCAACGAGACGGTCTACAAGTGGATCGAACAACGGGCTATGCCCGGTCATCGCGTCGGCCGTCGCTGGATGTTTAAACAAGACGAAGTGGACGAATGGGTCCGCTCCGGCGGTGCGGCTGATAAATCCGATAAGCCGGACACCGAGCAGTAAGGAGCGACCATGGCAGAGCCGATTCACGACAAGATAAAACGATCCCTCCAGGCAGCCGAAGGCTTGTATCACCGTCTGGTGCTGCTGGTGGGTGAGACCGGTTCCGGCAAGACCGGCGTCCTTCGGGATATTGCCGAGGAGTTCGGCTCGTCCGTCGTCAACGTCAATCTGGCGCTCTCCGGCGAGCTACTGGAGCTGACAGCCAAGCAACGGTCACTGCGGCTGCCGGGCATCCTCGATCAGATCGCGGACCAGGCTCAGTCACCCGTGGTGCTGGATAATCTCGAGATCCTCTTCGACAAGGATCTCCAGCAGGACCCCTTGCGCCTGCTGCAGTCCATTTCGAGAAACCGGGCCGTGGTGGCTTCGTGGAACGGAATCGTGAATTCCGGGAGGCTTTTGTACGCCGAAACCGGCCATCCCGAGTACCGCAGCTATGACTCGGTCGATGCGCTGATTGTGGGCATGGATGGCACGGCCACGGTCGATTCGGCAAAAAACAATAGAGAGGCAGGACAAGCATGAAATACGGAGACCTTATCCAATTCGACCCGATTGAGTCGGTCGTTCAGTTGCGTGACGCGGACAAATCGAGCGCCGCGCACACTCTCGTGAACACCTATGTCATTTCCGAGGAAATGGCCGAACGGCTCACGCAGCTTGTCATTCCTCAGATGCAGTTCGACCAGCCGGTCGACAACAAGGGCCTGCTGGTCGTCGGTAACTACGGCACCGGTAAGTCGCACTTGATGTCGGTAGTCTCCAGTCTTGCCGCAGACGCCTCCCTGCTGGAAGGGCTGAACCACGCCGGTGTCCGCGATGCAGCCTCTCAGATCGCAGGTCGGTTCAAGGTCATCCGTACCGAGATCGGAGCCACCACCATGTCCCTGCGCGACATCCTGGTGGCCGAACTCGAAGAGCATCTCGAAAAACTCGGTGTGGAGTATGTCTTCCCCGAGGCGGGCACCATCACCAGCCACAAGCGGGCCTTCGAGGACATGATGGCCAAGTTCGGCGAGGTGTTCCCCGAACACGGCCTGCTGCTGGTGGTCGATGAGCTGCTCGACTACCTGCGCACCCGCAAGGATCAGGAGCTGATCCTCGACCTGAACTTCCTCCGCGAGGTCGGTGAGGTCTGCAAGGATCTGCGCTTCCGCTTCATGGCCGGTGTCCAGGAAGCCATTTTCGACAGCCCCCGCTTCGCCTTTGTCGCCGACAGCATCCGCCGGGTGAAAGACCGCTTCGAGCAGATCCTGATTGCCCGTAGCGATGTGAAATTCGTCGTGGCCGAGCGTCTGCTCAAGAAGACCACCGAGCAACAGGCCAAGATCCGCGACTATCTGATGTCCTTTGCCAAATACTACGGCGGGCTCAACGAGCGCATGGACGAGTTCGTCCGGCTTTTCCCGGTGCATCCCGATTACATCGACACCTTCGAACGCGTCACCGTGGTGGAAAAGCGCGAGGTGCTCAAGACCCTGTCCATGGGCATGAAAGGCATCCTCGGCAAGGACGTGCCGCAGGACGAGCCCGGCCTGATCGCCTTCGACAGCTACTGGAACACGCTCAAGCAGAACGCATCCTTCCGCGCCATTCCCGAGATCCGGGCGGTTATCGATTGCAGCCAGGTGCTGGAATCCCGCATCGAGAACGCCATCACCCGCAAGCAATACAAGCCGATGGCGCTGCGCCTGATCCATGCGCTCTCCGTCCACCGCCTCACCACCGGCGACATCTATGCCCCCATGGGGGCATCCGCCGAAGAGCTGCGCGACCGCCTCTGCCTGTTCGATCCGCTGATCGCCGAGCTGGGCAGCGACGAGCCCGACAAGGACCTGCAGACCCATGTGGAAACGGTCCTGCGCGAGATCCACAAGACAGTCAGCGGCCAGTTCATCTCCTTCAATGCCGACAACCGCCAGTTCTATCTGGACCTGAAAAAGACCGACGACTTCGACGCCCTGATCGACAAGCGGGCCGAAAGTCTGGGCCAGGCTCAGCTCGACCGCTTCTATTACGAGGCGCTCAAGCGGGTCATGGAATGCCAGGACGCCACCTATGTCACCGGCTACAAGATCTGGCAGCACGAACTGGTCTGGCAGGA
>JAHDND010000009.1 GCA_018435665.1 Candidatus Thiosymbion sp. | reverse complement strand
GTCAGGCGGGTCAGGCGGGTCAGGCGGGTCAGGCGGGTCAGGCGGGTCAGGCGGGTCAGGCGGGTCAGGCGGGTCAGGCGGGTCAGGCGGGTCAGGCGGGTCAGGCGGGTCAGGCGGGTCAGGCGGGTCAGGTGGGACGTGAGGGTCCAGCAGGACAGGCAGGCCAATCGGGTCAGGCGGGCTACCCCCGGCTTGCGGCACGGTCGGGAGGCGCTTCCAGTCCGGCGACCCCCAAGACCGGGGCGGCTCGGCGATCAACCGCTGAGTCTGCCGCAGCGGAGAGCGAGCCGCCCGCGCCACCGGCGGCCACCGCCTCCCGTTTCGCGGCGGCGGCTACCGGGTCCCCGACCAAACCCGAGGCAGGCGCGCGATCCGGGGCCGCGCCCGCCTTGTCCTCCCTGTCCTCCTTCAGCCTGGATGGCCCGCTGGAGGACGATCTGGACGCGGAGCCGGCGCCCAGGCCGGGGACCCGGGCGGCATCACCGCCGGACCCTGGCACCGCCGCATCCACTTACTCCAACTCCAACTCCAACTCCAACTCCACCTCCACCTCCACCTCCACCTCCACTTCCGCCGCCGTTCCCCGATCGCCGGCCAGGACGCCGAAACCCGCCTCGGATCCGACCCCGGACCCGATCCCGGTCCTAGCCCCGGCTGGCCAGCACGGCCGGGCCGGGCACGAGCCCTTACCCCCGCCGCCTTGGGAAGAGGAGCCAGGTGAACTGCCCCCCCTGGCGCTTCTGGACGAGGCCCGCCGCAGCGGCAAGGGCTATACCAAGGAGCAGCTCGACGAGCTCTCCCGTCAGGTGGAGATCAAGCTGGCGGACTTCGGCGTCAGCGTCCAAGTGGTCGCGGTCCATCCGGGGCCGGTGGTGACCCTGTTCGAGATGATGCCGGCGCCGGGGACCAAGGCGAGCAAGATCACCGGCCTGGCCCGGGACATCGCCCGGGCCCTGTCCACCATCAGCGTCCGCGTGGTGGAGGTCATCCCCGGCAAGTCGGTCATCGGCCTGGAGATCCCCAACAACTTCCGCGAGACCGTCGCCCTGCGGGAGATCCTCGGCTCCAGCGCCTACCAGGATGCCAAATCGCCCCTGACCATCGCCCTGGGCACCAACATCTCCGGCCACCCGGTGGTGGCGGACCTGGCGCGCATGCCCCATGCCCTCATCGCCGGCACGACCGGTTCCGGCAAGTCCGTGGCCCTCAACGCCATGATCCTCAGCCTGGTCTACAAGGCCGGACCCCGGGACGTGCGCCTGATCATGGTCGACCCCAAGATGCTGGAGTTGTCGGTCTACGAGGGCATCCCCCACCTGCTGACCCCGGTGGTGACGGATATGAAGGAGGCGGCCAACGCCTTGCGTTGGTGCGTGGCGGAGATGGAGCGGCGCTACAAGCTCATGGCTCGGCTGGGGGTGCGCAATATCGGCGGTTACAACCGCAAGATCGCCGAGGCCGAGGCCGCCGGGGAGTCCATCCCCGACCCGCTCTATAGCGTGACGCGGGACCTTGTCCCGGGCATGGAGGCTCCGCCATCCCTGGGCCATCTGCCCTACATCGTCGTCATCATCGACGAGCTGGCGGACATGATGATGGTGGTGGGCAAGAAGGTGGAGGAGCTGATCGCCCGCCTGGCGCAGAAGGCCCGCGCCTCGGGCATCCACCTGCTGCTGGCCACCCAACGGCCTTCGGTGGACGTGCTCACCGGCCTGATCAAGGCCAACATCCCCACCCGCATGGCCTTCCAGGTCTCCTCGCGCATCGACTCCCGCACCATCCTCGACCAGATGGGCGCCGAGCACCTGCTGGGCAATGGCGACATGCTCTACCTACCCCCGGGGACCAGTATCCCCCACCGCATCCACGGCGCCTTCGTCGACGACCACGAGGTGCACCAGGTGGTGGAGTTCCTGCGCGCCCAAGGGGAGCCCGAGTACATCGATACCATCCTCATGGACATGGGCGACGGAATCCCCGGCATCGACCCGGAACCGCGCGCCAACGGCGATCTGGAGGACACGGACCCCCTGTTCGACGAGGCGGTGCAGATCGTGGTCGAGTCCCGCCGGGCCTCCATCTCCGGGGTCCAGCGCCGGCTCAAGATCGGCTACAACCGCGCCGCGCGCATGATCGAGGAGATGGAGCGCATCGGCATCGTCGGCCCGGCGGAGACCAACGGCAACCGCGAGGTCCTGGCGCCGCCGCCAGTCGACTGAGCAGGCCTTGCCGATGACGCCCAGCGCACACCCTTCCCCGGAGACCGATCGTGCCCTTCAGCTCGAGGCCTGGTATGGCTCCGGCCTGGGCCGGGAGGTGGCCGGCCAGGAGCTGGCCTGCCTGCGGGACATGCTGGAAGGGGTCTTCGGCCACTATATCCTCCAGGTCGGAGGGGGAGAGGTCTTCCGCGAGACGGTGGCCACCAGTCAGGTCCGCCACGCCATCATCCTGCCGCCGGCCCGCCAACCGGAGGGCCTGGGCATGCGCATCGTCGCCAGCCCCGAGGCGCTGCCGATTGCCAGCGATAGCCTGGACGCCGTCTTCCTGCCCCATACCCTGGACTTCGCGGGCGACCCGCGCCAGGTCCTGCGCGAGGCGGAGCGGGTGCTGATCCCCGAGGGCCGGCTCCTCCTCTTCGGTTTCAATGCCCTGAGCCCCTGGGCCCTGGTGCGCCTGGCGCGACCGGGGCGCATGCCCTGGTGCGGCGGCTTCCTGACCCGTTACCGGGTCGGGGACTGGCTGTCGCTGCTGGGCTTCGATGTCGAGTGGCAGCGCATGCTGGTCTTTCAGGCCCCCTGGGGCGGGTCCAGCTGGTGTTCGGGGAGTGTCCTCGCCGCCGCGGGCAGCCGCTACTGGCCGGCCCTGGGCGGCGTCTATGCCCTGCGCGCCGTGAAGCGCGTTTCCACCCTGACGCCGCTGCGGCCCTCCTGGAAGACCCGCCGTCGGCTGTTGCCCGGCGGGGCGGTGGAGCCCACCGCCCGGGGGACCAACCGGGCCCCGGTCACCTCGGTCCCCGTGCCTGTCACCCCGGCCGGCCGGCTGGCCGGTTCGCCAGCGGAACGCCGCGAGCCCTCGGGTGATGGCGGGGTGGGTGCTTGAAGGCTTGCTTGGGTGGGGTGCTCAAAGGGCGCCCTCAGATCGCTTTTTTGAGAATTTTCCGGGGCGGGTGGCGCCTGGCGGGGGACAACTGCATACCTCCCGGTTGTTATGATGACTGCCGTCCTGCGGTCGACACCCCATCCGACGCCCCCGACCTTCCCTTACCTGAATGACAACGGATAGGCCTTATGTCTTATAGTTCAGTAGGTTACCTGAGAGGGTGGCGAGCCTCATGACGGCTCCGGTCGAGATCTTCAGCGATGGGGCCTGTAAGGGCAATCCTGGTCCGGGGGGCTGGGGCGCGCTGCTGCGCTTTGGCGCCCACGAAAAGGAGCTCTGTGGCGGCGAGGCCCATACCACCAATAACCGCATGGAACTGATGGCCGTTATCCAGGCCCTGGAGGCCCTCAAGCGGCCGGTGCCGGTGCGGGTGGTCACCGATTCCCAATACCTGCGCCAGGGGATCACCCAGTGGCTGCCGCGCTGGAAGCGCAATGGCTGGCAAACGGCCAATCGCCAGCCGGTCAAGAATCAGGACCTCTGGGAGCGCCTGGATCGCGCCTTGGGCGACCACCAGATCGAGTGGCGCTGGGTCAAGGGCCATGCCGGCCACCCGGAGAACGAGCGTGCCGATGCCCTGGCCAATCGCGGCATTCCCCGGCGTTGAAGTCCGCGTCACAGCCATCCGGGTTATCGCTACGACCATGACCATCCTGATGGAAGACGGCATGGATCCGGTGATTCCGTCATTCACGTTAGCGTGAAAGTCACGGCAAAGGCTCTCATTTTCAGGGACATGGCGCGCCGCCTCATGACAATTAGGTCGCTCATTCATCGGCTGGCAGTGGCTTAGCAAGTTTCACCGACGGCGATGATGATCCTACCTTCCGCAGCCCACAGCCCACAGCCCACAGCCCACAACCATTCGTCGTGCGTCATTGCCAGGTAATCTCCCATGCGTCAGATCGTCCTCGATACTGAAACCACTGGCCTGGAACCCAGCGAGGGCCATCGCGTCATCGAGATCGGCGGCGTCGAACTGGTGGAGCGGCGGCCCACCGGCAACAATTTTCATCGCTACCTGCGGCCCGATCGTGACGTGGAACAGGGCGCCCTCGATGTTCATGGCATCACCAACGACTTCCTGCGCGACCAACCACGGTTCGGCGACATCGCCGAGGAGTTTCTCGCTTTCATCCGGGGCGCCGAGCTCATCATCCATAACGCCCCCTTCGACGTGGGATTTCTCGATCATGAGCTGAAGCAGTGGCGGGCCGAGGCCCCGCGCATCGCCGATCTCTGCCCCGTCGTCGACAGCCTGATCCTGGCCCGTCGGCGCCATCCCGGGCAGCGCAATTCCCTGGATGCCCTGTGCAAGCGCTACGAGATCGACAGCACCCGCCGCGACCTGCACGGTGCCCTGCTCGACGCCGGGCTGCTCGCTCAGGTGTATCTGGCCATGACCGGTGGCCAGGTCAAGCTGGCCCTGGGGGGACAGGGTGAGGCGGGTCAGGAGGCGGGTCGCCAGACCTTCCGCCGTCTGCCCGCCAACCGCCCGCCCTTGCGCGTGGTGCGGGCTAATGACGAGGAGCTTCAGGCCCACCAGCAGCGCCTGGCGGCCATCGACAAGGCCAGCGAGGGGCGCTGCGTCTGGCTGCACCCCTAGCGCGGCTGGGCGGCGAGAGTCGCGTTGCCGCTTGCAGCCCGTCGGACGCTGTCGGGCCTGGAAGGGCCGGGAAAGACGAACAAGGTCCTGCGATGGCGATAAAATGCCGGCCTTGGGTCATGCCCCTCTTATCACCCGCACCTTTTCCACCCTCAGGTGACTCATCATGCTCGATCCCCATTTGCTGCGTGCCGATCTCGATGCTGTCGCCGTGCAGCTCGCCCGTCGCGGCCTGACCCTCGATAAGGGGCGTATCGAGGCCCTGGAGGCTCGGCGCAAGGCCATCCAGGTCCGGACCCAGGAGCTTCAGGGCGAGCGCAACAGCCGTTCCCGGCTCATCGGCCAGGCCAAGAAGACCGGGGAGGACGTCACCCCCCTGCTGGCGCAGGTGGCTGACCTGGGGGATCAGCTCAAGGCCGCCGAGGCGGAGCTGGCGTTGGTGCAGGAGGGGCTGCGGGAGATCGCCCTGGGCCTGCCCAATCTGCCCCATGCCAGCGTCCCGGACGGGCGTGCGGAGGCGGACAATCGCGAGGAACGGCGCTGGGGCGAGCCCCGGGTCTTCGGCTTTGCCCCCAAGGACCATGTGGATCTGGGCGTTCCCACCGGCTGGATGGACTTCGACACCGCCGCCAAGCTCGCCGGGGCGCGGTTCGTGGTCCTCAGCGGTCCCCTGGCGCGGCTGCACCGGGCCCTGATCCAGTTCATGCTCGATATCCATACCCGGGAGCACGGCTATGTCGAGGTCTATGTCCCCTACCTGGTGAACGCCGACAGCCTCTATGGCACCGGCCAGCTGCCCAAGTTCGAGCAGGACCTGTTCAAGGTCCCCGGGGAGCGGGACTACTATCTCATCCCCACCGCCGAGGTGCCGGTGACCAATCTGGCCCGGGACCTGATCCTGGACGCCGACCGCCTACCGAGCAAATGGGTGGCCCATACCCCCTGCTTTCGCAGCGAGGCCGGTTCCTATGGCAAGGACACCCGGGGCATGATCCGCCAGCACCAGTTCGAGAAGGTCGAGCTGGTGCAGCTCGTCCGGCCCGCGGACTCCTTCGCCGCCCTGGAGGCCCTCACCGGCCACGCCGAGGCCATCCTGCAACGGCTCGAACTGCCCTATCGGGTGGTCAGCCTCTGTGCCGGGGACCTGGGCTTTTCCGCCGCCAAGACCTATGACCTGGAGGTCTGGCTGCCCGGCCAGCAGAAGTACCGGGAGATATCCTCGTGCAGCAATTTCCAGGACTTCCAGGCCCGTCGCCTCCAGGCCCGCTGGCGCAATCCCGACACCGGCAAGCCCGAGCTCCTGCACACCCTCAATGGCTCCGGCCTGGCCGTGGGCCGGACCCTGGTGGCGGTGCTGGAGAACTACCAGGAGGCCGATGGCCGCCTGCGCATCCCCAGCGCCCTGCGGCCCTACATGGGGGATGCCGAGTTCGTGCAGACGGCGGGGTGAGGGTCGCCATTCCGAAAATTGGGGTGCGATGACTCGGCCGTTCAGCGCACCATGGCGATGAGCAGCACGACGAGCCCCGCGACCATCGCCAGGGGCAGGATGGCGGCCTGCCAGTCGCCTTTCTCGGCCTTGGGTCCTTGCTGTTGCCACTGCTGGTAGGCCCGCCAGGCGTAGAAGACCATCATGCCCATGGCGGCGGCCGCCACAATCTTCATGAAGAGATCCATTGTCATCCTCCGGGGTCGGGGAAAGAGAGATCGTGCCCTTCAGGGCCTGATCAGGGTTTGTATCCGGGGCGCCTGAGCTAAGGTTCATGAGGAGCCTTGACTCGCCCCTGATGATCAAATACCGGGTCGGCGTCCTGGAACCTCAGTGCCGCGTCTTGCAGGATCGGGTGGCGGACAAAAAAACCCCGGCACGGGGCCGGGGTTCAGATCAGCCTCTGGCTGAGGGCGATGGCGCCCAGGTCAGTCGTCGCTGCCCATGATCCCCAGGATCTGCAGCAGGCTGATGAAGATGTTGAAGATATTCAGGTAGAGGCCGTAAGTGGCCATGATGTAGTTGGTCTCACCGCCGTTGATGATGCGGCTGGTATCGAAGAGGATGAAGCCGCTCATCAGCAGGATGATGCCGCCGGAGACCGCCAGGGACAGGGCGGGCATGGCCAGGAAGATATTGGCGATGGCGGCGATGAAGACCACCATGATCCCGGCAAACAGGAAGCCACCCATGAAGCTGAAGTCGCGCTTGCTGGTCAGAGCGTAGCCTGAGAGGCCAAGGAAGATCAGGCCAGTGCCGGCGAAGGCGGTGGCGATGATCTCGGGACCCCGGGGCAGGGCCATGTACATCGTCAGGATGGAACCCAGCCCCAGGCCCAACAGGCCGGTGATGGCGAAGATGACGCCGATACCGGCGCTGGAGTTGGCGGTGCGGGGCAGGACGAAGATGCCCATGACCATGGCGCCAATCACCGAGACCAGGTACATCCAGCTTGGCAGGGCGAGGGACATTGAGATCAACGCCATCAGGGCGCTGAAGCCCAGGGTGGCGGACAGGAGCATATAGGTGTTTTTCAACACCTTGTTAGCGGAAATGGCGCTCTGGGCGCCGCTCAGTACAGAGTATTGGGGGTTGGCCATCTGGCGTCTCTCCTCGGTAAGGGTCGGATGAAAGTTTGTGACCGCATTAGAACGGCAGTTGTAGACTGAGTTCCGAAGGATACCTGTCCGACTCCAAAAGGCAACCTCAACATGCTTGGCCTGAGGATGTCCCTTCCGGTATCCTTGTTGAACTCGAATCTGGGGGTCGTCCTGGCCCATCCCAAGTAGAGGGCCTGCATGTAACCGGAAGGGTGGCTGAGTGGTCGATAGCGGCGGTCTTGAAAACCGTTGACCCGCAAGGGTCCGTGGGTTCGAATCCCACCCCTTCCGCCAATTACTGATATTTCCCATATTATTTCAATTGGTTAGGTTTGGCGCATCCCTCGCCAATGCCCCGCGTCCAGCCCCCTAAATCTGGGGGGCGCTAACTGTCAAGGGGGGGCGCTACGCCCCTGAAAACCAAAGGCTTCGCGGTGGTTTTATGCCAAGCCGTTCATGGTGGCTCATGGGTTCCTTAAAGATCCAGGGTCGAGCCAATCAACCGATCTCCTCGCCTGTCCGGTCCTCGGCCAGGATCCCGGAACAAGGCCCCAAAAGGTCGTCAACAGGTCCCGCAACCCCGCAGGCGTTCCCGCAACTGCGACAGCTTTTCGTTACTACGGTGAATGGCGAGCAACAGACCCGCGATCAGGACGGTCAGGAGGAATCCCCCCAGGGTCAAGGCGTCAAAGTTCATGTCAGTCTCCTAACAAATTGATCAGAAAGGGCCTTAGTCTTATTTGGCTAGGGTCGATGATTTAAGTATGGCTGACTATCTATATATTAGCAAGTACTAATTTAGTGTTTGCTAATGCTACAGGCTACCTAGTTCTTGCCCTGTGGATGCTGCCCCCATCCCCCCAGACTGAAAACCGGCCTACCGCGGACCGAAAAAAAAGCCCCGCTTGGGGGCGGGGCAATTCACCACTGAGGAGGTAGAGAACGGAAGTGTCGGGAGAGAAATCCGCCTCGTCTAGAAGTAAGCAATTTGTGGGCCACTCTTATCCGGTGACCCTCAGGCCCGGCTGATGAGACAGGATTCAGGCGGTGCCAAGCCACTCATAATGGGCCAGACGTTCCGGATGTCTGGTCGGCTCCTGAAATCCTGGGGTTGAGTGACTCGGGGGAGTGGCGCTCCACCGGCAACTCCCTGCCTGTTGGTTCCCTCCCATTGCCCATTGGACCGTAAGCAGAGGGATTTCTGCACCAGGGTGGTGCGGCTGAATCTGGAACTGGGCCTTTTCTTCCCGCGCCCTGGAGGTCTCCGGTTACCGGAGGGCTGTGGTGGCAGTGCCATGATCCGGGATAATAGGGGCCGCCACCCGGCTACCGGGCTATGATCCAGGATCATCAGGATCGCCTCCCGAATTCCGGCGACAGGGTCGTTCCCGAGAGGCAACGTCTCCGCCGGGGATCAAGGCCTGGCCCCGTTACCGGTAAACATCTAGTCTGTTTGCACAAGAGAAGAGGTTGGGAAAATGAGCGCAACCGCCAGGGTCCGGGTGTTGTTTGTCTGCATGGGCAATATCTGTCGCTCGCCAACGGCGGAGGGTGTCTTCCGGCATCTGCTGCGCGGCGAGGGCTATGCGGACCTTATCGAAACCGATTCCGCCGGGACGCATGGCTACCATATCGGTGAGCCGCCCGATGCCCGGGCGCGAGAGACGGCCCTGCGGCGGGGGGTGGACCTCAGTGATCTCCGGGCCCGGCGGGTGGTGCGGGAGGATTTTGAGTTCTATGACTATGTCCTGGCCATGGATCGGGAGAACTACCAGGCCCTGTCATCCCTATGCCCGCCGCACCATCGCCGTAAACTCAAATTGTTCATGGAGTACGCCCCCGAGATGGGCGTCCGGGAGGTTCCCGATCCCTACTATGGGGGGCCGGGCGGGTTCGAACAGGTCTTCGATATGGTGGAGGTGGCGGCCATGGGGTTGCTGGAGGATATCCGCGGGGCTATGCGCGGCCACCTGGGCTCATCCTGACATAACAATCCGGGAGGTAGAGTAGAGCCCGAGGCCCGTCGCTGGTCGGCGCGGGCCCCGGGTCGGACCTATTCCTCGGCCTGGGTCAGGGGTGGGGCCGCTTCAGGCTCCGCCAGGGCAGGGGACCGATCCTTCTCCGAGCCCTTGGTCCCGCCCGCCTCGCTGGACTTCTCGCCCCTGGTCCTGGCCTCTCTGGCTTTGGGGGGGGCAGGGGTTTCAAGGACCGCCGCCGGCTGGTCCGGGGTTGGCCTGGACTCCGCCCTGGCCTTGGGGGGTTGCTTCGCGACGGTATCGCCGGCAGGGTTGGCTGGCCGTTCGGGTGCGCTCGCGGGGGAGGCTTCCCCGCCTGCGGTACGGGTCACGCCCTCGCCCTCCAGGGTGCCCTTGGCCGAGGCGGTCGACCGGGGGGCAACCGTGGACTCGGCCACGATAGCCTCTTCGGTGTCCCTGACGGCCGGTCCTGGCTTGACCCGCGGGGTGCCGGGCTCGGCGGGAGTCCGCCGGCGGCGCTGACCGCCCGACGGCGTGGCTGGTTTCGGCGCCTCGCTGGCCGCTGGCGGCCGCGCGGAAGTGGGGGGGGAGGCCTCTGGTGCGGTTGGGATGGGCGCGGCTAGGGTGGTCGGTGGGGGCGAAGCAACGTTTGCCGGTGGCGGTGTCGGCTCGACGAGGGACACGGCGACCGGGGTCTCCTTTTCTGACTTCACCACCGGTGCGGGTCGTACCATGGTCGGAGGTATCGCCTGAATCTCGGGCATGGGCTCTAGGACTTCGGCGCTCACTTGGGCCGCGGGCGCGGTTGCCATCGCCTCCGCCAGCCCCTTGACCGCCCCTGGCCCGGGCTCCAGGGCCGCGGGGCTCGTCGGGGCCCTGGGTCCGAGTTCTTCAGGCTCCGACTCCGCCCGCGCTCGAGCAGCGGGCTCGGGCGCGCGGTGGGCTTCGTGGATCGTCGGAGCCAGGGGTTCCGATGCATTGGTAACTTGCACCGGCGGAACCGCGGGAACCGGTTCTCTGGCTTCCGAAGTTATCTGGACCTCCGGCGTCAGCTCTCTGGTCTCCGCCACCTGGTCTGTGGTGGCCTGGATCTGCCGGGATTGTCTGGTGACCGGCGCCGGCGGTGTCCAGGCTTCCGGGACCTGGGTCATGGCAGGGCTAAGCGGAGGGATGACCCTTTCCGGGGCTGCCGGCCTTTCAGCGACCGCCATACCGGCATCCCCCTGATCGGCAGGTATCGCTGCTGGGGCCGATTCCCCCACCGCTGCGATCCCAGTCGGAATCGATGCTCTCACTGCCTCGACCCCAGCCGGGATCGCTTCCGCCTCCTCGCTGGCGGGCGTCTCTACGCTGCCGCCCCGGCCACGGCGACCACGACCGCCGCGGCGACGGCGTGAGCGGGGTCGACCGGTGGGCTCCTGTTCCGCCTCGCCCCCGGCGATCAGGACCTCCAGCTCCATTTCATCCAGGGCGGTGGCCTGTCCGTCCCAGGAGATGACCGGTTCATCCAGGGCGGTGACCGGTGGTCGGTCGAGGGCCTCCTCGCTGGCGACCCCAACAGGGGTGGGCAGGGTCTCGACCGGTGTGGCCTTCGGGGTGGCGGTACGCTCTTCCAGAGGCTGGGGCGCGGGCGCCGGTTGGGTTTCAGGGGGGGCTGCCGCAGTGACGTCGAGGGCCGGAGGGGTGGCCTCCCGGGGCGTGGGGGTGGATGACGCCTGATCCTGACGATCCGGGGCCGGTCGACCGCCTCTTACCGGCGGTACCGGAGCCGGTTCCGCCGGGATAAGATCCCAGTCGAAAAAGTCGAGGTTTTCGTCCTCGATGAACGGCGAGGGCGAGACGGCATCGGGACGGCGCCCTTCGCCGTCGCGTCGCCCGCGGCCACGGCCACCGCGCCGGCTGGGGCGCCGGTCTTCCCCAAGGGCTTCACTGACCGATTCTCCCCCAGTCAATTCGTCCTGGGGTCCCGTCGGGGTGGGGGATGGTTCGAGGGCGGCACTTGCCGGGGGGGTAAGGGTATCCGGCGAGGGCGGGCGGGGGGCTGGGGGGCTGAGCAGGGGGCGGGGACCAAAGGCCCCCCCACGCCGGGGTTCCTCGGGGCCGCGATCCCCGCGGCGGCCTTCTTCGCGCCGTACCGTTTCACCCTGGATTACGTCGCCGGTCGCCGGGGGCTGAAATTCATCCCGCTGAGCCTCCTCACGCCGGAGTTCTTCCCGGCGGGCCTCATCACGCCGTGGCTCCTCACGCCGAGCCTCTTCCCGCCGCGGTTCCTCCCGGCGCGGTTCCTCGCGACGGCTGGGCTGCCGCCCGCTGCCCGGGCGGCCGGATTCACGGGGCTCGCCGCCGCCGAGCCTGGCTGCCGGGGCCCGCGCTTCCGCGGGGCGTGGCTCGGCCTGACGCTGATCCGGGGAGGGGCGGGCAGGGCGGGCGCGGCGCGACGGTTCTGCTTGTGGCGCTTGGGCCGGAACCGCCGGTTCTTCGGCATGCCGGGGGGCGAAGAGGGTTGTCCAGAGACGCTTGAGCAGGCTCTCGGGTTGCCGCTCCTGGGCGGGCTGGGGCTGGGTCTGGATCTGGGGCTGGTGGACGGGGGGCTGGGGTTCGGGGCGACGGGGGGGGGGCGCCGGCTCCCGGGGGGCGGTCTGCTTGATCGCCGGCTCCTCGGTGCGGACCGCTTCGGCGGCCCGGGCCAGGTCCAGGGGCCGCTCCTCCACCCGGGTCACCAATTGATAGCTAGGCTGCTCGTCCGCCAGCCGCTCCGCGTCCTGGGTCCGGATCCGCTCGATACGGAAGTCCGGGGTCTCCAGGTGGGGATTGGGGATCAGCAGGACGATGACCCGCTGGCGCTGTTCGATGCCCTGGATGGCATTGCGTTTCTCGTTGAGGAGGAAGGTGGCCACGTCCACCGGTAGCTCCGCCAGGATGCGCTCGGTGTTCTCCTTCATCGCCTCCTCTTCCAGGATGCGCAGGATGGACAAGGCCAGGGACTCGACCCCGCGGATGGTGCCCTGACCCTTGCAGCGCGGGCAGACGAGCTGGCTGGACTCGCCCAGGGAGGGGCGCAGGCGCTGGCGCGACATCTCCATGAGGCCGAAGCGGGAGATGCGCCCGAGCTGGACCCGGGCGCGATCCTGTTTCATGGCGTCGCGCAGCCGGTTCTCCACGTCACGCTGGTTGCGCGCCGGGGTCATGTCGATGAAGTCGATGACGAACAGGCCCCCCAGGTCGCGCAGCCGCAACTGACGGGCGATCTCGTCGGCGGCCTCCAGGTTGGTGTTAAGGGCCGTCTCCTCGATGTCGGCGCCCTTGGTGGCCCGCGCCGAGTTGATGTCGATGGAGGTCAGGGCCTCGGTGTGATCGATGACGATGGAGCCCCCAGAGGGCAACCGCACCTCACGCTGGAAGGCGGACTCGATCTGGCTCTCGATCTGGTATCGGGTGAAGAGCGGCACTTCGTCCTCGTAGAGCCGCAACTTGCGCAGGTTGTGGGGCATGACCTGGCGGATGAAGGCCTCGGCCTTCTCGTACATCTTGCGGTCGTCGACCACGATCTCGCCGATGTCGGTGCGCAGGTGGTCGCGGATGGAGCGGATGATGACGTCGCTTTCCTGATAGATCAGGAAGGGGGCCTTGCGCTCCGCGGCGGACTGCTCGATGGCGGTCCAGAGCTGGGTGAGGTAGTTGAGGTCCCACTGCAACTCCTCGACGCTCTTGCCCACCCCGGCGGTGCGCACGATCAGCCCCATGTTCTCGGGGATCTCGAGCTGGCTCATGGCGTCGCGCAGCTCGGAGCGGTCATTGCCCTCGATGCGCCGCGAGACGCCGCCGGCGCGGGGGTTGTTGGGCATGAGCACCAGGTAGCGCCCGGCCAGGGAGACGAAGGTGGTGAGGGCGGCGCCCTTGTTGCCACGCTCCTCCTTGTCGATCTGGACGATGACCTCGCGGCCCTCGCTCAGGGCATCCTTGATGTTGACCTTGGATCCGGGCTTGTTGGCCTCGTCGCTGAAATAGCCCCGGGCAATCTCCTTGAGGGGGAGGAAGCCGTGACGCTCGGCGCCATAGTCGACGAAGGCCGCCTCCAAACTGGGCTCCACGCGGGTGATGGAGCCTTTGTAGATATTGGCCTTTTTCTGTTCGCGTCCCGGGGATTCGATGTCCAGGTTGAAGAGTTTCTGGCCATCGACGATGGCCACGCGCAACTCTTCCGGCTGAGTTGCGTTGATCAGCATTCTTTTCATTCGTTGTCTCGTAACCGGGCGCGCCGGCCAACCCGGGGCCGCGCCGGCCGGTTGCCACCCCGAGGGGCGCACTGGCGGTCACGGCATCCGGCTGCGCCTCCTGGGACCTGGCCCTGCAAAGGGTGGGCGGGGAGGCGGCGCGGACAGGCGCGCGTAAAACCTCATTTCGCGGTGTCCTTCGGGCACCGCGCGCAAGGGTCCCGCGCTGCCACGAGGGGCCAGGGCGCTGGACCGGGGCGATTAGGTCATCGGCTGGCGGCTGATCCGGTGGGAATCGGGACCGCCGCGATGCGTCGGGCCGTCTCGGTGTACAATCCGCGGCCGCTGGAGGATAGGGACGCCGCTGTCAAGCGCAAGGGGCCAGACCGACGAGGAAGTGTGTCGGGGCGCCGTGGGACTGGAACGGAGGGCGGCTCGAAAAATCGCCCGAAAAATCATCACTTGCATCCTCCAGCCGGGCCCGCGGCACCGGGGAAGCGCAAGTTGTTAATGTTAACAGCGAACCCTGATCGCGGCAATCGAATCAAGGCCATGCAGCAACATTTCCCCGCCCCGGGTCATCCCCCGACTCATCCCCCGACCGACCATGCCCGGTGAGGCCCCGAGTCCAAGCGTCCAGCTTGTCCCCGTGCCGGCGGCGGCGGTGGGCCAGCGGATCGACAATTTCCTCCTGGCGCGCCTCAAGGGCGTTCCCCGCAGTCATGTCTACCGCATCCTGCGCGGCGGCGAGGTGCGGGTCAACAAGGGGCGGGTCCGGTCGGACTACCGGTTGCAGGCCGGGGACCTGGTGCGCATCCCCCCCGTGAGGCTCGCCGAGCCGCGGGAACCGGGCCTGGCCCCCTCCGCCCTGCTGCGGGGCCTGGAGGCGGCCATCCTCTACGAGGACGAACGCCTGCTGGCCATCGACAAGCCCGCCGGGCTGGCGGTCCATGGGGGGAGCGGCCTCAGCTTTGGGCTGATCGAGGCCATGCGTCAGCTCCGCCCGGGCATGGAACTGGAACTGGTTCACCGCCTCGACCGCGACACCTCCGGCTGCCTGCTCCTGGCCAAAAGGTCCAGCACTTTGCGCGACCTGCATCGGCTGATCCGCGATCAGGCCGTCGAGAAGCGCTATCTGGCCCTCCTGACCCGGCCCTTGCCCCGCGCCGAGCTGACGGTGGATGCCCCGCTGCTGAAAAACACCCTCAAGAGCGGGGAACGGGTGGTCCGGGTCGACCCGGCCGCGGGAAAGCCATCGCGCACCCGTTTCCGCCGCTTACGGGGCTATCCGGGGCCCCAGGGGGGGCTGGAACTGGTCGAGGCCCGCCTGCTGACCGGCCGCACCCATCAGATCCGGGTCCATGCCGCCCACCTGGGCGCGCCCCTGGCCGGCGACGAGAAGTACGGCGACGAGGGCGTCAACCAGGCCCTGCGTCCGCTGGGGCTGCGGCGGCTCTTCCTCCATGCCGCCGACCTGAGTCTCCAGCCCGCGCATCTCTCCAGGCCCCTGCGGCTTCAGGCCCCCCTTCCCCCGGAACTCCAGGCCCTGCTGGCAAGGCTGGAGGAAATGGCAAAGAAGGAGTAAGGTATAGCGTCTGTCAGGGAATTAAGTCAGCCAGGACTCGGTCCCTGGCAGATCCCTGTCGGTATATAATTATCCAATTCAATAAGATACTGATGTCATTCCGGTCCCGGTCTGGCGTGAACCCTACCCGATGCCTTGTTCAGGCCCCGCGTCCCACTCCCCCTCCGTCGCTGCCGTGCATGTTTCTTGCTTAAGTCAGGTCATTCCCCCGGCCATCGCCCGTTAGCCATTCTCCAGGTGCCATGTCCTTCAAACTGCTAGTCTTCGATTGGGACGGAACCCTCATGGACTCCGAGGCCCGCATCGTGGCCTGCATCCAATCCGCCTTTGCCGATCTCGGCGAGATGCCGCCCCCCCGCGAGGTCGCCCGTGAGGTGATCGGGCTCGGCCTGGAGGAGGCCATGACCATGCTCTGGCCGGATGGCAGTGTGGTCCAACGGCGGGAACTGGTGGATCGCTACCGTTTCCACTTTCTCGGTGGAAATGAAAGTTCCAGCCTGTTTCCCGGCGCCCGTGAACTCATCGAAGACCTCAATCAACGGGGCCTGCTGCTGGCGGTGGCCACCGGCAAGAGCCGGCGTGGATTGGAATCCGCCCTGGCCAGTACCGGGCTGCGTGGTCACTTTCATGCGACCCGCTGCGCCGACGAGACCTTCTCCAAGCCACACCCGGAGATGCTGCTCCAGGTCATGGATGAGCTGGGGGCGCACCGGTCCGAGACCCTGATGATCGGGGATACGGAATACGACATGGAGATGGCCCGCAACGCTGGCGTGGCCGCCCTGGCCGTGGCCTATGGCGTCCATGGTCTGGAGCGCCTGCTGCGGCATGAACCCGTCGATTGCGTCCATGCCTTCGAGGAACTCCGGGACTGGCTGGAGCGCAATCTCCTGCCCTGAGCCGGCCCCCGTTCAGATGCCGTGAAAAAAACTCCTGATCAGGGTTCTTGATATCTTCAATAACAAGGAGATAGCACGTCTATCGCTGGTACAAACGGTATTCCCCAAGCTCTCAGGGCTGGAACTGAAGCCGCCAGACGTTATGGATGCGGGGGTTGCGGGCGAAGTCCCTGGGCAGGGTGGCGGCGGTGAGGTCGCGAATCTCCAGCCTGGCCAACTCATCGCGCCCATCGGAACCCTCTGGCCCATTCGATCCATTTGACCCATCTGGCCTATTTGACCCGCCGGGCCTCCTGCCGGGCGCCGAGGGCCAGACGTTCCCCTCGCGCCTCGTCCCCAGGGCCGCCGCCAGGGCCTCCCGATCCAGGCGGAACCGGCGCAGGTTGTTGGAAAAGATCAGGATGCCGCCGGGTTCCAGGAGCCGCAGGGCGTCCCCGATCAGCCGCGCCTGGTCGCGCTGGATGTCCAGGGTGCCGGTCATGCGCTTGGAGGTGGAGAAACTGGGGGGGTCGAGAAGGATCAGGCCCCAGCGCCGCTGGCCCGCGACCTCCCGGGGCCAGGTCAGGCAGTCGGCCTGGATGAGTTCATGTCGCCCGCCGCTGAAGCCATTGAGGGCCAGGTTGCGGCCCGCCCAGTCCAGGTAGGTGCGGGACAGGTCCACCGTGGTGGTGCTCAGGGCGCCCCCGGCGGCGGCGTGGACGCTGGCGGTGCCGGTGTAGCCGAAGAGGTTAAGGAAGTGCTGGCCCGCCGCCAGTTCGCCGATCAGGCGGCGGACCAGGCGGTGGTCCAGAAAGAGCCCGGTGTCGAGATAGTCCGCAAAATTGACCAGAAACCGCAGGCCCTGCTCCTGGACCTGGAAGAAATGGCGCTGGCTGTCAAGGCGTTCGTACTGGTCCTTGCCGCGCTGCCGGCGGCGGACACGCAGGAAGAGGCGCTCGCTGGCGATCCCCAGCACCTCGGGGATGACCCCCAGGGCCTCCCGTAGCCGGCGGCGGGCGTCCCGCGGGTCGATGCTGGCGGGGGCCTCGTATTCCTGAACGTTGGCGATGCGTTCGCCGTCCAGGGTGGTGTAGAGGTCCAGGGCGAGGTTGTACTCGGGCAGGTCGGCGTCGTAGAGCCGGTAACAGTCCACCCCCTCGCGCTGGCGCCATTTATCGAGGCCTTTCAGATTCTTGCGTAGCCGATTGGCGAGCATCTCCGCCCCGGGGCCGCGCTGGGCCGGGGGCAGGGGGCGGGGCTGGTCGGAGACGAAGTTCTCCTCCCGTACCGCGAAGTGCAGCAGCCGGCAGGGGAGGGGGCCGTTGTAGAGACTGTGGTAGCCCTCCGCCCGCAGCCCCAGGGCGTGGCCCAGTTCCGGGTTGCCGGTGAGGATCGCGGCCCGCCAGCCGCGGAAGCGCTCCCGCAGGACCTGACCCAGCAGGGCGTAGAGGGCTGGCAGTTCCGCCGCCTCCCCCAGGCGCTCGCCATAGGGGGGATTGGCCACCACCAGCCCACGGTCGTCGGCGTGGCCTGGCGCGGCCTCCCGCAACTCCCGGCACTCGAAGCGGACCTGGCCGGTCAGGCCGGCGCGGGCCAGGTTGTCGTTGGCGGCGCGGATCACCGCCGGGTCCCGGTCATAGCCGCGGATCCGCACCCCCCCGGCGGCCAGCCGGGCCAGACCCAGGGCCCGCCGTTCCCGGGCCTCCGCCAGCAGGGTCTCCCAGGTGTCGGGCTCATGGCACAGCCAGCCGGTCAGGCCCCAGTGGCGATGGCCCAGGCCAGGGGCGATGTCGGCGGCGATCAGCGCCCCTTCGAGGCAGAGGGTGCCGGAGCCACAGAGGGGGTCGAGCAGGGCGGCCCCCGCCGCGGCCAGTTCCGGCCAGCCGGCGCGCAGCAGGATGGCGGCGGCGAGGTTCTCCTTGAGGGGCGCCGCGCTGCCCAGACGGCGATAGCCGCGCAGATGCAGGGAGTCACCGGAGAGGTCCAGGCTCAGGGTCACCTGGTCCTGGTGCAGATAAGCCTGGACGCGCAGGTCCGGCGTCACCCGGTCGACGGTGGGTCGCTCCCCGCAGCGGGTACGAAAGCGGTCGACGAGGGCATCCTTGACCCGCAGGGCGCCGAATTGGCTGTGACTGATGCCGCTGGAGGTGCCGTCGAACTGGACGACGAAGCTGCCCCGGGGGGACAGGTGTTCCTCCCAGGGGACGGCCGTGGCCCCGGCGTAGAGGCTGTCACTGTCCCCGGCGGGGAAGCAGACCAGGGGCAGGAGGACCCGGTTGGCTACCCGCGACCAGAGACAGGCGCGGTAGGCGTCCGCCAGGGACCCGGCGAAGCGGGCGCCGCCCCGGCCCTCCTTGACCCCCGCCAGGCCGAGGGCCAGCAATTCGTCGGCCAGCAGGGATTCCAGGTGCCGGGGGGCGGTGGCGAAGAATTCAGGCATCGTGACGGGGGCGGGGTGGCAGGGGGGCGATGACCAGCATCTTACGGCTTTATTATCGACCTCGCCCTTCGGTTTCGGCAGCCGGTGGCGGCGCGGGGCGTCAGGCGGGAGGCTGCCTGCCCCCCGGTGCTATGGCCCGGACCGATACCGGTTATACTTTCCCTTGATTTTCCACTCCAACCCCTGGCCCCACCTGCCTATGGACGCCGACATCCTCCGCATCATCCTTGCCGTGCTCGGCGCCCTGATCATCGCCGGGCTCTACTATTGGGAGCAGCGCCGCCGCCAGTCCCGCGAGGACGAGCACGCCGGGGAGCACGCCGACCGGGACCGGATGGTCCTGTGGGGCGAGGACCTCGACGCGGAGACGGGTGCTGACGACAGCCCCCGGCCCGAGGGCCACCCCAGCGTCTGGGAACGGGACGATCAGGACCTGGCGGCCGACGCGGGTACGACGCAACCGGCTCCCGCCCGGCCGTCACGGGGCCGGGCCGCCCCGTCCAGCCTCGATCTGGTGCGCCCCGACCCCGAATTCGCCGGGGTGGCCTTTCCTCCCGGGCCCATGCTGGTGGTCCTGCATGTCGCCGCCCGCGCGCCCGAGGGCCATTTCGACGGCGCGGCCATCGTCCTCGCCGCCCGCATCGCCGGCCTGGAACCGGGTGATCGGGAGATCTTCCACTGCAACCTGGGCGACGAACACCATACCGAGACCCTCTTCAGCATGGCGAACATGGTCAAGCCCGGCACCTTCCCCTTCGGCGCCATGGCGGACTTCACCACCCCGGGCCTGACCCTCTTCGCCCAGCTCGAAGGTCAGCCGGGCGATCCCGGCCGGCTGGAGGAACTCCTCGGCACCGCCCACAGCCTGGCCCGCGACCTGGGCGGCGAATTGCTGGACGAGCGGCGGCAGCCCCTGACGTCCGCGTGGGAGGAAGGTATGCAGAAGCGGGTCATGGCCTTCGTTACCCAGCGGATGGCGGAGGAGGAGGGGTGAGCGCGGCGGCGGACCCCTCCGCGCGGGCGGAGGAGCTGCGCCGGCTCATCCATTACCACGACTATCGCTACTATGTCCTTGACGATCCGGAGATCCCGGACGCCGAATACGACCGCCTGCTGCGGGAACTCCAGGCCCTGGAGGCCGCCCACCCGGAACTGATCAGCCCCGACTCCCCCACCCAGCGGGTCGGTGGCCACCCCCTGGATGCCTTCGTCACCGTTGAACATCGGGTACCGATGTTGTCTTTGCGCAACGCCATGGACGAGGAGGAGATGCGATCCTTTGATCAGAGCATCTGCAAGGAATTGGGGCAGGACCGGGTCCGTTACACCGCGGAACCCAAACTGGATGGCCTGGCCATCGGTCTGACCTATGAGGCTGGGGTCCTGACCCAGGCCGCCACCCGCGGGGATGGCCAGTTTGGCGAGGACGTCACCGCCCAGGTCCGCACCATCAAGGCCGTGCCCCTGCACCTGTGCGGGGCAGGCTGGCCCCAACTGCTGGAGGTGCGGGGCGAGGTCTTTCTCCCCAAGGCCGGCCTCGCCGCCATCAACGACCGCGCCCGGCGCGAGGGCGGCAAGGTCTTCGCCAATCCCCGCAATGCCGCCGCCGGCAGTCTGCGTCAACTGGACCCCCGCGTCACCGCCCAGCGGCCCCTGACCCTATTCTGCTATGGTTTCGGGGCCGTCGCCGGCGGGGAACTGGCGGCGACCCAGGGCGAGAGCCTGCGCCGGCTGCAACACTGGGGCCTGCCCATCTCCCCGGAGTTGCGGGTGCTGGAGGGGGTCGAGGCCTGCATCGCCTATCACCGCGCCCTGGGTGATCGTCGCGATGCCCTGGAGTACGACATCGATGGCGTGGTCTTCAAGGTGGACGACCTGGCGGATCAGGTGCGGCTGGATCAGGCGCGGCAGGGCTCCTTCGCCCGGGCCCCGCGATGGGCCCGGGCCTACAAGTTCCCGGCCCAGGAGGAGCTGACCCTGGTCGAGGCGGTGGAATTCAACGTCGGCCGGACCGGGGCCGTGACCCCGGTGGCGCGACTCCAGCCGGTGCGGGTGGGGGGCGTCACCGTTTCCAACGCCACCCTGCACAACCTGGACGAGGTCTGGCGCAAGGACGTGCGTCCTGGGGACACCGTCTACATCCGCCGCGCCGGGGATGTCATCCCCGAGGTGGTGCGGGTCCTGCCGGAATGCCGGCCTCCGGGCACCAGCCCGGTGGCCTTGCCCACGACCTGCCCGGTCTGTGGCTCGGCGGTGACCAAGGCCCCGGGGGAGGCCGTGGCCCGCTGCACCGGCGGTCTCTATTGCCCGGCCCAGCGCAAGGAGGCCATCCTCCACTTTGGCGCCCGGCGCGCCCTGGATATCGAGGGTCTGGGGGAGGAACTGGTCGACCAACTGGTGGACGAGGGGCTGGTGGCTGACCCGGCCGATCTCTACGCCCTGCGTCACGAACAACTGGCCAGCCTGGAACTGATGGGGGACAAATCCGCCCACAATCTGCTGGCGGCCCTGGAGCGCAGCCGGACCACCACCCTGGCGCGCTTCATTTTCGCCCTGGGGATTCCGGGGGTGGGGGAGGCCACGGCCCTGGCCCTGGCGGAGCATTTTGGTGACCTGGACCCCCTCATGACCGCGCGCCTGGAAGACCTGATCTTTCAGGGAGGCGTCCCGGGTCTGGGCGCCAAAAAGGCCCAGGCCCTGGCTGCCTTCCTTGAGCATCATCCCCAGGCGGCCCCCGGGTTGGGGGAGGGTCTGGCGGACTGGCTGGGGCGTCAGGGCATCCCCGGCATCACCGTCAGCCTGGCCGCGGCCGTCGCCGCGCGCTTCCCGACCCTGGCGGCCCTGCGCCAGGCGGGTGCCTCGGGGCTGGAGAATCGCCGGCAGGTCCGGGTCCCCGGGGTGGGGGATATCCTGGCCCGGCAGATCCTCGACTTCTTCGCCCAGCCCCACAACCGGGAGGTCATCGCCAAGCTCGTCGCCGCCGGCATCCATTGGGAGCCGACCGGCCGTCGCGCCCCAGCCCCCTTGGGGGCGGCTGACCAGGCCGATTTGGCCGATTTGGCTGATCAGGCCGATCGCCCCGGGGGTGCGCCGGCGGCGCCCGCCCGACCCCTGGCGGGCCGGACCCTGGTTATCACCGGGACCCTGAGCCGGCCGCGGGAGGAGATCAAGGACCTGCTGCTCAGCCTGGGCGCCAAGGTCACCGGCAGTGTCTCCGCCCGGACCGACTTCGTCCTCGCCGGGCAGGACGCCGGCTCCAAGCTGGCCAAGGCCCAGTCCCTGGGGGTGCGGGTGATCACGGAGGCCGACCTGCCCGGAATGCTGGCCGGCGACCTCCCTCGGGACCCGCCAACAGCCACCTGACTTTGAAAATGAAAGCCATTGCCATGTCTTTCACGCCAACCGCAACCGGAGCCTTTCATGCAAGATTTGACCAAGGAACAACAGATCCTGGTGGCCATGCGCAAGACCCTGACGGCCATCATCAAGGATGTCACGCCACCGCCCGGCTTGAAGCACCCCCTGTCGGCGGCGACCATTGAGGACGTCCGCCAGTGCCTGGCCCTGATCGCCGCCCGGGAACGGGAGCTGGCTGACGCGCAGGGGCGGATCACCGAAAAGCCCTTCTACACCGATGAGCCCCCGACGGCCCAGGTGGTCCCCATCGCCGGCCTGACCAAAGGCCGCAAACCCCACTGATCCCCAGGCTAACTGTCATGAGGTGGCGCGCCATTCCACTGAGGGTTAAATATCTTGCCGTGCCTTTCACCCTAGCTGACATGAGTGGACGCGCCACGCCACTGATATTGAAAGACTTTCACGTGCCTTTCACGCGAAGGGGCTAGCTCGTGCGCGGCGTGGCGGAACTGCTGGCCATCGACCGGGCTCATGCCTGGCATCCTTACACCTCGACCCTGAACCAGGACCCCGTCTATCCGGTGCGCGCGGCGCGGGGCTGCCGGCTGGAGCTCATGGATGGGCGGGAACTCATCGATGGCATGTCCTCCTGGTGGTGCGCCATCCATGGTTACAACCATCCGGTGCTCAATCAGGCCCTGCGGGACCAGTTGGAGGCCATGGCCCATGTCATGTTCGGGGGCCTGACCCACGAACCTGCGGTGGGGCTGATCGAGCGCCTGGTGGCCCTGACCCCGGCCCCGCTCCAGCACGTCTTCCTCTGCGATTCCGGCTCGGTGTCGGTGGAGGTGGCCATCAAGATGGCCCTCCAGTACCACCAGGCCCGGGGGGAGCCGGGTCGTCACCGTCTGCTGGCCCTAAGGTCCGGCTACCATGGCGACACCTTCGGCGCCATGTCGGTGTGCGACCCCGTCACCGGCATGCACCACCTCTTCGCCCAGGCCCTGCCCCGGCAGCTCTTCGCCCCGGCCCCGGCCTGCCCTTTCGGCGCGCCCTGCCGGGACGAGGACATCGCCGGCTTCGCGGACCTGCTCTGGGAGCATCGGCGGGAACTGGCGGCGGTGATCCTGGAGCCGATCGTCCAGGGGGCCGGCGGCATGCGGTTTTACAGCGCGGATTATCTGCGGCGGGTGCGGGAGTTGTGCGACGCCGCGGGGGTGCTGCTCATTGCAGACGAGATCGCCACCGGCTTTGGCCGTAGCGGCCGGTTCTTCGCCTGTGAACACGCCGGGATCAGCCCGGACATCATGACCCTGGGCAAGGCCCTCACCGGGGGCTACCTGACCCTGGCCGCCACCCTGGCCAGCCGGGAGGTGGCGGCGACCATCTCCTCGGGAACACCGGGGGTCTTCATGCATGGACCGACCTTCATGGGCAATCCCCTGGCCTGCGCCGTGGCCAACGCCAGCATCGACCTGCTCCTGGCCCGGGACTGGGCGGGGGAGGTGCGTGACATCCAGGCCGGTCTCGAGGCCGGTCTGGCCCCCTGTCGGGGGCTGACCGGGGTCGCGGAGGTCCGGGTCCTGGGGGCCATTGGCGTGGTGGAACTGGAGCGGCCGGTGGTCATGCGCGACCTCCAACGCCGCCTGGTGGAGCGGGGGGTCTGGCTGCGCCCCTTTGGCCGATTGCTGTACCTGATGCCCCCCTTTGTGATCGAGGCGCGGGATCTGGCGCGACTCTGCGCCGCCACCGTCGCGGTGCTCGACGAATGGGCCGGGGACTGAAGTCTCAGTATCCCTGGTAATACCAGCGGTTGTTCCAACCGGGCAGGGGGGGGTAGGCGAGGGGGGCTTCCCCGCCGGTTGTGCGGGGGGGCGGTGCCTCGGGACTCGCGGGGTGACTGGGAGGGGCAGGATTGGCGGCAGGCGGGGGTGCTTGCCAGGGCCCCTGGTTGAGGAAGTGCTCCCGGTCCCGTTCTACATGTTCCCGCAGGGCCTCGCGGCGGCGCAGGTGCTCCTGCTGGCGGGCCTCCTGGTGGGTGTCAAGCTGACGTCGGCGGGCATCCAGGGCCTCTTGGGAAGCGCGGCGGCGCTCCTCCCAGGCCTGGCGTTGGGCACGCACCGCTTCCAGCCAACGGTCGGCGGCAGGGTCCGCCAGCGCGGCCGGGGCGGTCGGCGCGGGGGTGGCCTCCTCACCCAAGCCCGGCGGGCCGGGGGGTGGGGCCTGGGCGCCAGCGGCCAAGGGCACCCACAGACACCCCAGCAGGCACCCATGGCAGAGGGAACGAAAAGCCTGATCGCGGTCGCCGCTCAGCATCCCAGGTCCTGTTCAGTGACGGGCTGGACCCGATACCGCCTGGGTCCTGTTTATCAATATTTCATTATGTACAGAAATTCTCCCGCGCCTGCCTTGCCCTGGATCAATTGACCTGCATCGTCACGCTTTTCGGGTAGATCCCGAAGGGTGTCGTCAGGGGAGATGGCTGCGGGTGGCGGGCCTCAGGTCAGGCCCTCCTCCTCCAGCCGGCGGTGAATCTCCGCCCGCAGCCAGCGCAGGGCGGTCTCCGCGGTCAGTGGGGCGTCATTGCGCGTGGTGATGAAAAAGACATCGTCGGCCAGGGCGCCGACCGTGGCGATCTTGGCGTTGTGCAGGCGGATGCCCCCCTCCTCGAAGATGGCGCCGATCTGCGCCAGCAGGCCCGGGCGGTCCCGGGTGGTGAGGCGCATCAGGGTGCGGTGGTTGCGTGGATCGGGGAGGAAGCTGACCTCGGTGGCGACGGGGAAGTGCCGAAGCTGCCGTGCCAGCCGCCGGACCGCCGGCATGGGAACTTCGGGGTGGGCCAGGGCCTGGCGCAGGGTCGCCCGGAGCCTGGCCATGACCTCGGGGTCGTCGAGGGGCTGGCCGTCGCGGTCGAGGACATGGAAGGCGTCGAGGGCCATGGCGTCATCCGTGGTCATGATGCGGGCGTCGACGATATTCAGGCCCTGCTGGTCAAGGACGGCAGTGGTGCGGCTGAAGATCAGGTTGCGATCCGGGGTATAGAGGAAGACCTCGGTGCAGCCACGGCGGGTCACTGGGCGGATGACTACCAGGGGCAGGTTGCCGGAGGGATTGGTGAGGATCAGCCGGGTCTGCCAGGCGATCTCGTCCGGGGCGTTGTAACGGAAATAATCGAGGTTGAACTTGATCCACAGGACCATACACTGGTCGCGGGTCAGGCCGTAGGCGGCGAGCTGGCGCAGGACCTCCTCTTGCTTCTGCTGGATCAGCTCGTCCTGGGCCAGGGGATTCTCCAGGCCACGCCCCAGGGCGGCGCGGGTCGCCTGGTAGAGCTCCTTGAGCAGGGAGTCCTTCCAGGCATTCCAGCGCCCCGGATCGGTGGCGCGCATGTCGGCCACGGTGAGGAGATAGAGGTAATTCAGCCGGTCGGGGTCCCCGACCAGGGCGGCGAACTCCTGGATGACCCGGGTGTCGCTGAGGTCCTTGCGCTGGGCGGTCATGGACATGACCAGGTGCTTTTCCACCAGCCAGGCCACCAGTCGGCTGTCGAACTCCGGCAGCTCGTGGCGCTGGCAGAAGTCCCAGGCGTCGCGGGCGCCAAGGAGGGAATGGTCGCCGCCACGGCCCTTGGCGATATCGTGAAAGAGTCCCGCCAGATACAGGAGCTCCAGCTTGGGGATCTCCCGGGCGATGGTGGCGCGGAAGGGGGACTCGCCATCGCCCTCGGGAGCGGCGAACTGACAGAGGTAACGCAGCAGCCGCAGGCTGTGCTCGTCCACGGTGTAGACGTGGAAGAGGTCGTATTGCATCCGGCCGACGATGTTGGCGAAGGCCGGCAGATAGGCGGCCAGGACGCCGTAGCGGTTCATCCGCGCCAGGGCCGCGGCGGGTCCCCGGGCATGGCGCATGATCTCCATGAAGAAACTGCGCGCCCGTAGGTCCCCGCGGATCTGGTCGTCGATCAGGTGCCGGCACTCGCGGATGAGGCGGATGGTGCTGGCGCGGATCCCCTGGATCTCCGGATGGGTCTGGAGGAGGTGGAAGACCTCCAGGAGGGCGACGGGATTGCGGCGGAAAACCTCCGGATCGGTCACCTCCAGGAAGCCGCCGAGGGTGCGAAAGCGGCGATTGAGGGCGACCGGCGGACCGAGTTGGTCATGGAAGAGGATGGCCTCCTGGAAGAGCTGCAACAGCATCTCGTTGAGGCGGTTGAGTTCGATGACCGTCCGGTAATACTGCTGCATGAACTGTTCGACGGCCAGGTTGTGGCTGCCGTCGTCGACGAAGCCGAAGTCCCGGGCCAGGGTGCGCTGGTAGTCGAACAGCAGGCGGTCCTCGCGCCGGCCGGCCAGGCGATGGAGCTGGAAGCGGATGCGCCATAGCAGGGCCTGGCCCTCGATCAGGGTCAGGTACTCCCCCTCGGTCAGAAAGCCGTGGGCCACCAGGTCGTGCAGGGTGTCGGCGGCGAAGTGGCGCTTGGCCACCCAGCCGATCATCTGGATGTCGCGCAGGCCGCCCGGATTCTCCTTGATGTTGGGCTCCAGGTTGTAGGCGGTACCGCCGTACTTGTCCCAGCGCTGGCGCTGCTCGGCGGCCTTGGCGGCGAAGTAGGCCTCGCTGGGCCAGAGGCGGTCGGGACCGGTGGCGCGGCGCAGGGCGGCGAAGAGCCCGGCATCCCCCGTGATCAGGCGCGCCTCCAGGAGATTGGTCATGACGGTGACGTCGGCGCGGGCCTCGCTGACGCACTCCGCCAGGGTGCGCACGCTCTGGCCCACCTCGGTGCCGATGTCCCAGAGGAACGCGACGAAGGCCGCCAGGCGGTCCTCCAGCGTTGGGCTTGGCCATGTGCCGCCTGCCGGGTCCGGCGCGCCGCGCAGGATCAGGATGTCCAGGTCCGAGCCCGGGTGCAACTCCCCACGGCCATAGCCACCCACGGCGATCAGCGCCAGGGCCGGGTCCCCCGGTCCAGGGGGGGACAGGTGGCGTGCCCAGGCGTGGCTGAGCAGACAATCCACCAGGCGGCTGTGGGCATGCACCAGGTCGGCGGCCGGCACGCCCTCATCGAAGGCGTCGGAGAGGAGTTGCCGACCCGCGCGCAGGGCGCGGCGAAAGGCGGGGATGGGGTCCGCGCCGTCGGCCAGGTCCCGCTCCAGCGCCTGGGCGACCAGGGTGTCCAGGGACCTGATCCGAGCCTCGATCTTCATGGCGGGTCGGACCTGGCACCCGCGTTGCTAATCTCCTCCTGGCGCAGGGTGAGGACCTCGCGGCCCCCGGGGGTGACCAGCACCGTATGTTCCCATTGGGCGGAGAGGGAGCGATCCTTGGTGACCACGGTCCAGCCATCCGGCAGCAGCTTGATGAAGCGCTTGCCGGCGTTGACCATGGGTTCAATGGTGAAGCACATGCCGGGGCGCAGCACCAGGCCCTGGCCCCGCTTGCCGTAGTGCAGTACCTGGGGCTCCTCGTGGAAATCGCGACCGATGCCGTGACCGCAGTATTCCTCGACCACGGAGAAGCGGTGCCGTTCGACATGGGTCTGGATGGCGTGACCAATGTCCCCCAGGGTGGCCCCGGGACGGACCTGGTTCAGGCCGACCCACAGGGCTTCATGGGTCACCTGGACCAGGCGGCGGGCGAGAATCGAGGGTTCGCCGAGGCAGAACATCTTGCTGGTGTCCCCGTGATAGCCATCCTTGATCACGGTGATGTCGATGTTGACGATATCGCCCTTCTTGAGCTGCTTGTCACCCGGGATGCCATGGCAGACCTGATGGTTGACCGAGGTGCAGATGGAGCGGGGGAAGCCGCGGTAATTGAGGGGCGCGGGGATGGCCCCCTGGACCTTGACGATGTGCTCGTGGCAGAGGCGGTCGAGCTCCTCGGTCGTGACCCCCGGGACCACGTGGTCCGCGATCATCTCCAGGGCCTCCGCCGCCAGACGCCCGGCCTGGCGCATTTTTTCAATCTCGTCGGCGGTCTTGATGATTACGCTCATGGCTGGGGAACTACTTTCGCGGGGAAGGTGGCCATGGGAAATGTGGCCGTGGGAAAGGGCGCCGTTAGACAAGGGGGAACTCAACGGGGCCTGGCGGGGCTCAAGACAGGCTTGAAATTGCTCGAATCCTGAACCCTATGGTATAAAAGCCGGCCCCGGATCGGCAAACCGAATCGCCCCGGGGGACGCGGACCCGGCAAACGGGCCGCTGGCGCGCGCGGCCCAAGCCCCTCGCGCCAACTTCCGGGCCGGGCGCCGCGTCAGGTCCGTCAACGCCACACACGCCCCGTCACCGGGACAACCGGGTGCCCGCCCTTGCGGGTCGTTGCCTGGGGAGGCGTGGAGGTTCAACCCAACGTCATCGAGGATTTCGCTCATGAGCCAAGTATCCATGCGGGACATGCTGGAGGCCGGTGTCCACTTTGGTCACCAGACCCGCTACTGGAACCCCAAGATGGGGGCCTATATTTTCGGTCAGCGCAACAAGATTCACATCGTCAATCTGGAAAAGACCCTGCCGCTGTTCCGCGAGGCCCTGAATTTCCTGGGTACCCTGTCCGCCAATGGCGGCAAGGTCCTGTTTGTCGGCACCAAGCGCGCCGCCCGCGACGCCATCCGCGAGGAGGCCCTCCGCTGCGGCATGCCCTTCGTCAACCACCGCTGGCTCGGTGGCATGCTGACCAATTTCAAGACCATCAAGCAGTCGATCAAGCGCCTCAAGGAACTGGAGGCCATGTTCGAGGATGGCTCCATCAACCGATTCAACAAGAAGGAGGCCCTCGGCCTGAGTCGCGAAAAGGAGAAGCTGGAGTTGAGCCTCGGGGGGATCAAGGAACTGGGCGGCCTGCCCGACGCCCTCTTCATCATCGACGTCGGCCACGAAAAGCTGGCCGTGACCGAGGCCAACAAGCTCGGTATCCCGGTGGTGGGCGTGGTGGACACCAATAACGATCCCGGGCCCATCGACTATGTCATCCCCGGCAACGACGACGCCATCCGCGCCGTGCGCCTCTATATCGCCGAGGCCGCCAACTCGGTCCTCGACGGTCGCCAAAGCGCCGCCGCCATGGCCGGTCGGGGTGATGAGTACATCGAGGCCGCCGCGTCGGCCGCCGCAGCCTGAGGACCAGGGGCCCGGCTCCTTGACACCCGGACCTGGGTTCTTCCCGGGTCCGGCCCGGGGGCTGCGCCGCCCGGGAAACCCACCTGAAACCCTTTTCACGCCGCGGGCCCTGAGTGGCGCGCGGCGTTCACCTGTCAGTTTGCTGGAGAATCATTGATGGAAATCACCGCCGCATTGGTCAAGGAGCTCAGAGAGCGTACCGGGGCCGGCATGATGGAGTGCAAGAAGGCCCTGGTCGAGGCCCAGGGCGATATCGAGGCCGCCATCGAGGCCATGCGCAAGTCGGGTCAGGCCAAGGCCGCCAAGAAGGCCGGTCGCATCGCCGCCGACGGTGCCGTGGTCATCAAGGTCGCCGCCGACGGCAAGCGTGCCGTCCTGGTGGAGGTCAACAGCGAGACCGACTTCGTCGCCAAGGACGCCAATTTCGCCGCCTTCACCGATGCCGTGGGCGAGGCCGCCCTGGCCTGCGCCGCCGCGGATGTCGAGGCCCTCGCCGCCGAGCCCCTGAGCGCCGGCGAGGCCACCACCATCGCCGAGGCCCGGGAGGCCTTGATCGCCAAGATTGGCGAGAACATTCAGATTCGTCGCCTGGTCCGCTTCGAGGATGTCCAGGGCCAGCTCCATGCCTACCGCCACGGGGTGCGCATCGGCGTCCTGGTCGAGATGGAGGGCGGTAGCCCCGATCTGGGCAAGGACATCGCCATGCACGTGGCCGCCAGCAACCCCCTCTGCGTCAGCGCCGAGCAGGTCCCCGCCGCGGCCCTGGACAAGGAGAAGGAGATCTTCCGCGCCCAGGCCCTGGAGAGCGGCAAGCCGGCGGAGATGGTCGAGAAGATCATCGGCGGCCGGGTGCGCAAGTACCTGGAAGAGGTCACCCTCCACGGCCAGGCCTTCGTCAAGGATGCCGAGACCACCGTCGAGAAGCTCCTGGAACGTGCCGGCGCCAAGGTCCGCCGCTTTGCCCGGGTCGAGGTCGGCGAGGGGATCGAGAAGAAGCAGGAGAACTTCGCCGACGAGGTCATGGCCCAGGTGCGCGGCGACTGAGGCCCGCGAGGCGGGCTGAGGTCAGGGGGCGCCGCCCAGCTGGCGCCGCCCCGTACCACCCCTCTTCCTGATCCCCGCCCCTGGCCACCCCTTGGGACCTGGCGCGGGGAGGGGCGGAAAACTTACGGGCGTTGGGTATACAATGACGCCCCTCCTTCCCCGTCAGAGGTCTGCCTGTGTCCCAACCTGCCTATCGGCGTATCCTGCTCAAGCTCAGCGGCGAGGCCCTCATGGGCTCAGGCCAGTTCGGTATCGACCCCGAGGTCATGGCCCGGCTGGCGGCGGAGGTCAAGGGGCTGCGGGACGCCGGGGTCCAGGTCGCCCTGGTCGTCGGGGGTGGCAACATCTTCCGCGGCGCGGGACTGGCGGGGGCCGGCATGGACCGGGTCACCGGTGACCACATGGGCATGCTGGCCACGGTCATGAACGCCCTGGCCATGCAGGATGCCCTGGAGCGGATCGGCGCCAGCACCCGCGTCATGTCCGCCCTGCGCATCAACCAGGTGTGCGAGGACTTCATCCGCCGCCGGGCCGTGCGCCATCTGGAGATCGGGCACATCGTGCTCTTCGCCGCCGGTACCGGCAACCCCTTCTTCACCACCGACTCCGCGGCCAGCCTGCGGGCGGTGGAGATCGGCGCCGAGTTGCTGATCAAGGCCACCCAGGTCGACGGCGTCTATTCCGCCGATCCCAAAAAGGACCCGGGGGCGGTCTTCTACCCGCGCCTGAGCCACGACCAGGCCCTGCGGGAGAACCTGAAGGTAATGGACACCACCGCCATCGTCCTCTGCCGGGACAACCGCATCCCCATTCGCGTCATGAATATCCACCAACCCGGGGCCCTGATGCGCCTGGTCGAGGGCGAGGCCATCGGTTCCCTGGTCGAGAGCGGAGACTAAGAGGAAGCTGAGATGATCAATGATGTCACCAAGGACGCCGAAGGGCGCATGGCCAAGAGCGTCGAGGCCCTGCGCCTGGAGCTGGTCAAGATCCGCACCGGCCGTGCCCACCCCTCCCTGCTGGACCACATCCGCGTCAACTACTACGGCAACGAGGTCCCCATCAAGCAGGTGGCCAACGTCACCGCCGAGGATGCCCGCACCCTGGCGGTGGCCCCCTGGGAGAAGGGCATGATCTCGGCGGTGGAGAAGGCCATCCTCCAGTCTGACCTGGGGCTCAACCCCAACACCGCGGGCAGCGTCATCCGGGTGCCCATCCCCCCCCTCACCGAAGAGCGCCGGCGTGACCTGATCAAGGTGGCGCGGGCCGAGGCCGAGCAGGGGCGGGTCGCCATCCGCAACATCCGCCGCGAGGCCAACAATGAATTCAAGGAGATGATCAAGGAGAAGATGATCTCCGAGGACGATGAGCGCCGCGGCCAGGAGCTGGTCCAGAAGCTCACCGACAAGTACGTCAAGGAGGTCGACCTGGTCCTGGAGGAGAAGGAAAAGGACCTGATGGCCATCTGAGGCCGGGCACGTCCGACCCCCGACTCCTCTCACCCAGGCCCTACCACCGAGTACGCTTGAGGCCCATGGCACCCCCCCCGAATGGCGTCCCGACCGCGGGCAGCATCCCCCGCCATGTGGCCATCATCATGGATGGCAATGGCCGTTGGGCCCGTGCCCGCTACCTGCCCCGGGGCGCCGGCCACCGCGCCGGGGTTAAGAGCGTGCGCGCCGTGGTCGAGGAGAGCATCCGCCTGGGGGTGGAGGTCCTCACCCTCTTCGCCTTCAGCAGCGAGAACTGGCGCCGGCCGAAGGAGGAGGTCGATTTCCTCATGCAGCTCTTCCTCACCGCCCTGCGCTCGGAGGTGAAAAAGCTCCAGGAACAGGGTGGGCGGCTGCGGGTGATCGGGGACCTCGCCGCCTTTCCCGAGCGCCTGCGCCGGGAGATCGCCGAGGCTGAGGCGACGACGGCGGCCAATACCCAACTCATCCTGCAAATCGCCGCCAATTATGGTGGACGCTGGGACCTGACCCAGGCGGCGCGGCACCTCGCCCGGGAGGTGGCCGCGGGCCGTCTCGATCCCGAGGGCATCGACGAGGGCCACCTGGCGGCTGGCCTCGCCACCGACGGCCTGCCCGACCCCGATCTCTTCATTCGCACCGGGGGAGAGCAACGGCTGAGCAACTATCTGCTCTGGCAATCCGCCTACGCCGAGCTCTATTTCACCGCTATCAAGTGGCCGGATTTCGGGGCCGCCGCCTACGCCGAGGCCATCGCCGAATATGGCCGGCGCCAGCGGCGGTTCGGTCAGACCTCCGAGCAAGTGACTGGGGCCAAGGGTTCCATTGCCGAGGTGGGGCCGGAATCCCCCCATGATCCCGACCGGACCTGGTCCCCGGCCTGAACGGGACACCATGCCCCTGACCAGCCTGCAACGCCGGGTCCTCACGGCCTCCCTCCTGGCCCCCGCGGCGATCCTGGCGGTGTTGGTCCTGCCCGACCCGGCCTTTGCCCTGGTCCTGGGCCTGATCCTGCTGGGGGCGGCCTGGGAGTGGTCGGCCCTGGCGGGGTTGACTACCCCGGCGACCCGGCTGGCCTATCTCGCCCTCCTGTGCGCGACCCTGCTCCTGCTTCGGGGCTGCCTGCCCCCCGCCGGCCTCGTGGCGCTGCTGGTCCTGGTCAGCCTCGGCTGGTGGCTGTTGGCGGTGGCCCTCTTTCGCCTGCGCGAGATCAGGGCCGCGAGCGGCCCGGACCCACGGGTCCTGGTGGCGGGGCTGGTCATCCTGGGCGCCGCCTGGCTCGCCCTCTGCCGCCTCCACGGGGCGCCCCAGGGACCGCACCTGGTCCTCTTTCTGCTCCTGCTCATCTGGACCGCCGACATCGCCGCCTTTTTCACCGGTCGGCGCTGGGGCAAGGCCAAGTTGGCCCCGGTCCTGAGTCCGGGCAAGACCTGGGCGGGGGTCCAGGGCGCCGGGGTGGGGGCGGCCGCCCTCGGCCTGGCCCTAGGGCTGGGGTTGGGGTTGTCACCTCCCGCCCTGCTGGGGGCCCTGGTCCTGTGCCTGGCGACGGCCCTGATCTCGGTGGTGGGGGACCTCTTCGAGAGCCTTCTCAAGCGCCGGCGGGGCCTCAAGGATTCCGGCTGCCTCCTGCCGGGCCACGGCGGCCTCCTCGATCGTATCGATAGCCTCCTCGCCGCGGCGCCCTTCTTCGTCCTCGGTCTCATCGGGTTGGGGATCACCCCATGAAAGGTATCTGCGTCCTCGGGGCCACCGGCTCCATCGGCATCAGCACCCTGGACGTGGTGGGGCGCCACCCCGACCGCTACCGGGTCGTGGCCCTCACCGCCCACCGGGATGCCGACCGACTGGCGGAACAGTGCCGGCGCCATCGTCCCGCCCTGGCGGTCCTGGCGGATGCCGCCGCCGCCCCGCGCCTGCGCGCCTTGCTGGCCGACATGGACCAGCCGCCCGAGATCCTGGCGGGGCCTGCCGCCCTGGCGCAGGTCGCCGCCCTGCCCGAGGTGGACATCGTCATGGCCGCCATCGTCGGCGCCGCCGGCCTGCTGCCGACCCTGGCCGCCGCCCGCGCCGGCAAGCGCCTGCTGCTGGCCAACAAGGAGGCCCTGGTGATCGCCGGGGAGATCCTCATGTCCGCCGCCGCCGCCAGCGGCGCCCTGCTGCTGCCCATCGACAGCGAGCACAACGCCATCTTCCAGTGCATGCCCCCGGGCTATGAGCGGGGCCTGGAGCGGGTCGGGGTCGAGCGCATCCTGCTCACCGCCTCCGGGGGGCCCTTCCGCGACCGGCCCCTGGCGGACCTCGCCCAGGTCACCCCCGACCAGGCCTGCGCCCACCCCAACTGGAGCATGGGGCGCAAGATCTCGGTGGACTCGGCGACCATGATGAACAAGGGCCTGGAACTGATCGAGGCCTGCTGGCTGTTCGGCACCCGTCCGGAGCGCATCCAGATCGTCATCCACCCCCAGAGCGTCATCCACTCCCTGGTGCAGTACGTGGACGGCTCGGTGCTGGCCCAGCTCGGCAACCCGGACATGCGCACCCCCATCGCCCACGCCCTGGCCTGGCCGGAGCGCCTCAGCTCCGGGGTCTCGCCCCTCGACCTCTTCGCCGTCGGCCGGCTGGACTTCTCGCCGCCGGGCTACGACCGCTTCCCCTGCCTGTCCCTGGCCATCCAGGCCGCCGCAGCCGGGGGCACCGCCCCGACCATCCTCAACGCCGCCAACGAGGTGGCGGTGGCCGCCTTCCTTGGCGGCCGGATCGGCTTCACCGCCATCGCCGACCTGGTGGCGGAGACCCTGGCGCGCCTGCCCGCCGGGCCGGTGCCCCCGGAGGGCATGGACACCCTGCTCGCCACGGATCGGGAGGCCCGGGCCCTGGCGGAACAACTGCTGCCGGCCCCGGTCCCATAGGGCATGTCCCGGTTGCAGCCGACCTCGCTGGAAAACTGACCCATGCCCGACCTGCTCCATACCCTGCTGTCCTTCCTCGTCGCCCTGGGGGTCCTGATCACGGTCCACGAGTTCGGCCACTTCTGGGTGGCCCGCCGCCTGGGGGTCAAGGTCCTGCGCTTCTCCATCGGCTTTGGCCGCCCCCTCTGGCGGCGGGTGGGGGGTGACGGCACCGAGTACGTCCTGGCGGGCATCCCCCTGGGTGGTTACGTCAAGATGCTCGACGAGCGGGAGGAGACGGTGGACCCGGCGGAGGTCCATCGGGCCTTCAACCGCCAGGTGCTGTGGAAGCGCGCCGCCATCGTCCTCGCTGGCCCGCTGTTCAACCTCGGCTTCGCCATCCTGCTCTACTGGGGCCTCCTGGTGGTGGGCGAAACCGGCAGCCGGGCCCTGATCGGCGCCGTCACCCCGGGTTCCCTGGCCGCCGAGGCCGGGATCGAGGTGGGAGACGAACTGCTCCAGATCGGCGATCGCCCCACCCCGACCTGGGAGGCCGCGGTCTTCGCCCTCATGGCCGAGTCCCTGGAGGGGCAGGACCTGCCGATCAGGGTCCGTGACCGGGATGGCGACGAGCAGCGCCTGGTCCTGTCCGGCCCGGGCCTGGCCGCCCTCCCCGACGACCCCGCCATCCTTGGCCAGATCGGCCTCAGCCCCGCCCAACCCCCCTTGCCCCCACGCATCGCCACCCTCGTCCCCGGGGAGGCCGCCGATCGGGCCGGGCTCAAGCCCGGGGATCTGATCCTCAGCGTCGCCGGGGAGCCCGTCGCCACCTGGGATGCCTGGGTCAAGCAGGTCCGTGACCATCCCGGCCAGTCCTTGTCGCTGCGCCTGGCCCGGGGCGGGGAGGAGTTGGATTTGGACCTGACCCCCCGTCCTGTGCCGGGGCCGGACGGGGAGATCGGCCGGGTCGGTGCCGGGGTCGAGGTGCCCGAGGCCCTGCTGGCGGAATACCGGGCCGAGGTCCGCCTGGGACCCCTCGACGCCGCCCGGGTGGCCGTGGCCAAGACCTTCGACATGAGCTGGCTCATGCTCAAGGTCATGGGCCGCATGCTCACCGGGCAGGCCTCGGTGGAAAACCTCAGCGGCCCCATTTCCATCGCCGAGAGCGCCGGGCGGAGCGCCAGTCATGGCGTGGATTACTTCATCAAGTTCCTGGCGGTGGTCAGCATCAGCCTCGGGGTGCTCAACCTCCTGCCCATCCCGCTGCTGGATGGCGGCCATCTGCTCTTCTTCCTGGTCGAGGCCGTCAAGGGCAGCCCCCTGTCGGAATCCTTGCAGATGCTCGGTCAGCGCGTCGGGGTGGTCCTCATTGCCGCCCTCATGTCCCTGGCCTTCTACGTCGACCTTCAGCGCCTGTTCAACTAGGCAGGCAAGACAGGGTCCTGCACCACCGTTAGCCCCCGGGGCCCTGGCCTGGACCCCAGGAGCCTGGGCCGCGGCAGTTTTGTTCGGGATGTCCTTGGCCTATACTACCCGGCCACGCATGAGGGCCGCCCGGGGTGGCGGCCAACTCCACAGGGGGAAGGGTGTTGGGAATCTCCAGACTGGTTTTTACCGGCCGACGTCCGATGGTGACTGGCCGCGCCGGACAGGGTGCCTCCGGCTTGCCGGCGCCGTGCCCGGGCGCCGCGGCGGTGGTTCCCCGCGTCCCGGCGCTCCTCCTGTTGCTGCTGACCCTCGGCTTCTGGCTCCTCGGCGGGGCCAGCGCCTGGGCGGACACCTTCAAGGTTACCGATATCCGCATCGAGGGCCTGCAGCGCATCTCCGCCGGCACCGTCTTCAGCCTGCTGCCGGTCAAGATCGGTGACAGCACCACGGACGAGGTCACCGCCAAGAGCATCCGCGCCCTCTATGCCTCCGGCTTCTTCGAGGACGTCAAGGTCGAGCGCGAGGGCACGGTCCTGGTGGTGACCGTCCAGGAACGGCCCACGGTCGCCGAGATCATCCTCAGCGGTAACAAGGACCTGGACGAGGAGCAGCTCCGCGCCGCCCTCAAGGAGATCGGCCTGGCCGAGGGGCGGGTCTTCGACAAGGCCATCCTCGCCCGCATCGAGCAGGAACTCAAGAATCAGTATTTCTCCCGCGGCAAGTACGGTATCGAGGTCCAGACCACGGTCTCCCCGTTGGAACGCAACCGGGTGCGGGTGACCATCGACATCATCGAGGGCCTCACGGCCCGCATCAAGCAGATCAACATCATCGGCAACGAGGCCTTCCCGGAGAAGGAACTGCTGGGGTTGCTCAAACTCGGCAAGTCCGACTGGTTGTCCTGGTACAGCAAGAACGATCAGTATTCCAAGCAGAAGCTGGGGGGGGACCTGGAGTCCCTGCGTTCCTTCTACCTCGACCGGGGCTTCATCAAGTTCGAGATCAAGTCCACCCAGGTGTCCATCAGCGCCGATCGCAAGGACATTTATATCACCGTCGTGATCAAGGAGGGGGACATCTTCCTCGTCAGCGACATCCAGCTCGCCGGCCAACCGACCCTGCCCACGGAGCAGGTCTTCCCCCTGATCCAGATGCGCCGCGGTGAGCCCTTCTCACGCAAGGCGACCACCCAGAGCGCGGAGCGGATCTCCCGGCGGCTGGCGGACGAGGGCTATGCCTTCGCCAACGTCAATACCATCCCGGAGGTGGACGAGGAGAAAAAGGAAGTCAAGGTCATCTTCTTTGTCGACCCCGGCAAGCGCGTCTACGTCCGCCGCGTCAACATGAAGGGCAATACCAAGACCCGGGACGAGGTCCTGCGCCGCGAGATGCGCCAACTGGAGGCCTCATGGTTCTCCTCGGAGCTGGTGCGGGAGTCCCGTGAACGGCTCCAGCGCCTGGGCTTTTTCGACGATGTCAGTATCGAGACCCCCGCCGTCCCCGGTTCCCCGGATCAGGTCGACGTCGACGTCACGGTCAAGGAGAAGCCCTCCGGCAACCTCATGGCCGGCGTGGGCTACTCCCAGACCCAGGGCATCATCTTCAATACCAGCGTGACCCAGAACAACTTCCTGGGTACCGGCAAGCGCGTCTCCTTCGCCTTCAACACCAGCGACGCCAACCGCGTCTACGAACTGGGTTACAACAACCCTTATTACACGATCAATGGCATCAGCCGCGGTTTCACCCTCTCCTATCGGGAGACCAACTACGAGAACCTGGACCTGGCGCGCTACTCCACCGACCAGGGCATCGCCGGCGTCAACTTCGGCCTGCCCATCTCGGATGTCAGCCGCGCCAGCCTGGGTCTCCAGTACCAGTACATCAAGCTCAAGCCGGGTGACTCGGTGGTGGCGGATGAATTCGTCCTCGAGAATGGCGACAAATACAACGACTATGTCCTGAACGCGGGTTATCTCAAGGACTCCCGCGACACCACCGTCTTCCCGACCAAGGGCGTGCTGCAGAATCTCGCCCTGGAGTTCGCGGGACCCGGCAGCACCCTGGAGTACTGGCGCCTGACCTATCGCCATCGCCATTACTTCCCCTTGGCCCGCCGCTACACCCTCAACCTGCGGGCCGATCTCGGCTATGGGGATGGCTACGGCGACGCCACCAGCGGACTGCCCTTCTTCGAGAACTTCTACGCCGGTGGTCCCCGCTCCGTGCGCGGTTGGCAGGAGAATACCCTGGGTCCCCGGGAGGTCACCGGCGAGCAGTACCCCATCGGCGGCAACATCAAGATCGTCGGCAGCGCCGAGCTCTTCATGCCCCCGCCCATCTCCGGGGAGCTGGCCGATACCATCCGCATCAGCGCCTTCTTCGACTTCGGCAATGTCTGGACCACCAACTCCATGAACGGCCTCATCGCCCCCGATGGCTTTGACCTGGGCGATCTGCGCTATTCCGCCGGTGTGTCCCTGGTCTGGCTGTCCCCCGTCGGCGTCATCTTCGCCAGCGCGGCCTACCCCATGAACGAGCAGGAGGGTGACGATACCCAAATCTTCCAGTTCGGCCTCGGGCAGAACTTCTAGGCCGGTCGGCACGTCAAGCCCCAGCGACAGAGGATGCTGATGATGAAGCGGTTTCCCCTCCCGGCCGTCGCCCTGGGCGCGGCCCTGCTCGGCGCGGCGGGCCCCGCCCCTGCCGTGAACTATGTCATCGGCGCCATCGACCCGGATCGCATCGTCGAGCGCTCCCCCCAGTACGAGCAGGCGCGCAATGAGCTCCAGCGAGCCGTGGCCGAGCGGGAGTTGAAGCTGCGGGAACAGCAGGAGGAGCTCACCGCCCTCCAGGAGCGGCTGGAGCGGGATGCCCCCCTGATGGGCAATGACGAAGTCCAGCGCCTGACCAACGACATCCGCAACCGCGACCGCAAGCTCAAGTACGCCCAGGGCGAGGCCCGCGAGGACCTGACCCTGCGCCAGAACGAGATGCGCACCAAGCTCGGCAAGCAGGTCGAGGAGGTGGTGACCGAACTGGCCAAGGAGCGCGGCATCGACCTGATCGTCAGCGGCAAGGACGTCTTCTACTTCAGCGAACGCATCAACATCTCGGACGAGGTGGTGGAACGGATGCGGGCCAAGCACCAGGCCAAGTAGGCCTGACGCGGCTGCCCCGACCTTCCCCGTCCCATCAAGCCCAGCCCCGGCGGTCCAGGACCTTGGAATACTCCCTCGGCGAACTCGCCCGACGCCTCGGGCTGACCCTGGCTGGGGACCCCGCCGCCCGGGTCGCCCGCATCGCCCCCCTGGCCGCGGCCGGGCCGGGGGACCTCTGCTTCTACGCCGACAGGAAGTACCGTGAGGCCCTGGCCGCCACCCGGGCCGGTGCCGTCATCCTCGCCCCGGCGAACCAGGCCCTTAGCCCGGCGCCAACCCTGGTTGGTGACAACCCCTACCTGGCCTATGCCCACGCCGGCTGGCTCCTGCACCCCCCAACCGCGGCGCCCCAGGGCCGGCACCCCAGCGCCGTGGTCGATGAGACCGCCCGTGTGGACCCCAGCGCCTGGATCGGTCCCTGCGCGGTGGTGGAGGCCGAGGCCGAGATCGGCCCCGGGGCCTTCATCGGCCCGGGCTCCCTCGTCGGCGCCCGCTGTCGGGTCGGCGCCGAGGCGCGACTGGTGGCCCGGGTGACCCTCTGCCCCGGGGTGCGTATTGGCCAACGTGCCCTGCTCCAGCCGGGGTGCGTCATCGGTCGCGATGGTTTTGGCTTCGCCCGGGACGGTCGGCGCTGGTTCCGCATGCCGCAGCTCGGCAGCGTGGAGATCGGCGATGATGTCGAGATTGGCGCCAATAGCTGCGTCGATCGCGGCGCCCTGGAGGACACGGTGATCGCCGCCGGGGCCAAGATCGACAACCTGATCCAGATCGGCCACAACTGCCGCATCGGCGAAAACACCGCCATGGCCGCCTGCTCCGGGATCTCCGGTTCCACCCGCATCGGCAACGATTGCACCATCGGCGGGGCGGTGGGCATGGCCGGCCACCTGGAGATCGGCGACAACGTCCATTTCACCGGCATGGCCATGGTCACCCGCTCCCTCCCGGAACCCGGGGTCTATAGCAGCGGGATCCCCGCCATGCCCAACGCCGAATGGCGCAAGAATGCCGCCCGCTTCCGTCACCTCGACGAATTGACCCGGCGGGTCAAGCACCTGGAGGCCGTGCTGGCCACCCTGAGCGCGGTCCCCCCGGCTACCGCCGAGGCCCCCGCCGCCGCATCCCCACCCTCGACCCCAAGCCCGGAACGGGAACCGGATTAGCCGGTTCGCGGCCGCGTCCCACCCCGAGCCCCTCACCTTAGGGAGACAACCTTGAACACGATGGACATCCATGAGGTCCTCAGCCACCTGCCGCACCGCTACCCCTTCCTGCTGGTCGACAAGGTCCTGGATTACCAGGTCGACGATTATCTGGTCGCCCTCAAGAACGTCACCTTCAACGAGCCCTTCTTCACCGGCCATTTCCCGGTCAAGCCCATCATGCCCGGGGTCCTCATCATCGAGGCCCTGGCCCAGGCCACCGGGCTCCTGGCCATGGAGTCCCGGCCGGACGAGGTCGGTTCCAAGCTCTACTACTTCGTCGGCATCGACAAGGCGCGCTTCAAGCGTCCGGTGGAACCCGGCGATCAGCTCATCATGACGGTCAAGCTGCGCGCCGTCCGGCGCGGCATCTGGATGTTCACCGGCGAGGCCATGGTCGATGGCAAGCTGGCCGCCTCCGCCGACATCATGTGCACCGCCAAGGACTTCTAGGCATGATCCACCCCACGGCCCTCATCGATCCGGCCGCCGAACTCGAGGCGGGGGTCGAGGTCGGTCCCTACGCCGTCATCGGCCCCGGGGTCCGGATCGGTCGTGGCACCCGCGTCGGCCCCCATGCCGTGCTGCGGGGACCCACCCGCATTGGGCGGGACAACCACATCTTCCAGTTCGCCTCCGTGGGCGAGGACCCCCAGGACAAGAAATACGCCGGGGAGGAGACCTTCCTGGAGCTTGGCGATCGCAACGTGGTGCGCGAGTTCGTCACCCTGCACCGCGGCACCCACCAGGACGCCGGGGTGACCCGGATCGGTAGCGACAACCTCTTCATGGCCTATGTCCACGTCGCCCACGACTGTGAGGTCGGCGATAACGTCATCATGGCCAACGCCGTGACCCTGGCGGGTCACGTCAAGGTCGAGGACTGGGCCATCCTCGGCGGCTTCACCATCATCCATCAGTTCTGTCGCATCGGCGCCCACTGCTTCTCCGGCGGGGGCTCCGTGGTCTCCCAGGATATTCCCCCCTTCGTCCTGGTCAACGGCCATCCAGCCCGGCCCCGGGGGATCAATAGCGAGGGACTGCGGCGGCGCGCCTTCAGCCCCGCCGCCATCGCCGCCATCAAGCAAGGCTACCGCCTGCTCTACAAGTCCCGCCAGCGGCTAGAGGAGGCCCTGGTGGCCATGCGCGCCCTAGGCAGTCCGGAGGTGGACCGCCTGGCGGACTTCTGCGCCACCAGCCCCCGGGGTTTCGTCCGCTGAATCCCGGTCCCGGGCTGCGCATCGGCATCGTCGCCAACGAGCCCTCTGGCGACCAGTTGGCGGCCAGCCTCATCCGTGCCCTGCGGGAACTGCGCCCGGACGCGAGCTTCATCGGCGTCGCCGGTCCGCGCATGCAGGCCGCGGGCTGTGCAACCCTGGTCGATCAGGAGCGCCTAGCGGTGATGGGCCTGGTCGCCGTCCTGCGCCATCTGCCCGAGGTGTTGCGCCTGCGCCGCCAACTCGGGGACTACTTCCTCGCCCAGCCGCCGGACCTGTTCGTCGGCGTCGACGCCCCGGATTTCAACCTGACCCTGGAGCGGCGCCTGCGTCGGGCCGGCATCCCCACCGCCCACCTGGTCAGTCCCACGGTCTGGGCCTGGCGTCCGGGGCGGGTCAAGGGGCTGCGCCGGGCGGTGGACCTGGTGTTGAGCATCTTCCCCTTCGAGGAGCCCTTCCTGCGGGAGCGGGGGGTGCCGGTGCGCTACATCGGTCACCCCCTGGCGGATGACATCCCCCTGGAGACCGACCGCGCCGCCGCCCGCCAGGCCCTGGGCCTGCCGCCGGCGGGGCCGGTCATCGCCCTTCTGCCCGGCAGTCGGGCCAGCGAGGTCGGTCTCCTGGCCCGGCCCTTCCTGGAGACGGCGGCCTGGTGCCTGGCCCGCCGGCCCGACCTGCGCCTCGTCGTCCCCCTGGTGTCGCCGCGCCTGCGTGGCTTGTTCGAGAAGATCCTGGTGGAAAGTGGGCTGGAGGCCCGTTTTGCCCTGACCGCCTCGGCAACCGCCACCGCCCTGACCCTGGTCGACGGCCAGGGGCGGGAGGCCATGACCGCCGCCGATCTGGTCCTGTCCGCCTCGGGCACCGCCACCCTGGAGGCCCTGCTGCTCCAGCGCCCGCTGGTGGTGGGCTACCGGGTCGATCCCCTGACCTACTGGCTGGTCAAGACCCTCAAGCTGATCAAGGTCCCGCATGTGGCCATGGCGAACCTGCTGGCGGGGGAGGAACTGGCCCCCGAGTTCCTCCAGGACCGCTGCCGGGCCGAGCTGATGGGACCGGCCCTGCTGGCCTTGCTGGAGGACCCGGAACGTGTCGCTACCATCCGCGCCACCTATGGCCGCATCCATCGCGATCTGCGCCGGGGCGCCAGCCAGGAGGCGGCCCGGGCCCTGCTGGAACTGGTCCCCGAGCGCTGAGCACCCCAGGGTCCCGAACGTTGCGCGTGTCGCCGGGGTAGAACCAGGGCTGAGGCCCTGGTTGGAGTGAGGAACAATGATCGCACTGCTCTCCCCGGGACAGGACCTCTGGGCTAGCGCCAGCGGGATGGCGGGTATCGATGAGGCCGGCCGTGGTCCCCTGGCGGGGCCGGTCACCGCGGCGGCCGTCATGTTGGACCCTGACTGGCCCATCGCCGGTCTGGCGGATTCCAAGCGGCTGAGCGCCGCGCGCCGCGCGGCCCTGGAGACCGAGATCCAGGCCCGGGCCCTGGCCTGGTCCGTCGCTTCGGCCAGCCCGGCGGAGATCGACGCCCTGAATATCCTGCAGGCCAGCCTCCTGGCCATGCGGCGTGCCGTCCTTGGCCTGAGCCGCGTCCCGGACCTGGCCCTAGTGGATGGTAACCGGTGCCCGGCCCTAGAGTGTCCCGTCCAGGCGATCGTCGGCGGCGATGGCAAGGTGGCGGCCATTGCCGCCGCCTCCATCCTGGCCAAGGTCGCCCGGGACCGGGAACTTGTCCGCCTGGATGCCCTCTATCCCGGCTATGGCCTGGCCAGTCACAAGGGTTATCCCACCGCCGACCACCTGGCCGCCCTGCGTGCCCTGGGACCCAGCCCTATCCATCGCCGCTCCTTCCGCCCCGTCCGCGAGGCGGCTGACGGCCACGGCCGAAACCCGGGCCAGGCGTTACCCGCCCCGGGAATTCCCGTCCCAGGGAAGAGCGAAAAGTGATTTACCCCAAACCCGGTAATTGACTCGCGCAGGCTCCGTTCACTAGCAGGTGTTGCACTTGGTACTAGATTCCGCCGACGCTAAGGAAACGCTGAAGAATGACCCGATTTCTCTCTTTCCGCCCTTGGAGAGCGTCATTTTTGACTTAGCAGCCCGTTTTAACCCGTTTTTGGGCTCATTTTGGGTATTCTGAGTGGCTCTTGTGGTCCATTACGCCCCT
>JAHDND010000173.1 GCA_018435665.1 Candidatus Thiosymbion sp. | reverse complement strand
CTCCACCGCTTCGATGCGACCGTTGCCGCTGGCAATGTGCTCCGGTGCCTGGTTGCCGTCGTGCTGCCACCAGTAGGCCACCGCAGCGACGGCGACGGCGGCGGCCATGCCCAATGGAAGCGCCCGATGCCTGATGTTCATTAACTTGTCCTCATGCCGACAGCCTGGTTCGTCTGTGTCATCCCTTCACCGTCGAATATTCCCAGCGCGCAGTCGCGGTCCGTATACTGGCGGTAGGTGTCATTTCGGCCGAGGCCAATTTTATAACTTATTGAAATAAAAAAAAGCCCGGCGGGGTGCCGGGCTAAAGCTCTTCTCAATGATTGAGAGAGACGAGGAGGACCTGTTGCCGCCGTGGGCGTCATGCGTCACCACGGTGGAGGCCGGACGCGCCAGGCGCGGCCGGGGGAATAGGGTGGACCTTTACGGGAAAGGTCCGTTGGGCACCACCGCTCACCATTGGCAGGAGCGGCGGCGCCACTGAAAAGGCCCGGGGCGGGAACATGGGTCGACCGCCAGGCCCGCGCGCCACTTAATGGATGAAAAGGCCGCCGTTGACCGGGATATTGGCCCCGGTGATGTAGCTGGCCTGATCGGAGGCCAGGAAGGCGATGGCGGCGGCGATCTCTTCCGGCTGGGCCATGCGCCGCATGGGGATGCCGGAGATGATGCTCTCGCGAACATCGTCCCGCATCGCCAGGGTCATGGCGGTCTCGACATAGCCGGGGGAGATGGTATTGACCGTCACGCCGCGGGTGGCGCCTTCCTGGGCCAGGGCCATGGTGAAGCCATGCATGCCGGCCTTGGCCGCCGAGTAGTTGGCCTGACCGAACTGGCCACGCTGACCATTGACAGAGGAGATGTTGATGATGCGGCCGAAACCGCGCTCCAGCATGCCATCCCACACCGGGCGGGTAACGTTGAACACCGAGTTCAGGTTAACGTTGATGACCGCCTCCCACTGCGCCAGTTCCATGCGCTTGAAGGTCTTGTCCCGTGTGATTCCGGCGCAGTTGACCAATACGTCCACGGGACCGGCCTTTTCCACCACCTCGGCGATCATGCGCTGGGTATCGTCCCAGGAGGAGACGTCACCGACCGCGATGGAGATATCCAGACCTTCCGCCTGGCGGGCGGCCAGCCAGGCCTCCGCCTGCTCCTGTTCCATCGGGTGGTAATTGGCCACCACCCGCATCCCGTCTTTAGCCAGCCGCTGGCAGATGGAGGTACCGATACCGCCAATTCCGCCGGTCACCAGAGCCACACGCATTGGTTGCGCCATTTTCAGAGAACTCCCGAATTAGAATTAGGACGCCGAGGCGACACTCTTTTTGATTTCGGCAGTCATTTCGGACATGCCGGCCTGGGCCCAGGCGCGGTACTCGTCACGGACTTCGTTGGCCAGCGACATGTTGGTACGGACCTCTTCCATCATGCGCTCGCTGGCTTCCTTGGCCATCTCGACCTGGGCCTTGACGAATTCATTATACCCTTTGGCCTCGCTGGCAATCTTCATCTGGCGGACGCTCTGCTCCATCATGAGGTTCAGGGCCTCGAGCTGGCGGGCGGCGAGCTTCTCCCAGACCTTGAGGTTGAGGTCGCCCAGGCTGCTCAGGCGATCGGCGCCCTTGGAGGTCATTTCGTTCATGGCGGTCAGGCTGTCTTTAGCGGTCATGGCTATGCTCCTAGTGGGGTTTGGGGGTTCGCCTTTTGTGCGGCGCAGCATTTGTTGCAGCGCACAATATCCGGCCCGTTGCCCACTGTCAACACCTTTTTTCGCTGGAGAAGGAGAAGGGCCGGAGACAAGCGACGGCCAGAGGCCGCGGGTCAGTCGCCGGCCTCGCTAGGGAGGATCGGGGGAGGTTTTAGCCCCGGTCAGGGCTTGCCGTCGACGTCGGAACGCTTCTTGTAGCCAGCGGCGCGCAGGAATTCGTTCTGCAGATCGGCCCAGATATCGACATTGCGCTGGGCCAGGCGGGCCATGGCATCCAGGGGGGTCTCGCCCCAGGTCTCGCGCAACTGATGCTGTTGCTTGACGAAGAGATCGAGGGACCGTTCCATGTAGCGGGACAGCATGCCCTGTAGGGTCCCGCGGTAAAAGCGGATGATCTGGGCGAGCATCTGGGCGCTAAAGAGGGGTTCGCCGCCGCTTTCCTCCTCGAGCATGATCTGCAGGAGGATGGCCCGGGTGATGTCCTCGTTGTTCGTGTCCAGCACCCGGAACTCGACGCCCTCCATGACCAGCGCGCGCACATCGTCGAGGGTGACGTAACGGCTTACCTCGGTGTCATAGAGGCGGCGATTGGGGTATTTCTTGATGATGCGTTCACTGGACATGGATCGATAACGCCTCCGAGGTGGCTGCGGTAGTGAGTGAGGGCCAGCCCGGACCCCGCCGGCCCCAGGGGCCGGCTAGGCCACGGATTGCACGTTCGCCCATCCCGAGGCGGTCTCCGTCCCTGGAGATTGATTAGGCTTTCATGCTCAGGGGGGCGACGCACCCCCCTCATGAGTTTAGGAACGTTCCACGGCCAGGGCGACACCCTGACCACCGCCGATACAGAGGGTCGCGAGGCCCTTCTTGGCGTCCCGGCGCTTCATCTCGTAGAGCAGCGAGACCAGGACGCGGGCCCCGGAGGCGCCGATGGGATGGCCAATGGCGATGGCCCCGCCGTTGACGTTGACCTTGCTCAGGTCCCAGCCCAGGTCGTGATTGACCGACATGGCCTGGGCGGCAAAGGCCTCGTTGGCCTCCACCAGGTCCAGGTCCGCCACGCTCCAGCCGGCCTTCTCCAGGCACTGGGTGGTGGCGGGGATGGGGCCCGTGCCCATGATGGCGGGGTCGACGCCGGCACTGGAGAAGGCGACGATGGTCGCCAGGGGCTCCAGGCCCAGTTCCCTGGCCTTGGACTCGGTGGTGACGATGACGATGGCGGCGCCATCATTGATCCCGGAGGCATTGCCGGCGGTGACGGTGCCTTCCTTGTCGAAGGCCGGACGCAGCTTGGCCAGGGACTCGGCGGTGGTGCCGTGCCGGGGGAACTCATCGGCGGCGAAGACCAGGGGGTCACCCTTGCGCTGGGGGATGCTCACCTGGACGATCTCCGCGTCGAAGCGGCCGGCCTTCTGGGCGGCCTCGGCCTTCTGCTGGGAGGCGGCGGCGAACTCGTCCTGGGCCTGGCGGCTAAAGCCGTACTTCTTGGCGATGTTCTCGGCGGTGACGCCCATGTGATAGCCGTTGAAGGCGCATTGCAGACCATCGACGATCATGGTGTCCTGCATCTTCCAGTCGCCCATGCGCACGCCGTCGCGAGAACCCGGGAGGACATGGCCGGAGCGGGTCATGCTCTCCTGGCCGCCGGCGATGACGATCTCGGCGTCGCCACAGGCCACCGCCTGCATGGCCAGGTGGACCGCCTTGAGGCCGCTACCGCAGACCTTGTTGATGGTCAGGGCGGGCACCGCGACGGGCAGGCCGGCCTTGAGCGTGGTCTGGCGGGCCGGATTCTGGCCGGAGCCGGCGGTGAGCACCTGGCCGAGGATGACCTCGTCGACCTGCTCGGGCTTGATCCCGGTACGCTCCAGCAGGGCCTTGATGACCGTCGCGCCCATCTCGGGGGCTGGCAAGGAGGAGAGACTGCCGCCGAAGGTGCCCACGGCGGTGCGGCCAGCGTCGACAATCACGATTTTTTCGCGCATTGGAGAAGTTCCTCTCAATTTCATAGCTCCAGAAGACAGCCCTGAAGCTGACCTGGCTACTATATGTCAAAGCGGCTTTTGTTGCACTGCACAATTTTCCGTGATAGCTTGTTTTCCATACCCCAACGAGGAGAGTAACCATGACCGAAGACTGGCTGAGCCTTCAGCAAAAATACTGGGAGCAGTGGACCGACCTGAGCCGTAAGGCGATGGGCGCCCAGGCCCCCGCGACCAACCCGTGGGAATCCGCCATGGATCAGTGGTGGAAGGCCTTCGCCCCCGCCACCCCCGACCTGTCCCGCACCTTCATGGAGCGGATGATGGAACAGGGCAAGATGTTCTTCCGCATGGCCGACACCTTCACCCACAACCTGCCCCAGTTTGGCGGTTCGGCCACCGATGGCTGGTCCGCCCTGACCAAGACCCTGGACGGCATGCAGCAGGCCTTCATGGGCGGCCAGGAGCAGGGCGATCAGGCCCTGCATAAGATGATGGCCTTTTGGGAACTGCCCTACGACAACTGGCAACGCATGATGTCCTCCCTCAGCCCCATCCCGGGCGACCTGCTGCGGAACATGCCCCACGCCCCCGCCAGCACCGTGGACAAGGTCCTTTCCGCCCCCGGTCTCGGCTACACCCGGGAGGAGCAGTCCCAGTATCAGGACCTGATCCGCCGCAGCTTGGACTACCAGAAGGCCCTGCAGGAGTACCTGTCCTTCTTCTCCGGCATGGGCATGAAGTCCATCCAGCGCATGCGCGCCACCCTGGAGCGGCTGCAAGCCTCGGATAAGGTCATCGACTCGGCCCGCGGCCTCTATGACACTTGGGTGGGCTGCTGTGAAGACGTCTACGCCGAGGATGTCCAGAGCGCCGAATATGCCCGGATTCACGGTCACCTGGTCAATGCCCAGATGGCCCTCAAGCAGCGCATGTCCATCATGGTCGACGAAAGTCTGGGCGCCATGAACATGCCGACCCGCAACGAGTTGCGGACCCTTCAGGACCGCGTTCAGCAGGTCCGCCGCGAGAACAAGGCCCTACGCAAGGAGTTGCACGCCCTGCAACTGCAAGTCGCGGCCCTGAGCGGTCAGGACGTGGCCGCCACCAGCCCGGGACTCCGCCCGGCCCTGGCGCAGAGCGCCGCTGACCCCGTGAAGCGTACCGTCGTTCGCAAGAAGCCCGTCACGCCCGCCCCGGCTGACCAGTGAGCCCCGGAGGAGAAACCATCATGATGCTGCCCATTGACATCCGTCCCGACAAGCTCTCCGAGGAAATGCTCGACTACAGCCGCAAGCTGGGCCAGGGCATGGAGAACCTGCTCAACGCCGAGAAGATCGACACCGGGGTCACCCCCCGGGAGGTCGTCTATCGGGAAGACAAGCTGAAGCTCTATCGCTACCAGGCCCCGGAAGGCGTCAAGCGCAATCCGGTCCCCCTGCTGATCGTCTACGCCCTGGTCAACCGGCCCTACATGACCGACATCCAGGAAGATCGCTCGACCATCAAGGGCCTGCTGGCTACCGGTCAGGACGTCTACCTGATCGACTGGGGTTACCCGGATCATGCCGACCGGGCCCTGACCATTGACGACTATCTCAACGGTTATCTCGACAACTGCATCGACTTCATCCGCGAAAGCCATGGCCTGGAGGCCATCAATATCCTTGGCATCTGCCAGGGCGGCGCCTTCAGCCTCTGCTACACCGCCATGCACCCGGAAAAGGTCAAGAACCTGGTGACCATGGTCACCCCCGTGGACTTCCAGACCCCGGACAACCTGCTCTCGGCCTGGGTCCAGCACATGGACGTCGACCTGGCGGTCGATACCATGGGCAACATCCCCGGGGAAATCCTGAACTGGACCTTCCTTTCCCTGAAGCCCTTCAGCCTCACCGGTCAGAAGTACGTCAACATGGTCGACGTCCTGGACGACCCGGACAAGATCAAGAACTTCCTGCGCATGGAAAAGTGGATCTTCGACAGCCCCGACCAGGCCGGCGAGACCTTCCGCCAATTCATCAAGGACTTCTATCAGAAGAACGTCCTCATCAACGGCGGCCTGGTGATCGGCAACCATGAGGTGTCCCTGACCAACGTCGCCTGTCCGTTGCTGAACATCTACGCCCTCCAGGATCACCTGGTGCCACCGGATGCCTCCCGCGCCCTGGGCGGCCGCACCGGCAGCAAGGACTACACCGAACTGGCCTTCCCCGGCGGCCACATCGGCATCTACGTCAGCGGCAAGGCGCAGAAGGAAGTCACCCCCGCCATCGGCAAGTGGCTGAACGAACGCTCCTGAACCTGAGCGAAGGCGAGCGCCTGGCCACCCCAGGCGCCGGCCGGCGACCGGGGGCGAACCGCGACCCGCTGTATCGAATTCTGGCAGCGGTCTGAGCAGACCCCGGTGCGTTGGCCAAAATCAAGCCCCGGCACCACCGCAAGGTGGGCCGGGGCTTTTGTTTTCCGCGCTCCGGTTGGATACGCCCAAATTTTCATGAGCCCCGAATTGGCGACAGCCCCTAAGATAGCGGGACGGTGAAGAGGATTCGGTTAGCGCATCCCGGGACTAAAATCCCAGAAACGCGGCCCGATGCGCTGGCCGCGCACCTGCCTGTGGCGGCTCACCATCGAGTAAAGGAGCTTCCAGCATGAACACGGCAATCCCTTGGATCGACCCTCTTCCGGAAGATCTGCGTCAACTCGCCTACGACTGGCTGGCCGCGCAACCCCTGCCCGCGGCCAACGAGGGCCGACTCTGGCAGCGCCTGCGCATCGAGTGGAACTACAACTCCAACCACATCGAGGGCAACACGCTGACCTACGGCGAAACCCTGTTGCTGCTGATTCACGGTCGCACCCGGGGGGAGCATCTGCTGCGTGAATACGAGGAGATGCGCGGACACGATGTCGCCATTGAACTGGTCTGGACCCTGGCCCAGGAGGGGCGCCCCCTGACGGAAGGCGATATCCGCGACCTGAACCGCATCCTCCTCAAGGAGGGATTCTGGCGCGCGGCGGAAACGCCGGAGGGAGAACCGACCCGGAAATGGATCGAACCCGGACGCTACAAGACTCAGCCGAATCACGTCGTGACCGCCACCGGCGAGATCTTTTATTTTGCCGCCCCTGAAGAAACACCGGCCCGCATGGCGGATCTCGTGAGCTGGCTGCGCACCGAACTGGAGGGGCCAACGCTTGCCTTGCCGGCACTCCTGGCCCGGCTGCATCACGACTTTGTGCGCATCCATCCCTTTGATGACGGTAACGGGCGCGTCGTCCGCCTGCTGCTCAACTATGTCCTGTTGCGGATCGGCCTGCCACCCTTGGTGGTCAAGAGCCGCGACCGGCAGCGCTACTTGACGGTGATCGCCTTCGCGGATGCGGGTGATCTGGTGCCCCTCGCGAACTTCTTCGCCGACGCCATGGAATGGTCGCTGCGCCTGGGGCTGGAGGCGGCCTCACGACTGATCGAATTGCACGCCGGGGAGGAATAGAGAGGTGATTTCCATTGGTATGCAACTCGACCACCCTCACCAGTCCATCAGGCAGGCCCGCCTGGAGGGCCTGGCCTGTGTCCCGGTCAAAGCGAGGCCTTGAGCGCGGCCAGGAAGGCGTCGTTCTCCTCCGGCGTGCCCACGGTTACGCGCAGGCAGTCCGCGAGCAAGGGATGGGCGCCATTGAGGTTCTTGATGAGGATGCCACGGGCCTTGAGGGCCTGGAAGAGTTCATCGGCGCGACCGGGGGCGCAGCGGATGAGGATGAAATTGGCCTCGCTGGGGTAAGGCTGGACCCCGGGCAGCGCGTCCAGGCCCGCGAACAGGCGGGTGCGTTCCTGGCGGATCAGCCGGGTCTGGGCGTCGAAGCGGGCCTTGTGGCCCAGGACAAAGGCGGCGCTGACCTGGGTGAGGACATTGATGTTGTAGGGCAGCCGGGTCTTGTCGATCTGGTCGAGCCAGGCGTGGGGGCCGGCCAGCAGGCCTAGGCGCAGGCCGGCCAGGCCCATCTTGGAGACGGTGCGCATGACCAGCAGGTTGGGCCAGTCCCCCAGGCGCGCCATGAAGCTGGCGTCGGTGAAGGGGGCGTAGGCCTCGTCCACCACCACCAGGCCAGGGGCGGCGGCGATGATCTCCGCCAGGGCCGCGGCGTCGAAGAGGTTGCCGGTGGGGTTGTTGGGATAGGCGAGGAAGGTCAGGACCGGGCGTTCCCGCTCCAGGGCCGCCAGCACCGCCGCTGTGTCCAGGGCGAAGTCGTCGGCCCGCAGGGGCACGCCCACGTAATCCATGCCGGCGAAGCGGGCGATCATGCGGAACATGACGAAGCCTGGGTCCACCGACAGCACCTTGCCGCCGGGCCGCGCCAGGGTCAGGCACAGCATCTGGATGATCTCGTCGGAGCCGTTGCCCAGCAGCAGGGCCATGTCCGCCGGGATGCCCAGGGCCGCGCGCAGGGCCTGGGCCAGGCGGGTGCCGCGGGGGTCCGGATAGCGGTTGACATCCACGCCGGCGAGGACCTCCAGCCACTCCTGGCGCAGGCCCTCCGGCAGGCCGTAGGGGTTCTCCATGGCGTCCAGCTTGATGAGGCCCGTGGCGTCGTGGACCTGGTAGGCGGTCAGGGCCAGGATCTCGGGGCGGACCAGGCGGTCGACGAGGTGTTGCATGGTTGGTTCCCCGCCCTCAGCCACGGGACCCTTCGCCGCGGTATTCGGCGGAGCGGGCATGGGCGGTGAGCCCCTCGCCCCGCGCCAGGACCGAGACCGTGTGTGACAGGGTGGCGGCCCCGGTGGCGGAGGCCATGATCAGGCTTGAGCGCTTCTGGAAGTCGTAGACCCCCAGGGGGGAGGAGAAGCGGGCCGTCCGCGAGGTGGGGAGGACATGGTTGGGGCCGGCGCAATAGTCCCCCAGGGCTTCGGCGGTATGCCGGCCCATGAAGATGGCCCCCGCGTGACGGATGCGCCCGGCCAGGGTCTCGGGATCGGCCACGGAGAGCTCCAGGTGTTCCGGGGCGATCTGGTTGGCCAGGGCCGCGGCCTCGTCCTGATCGCGGGCCAGGATCAGGGCGCCGCGGGCGCGCAGGGCGGCGGCGATGATCGCCTGGCGCTCCATGGTCGGCAAGAGGCGATCGATGGCGGCGACCACCCGGTCGAGATAGGCCGGGTCCCAGGCGACGAGGATCGACTGGGCGTCCTCGTCGTGCTCGGCTTGGGAGAAGAGGTCCATGGCGATCCACTCCGGGGCCGTGCCGCCGTCGCAGAGGATGAGGATCTCCGAGGGGCCGGCCACCATGTCGATGCCCACCTGGCCGAAGACGGCACGCTTGGCGGTGGCGACATAGATGTTGCCTGGGCCGACGATCTTGTCCACCGCCGGCACCGTGGCGGTGCCATAGGCCAGGGCCGCCACCGCCTGGGCGCCGCCGACGGCGAAGACGCGGTCGACGCCGGCGGCGTGGGCCGCGGCCAGCACCAGCTCGTTCAGTTCCCCGGCGGGGGTGGGCACCACCATGATCAGTTCCGCCACCCCGGCCACCTTGGCGGGGATGGCGTTCATCAGCACCGAGGAGGGATAGGCCGCCTTGCCGCCGGGGACATAGAGCCCCACCCGGTCCAGGGGCGTGACCTTCTGGCCGAGGAGAGTGCCGTCGGCCTCGACGTAACTCCAGCCGGACAGGGCCTGGTGTTCCGCGTAGGCGCGGATGCGCCCCGCCGCCGTCTCCAGGGCGACGCGCTGGGCGGCGGGGATGGCCTCCCAGGCCTGGGCCAACCGGGCCTGCGGGATCTCCAGGTCCGCCGCGCGGGCGGGCTCCCAGCGGTCGAAGCGGCGGGTGTATTCCAGCAGAGCCTCGTCACCGCGAGCCCGCAGGTCGCGGATGATGGTGTCCACGGTTCCCTGGACCCGGGCGTCGGAGACGGACTCCCAGGCCAGCAGGGCCTGAAGTTGGGCGGAAAAGTCCGCGTCAGCGGTGGATAGTCGGCGAATGTCGGCCATGTGCCTTACCTCGATTGATCCTGGGCGGCCTGGCGCTGCTTGACCGCCTCGCGCAGGGCGGTGAGCAGGGCCATGACGCTGGCATGCTTCATCTTCCAGGCGGCCTTGTTGACCACCAGGCGGGAACTGATGTCGACGATGTGCTCCAGAGGCACCAGGCCATTGGCCTTGAGGGTGTTGCCACTCTCGACCAGGTCGACGATGCGGTCCGCCAGGCCTACCAGGGGCGCCAGTTCCATGGAACCATAGAGCTTGATGACCTCCACCTGCTGACCCTTGGCGGCGAAGTGGCGCTCGGCGCACCTGACGTATTTGGTGGCGATGCGCAGGCGGGCATGGCCAAGGCCCTGATCCCCCTCTCCCCGGCCCTCCCCCGCGAGGGGGGAGGGAGGAAGAGTGGCCGGTGCCTGATCGGGACTAAAGTCCCCCCCCCTCCGGGCTCCCGCCGCGCCGGAATGATCGGATGTACCTTCGGCCCCCGAAAATACTGGAGGCGCGGAACCACCAGGAGTGTCCTCGGTAACCTGCTGGGGAATCCCGGCCACCATCAGGCGGCAGCGGGCGATACCCAAGTCCAGGGGCTCGTAGAGGCCCTCGCCACCATGTTCCAGCAAGACATCCTTGCCGGCGACCCCCAGGTCGGCGGCGCCGTACTGGACATAGGTCGGCACGTCGCTGGCGCGGACGATGATCAGTTTGATGTTTGGCTGGGTGGTCGCCAGGATCAGCTTGCGGCTGGTTTCGGGATCCTCCAGGGCCGCGATGCCGGCATGGGCCAGCAACGGCAGGGTCTCCTTGAAGATCCGGCCCTTGGAAAGGGCGATGGTGAGAGGGGCGGCAAAGGCCATGGCCGGGCTCCGGGGTCAGTGGACGCGGCGAATGATGGCGCCCAGGCCCGACAGCTTCTCCTCGATGTTGTCGTAGCCCCGATCCAGGTGGTAGATGCGGTCGATGAGGGTCTCGCCCTCGGCCACCAGCCCCGCCAGCACCAGGCCGGCGGAGGCGCGCAGGTCCGTGGCCATGACCGGCGCCCCGGTCAGGCGCGGCACCCCGCGGCAGATGGCGACATTACCTTCCAGGGCGATCTCCGCCCCCATGCGCTGCAATTCCGGGACGTGCATGAAGCGGTTCTCGAAGACGTTTTCGCTGATGGCGCCGACACCCTCGGCAATGCTGTTGAGGGCGCAGAACTGGGCCTGCATGTCCGTGGGAAAGGCCGGGTGGGGGGCGGTGTGGATATTGACGGCCCGGGGCCGCTGGCCCCGCATGTCGAGGCTGATCCAGTCCGGGCCGGTGTCGAGCTCGGCCCCCGTCTCGCGCAGCTTGCCGAGGACGGCGTCCAGCAGGTCCGGGCGCATGTCCCGAAGCAGGACCCGGCCGCCGGTCATGGCCGCCGCCACCAGGAAGGTCCCGGCCTCGATCCGGTCCGGCAGGATGCGGTGGCTGCCCCCCACCAGCCGCTCCACGCCCTGGATGCGGATGCGATCGGTCCCGGCCCCCTCGATGCGGGCCCCCATGCCGTTGAGGAAGTCCGCCAGGTCCACCACCTCGGGCTCCCGGGCGGCGTTCTCGATCAGGGTCTCGCCCTCCGCCAGGGTCGCCGCCATCATTAGGTTCTCGGTACCGGTGACGGTGACCAGGTCCAGGACCAGGCGGGCGCCATGGAGCCGCTTGGCCTGGGCGTGGATGTAGCCCTGACCGACGCTGATCTCCGCCCCCATGGCGCGCAGGCCGTCGATGTGCAGATTGACCGGCCGGGCGCCGATGGCGCAGCCCCCGGGCAGCGAGACCTCGGCCTGGCCAAAGCGGGTCAGCAAGGGCCCCAGCACCAGGATGGAGGCGCGCATGGTGCGCACCAGCTCGTAAGGGGCATAGAAGTTCCGCACCCGGCTGGCATCCGCCTGAATGGTCATGCGCTCGCCCAGGGTGAAGTCCATGCCCATGCGGCCCAGAAGCTCCAGGGTGGTGGTGATGTCGCGCAGATGGGGGACGTTGGTGAGGTGCACCGGCCCTTCGGCCAGCAGGGTCCCGGCCAGGATGGGCAGGGCGGCGTTCTTGGCGCCAGCGATGCGCACCTCCCCGGTGAGCCGCTCGCCGCCCTGGATGAGAAGTTTATCCATCAGATAGGTTCAGTCTGAAGACGTGGTCGTTAGGTTGCCCGGGCAGGGGCGCGATGCGCGGCAAGACCCCGCGACATCAGGCATCCGCCAGGGGCAAGAGGGGACCGAGATTGGCCAGCTCAGCGAGATGGACCAGGGATTCCGGTAGATTGTAGAGATGCAGCGGGCGGCCGCGACGTTTGGCCAGGTCGATCCATTCCAGCAACAGGGCCAGCCCGGCACTGTTGGCCTCGTGGACCGCCGCCAGGTCGATCGCCAGGGGACCCTCCCCCGCCAGCATCCGCTCCCCCTCCCGCAACAGGGCGCGCACGGTCCCAAAGTCGAGCACGCCCTCCAGGGCGAAACGCTCCCGTCCCTCGGGCAGGTCCCCGGGCTGACCCCCGCCGGGGGCCAGGGACAGGAGCCTGGCGGTGCTCACACCTCGCCCTTCTGGTTCATCTGGCCCAGGTGGCGAATGAGGGCATCGATGCCATCGCGGCGAATCTCAGTATTGAAGCTGTCGCGATAATTGGCGATGAGGCTGACGTTGTCGACGACCAGGTCATAGACCAGCCACTTCCCGTCCTTGTCGTACATCCGGTAATCGATGGGCACCGCGGGCCCGCCGCGCTCCCGCACCTCGGTGGGGACAGTGACCGTATTCTCCCGCTGGCCGGGCTTGACCGGCAGGTAGCGGATCTCCTGACCCGAGTAGTTGAGCAGGGCCTTGGCGTAGGTACGGATCAGCACCTCGCGAAAGCCGTTGGTCAGGCCCTGGCGCTGGGCCGGGGTGGCATCGCGCCAGTGCTTGCCGACCGCCTGCTGGGTGATCTTCTCGAAATCGAAATGGGGCACCACGATCTGGTCGACGAGCCCGAAGATCAGGCTGGGGTTGCGATCCACCTCCCCCCGCCGCTTCTCCAGGGTCGCGAGCATCTCCTGGCTGACCTCACGCACCAGCTTGGCCGCCTGATCGTCCTGGGCCGCCCGGGCCGGGGCGCCGAGGAGCCCCCCGAGGAGAAGGGCGAAACTCAATAACCACCAACGCCTCATGTTTAACCTTCCTCCGCCTTCTTGAAGAGAAACTGCCCGATCATCTGTTCGAGGACCAGGGCCGATTGGGTATGTTCCAGCAGGCCACCATCCCCGAGGTTGGCCTCGCTGCCGCCGGGAGCCAGGGCGATATATTGCTCGCCCAGCAGGCCCGCGGTGAAGATGCTGGCGATGGTGTCCTCCGGGATCTGCCGGTAGCGGGGGTCCATCCGCAGAGTCACCAGGGCCTCGAACCGCCGCGGGTCGAAGTCGATGGCCTCCACCCGTCCCACCCGCACCCCGGCGATGGTCACCGGGGCGCGCACCTTGAGGCTGCCGACATTCTCGAAGCGGGCCTGAAGGCGGTAACCCTCACTACCGACATCGGCGCTGAGGTTGCTGACTTGCATGGCCAGGAAGAAGAGGGCGAGGAACCCGGCCGTCATGAAGGCCCCCACCAGGATCTCGAGGGTGCGTAAACGGGGCATGTCCTAGTCTCCGAACATCAGGGCAGTCAACACAAAGTCCAGGCCGAGCACCGCCAGGGCCGAGTGCACCACGGTGCGGGTGGTGGCGCGGCTCACCCCCTCGGAGGTCGGTATGGCGTCATGACCCTCGAAGAGGGCGATCCAGGTCACCACCCAGCCGAACACCAGGCTCTTGATGACGCCATTGACGATGTCCTCGCGGAAATCGATCTTGTTCTGCATCTGGCTCCAGAAGGCGCCCTCGTCCACCCCCAAGAGGCCGACCCCGACGAACCAGCCGCCGATGACCCCCACGGCGCTGAACAGGGCGGCGAGGAGGGGCATGGATACCAGACCGCCAAAAAAGCGCGGGGTGAGGATGCGCTTGACGGGATCGACGGCCATCATCTCCAGGCCGGAAAGCTGTTCGGTGGCCTTCATCAGGCCGATCTCGGCGGTCAAGGCCGAGCCGGCGCGGCCCGCCACGAGCAGGGCGGTGACCACGGGGCCGAGTTCGCGCACCAGGGAGGCGGCGACCATGACCCCCAGGCTCTCGGCGGCGCCAAACTGGGACAGGACGTAGTGGCCCTGGAGGCTTAGCACCATGCCGACAAAGAGCCCGGAGACGGCGATGATCAGGACCGAGAGGACGCCAACATTATAAACCTGGGCAAGCAGCAGGCGGGGCCGCGCCGCCAGACTGGGCAGTCCGCCGAGGATGCCAAGCAGCAGGAGATGGCCGCGGCCGATGCGGGCCAGGGCATGGAGACCGAGGTGGCCCAGGCGGGCGAGGCTCTCCACCATGATCTAGGCCGTCTCCAGCAGGTCCGCCGCCAGGGCGGCGGCGGGATAATGGAAGTGGACCGGCCCGTCCGGCAACCCCTCCAGGAATTGGGTCAGCCACTCCGAGGGGTTGGCGCGGATCTCGGCGGGGGTGCCACGGGCCATCACCTGACCGCCAGCGATGACATAGAGGTAATCGGCAATCGCCAGGGTATCCGCCACGTCATGGGAGACGACGATGCTGGTCAGGCGGCTGGCGTCGTTGAGGCGCCGGATCAGGTTGACCAGGACCCCCATCGAGATCGGGTCCTGACCCGTGAAGGGCTCGTCGTACATGATCATCATCGGGTCGAGGGCGATGGCCCGGGCCAGGGCCACGCGCCGGGCCATGCCCCCGGAGAGTTCGCTCGGCATCAGGTCCCGGGCACCTCGGAGCCCCACGGCCTCGAGCTTGATCAGGACCAGTTTACGGATCATGGATTCCGGCAGGGCGGTGTGCTCGCGCAAGGGATAGGCGACATTATCGAAGACGCTCAGGTCGGTCAGGAGGGCGCCGCTCTGGAAGAGCATGCCCATGCGGGTGCGCAAGCGGAACAGCTCGGCCTTGGACAGGGCATGGACATCCTGACCGTCGACCTCGATGCGGCCGGCATCCGGGCGCAACTGACCCCCGATGAGCTTGAGCAGGGTGGTCTTGCCGGTGCCACTGGGACCCATGACCGCGGTCACCTTGCCCCGGGGGAGATCGAGATCGACGCCATCGAAGATCCGCCGGCCCCCGTGACTGAAGACCAGCCCCCGGACGCGCACCAGCACATCGTCGCCGACTTCGTCCAGGAGAATGTCAGACAAGTTTCCAGCCTCGCGGGCATCGCGAGGGCAATGAGGTTCCATGGACCCGAATTAACCGCGCACGGATGTTCACAAAAGAGGCGAATTGTCCGCCTTGGGTGCCAGGATCGTCAAGCTGGACCCAACCGATGGAGTATCGTCAGCGCCCAGCATTTTTCGGATTCCCCAGGTCCCGCCACCCTTGCATGCCCCTGACGCCTCTGGAACAATCCTCGCCCATGGCAAGAATAGCGTCCATCAACGCCGCCGATCCCGATCATGCCGACCGGATGTGCGCCTTGGGCCGGGCGGTCCTGGAGACCGAGGCCCAGGCCGTTATGACCCTGGCGGGGCGTCTGGACGCGAACTTCGCCCGGGCCTGTGATTTCCTGCTGGGCTGCCGGGGGCGCATCGTCGTGCTCGGCATGGGCAAGTCCGGGCATATCGCGGGCAAGATCGCTGCCACCCTGGCCAGTACCGGCAGTCCGGCCTTTTTCGTCCACCCGGGGGAGGCCAGTCACGGTGACCTGGGCATGATCACCGCCGATGACGCCGTCCTGGCCCTGTCCAATTCCGGCGAGACCGAGGAGATCCTGCTCATCCTGCCCCTGATCAAGCGCCTCGGGGTGCCCCTGATCGGGCTCACCGGCAACCCGCGCTCCACCCTGGCGCGGGGCGCCGACGTCAATCTCGATGTCAGCGTCACCCAGGAGGCCTGCCCCCTGGGCTTGGCCCCCACCGCCAGCACCACGGCGGCCCTGGCCATGGGCGATGCCCTGGCGGTGGCCCTGCTCGAACGTCGCGGCTTCACCCGGGACGATTTCGCCCGCTCCCACCCCGCCGGCACCCTGGGCCGTCGCCTGCTGCTGCATGTCGCCGACATCATGCACCGCGACGCGGAGATCCCCCGGGTCGCCCAGGGCACGGCCCTGCGCGAGACCCTGCTGGAGATGACCCGCAAGGGTTTGGGCATGACCGCCATCCTCGACGGGGAGGAGCGGATCGCGGGCATCTACACCGACGGCGATCTACGGCGCACCCTCGACCGGGGGCTGGACCTGCATGCCACACCGGTCGATGCCGTCATGACGCGCCACCCGGTGCGGGTCAGGGCCGACATCCTCGCCGCCGAGGCCCTGCGCGTCATGGAAGAGCGTAAGATCAATGCCTTGCTGGTCGTGGACGGGACCGGTCGCCTGATTGGCGCCCTCAACATGCACGACCTGTTGCGGGCTGGCGTCGTTTAGTCAGGGTCCAGGCCAGCCCCATGCGATTCATCTCCAGCCGCCACCGGGAGGAACCCCATGCGTGACATCCTCGAGCGCGCCAGCCGCATCCGGCTCGCCATCTTCGACGTTGATGGCGTGCTCACCGATGGCAGCCTCTACATCGGCGACGATGGCCAGGAGTACAAGGCCTTCAACTCCCGGGATGGCCATGGCATGGTCCTGCTGCGCCAGACCGGGGTCACCCTGGCGATCATCACCGGCCGGACCTCGGCGGTGGTGGGCATTCGCATGGCGAGCCTGGGCATCAACCATGTCTACCAGGGCATCCAGGACAAGCTGGCCACCTACGAAGAACTGAAGCAGACCCTGGGCCTGACCGACGAGGCCATCGCCTACGTCGGCGACGACGTGGTGGACCTGCCCGTCCTGCGCCGCGCGGGCCTGGCGGTGGCGGTGGCCGACGCCCACCCCCTGGTGCAGCGCCACGCCCACTGGCGGACGGCGTCTGCCGGTGGGCGCGGGGCGGCCCGGGACTTTTGCGAGCTCCTCATGGAGGCCCAGGGCACCCTGGACACCATGATGGCGCGCTACTTCTAGGTCCGTCCCCGGGACATGGTGGGGATTGTCCGCCAGCGCCTGCTCCCGCTCCTGCTCGTCCCGCTGGCGGTCCTCGCCTGGTGGCTGAGCCTGATGCGCGAGGGACCGCGCCTGGCCCAGGATGATCTTTCCGGCCAGCCGGATCAGGTCGTCGAGGGACTCCGGATCACCACCCTGGACGAAGCGGGCCGACCGCATCGCCGCCTGATCGCCCGGGAGGCCAGGCACTATCCGGGGGGGGCGGGCAGCGAACTCGATGCCCCGCGCCTGACCCTCTTCCCGGAGGAAGGTCCCCCCTGGCAGCTCAAGTCGACGCGCGGCTGGGTCGCCGAGGAGCTGGAGGAGATCCGTCTGCGGGGCGACGTCCTGCTCGACCGCGAGGCCTGGCAGGACAACCCCCCGGTACAGATCGCCACCCCGGAGCTCCAGGTCTGGCCCCAGGAGCATTACGGGCGCACCCATGCCCCCTTGCACGCCACCCGTGGCGCGGACTGGCTGACCAGTATCGGCGGTGGCGAGGCCTGGTTCGGCGAGACCCTGCGCGCCCGGCTCTTTGGCCGGGTCAGCCTGGAATTTCATCCCCAGCCCCGGGCTGATAGCGCACCGCCGGAGGCCAGTCCCCCTCCCCCCCTGGAGTCCCCATGATGCCGGGCTGTCTTGACCACCCCTCTTTATCGCCTTTTGGCCCCATGGCCCTCACGCTCATCACCGCCGGTCATCTCCCGCCCGGCAGGGATCCCTCGGGTTGGCGCCCGACCATCCCCCTCGTCCCGTCCCGGTGGCGCCAGCGATCCCCCGGGGGGGTGTCGTGGGTCGCGACCCCAGGCCGGACCCTACCCCTGACTCTGCTCCTGGCCCTGGTCCTGGCCCTGGCGCCAATGACCCCGGCTCGGGCCCTGGAAAGCGACCAGCAACAGCCCCTCAGCCTCGAGGCCGATGCCGCGGAGATGGACGAGGCCAAGCGCCTGAGCGTCTACACGGGCAAAGTCATCGTCCGCCAGGGCACCCTGGAGATCCGCGCCGATCAGGTGACCATCCACCACGCGGAGGACAAGCGCCCGGAATTGATCATCGCCACCGGCCAGCCCGCCACCTACCAGCAGCAGGTCGAGGGGGAACAACGACCGATCCAGGCCGAAGCCTTGCGCATGGAATATCAAGCGACCAAGGACGAGATCACCCTCATCGACCAGGCCGTGGTCTTCCAGGGCACCGACACCTTCCGCAGCGACCGGATCGTCTATGACCGCCTCAATGCCCGGGTCAAGGCCGGCACCAGTGCTCAGGGAAAGGAACGGGTCAGGATCCACATCACCCCCCAGAACGAGCCCAAGGCCCAGCCATGAGCACTCTGCGGGCGCACAACCTGGTCAAGCGTTACCGCCAACGGCAGGTGGTGCGCGGGGTCAGCGTCAATGTCGACGCGGGCGAGGTGGTCGGTCTACTGGGCCCCAATGGCGCGGGGAAGACTACCTGCTTTTACATGATCGTCGGCCTGGTCACGGCCGATCAGGGGCAGATCTGGCTGGAAGATCAGGACATCAGCGCCAAACCCATGCACCTGCGAGCGCGGCGCGGCCTGAGCTACCTGGCGCAGGAGGCCTCGGTCTTCCGCAAGCTCAGCGCCCAGGATAATCTGCTGGCGGTGCTCGAGACGCGCAAGGACCTGACCAGGGACCAGCGTCTGAACCGCTGCCTCGACCTGCTGGAGGAACTGGGCATCGCCCATGTCGCGGACTCCCTGGCCATGAGCCTCTCCGGGGGCGAACGGCGGCGCCTGGAAATCGCCCGCGCCCTCGCGGTGGAGCCCAAGATCATGCTGCTCGACGAGCCCTTTGCCGGCGTCGATCCCATCGCCGTGGGCGACATCAAGCAGATCGTCGCCCACCTGCGGGACCGTGGCATCGGCGTCCTCATCACCGACCACAATGTCCGCGAGACCCTGGACATCTGCGACCGCGCCTACATCATCAACGAAGGCCAGGTGATCGCCGAGGGCGCCCCCCAGGTCCTGCTGGAGGACGCCCAGGTGCGTTCCGTCTACCTGGGCGAGCATTTCCGGCTCTGACCCGGCGACTTTGGGCTAGACTTTGATTTACCACCAGGGATTCAATTCTCGTACCAGCTTTGCCCCCTTGACATGAAGCAGTCCATCCAGCTCCGGCTGGGCCAGCATCTGACCATGACGCCCCAACTGCAACAGGCGATCCGCCTCTTGCAGTTGTCCACCCTGGAACTCCATCAGGAAATCCAGGAGGCCCTGGACACGAATCTGATGTTGGAAAGCGCCGAGGACGGTGAGCTGACCACTCAGCCCGCCGGTGAGCCCCGGTCCGACCCCGGCCCACTGGCGGAGGGGATGAACCCAACCCGGGCGGAAGGGGGCGACGAGGAGCGCCGGGACCTCGATCTGGACGCCGGGGGCGAGATGACGATCCCGACGGAATTGCCGGTGGACAGTGACTGGAGTGATCACTTCGATGGCTACACCGGGGGTGGCGGTGGCGAGGAGGGGGACTTCGATCCCTTGACCCAGCAGAGTCGCCCGGAAACCCTCCAGGATTTCTTGCACTGGCAACTCAACCTTTGTCGCCTGGATAGCACCGAGCGGGCCATCGCCACGGCCATCGTCGACGCCATCGACGCCGACGGCTATCTGACCCAGAGTTGCGAGGAACTGCGCGAGGCCCTCGGCGAGGAGGGCCTGACGGTCCAGGAGATCGAGACCGTGCTCCACCGCATCCAGGCCCTCGACCCCCCGGGGGTCGGCGCCCGGGACCTGGCTGAATGCCTGCTCATTCAATTGCGGCAGCAATCGGACCCCTCCCCCGCCACCCGGGACGCCATCGCCATCTGCCAGCACTGCATCACCGCCCTGTCGCGGAACGATCTGGAACGTATCCAGCGCCAACTTCACCTGACCCCCGGCGCCCTGACTGCCGCGCTGGCGGAGATTCGCGCCCTTCACCCCCGACCCGGCAGCTTGATCGTGACGCCCCGGCCGGACTATGTGATTCCCGACGTCTTCGTGAGCAAAAAGGCCGGCGCCTGGCGCGTTGAACTCAATCCCGAGGCTACCCCCCGGCTGCGCATCAATGCCGACTATGCCCGCCTCGTCCGCCGCGCGGATCAGAGCGACACCAACACGGTCCTGCGTAACCATCTGCAAGAGGCCCGCTGGTTCATCAAAAGCCTGCAAAGCCGGAATGACACGGTGCTACGGGTGGCGACCAAGATCGTGGAACTGCAGCGGGACTTCCTCGAACAGGGTGAGGAGGCGATGAGATCCATGGTCCTGCGCGATATCGCCGAGGCCCTGGAGCTACACGAATCCACCGTCTCCCGCGTCACCACCCACAAATACATGCATACCCCGCGCGGGACCTTTGAGTTCAAGTATTTTTTCTCCAGCCACGTCAACACGACGGAAGGCGGAGAGTGTTCCTCCGTCGTGATCCGCGCCCTGATCCGCAAACTGGTGGCCGCGGAGCCCGCCACCAAACCCCTCAGCGATCAGCGCATTGCCGCCATCCTCAGCGATCAGGGCATCAACGTCGCCCGGCGGACGGTGGCCAAATATCGTGAAACGATGGGCATCGCGGCCTCGAGCGAGCGCCGCCGGCTGGCGTGAGGACCATGGTTTTCACTGGCGCTGGTGCCACCAGCGCCCCAGCGGTCCCGGGACGGGCCGCCAGACGCCACCCCGATCGGTTGGCGGTAACGGCGAGGGAGCGCGCGCCTTGGCCGCCCCAGGAGGTGGGTGAGCGGTCATTCCTTCGGACACCCAGGAGCCACGCAATGCAAATCAACTTGACGGGTCATCATGTCGACATCACCGAGGCCATGCGCAATTATGTCGACAGCCGGTTCGAGCGACTTTCGCGCCATCTCGACCACGTCCTGGACGCCCATGTCGTCCTCTCGGTGGAAAAGCTGCGGCACAGCGCCGAGGCCACCCTTCAGGTCAACGGCGGCAACCTCCATGCCGAAGCGACCGAGGATGACATGTACGCCGCCATCGACGCCCTGAGCGATAAGCTCGATCGTCAGATCCTCAAGCACAAGGAAAAGAAAAGCAGCCACCGCGCCACTGCCCCCAAAGTGGCGGAAAGCGAGTAAGGGACGTCCGGCCGTGCCATAATCCGCGCCTTCGCCGCCCGGAACAGCCGGGCGGCGCGGCCCGATGGCCGCCATCTTCACCTTCCAGATTCATCGGGAGCCGCCTTCGATGTTTCCTCCCCAATTTCTCGCCGTCGAGCGCGTTGCCGCCGGCGCGGAAATCACGAGCAAAAAGCGCCTGCTGGAGGTCCTCGCCGGCCTGCTTGCTTCCGCCCATCCCCAGTTGAAAGCCGAACTCGTCTTTGAGCACCTGCTCGAGCGCGAGCGCCTGGGCAGCACCGGCCTCGGCCACGGCGTGGCCCTGCCCCATGCCCGGATCAAGGATGCCGCCGAGGCCATCGGCGCCTTCATCCAACTCCGTCAGCCCGTGGACTTCGATGCCATCGACGAGCAGCCCGTGGACCTGGCTTTTGCCATGCTGGTTCCCGAGGCCGCCACCGAGGTCCATCTCCAGCTTCTCGCCCACCTGGCCGGGCTGTTCGGCGAGGAGGGTTTCCGCGAGCGGCTGCGCCAGGCCTCCGATCCCTCCGCCCTCCTCCGGCAATTGCAGGAGGGTGCTGGCCCCGCCCCGGGCGGATGAACAAGCTGCGCACCCTCAATGACCTGGTCGAGCGCATGGGCGCGCGGCTGGAGCTACGCTGGCTGACTCCACCCCCCCAGCCCCCCCGCCCCCTGCTCGCCGGCGACGGCGCCCTAGGCCGCCAGTCCCTGGTCGGCCCCCTCAACGGCATCCATCCCAACCGCTTGCAGGTCATCGGCCTGGCCGAACAGCGCTATCTGGAGGACATGAGCCGGGGCGCCCGGGAGGACTCCTTCAACCGCCTCCTGGCCAGCCAGCCCGCCGGCATCATCCTGGCCAATGGCATCGAGCCGGACCCGGAACTGCTGGCGGCGATCCATCGCCTGGACATCCCCTTGCTGGCCTCGCCGCGGCCGGACGAGGAGATCATCGGCTATCTGCACTTCTACCTGACCCTCAAGCTGGCGCCGCGGGTGGTCATCCATGGCGTCTTCATGGAAGTGCTGGGGACCGGGGTGCTGCTGGTCGGTGACCCGGCCGTGGGCAAGAGCGAACTGGCCCTGGAACTGATCAACCGCGGCCACCGGCTCATCGCCGACGACGCCCCCGAGTTCGCCAACCTGGCCCCGGAGATGCTGGAGGGTTTCTGCCCCCCCCTGCTGCGGGACTTCCTCGAGGTGCGGGGCCTGGGGATACTCAACATCCGCGCCATGTTCGGCGAGAGCGCCGTGCGCCAGCGCAAGCGGCTCAACCTCATCGTCAACCTGCGCACCCTGGATGCCGCCGGCCTGCTGGGCATCGATCGCCTGGGGGGGACCAAGACCCTGCGCAATATCCTCGGCGTCAACATCCCCGAGGTCACCATGCCCGTCGCCCCGGGACGCAATCTGGCGATCCTGGTGGAGGCGGCGGTGCGCAGTCAGGTCCAGCGCAGCCGCGGCTATGACGCCGGGGTCGACTTCACCGAGCGCCAGTTGCGCGCCCTCCAGGGCCAGGCGCCGGAGGGGGACCCGGAATGGGTCTGAAGCTGATCATCGTCAGCGGCCTGTCCGGGTCGGGCAAGAGCGTCGCCCTGCATACCCTGGAGGATCTGGGCTTCTATTGCATCGACAACCTGCCCCTCTTCCTGCTCGGCGAACTGGCGCGGGGCCTGGAGGGCACCCAAAGCCCCCAGTTGGCGCGCACCGCGGTGGGGATCGACGCCCGCAACCAGCCCGAGCGCCTGACGGAGGTGCCGGCCCTGGTGGCCGAACTGAAGGAGCGTGGCGTCGAATGCCATGTCCTCTACCTGGAGGCCAGGCCCGAGTCCCTGATCAAGCGCTTCAGCGAGACCCGGCGCAAGCACCCCCTGAGCGCGGATGATCGGTCCCTGGCCGAGGCCATCAAACTTGAACGGCATCTGCTGGCGCCCATCCTCGATATCGCCGACCTGCGCATCGACACCACCCACACCAATGTCCACCAATTGCGCGACCGGGTGCTGGGGCATCTCCAGGACGGCAAGTCGCGACGGGTATCGGTCCTGATCGAGACCTTCGGCTTCAAACAGGGGGTGCCGCGGGACGCGGACTTTGTCATCGACGTCCGCTGCCTGCCCAACCCCCATTGGCAACCCCAGCTCCGCCCCTTGACCGGGCGTGACCCCGAGGTCGCTCACTTCCTGGAAGAATCGCCCCAGGTCGCGGAGATGGTCGCGGACCTGTCCGCCTTCTTCGCCCGCTGGGTCCCCCGCTTCGAGGCCGATGGGCGCAGCTACCTGACCATCGCCATCGGCTGCACCGGCGGCCAGCACCGCTCGGTCTACATGGGCGAAAAACTGCGTGACCACTTCGCCACCCTGGGCCGCCAGGTCATGCTCCGTCATCGGGAACTCTCATGAGCGTCGGACTCCTCCTCATCACCCACGGCGCCATCGGCGCCAGCCTGCTATCCACCGCCACCCGCATCCTGGGCGGGTCCTGTCCCGTCGCCGTTCGGGCCCTGGCGGTCACCGACGAGACCCAGCGTGACCAGCTTCTGGTGGAGGCGCGGCGCCTGGCGCTGGAGGTCGACGGCGGCGACGGCGTCCTGGTGCTGGCCGATCTCTATGGCTCCACCCCGGCCAACATCGCCTGCTCCCTCCAGGGGGACTCAGCGATGATCCGCATCGTCACCGGCCTCAACCTGCCCATGCTGGTGCGGGCCCTGAACTACGCCAGCCTGCCGCTGGAGGACCTGGCCCACAAGGCGGAAACCGGCGGCCGGGATGGGGTGCTGATCTGCGCCAGCCAGCAATGCGCCGCCATGGCGGAGATCGACCCGTGATCGTCAAGGAGGTGGAGATCGTCAACCGCCTGGGGCTGCACGCCCGGGCCTCGGCCAAGTTCGTCACCTGCGCCGGCGGCTTCAAGAGCCTGGTTCAGGTCGAGCGCGACGGGCGCAAGGTCAACGGCAAGAGCATCATGGGGGTGATGATGCTGGCCGCCGCCCAGGGGGTCCGCCTCACCCTGCATGTCGACGGGGAGGACGAGGCCGAGGCCTGCGCCGCCCTGGAGGCCCTGATCGCCGATCGCTTCGGGGAGGGTGAATGACCCTTGCCCTCGTCGGCCTGGGCGTCTCCACCAGCCAGACCGTGGCCATCGGCCCGGCCTACCGGCTGGAGCGTGGGCCCATGCCGACGGCGCCGCGACTCATCGCCCCCGACGAAGTCATGGCGGAGATCGCCCGCCTGGAGGAGGCCCTCGCCGCCTCCCAGGGCGCCCTGAGGGCCGTCCGCCGCCAGATCTCCCGCGCCTCCGGCTCCCCCCTCAGCCTGGCGGAATTCATCGACTCCCATCTCCTGATCCTTGAGGACGCGGCCCTGGTCGAGCCGGCGCGGGACCTGATCCGTGACCAGCTCTTTTCCGCCGAGTGGGCCCTGCGCCAGCACCGCGACGACCTGGCGCGGGTCTTCGACGAGATGGACGACCCCTACCTGCGCAGCCGGCGCGACGATATCGACCAGGTCATCCACCACATCCTGGGGTTTCTCACCGCCGGAGACCAGACCAGCCAGGAACCGGAGAGCGAGATCTCTGGCTGCGTCATCGTCGCCCACGACATCTCCCCCGCCGATACCTTGCTGCTGCGCCATCGCGGCGCCGTGGCCCTGGTCACCGAGCATGGCGGGCCCCTCTCCCATACCGCCATCCTGGCCCGCAGCCTGAATATCCCGGCGGTCATGGGGGTGCGCCATGCCACCCGCTACCTGCGCCCTGGCGAGACCCTGGTGGTGGATGGCGAGGCCGGGACCGTCCTCGCCGGGGCCGATTACCACATCCTCAACCACTACCGGCAACGCCTGGTCGCCCTCAGCGCCCGGCGCAACCGGCTGCGGCGCCTGGTCCACGAGCCTTGCCAGACCCGTGATGGTCAGCCGGTGGAACTCCTCGCCAATCTGGAACTGCCGGACGACGCCCAGCTCGCCCGCGCCAATGGGGCGGCTGGGGTCGGGCTTTATCGTACCGAGTTCCTGTACATGAACCGGACGGGCCAACCTAACGAAGAGGAACACCTGGCCGCCTATCGTCAGGCCATTCGCGGCCTGGGGGGCATCCCCATCACCATCCGCACCCTCGACCTGGGGGCCGACAAACAGGTGGATGGCGCCCTGGGGGCCAACTGTCCCCCCGCCTGCAACCCGGCCCTGGGGTTGCGGGCCATCCGCCTCTGTCTCAAGGACCCCGAGTTGTTCCGCCCCCAACTCCGGGCCATCCTGCGCGCCTCCGCCGAGGGACCGGTGCGGCTCATGCTCCCCATGCTCACCAACCTGGGCGAGGTGGAAGCCACCCTCAGCCTCCTCGCCCAGGCCCGTCGCGATCTGACCCAGGAGGGCCGGCCCTTCGACCCGGAGATGCCGATCGGCGGCATGATCGAGATCCCCGCCGCCGCCCTCTGCGCCGACGCCTTTGCCCGGCGTCTGGATTTCCTCTCCATCGGCACCAACGACCTCATCCAGTACACCCTGGCCACGGATCGCATCGACGACACCGTCAACTACCTCTACGATCCCCTCCACCCCGCGGTCCTGCGCCTGCTACGCATGATCATCGCCGCCGGTCGGCGCCAGCATAAGCCCGTCGCCATGTGTGGCGAGATGGCCGGCGACCGCCGCTTCACCCGCCTGTTGCTGGGACTGGGCTTGCGGCAGTTCAGCATGCAGCCCGGCTCCCTGCTTGAGATCAAGGAACTGATTCTGGAGGCCGACGCCGCGCGCCTGGCCATCCAGGTCGAGGACCTCTACAACCGCCTGGATACGGAACCGGCCGAAGAACTGCTGGCGGCCCTCAATCATCCGGCTTAGTCGGCCCTGACATTGCCTGCCTGGTCAGATCGGGTGAAACCACTGGCCTGCACTCGCGGTTCCGACCTGATAGTCATCACCCATCGTTTTCTAGTAATGGGCTTCAACCTTTTCCGTTGCCGCGGGTCGGGTGGCGTCTGGCGGGGGACGCCGTGAATACATCCCTGTAGGCTTGACGACCGCATCCCTGCGGTCGACACCCCCGCCAGCCGCCCCCCAACCCTCCTTGCCGATGCCAAAAACTGAGAGGCATCGTCCACTAGTCGTCCTGATGGAACCAAACAGGGCTTGACAAGGCTTCAGAGGCGCATTATTGTGCACCGCAACAAATGCTGCACCGCAACATTTATCTTCCCCAAACCTCTGGAGTTAAGACCATGACCATGAACGACACCCTGAACACCATGAAGGACTTCACCAACAAGGGCATGGAGCGCGTCACCAGCCTTGGCGACCTGAACATGCGCGTCTTTGAGCGCATGACGGCGAAGCAGATGGAAGGCGTGAACCTGCTGCTCGAGCATGGCAACCGCCTGTTCACCCTGGCGACCGCCGCCAAGGGCTACAACGAGTATGCCAAGGGCCAGATCGAGATGACCCAGGACCTGTCCAAGCGCATGATGGCTGAGTCCCAGGCCAACCTGGCCCTGGCCGGTCAGGTGCGCGAGGAATACCAGTCCTGGTTCGTGAAGAACATGGCGGAGGTCACCGCCGACATGCGCAAGGCCGTCCCCAGCCTCTGAGTACGTCACCTCCCCATGCCGGGTCCAGGGAAGGACCTCATCCGACCCGGGTCCTTGCCTACCGGTAAGAACCTAGCGGATCCCTGGACATCACCCCCCCGGAGGCCTCAGATGTCCAGGGTAATCCAGACCGGACAGTGATCGGAGGGCTTCTCCATGGCCCGGATATCGTAGTCGATACCGGCATCCACTAACCGGCTGGCCAACGGGGCCGTGACCAGGATGTGGTCAATGCGCAGGCCATGCTTTGGCTCACGCTCAAAACCCCGGCTACGATAGTCGAACCAACTGAAGTGGTCCGCGGCATCCGGAAACTTGAGGCGGTAGGCGTCCTGCAAGCCGAAAGCCTGCAAGCCCGCCAGCCATTCCCGTTCCTCCGGAAGAAAGCTGCACTTGCCCTCGCGCAGCCAGCGCTTGGCATTGACCTCGCCAATGCCGATATCCAGGTCTAGGGGCGCCACGTTCATATCCCCGAGGATGACCAGGTTCTGGTCCGGCGTGAACTGACGGTGCAGATAGGCGGTGAGATCGGCGTAAAACTGCCGCTTGGCGGGAAACTTCACCGGGTGCTGACGGCTTTCACCCTGGGGAAAATAGGCGTCGATGACGGTTACCTCCGCCCCCCCCGGCGTGACATAGCGCCCGCTGATTGCCCGACGCTGGGCATCCTCCGAATCCCCGGGCAACCCTTTGACCACCGCAAGAGGCGCCTCCTTGCTGAGCAGGGCCACGCCGTAATGGGCCTTCTGGCCATGAAAGCGGGCCTGATAGCCTAGGGCCTGGATCGCGTCGAGGGGAAAGTCCTCGTCCTGTACCTTGGATTCCTGCAGACCGATGACGTCGGGGTCCTGCCGGGCCTTGAGGGCCTCCAACTGATGGGGCCGGGCCCGCACGCCGTTGATATTGAAGCTGACGATTTTGAACACGCTCAGTGCCTCGCTCAATGCCTTCCAATGACCCGCCGCATGGCGGCCTGGGCGCGATTGGCGGGGGTCGCGAAGCCGATACCGACATTGCCGCCCGTGGGTCCCAGCAAGGCGGTATTGATCCCCACCACCCGGCCATTGAGATCGATGAGGGGACCACCGGAATTGCCGGGATTGATGGAGGCATCGGTCTGAATCAGGCCGCCAAGCCCCTCGCCGTCGCCACTGACACCCTCCCGCCCGAGGGCGCTGACGATGCCCGAGGTGACGGTCTGGCCAATGCCGAAGGGATTGCCGATCGCCAGTACGAAGTCCCCGACCTCCAGCCGATCCGAGTCGCCGAACTGTAAGGCGGAAAGCCCCGCCGGCACGCGGTTCAGCACCAGCACGGCGATATCCGCCGCGGCATCGGTCCCCAGCAGGCGGGCGGAGAAACTGCGGCGATCCTTGAGGGTAACGGTGATGCGGCTGGCATTCTTGATGACATGGGCATTGGTCAGCACGTAGCCCTGGCTGGCATCCACGATCAGCCCGGAACCGACGCTCTGCTGCCGCCCCCCCTCGACGGACTCGGGGAACGGGATATCCATGGTCTCCAGAAACCGGCGGAAATTGGGATCCTTGAGGAAGGGGTGGTCCTGAAGGGGGATCTGCGTCTCCACGGCGACGTTCACCACCGCGGGCGTGACCTGCCGCAACAAGGGCGCCAGGGTGGGATTGCCGCCCCGGCGCCAGACCAGTTCGCTGGCATCCTGGGCACCGCTGGAACCGCTCGTGCTCGTGCTCGTGCTCGTGCTCGTGCTCGGCAGGGGCGCGCAGGCGATCAGGAATAAGGCCACCGCCAACACGGCAATGGCCCGGGCAAGGTGCAAGGGGTGTCTGGTCATGGGGGCTCGGGGTGTTTCAACACGGGGCCCTGGTCAATAGCGGGAGATATCGGGGGCCCGCGCCAGGGTTTCGGCGACCTCCAGCCGGAGATTATAGGGCACCGCCTGATTGATCATGAGACTGAAGGGCTGCCAGACACCCTGACGGCGGACGAAGCCGGCATAAGTGCTGACCCCGGTGAGCGTCCCCGTCTTGGCCCGCGCCACCCCCTCCTGGGCGGGAAGCAGGTCGCGGTAGGGCGCGAAGGCCTTGATGGCGGCGAGCAACTGGCGGGCGCTGAGCCGGTTGGCGCGTGACAGACCAGCACCGTCCTCGATCCGGTAATCCCGCCAGCCAAAGGCGCCGTCCGCCCAGCGCCGGGCCGCCTGCTGGGCGCTGGCCATGTCCAGCCCCCGGGCGCCATCCTTGCCGCCAAGGAGCACGAAAAGGTAATTGGCGATGAAATTGTTGGAATACTCCAGCATCGGCGCCAGGACCCCGCGCAGGTTACGGCTGTTTTCATGCCGGTAGAGCCGCCGGGCGCCACCCGGCACCTGACCGATCCGGACCTCGCCGGCGACCTTGATCCCCGCCCCGGTCAATTTGGCCGTCAGTACCTCACCGAAATAGCGCAGGGCCGTTTCCCGGTCCTTGAGATTGATGCGATGCTTACCAGGACCCAGGCGGGCCGCCAGCTCCCGCCCCAAGGGGGTGAGGGGGGTCTGGGCCTCGCCGCTCTGGACCTTGCCGTTCTCCTTGGTCAGGGCCAGGGTATTAAAATTCAGCGCCAGGGCGGTGACCGGGGCGTCATAGGGATTGTCGCTCGCGGAGCGTCCGTCGATGCGCAGGGCGGGGGAAAAGCGCCCATCGTCCAGGCCGATACCCTTGACCTCCCGCAGCCCGGCCTGGGTGATGCCGGCCACCAGGCGGTCCAGTTCCTCGGAGACCAGATAGGGATCGCCGCCCTGGACCCACAGCCAGCCATCGGCGGTAAAGGTGTCCGTCGCGAAGCGGTGATCGAGCCCCCAGCGCTGGATGGCGGCGAGGGCCGTCAGCACCTTCATGGTGGAGGCCGGAATCATCGGCCGGTCCGCCTGATGGGCGATGCTCAGTTTCGCGTCCTGCTCGAACACCAGACTGGCATCCGGGAGCGACAGCAATTCCCGAACCGGATCACCCCTGGCCGCCAGGCCGGTCTTGGGGGGTAGGGCGAGGCCCGCCAAAACCAGGGACAGGGTGCAAGCGAGGGTGAAGGCCTTGATCATGGGTACGCGGCTACCGGGTCGAACAGGGGCGTCAGGGGAACAGGCCGGGGGAGAAGTCCCCCGTGCCGGCCGGCCTGAACGCCGTGGGTGAGGGCGCTAGGATACGGCCATCGGCGGTCGAACACACGGGCAGGATGACGGCGCGGTCAGCGGTCAGCGGTCAGCGGTCAGCGATCACCGGTCAGAAATCCAGGCTCACCTTGGCGCCCACCACCAGGGCATTGTCGATATCCCCCGTGCCCCCCGGACGGATGATGTACTGGAGGTCGGGCTGGAGGGCCAGGCCATGGCCGAGCACGAAGCGATGGTTGATTTCCAGGACCGCCTCGTAGTCCTTTTCCGCCAGGCCGACGGCCTGGAGGCCGTCGTTGTATTCGCTGCTGTACCAGCCGGTGGTGATGCCGAGGCCGGTCTTGTCCCGGGGACGGGCCTGGAACAGGCCCTGATAGACCAGGCCGGCGTTGAAGTAATGGGTCATCTTGTTGACCTTGTCCGTCAGGCTGAAGACCAGGGAGCCGAAGGCGGACAGGTGGCGATTGCTGCCCGGGGCCTCGCGGAAGAGCATCTGTTCCGCCAGGAGCCAGATCATGCCATCGCCCTTGACCGTACCGCCCAGGGGGTCGGACAGGTCCTCATAGTCACCGGTGAGGAAAAAGCCCCCCAGCTTATAGACCCCGGGCAGGCCCTCCTGGGTATCCCGGTTGCGGTGGAAGTGGACCTCTCCGGCCAGGGTAACCCCGTTGTCCCCCAGCCCCCAGTTGGTGCCGTTGGGGTTCTGGCTGGGGAGCAGAAAATCGCCGTCCTTCAATTCCGGATCGCCGTCATAGAGGGCGACCTGGACGGTCCAGTCCCGTGCCGGGGTGTCATAGCGCAGCCGGGCGCCCCAGGTGGCGACGGGATAGGCGGTGAAGGTGAAGGGGTTCTGCAGGAAGACCGCCTTGGGGCTGCCGCAGAAGGAGTTGTTGACGAACTGGCAATAGAGGGGCGAGCTGAGGAAGTCGTCGTTGGCCACCAGCCGGCCATAGGCCAGGTCCAGCCGGTCCTCCAGCAAGCGGGTGTTGAACTGGACGTTGACCACCTTGAAGTTTTCGGCTCTCTTACGTTTAGTGTGGGCAAGGGGTCAGACTCCCTGGACGCCAGTGGCGACCGCCGAGGTCCCTTTGAGCTTGAAGGGTGAGACCGGCAGATGGGTGAGCTGACCCGCGACCAGATAGCTGATGGTGATGAGGT
>JAHDND010000192.1 GCA_018435665.1 Candidatus Thiosymbion sp. | reverse complement strand
GGGCGCTTGTAGGAGGCCCCGGTGGGGCACACCGGCACGCAGGGCGGCTCCTCGCAGTGCAGGCAGCTCTTGGGGAAGTGCAGGGTCTCGGTGTCGGGGAAGCGGCCGATCTCGAAGGTCTGGACGCGGTTGAAGAAGGTCCCGGTCGGCCCGGCGCCGTAGGGGTTGCGGTCCGCCAGGGGGCCGGCCCAGCCGGAGGTGTTCCACTGCTTGCAGGAGGTGACGCAGGCGTGGCAGCCGACGCAGACGTTGAGGTCGATGACCAGGGCGAGTTGGGTCATGGCCGGGACTCCGTGACGGGGGCGGCGGGGGCCAAGCGGCGCGGGGGACCGCCGGATGTGGCGCGGGGGTCGTGACCGACCAGGACCGCCCGCGACGGGGGGATGGCGGGAGGGGTGGGACGGCTCATGCCCCACCCCCGCGCGCCCGCTGCCAGGCGCGGCCCAGGGTGGCGCCGAAGCGCCCGGCGACATAGGCCTGCCAGCGCCCGCGGGGGGCCTCCTCGCCCGGCAGCCGCGGCTGGGGCGGGAACTGCGGCTGGGTCTGCGCCGGCTCGCCAGGATCGGCGCGGGTCACCCGCACCCGCACGTCGAACCAGGCCGCCTGGCCGGTCACCGGGTCGGAATTGGACAGGTGCGCCCCGGCCTCACTGGGGGGCAGCTCCTCGCCGATGACATGGTTGAGCAGAAAGCCCAGGCGCGCCTCGTCGGCGTCCGGGGCCAGGCCCCAGGCCCCGGCGGCCTTGCCGATGGCATTCCAGGTCCACACCGTCCCCGGCTCCACCGCCTCGGAGAAGCGGCACTGGGCGCGTACCCGGCCTTGGGGGGATTCGATCCATACCCAGTCGCCGTCGTCAAAGCCGTGGGCGATGCCGGCCTTGGGGTTGACGAACAGGACGTTGCGGCTGTGGATCTGCCGCAGCCAGGCGTTCTGGCTGTCCCAGGAGTGGTACATGGCCATGGGCCGCTGGGTGAGGGCGTTGAGCGGGTAACGGCGGGTATCCACCAGCCCGGTCTCCAGGGGCTCGTAATAGAAGGGCAGCGGGTCGCAGTAGGTCGCCACCCGGTTGGCCAGGCGCGCCGGGGGCCGGCGGCCTCCCCCCTTGCCCTGGGCGGCGAGGCGAAACTTCTGCAACACCTCGGAGTAGAGGTTGAGGGTGATGGGGTCGGCGTAGCGCGTCAGGCCGTGGGCGCGCGCCCAGTGCAGGTAGCCCTTGTTCCAGTTGCGCATGTACTGGTAGGACTTGGGCAGCTCGTGGTGGAAGACGCAGTCGTGGCGGGCGTACTGCTCCCACTGGCGGGGGTTGGGCTCGCCCTTGAGGACCTTCTCGCCACCGGCGCCGCGCCAGCCGGCGAGAAAGCCGATGCCGGAGCCGGGGGAGGTCTCGTAGTTGATAATGAAATCCGGGTAGTCGCGATAGCGCCGCGCCCCGCTCGCGGTGACGAAGGCCGGCAGCTGGAGCCGGGTCCCCAGCTCGATCAGCACCTCCTGGAAGGGCTTGCACTGCCCCAGGGGCGGCAGCACCGGGACGCGCACCGCGTCCACCGGGCCGTCGTACTCGGAGATCGGCCGGTCGAGCATCGACAGGACATCGTGGCGCTCCAGGTAGGTCGTGTCCGGCAGCACCAGGTCGGCGAAGGCGACGGTCTCGGAGGCGAAGGTGTCGCACACCACCAGGAAGGGGATCTTGTACTCGCCCTGCTCGTCGCGGTCGGCGAGCATGCGGCGCACGGCGACGGTGTTCATCGAGGAGTTCCAGGCCATGTTGGCCATGAACAGCACCAGGGTGTCGAGGGGATAGGGGTCGCCGCGCCAGGCGTTGGTGATGACGTTGTGCATCAGGCCGTGCACCGCCAGGGGGTGCTCCCAGGAGAAGGCCTTGTCGATGCGCAGCGGCTCGCCGGCGTCGTCGACGAACAGGTCGTCGGGCTTGGCCGGCCAGCCCAGGGGCATGCCGTCGAGGGGGGTGTCGGGCTGGACGCACCCCGGCCCCTTGGGCGGCTTGGGACAGGGCGGGATCGGCCGCGGGAAGGGGGCGCGATGGCGAAAGCCCCCGGGACGGTCGATGGTGCCGAGGATCGTCATCAGGATGCCCAGCGCGCGGATGGTCTGGAAGCCGTTGGAGTGCGCCGCCAGCCCGCGCATGGCGTGAAAGGCCACCGGGTTGCCGCTGACCGTGGCATGCTCATTGTCCCAGCAGTCGGTCCAGGGGATGGGCAGCTCGATGCGCTGGTCGCGGGCGGTGACGCCCAGCTCGTGGGCCAGGCGGCGAATCGTGGCGGCGGGGATGCCGGTCAGGCCGGCGGCCCATTCGGGGGTGTAGTCGGCCACCCGCTCCAGCAGGAGCTGGAAGGCCGGCTTGACCGGGGTGCCGTCTTCGAGGGTGTAGCTGCCCAGCAGGCGCGGCTCCACCCCGGGGGTGTGGGTGCCGACGGCGCCGATCTCCGGGTCCCACCACAGCTTGTTCTCCGGGTCGAAGCAGCCCTCCTCGTAGTGCATGGCAAAGCGGCTGAACAGGCCATGGTCGTCGCGGCTGGGGTCGTCCACCACCAGCTCGGCGGCGTTGGTGTACTGGATGAGAAAGTCGCGGTCGTAGAGCCCCAGCTTGAGGATTTCGTGGATCAGGGCCAGCAGCAGGGCGCCATCGGTGCCAGGCTTGATCGGCACCCACTCGTCCGCCACCGCCGAGTAGCCGGTGCGGATGGGGTTGATGGAGATGAAGCGCCCGCCCTTGCGCTTGAACTTGCCAATGGCGATCTTCAGCGGATTGGAGTGATGGTCCTCGGCGGTGCCGATCATGACGAACAGCTTGGCCCGCTCCAGGTCCGGCCCGCCGAACTCCCAGAAGGAGCCGCCGATGGTGTAGATCAGCCCCGCCGCCAGGTTGACCGAGCAGAAGCCGCCATGGGCGGCGTAGTTGGGCGTGCCGAATTGCTTGGCGAACAGGCCGGTGAGGGCCTGCATCTGGTCGCGGCCGGTGAAGAGGGCGAACTTCTTGGGGTCGGTGGCGCGCAGGTGGGCCAGGCGGTCGGTGAGGAGCTGGAAGGCCTCGTCCCAGGAGATGACCTCGAAGTCCGAGGTCCCCCGCTCGGCCCCGGCCCGGCGGCGCAGGGGCTGGGTGAGCCGCGCCGGGGAGTATTGCTTCATGATCCCCGAGGAGCCCTTGGCGCAGATGACGCCCTGGTTCAGGGGGTGGTTGGGGTTGCCCTCGATGTAGCGTACCTCACCGTCGCGCAGGTGGACGCGGATGCCACAGCGGCAGGCGCACATGTAACAGGTGGTCTCCTTGACCTCGGAACGGCCGAGGGCGTGGTCGGGGATGGGGGCCTGCATGAGGGACCTGCTGGGGCGGGGGCGTGAATGTTAGGATTCTAATATTACCGAATGCTGATCATCAACCGAGGATCAGGGGATACCCTCCCCTTTTGTCAAACCGCCTCAAACAAGCTCGAATCCCCCTTGCCGACCCTTAGCAGGACCGGGGTCTCGCCGCTCATGTCGACCATGGTGGTGGGCTCGAAGCCGCAGAAGCCGCCGTCGATGATGAGATCCACCTGCTGGCCGATGAGATCGCGCATCTCGTAGGGATCGGTCAGGGGCAGGTCGTCGCCGGGGAGGATGAGGGTGGTACTGAGGATGGGCTGATCCAGGGTGCCCAGCAGCTCGCGGCAGATGGCGTTGTCCGGGACGCGGATGCCAATGGTCTTGCGGCGGGGATGCATGAGACGCCGCGGCACCTCGCGGGTGCCTTCGAAGACGAAGGTGTAGGCACCGGGGGTCAGGGACTTAAGCATCCGGAAGGCCTGGTTATCGAGCTTGGCGTAGGTGGTGATTTCGGACAGGTCGCGGCACACCAGGGTGAAGTTGTGCTTTTCGTCGAGCTTGCGAAGGCGGCGGATGCGCTCCATGGCCTCCTTGGCGCCGATCTGGCACCCCAGGGCATAGGAGGAATCGGTGGGATAGACGATGACGCCCCCGTCCAGGAGGATGTCGACGGCGCGACGGATGAGGCGGGGCTGGGGGTTGTCGGGGTGAATGTCGAAGAATTGCGCCATGGTCCTGGGTTCCTGAGAGGATGTCACACGGGATGTCAGGGGCGAAAGTCACCAGTCCGCCCAAATGGGCGTGCAGCTCGGCGGGAGTTTGGGCAGGCGACCCAGTTCCAGGTAGGGATGCTCGGGGCCGTGATAATCGCTGCCGGCGGAGGCGAGCAGGCGATGCTCCTGGGCGCGCTGGGCATAGACGCACGCCTCGTCGCGGCTGTGGCTGCCGGAGACCACCTCGATGCCGACCCCCCCCAGTTCGCGGAACTCGCCGATCAGGCGGCGCATCTTGAAGCCGGTGAAGCCGTAGCGGGCGGGATGGGCGATGACCGCCTGGCCCCCGGCGGCGAGGATCCAGCCCAGGGCCTCCTCCAGACTGGCCCAGTCGCCGCTGACGTGGCCGGGTTTGCCCTGGACCAGGTAGCGTTTGAAGACCTCGCGGACGGTCGGGGCATAGCCGCGCTGCACCAGAAAGCGGGCGAAATGGGTGCGGCCGACGAAGCGCTCGTCACCGGAAAGGGCAAGGGCGCCGGCATAGGCCCCTTCAATGCCCTTGGCCGCCAGGCGCCGGCCGATCTCCTGCGCCCGCCAGCCGCGAAAGCCACGCAGGCGCTGCAAGCCGGCGGCCAGTTCCGGAGCCGCCGGGTCGATCCCCAGTCCGAGGATATGGATGGTCCGCCCCCCCCAGGAGACGGAGATCTCCACGCCGGGGACCAGGGTCAGGCCCAACTCCACTGCGGCGACCTGAGCCTCCGCCAGGCCGTCCAGGGTGTCGTGATCGGTGAGGGCCATCACCTCGATCCCGACCGCGGCGGCACGCGCCACTAGGGCCGCGGGCCGCAGGGTGCCGTCGGAGGCGGTGGAGTGGGTGTGGAGGTCATGCAAGCTGTTCACCTCGGGAATGTTACGCTAACTTGCTTGAGGGGTCTTGCCGAACCCTCGAGGGTGGCCGTCGCGGATGGGGTCTTGGGTGCTGACTGTCATGAGGGTGCGGCTGACTTCATGAGGGTGTGCCTGACCTTATGAAGGGTTTGCCACCTGCGGAGTGGATTTGAGCGGGCGGGTGAACGGATGACTCTCGCCACTGGCCGCCCCTCCCTACCGGAAATGGTGTGTAATAGACGAATTTTCGCGGCCAGGGAACCAAAGGCCCCTTCCCCTTTCCCACGGCAGGTCGCCATCGCCATTTACCCAGGACGCCGATGAAACTCTTACTCGACTTCTTTCCCATCCTGCTCTTTTTCATTGCCTACAAGCTGGCGGGCATCTATGTCGCCACCGGGGTGGCCATTGCCGCCGCCGGGGCGCAGGTCGGCTGGGTCTGGTGGCGCAGCCGGAAGGTCGAGAAGATGCACCTGGCTACCCTGGGCCTGCTGGTGGTCTTTGGCGGCATGACCCTGGCCCTGCAAGACCCGATCTTCGTCATGTGGAAGCCGACCCTAGTCAACTGGCTATTTGCCCTGGTCTTTCTGGGCAGTCATTTCATCGGCGGAAGGACGCTCATCGAGCGGACCATGTCCCAGGCCATCGACCTGCCCCCCGCCATCTGGCCCCGGCTCAACCTGCTGTGGGTGGGTTTCTTCCTGCTCTCCGGCGCCGCCAACCTCTATGTCGTCTATGACTTCAGCGGTTTCTATGGCGCCCAGCAGGCCCTGCTGGCGGCGGCCGGGGTGACGGAGATCGATCTCACCACCTGCGCCGAGCAGTTCACCGGCGCCCTGCTCGCCCAGTGCCAGGATACCCAGGCACGGGAGGAGGTCTGGGTCAATTTCAAGCTCTTTGGCCTCCTGGGGCTGACCATCGTCTTCATCATCGCCCAGGGTCTATACCTGGCTCGTCACATCCGTTCGTCTGAATCAGAAGAGGCCACGGAGGCCTGATCCCCATGCTCTATGCCATTATCGCCACCGACCACCCCCAGAGCCTGCCCCTGCGGCTCTCCGTCCGTCCCGCCCATCTGGACCGACTGCGGGCCCTCCAGGATGAGGGCCGGCTGCTGCTTGCCGGCCCCCATCCCGCCATCGACTGCGAGGACCCGGGCGAGGCGGGCTTCAGTGGTTCACTGATCGTAGCCGAGTTCCCTGACCTGGCATCCGCCCAGGCCTGGGCGAATGCAGACCCTTATGTCCAGGCCGGGGTCTTCGCCCAGGTCACGGTCAAACCCTTCCGTAAGGTCTTGCCGACCTGAGCCGGCCCCCATCAGCCCTTTTCCAGTCACCCCCATCAAGGAGTTTTAAAAACCGCATGAACAAACGCCTGTTGACCATTGCCTGCCTGACCGCCCTCCTGTCCCTCAATGCCCTGGCCGCCGAAGAGGCCAAGACCCAGGCGGCGCCCGCGGCGCCCGCGGCGGACCCGGCGGAGCCACCAGACACCACCACCATCGCCACCGTTAACGACCAGCAGTTCCCCCTCGGGCTCTTCCGGCTCTTCTACGGCGAGCGCCTGCGCGCCGCGCGTGCCGAGAATACCCCCGAGTTCCAGAACCTGGCCTTCAACGAGTTCATCAACATCGTCGTCACCGCCCAGGATGCCACGGCCAAGGGGCTGGAGAAGCGACCCGAACTCGGCTATGCCCTGGAACTACAGAAGATGCAGCTCCTCTCCCGCCTGGCCCTGGAGGAGGCGGCCGCCGGCGTCAAACCCAGCGAGGAAGAGATCAAAAAGGTCTATGACGAGCAGATCGCCAAGCTCGACCGTGAGGAGTACAAGGCCCGCCATATCCTGGTGAAGGAGGAGGAAGAGGCCAAGAAACTGATCAAGGAACTGGACAAGGGCAAGAACTTCATCGAGTTGGCCAAGGCCCACTCCGACGGTCCCACCGGCAAGAACGGCGGCGACCTGGGTTGGTTCGATCCCGAGCAGATGGTCCCGGCCTTCGCCGAGGTGGTGGTGACGCTCAAGCCCGGCAACTATACCAAGACCCCGGTCCAGACCCAGTTCGGCTGGCACGTCATCCTGCTGGAGGACACCCGCAAGATGGAACCGCCCAGCCTGGACAGCGTGAAGCCCGAGATCGTCGCTGCCCTGCAGCGCGAGGCCCTCACCAAGTATGTCGGCAGCCTCCAGGAAAAGGCCAAGGTCGATCTCAACCCAGATCTGATCAAGCAGACCGCGCCCCCGGCCTTGCCGGGCGATCAGGGCGAGGCCAAGGAGGCGCCTAAGGCCGAGGCCAAGCCGGCGGGCAAGTAAGCGCCCGGGCCGCGGGGTTGGGAGGGGACCCGGGGGTGGCTCATACCGCCCTCGGGGCTAGCCTGTTTCCCGACAGCCGCAGCTCCAAGCTCCTTCGACGCGTCAGGGGCCTTGCGATCCCGGTTGGCTGTCATGCATTCTGACTGTTTGAGGCCTCAGCCACCCGGCCTGACGAGATAGTCAAACCGGTAAAGGGCGAAGAGGGTGACGGTCACCCCAATCAGGAACCAATCCGGACCCACCAGCCAGAGGACGAAGGGAATCGTCAGCAGGAACATGCGGCTGCCGCGATTGTACTGACCCGCGGCACGGTTGAGGGTGATGGCGATCTCGTCCTCCGCCACCCCGTGAAAATGCTTGGCGGGCAGAATGACGAGGAAGCCCGCGTGGTTGTAAAAACGCAGGGCGATGACGAAGCGCAGGAAGGCGCTGAAGAAAATCGTTGCCAGCATCAGGAGCTTGAGCCGCGCCATATCCTCACCCGCCGGCACCAGGCTCAGGGCCTGGGAGAGATTGGCCAGATTGAGCCCCTGGAAGGAGGCGGCCACCAGTCCTAGACCGATCACGATGGTTGTGGAGGCAAAGACCGAGGCGGTCATCACCCAGTTGCGCAGGGTCTGAATGGCGAGGATGTCGCCATTGCGCTCCCGCACCGCCTCCACCCAGGCCCGGCGCAGCCGGTCGGCGCGCCCCCGGCTGGTCCGCTCCGGATGGCGGCGATAGACCCACCCCAGCCGCCCGTGGTAGAGGATGAGCAAGCCAAAGCCCAGAAGGTCCACCAGCAGATTCCAGACCGAGGCGCTGAGATAGACGGAAGAGAACTCAAAAGGCATCGTGGTTTCTTCAGAAATCGGCAACGAATATCTTCAGCAGTGTCTGGAAAGTACCTCTACGCTCTGCTGGTAACGGTTAGCTTGGCATTGCATTTCATCCCAGGTGACCATGCATAAACCCTAGACGCTCGGTTAGCCCGCGTCAATCAAATTATTAATACAAGGGCTCAATATTGATTCCGGACGGTTAGGCCCAGAAGTGGCGCCGGTAGACGTTGGATAGATTCAAATCCACCCAATAGAGCCACAGGATTCCTGCCTGAACCTTATATGTATTTTAATCATGAGGTTACATCTAGTTGAGAAGGGGTACGATCAAAAGTTCGATTAAAGAGACACGGATTCCACCACCTCAAATTCCCAGTCACTCTTAGCCACTCGACGCAGCAGCATGGCCTGTTTATTTTTCCCGGTAGATATGTGTGGGATGATCAATTCGTCATTACCAAAATAAGCATGGCATACCCCATTCCTTGCCAATGAATCACCCTTGATCTGCCCGAGAAAACTATACTCAACCAATTTGTAGCTGCCAGGGGCAGTCTTCTCTAGTCTCCCGCGATACCATTCGTTACCGACAGCCACTTGGCGCATCTCGATGGCTTCAGTGTCAGGATCGATGACAGTGGTGGCCGGAGAGGGATCTCGACATAATGCATTAAGTGAGATTGGTTCTCCCCCGCTCCGCCCACGTACCTCGTCAAACCGTTTCTGACAATCTTCAAGGGTGAGATGAAGCGCCGACAGAGAAGGAAGGGTGGCGAGTGATTCGACTTCCCCTCTCAGGCTCCCCAGCAGGACTACGAGACCCTCGCCAGGGAGGTTTAGTTCGAGGAATGCCGGCACATCTTTCGCCCTGACCAGGGCCACGAAAGGCCATTCGCGAAACTGGTACAGGATATGGCCAAGATTGATGGCCTTGGCTACTATTGTAGAGTTGATCCCTCCTTCTTGATTGAGCAGTGCCACGAAGGCTAGGTCTTCGGCAAATTGCTCGATATCGACCGGCTGACCCGAAATACTCAGGGACACCTCTTCCCCGGCTAGATACAGCCGTCTATCCGCAACCCTAAGCAAATGAGATTGTTGACACAAAGATTTACTGGAATCAGATAGCAATTTACTGTTTATGAAGCGAAATGCCGCCTCGTGGCTGATCGGGGCTTGCCGAAATTCGGGTAGCGTCTCCCCTCCCAGCAGGTCGCGCCCAGCCAGGAAAGCCTGCCGATGTTCTACGCCAAGAAGCGTCAAGAGCGTGGGGGCAAGGTCCAGGTGACTGGCTGCCACTGGCACCTGCCCTTGGTTGTCAGCATTGAGGACGGTAAAAAATAGCTTTCTGGGATAGCCCTCAGGATAATAGGGTTGCGCGATGTTACGCATGGCAAGATGGTCGCTGCACAATGCCACCACTGTATCGTTCCAGACGGGAGTTTGCCGGAGCCGCTCTATGAATCGGCCCACCAGGTAGTCGGTACAATGAACGGCATCAAGCATCTCATTGTCCCTGGCCTGATAGGCCGGGCATGAAACCGAGGCATTCCCGGTAGGAGGATGGGTATCTATGGTCAGCAGGGTAAGATTGAATGGCTGCTGGCTCTGCGCCAGTCGGGTGTAATACACCTCAGCGATAGCGAATAAAGAATCATCATACAGTCCCCAGCCATTGAGATAGGCCGGGTCCTTGATTTGTGGCAGCAATTCCTCATGGCCATTGACTTCATCATAACCATGGTCGCGTAGAAATCGTCCCTGGCCGGCAAATTGGGTTGAAGCACCGTTCAGATAAACCTGCCGGTAACCTGCGGCCCTCAGCACGTCCCCCAAGCAGGTGGCGCGGCCGAGGAAACCGTTTTGGAGTACATCGTTCCCGCTCGGTCCGAAACCGTAGATTAGCGGCGTCCCGCACTGGGAGGAAACAATACCGCCCATGGTCCAGTCAGCGCCTTCAACTTGTTCGAGGTTAGTGAAGCTCAAGCCTTGCTCCTTGAGACGGTTCAGGTTTGGCATCAATCCAGGGAAAATGCGCTCATCCAGGTATAAGCTTTCAAGACTCTCGAGGTAGATTAGCACCAGATTTTTACCCGGCTTAACCCCCGCGACCTGCCTTGTAAGGGCAGCCGGATTCAAGCCCAGTTGTTGCCAAGGCAGGCTATCCTGACTGAGCTCATTTTCTTGTTTCTGCACCATCACTAAGCCTGCTTGCGCCAGGCGTCGCACATCCGGATCCGCTACCAGCAACAAAGCCAGCAGGGAAAAGATCAGCAGTCTGGGATAATGATTACCTGCGGTAGCCACGCCGTCAGGCCTGGAACTCGACCAGGCAAAGGCGAGCATAGCGATGGCCAGAATGTACAGCAGACTGATGATAATAAGAGGCAGGTAAGCGCTGCCGGCCTCGGTCAGCGAACTGAGGTTGAAGTGGAAAAAGAAACGCTGGTTGAAGCTCTCCCCCTGGAAATAAAAGGATACGAAGCGGGCCAATTGTAAGGCTGCCAGGAGTTCCAGGGTCAGCATCGTGAGCATGATCCGCCAGCCTTGGCGGCGCGGCAGACTGACGACCAGAGCCACCATGGCTAAGGCAGCCCCTAAGCCTGATAGAGCTGAGAGCAGCCACACCAGATCGCGCGGATGGGCGTAGTAATAGGAGCCCAGGATCGGTAGGCAGAGCGCTAGGATTAGCGCGGAGAAGATGGCGGAGATCTGCATAGGTGAGTGCTCAGTTCGCCAGGGTTGCTCTTGAAATAGGTCAGGTGACCGTTCATCCCACAGTGCTGCGCTTTATGGTCAGTATCATCTCGCCGGTATCCATATACTTGATATAAACATAAAAAAGATCCGACATTAGTCCACCTTCTGACGGAGTGATTGCGCCGCTACAATCCCGGTCCGTAACCGGAAGCTCATGCCTTGGACATCATCCTTGTTCAGACCCAGCGCTTGGGCAATTTGGACCTTGGAGAGGTTCAAACCTCTCAAATCGCAGGTCCCGCACCGCTTGGAATGGGGCCTATCAGGACCTTACCGGGTCACCATCCCCGAGCCGCAATGCGGACACACCACCCCATCTGGCCTGGGCGGTTCACGCACCTTGTCGTAATATTTCGTGCCGTCCAGCAACCTATGCAGCTGAATTATGCGGACGCGTCCGTTGGAGAATGGCCATAGCCTACCAGGCATTGGCGTGCCAGGCGAACTATCCGGAATTCATATTGAGCCAACGTTATTTCTTCAACATGGACATCTGTAACAATCCCCCTTCACCTGCCGCCATGTCTAACAAAAAGAATTTTTTATCAATAAATACAAGCCTCTGGCGCTTCTGCGCCGCCCCCATGCTCGACTGGTCGGACCGGCACGCCCGGTTTTTCCAGCGGCTGATCAGTCGTCACGTGCGGCTTTACAGCGAGATGGTGACCACCGGGGCCCTGCTCCATGGCGACCGGGCGCGGCACCTGGACTTCCACCCCGCGGAGCATCCCTTGGCCCTACAACTGGGTGGCAGCGACCCGGCCCAGATGGCGGCCTGCGCGCGGATGGGCGAGGACTGGGGCTACGACGAGATCAACATCAATGTCGGCTGCCCGTCCGATCGGGTGCAAAACGGGCGCTTCGGCGCCTGCCTGATGGCGGAGCCGGACCTGGTGGCGGCCTGCGTGGCGGCCATGAAGGCGGTCGTGCGCGTCCCGGTGACGGTCAAGACCCGCCTGGGCATCGACAACAGGGACAGCTACGAGGAACTGCGCGCCTTTACCGCGGCCGTGGCCGCCGCTGGGGCCGATGCCCTCATCGTCCATGCCCGCAAGGCCTGGCTTAAGGGCCTCAGCCCCAAGGAAAACCGCGAGGTGCCGCCGCTACGCCCTGAGTGGGTGCTACGTCTCAAGGCCGACTTCCCCACCCTGCCGATGGTCATCAACGGGGGCATCCTCGACCTGGACCAGGCCCGGGGGTTCCTTGACCGCCTGGAAGGGGTCATGATCGGCCGCGGCATTTATCAAAACCCCTGGCTGCTGGCCCGGGTCGACCGGGACCTCTTCGGCGACCCCCGCCCTCTCCCCGATCGCCACCAGGTCCTGGCGGAACTGATCCCCTACCTGGAAGCGCGCATGGCCGCCGGCGTCCCCTTGCAGGCCATGACCCGCCACATCCTCGACCTTTTTCAGGGTCAGCCCGGCGCCAAACGCTGGCGGCGTACCCTGAGCGAGAATGTCCACCGGCCCGGCGCAGGCATCGATCTGGTGTGGCGGGCCATGCCACCCCCTCCGGCCGAGACGTCCGTAATAACCAACCTTGGGGCGCTTGATCGGTAAATGTTTTACCATCTCCTCCGGTAATCATGACAGGACTTGCTGGATGAGAGATGTCGGGTGGTTCCTGCCGCTCAGGCTGGATGAGTCAGTAAGCCGGCACGGGACCCGTGGGTCTGATCGCTCATGAAGGCCATGATTCTGGCCGCGGGCCGCGGCGAACGCATGCGCCCCCTGACGGACCATACCCCCAAGCCGCTGCTGGTGGCCGGGGGCAAGCCGCTCATCGTGCATCACCTGGAACGTCTAGCCCGGACTGGCTTTCGCGACCTGGTCATCAACCATGCCCACCTGGGGGACCGCATCGAGGCGGCCCTGGGCGACGGGTCCCGCTGGGGGGTGCGGATCACCTATTCGCCGGAGGTCACTGCCCTGGAAACCGGTGGCGGTATCTTCCGGGCCCTGCCCCTGCTGAGGCCAGGGCCCTTTCTGGTCGTCAATGGCGACGTCTGGACCGACCTGGACTTCTGCCGTCTGGCCTTACCACCGGGAAATCTGGCGCATCTCATCCTGATCGACAATCCTCCCCATCACCCTCAGGGAGACTTCCATTTGGCCGACGGGCAGGTTCGAGCGGCATCGTCGCTACCGGATCAACCGCGCCTGACCTTCAGCGGCATCGGTGTCTATCACCCCGACCTGTTCCAAGGCTGCCACCCAGGTGCCTTCCCCCTCGCCCCACTCCTGCGCACCGCCATGGCCGGGGAGCGGGTGACGGGGGAGCACTACCACGGTCTCTGGCTGGACATTGGAACGCCCGAACGGCTGAGTGACTTGGATACCCTTCTTCGGGGGCGAAAGGATAAGCAGGAACGGAAGGATGAGCGGGAGCGGATAGGGGCTTGAAGGCGGCGCAAGGCTAGGTATCTCATGGGCCAGGAGATCGAGACCCCTGACTTCACCCCGGCGGACCTGGTGGAATTTCGCCATCGTCTGGACCAGGAAACCCAACTGCTGGCCTCCTGGCTGAGCACCGGGGCCCTGCCGGCCGGCCCCAAGGTGGGCGGCTTCGAGCTCGAGGCCTGGCTGGTGGGCCCCGACCTGCGGCCCTTGCCCCGCGCCCCGGACCTGCTGGCCCGGCTGGCCGATCCGCTAGTCGTGCCGGAACTGGCCACCTTCAACCTGGAGTTCAACGGCACCCCGCAAGTCCTTGCCGGAAGTGCACTCAGCGCCATGGCAGCGGAGCTGATCAGGACCTGGGACCAGGCCCAGACCGTCGCCCAGGGTCTCGGCGCCCGGCTGGCCATGGTCGGCATCCTGCCCACGGTGCGGCCGGAGGACCTGATCCTCGACCACATGACCCCGCGCAATCGCTACCGCATCCTCAATGCCCAGCTCGGCGCCCTACGGGGCCACCAGCCCCTGCGACTCGACATCCAGGGCCGTGACCGCCTGGTCCTGACCCGGGAGGACGTGATGGCCGAGTCCGCCACCACCTCCTTCCAGATTCACCTGCGCGTGTCCCCCCCGGAGGCCGCCCGGGTCTACAACCTGTCCAAGATCCTCTCCGCCCCCTTGGTGGCGGTCGCCGCCAATTCCCCCTTCCTTTTCGGCCGGGACCTGTGGCGCGAGACCCGGGTCCCCCTGTTCGAGCAGACCTGCGCCATGGGCGACTCGGGCCTGCGGGAACGGGTCAGTTTCGGGCTGGGATATGTCCGCGAATCCGTGATGGAATGCTTCGCGGCCAACCTCGACCAGTATCCGGTGATCCTGCCGGAACTCCTGGATGACCCCCCGGAGCGACTGGCGCATCTGCGGCTGCACAACGGCACCATCTGGCGCTGGAACCGGCCCCTGATCGGTTTCGATCCCGACGGCTCACCTCACCTGCGCATCGAACAGCGCGTGGTGCCGGCGGGACCGACGGTGCCGGACCTCATCGCCACCGCCGCCCTCTATTTCGGCGCCATCCAGGACCTGCTGACGACGGCGGAGCCAGCCGACGCCCTGCTGCCCTTCCCCGTCGCCCGGACCAACTTCTACGCCGCCGCGCGCCTGGGGCTAGAGGCCGAACTGCATTGGCTGGACGGTCGCCCCGCCACGGCGCGGACGATCCTGACCCAGGACTTGCTCCCCCGCGCCCGCCGCGGGTTGCGGGCACTGGACATCGACAGCGACGAGATCGATACCTGGCTCGGGCTCATCGCCGCCCGCCTGGCTAGGGGCCAGACCGGCGCCGACTGGCAACGCGCCTGGATGCGGCGGCATCCGGACCAGGACATGACCGGGCTGCTCCAGGCCTACTTAGACCAGCAGCACAGCGGCCGGCCTGTGCATGAATGGACGCTGTGATGTCTCATGGCCTTGTTCCAGCTTGATTTCTAGACGACGCATCTCAGTTTTCGGCATCGCGAGGAGGGTCGGGTGGCGTCTGGAGGGGGTGTCGACCGCAAGAAGGCGGTCGTCAATCCTCCAGGGGACGAATTCACAGCGCCCCCCGCCAAGACACCACCCGACCCGGAAATCCGAGAATTGATTTATGGTGACTATGGCTTTCAAGCGGAGCAAAGCGGACAGAAGAGATGTACGCCTCCCACCGACTCGCCACCCGATACTTTTTGCTGATAAAGCCCATGCTTACTGAACTTCATAACCTGCCCGAGGGCATCCTCGACCGGGACACCCGCAGCCTCCAGGACTTACTGGGCGGGCCGACCCTGATCCACTTGCCCGGGGACCGCCAACCCGCCCTATTTCTCTCGGTGCTGCTGCATGGCAACGAGACCGTGGGTTGGGAGGCCCTGCGCGCCCTGCTGCGACAGCGCCTGGCCCGCTACGGCGAACTGCGGCTGCCGCGGGCCCTGAGCATCTTCATCGGCAACATCGCGGCGGCGGCGGCGGGGGTCCGCCACCTCCCTGATCAGCCGGATTACAACCGCGTCTGGCCGGGCAGCGAACTTGCCCCCACCCCCGAGCATGACCTGATGCGCCAGGTCACCGCCATCCTGCGAACCCGGGGTCTGTTCGCCAGCCTGGACATCCACAACAACACCGGGCTCAACCCCCACTACGCCGGAGTCAACCACCTCGACCACCCGACCCTGCACCTGGCCACCCTCTTCAGCCGCACGATCATGTACTTCCGGCGCCCCAAGGGGATTCAGGCCATGGCCATGGGCGAGTTCTGCCCGGCGGTGACCCTGGAGTGCGGCAAGGTCGGGGACCGGCACGGCCTGGAGCACGCCCGCGACACCATCGACGCCTGCCTGCACCTCGCCGCCCTGCCCCAGCACCCGGTGCCACCCCACGACCTCGACCTCTTCCACACCGTGGCCCGGGTCGAGATCCCGGAGCACCTTAGCTTCGCCTTCCCTCCGGGCCAGGGGGACATCCTCTTCACCCCCGATCTCGATCACTTCAATTTCCGCGAACTTCCCCGCGGCACCGCCTTTGGCCGGGTCACTGACCAGCAAGCCGCCTGTCTAGATGTCCGTGACGAACAGGGCCGGGACGTCTACCCGCGCTTTTTCCACGTCGCGGAAGGCGAACTGCGACTCTCCACGCCGGTGATGCCCTCCATGCTCACCCTGAACGAAGAGGTCATCCGCCAGGATTGCCTCTGTTACCTCATGGAGCGCTACAACGACCATGTGCCCCGGCCCTGAATAGTAATTTAGGCAAGACCTTACAAGCGATAGCCTAATCCAGGGCTTCGCGGAGAAAACGAAACAGCCGGCGATCACCGTCGGTCTTGCCCTGTTCCCGGTCCTTGCGAGCGGCCCGGATCAGGGTGCGGAGTTGATGACGGTCCAGATCGGGACGCTCCGCCAGCAGGTCTCCCAGGGCCTCGTCACCCTCGCTGATGAGGCGCTCACGCCAGCGCTCCAGGCGATGCAACCGGGCGGCCTCGGCCTGTTTTTGCCGCTCCTGACCGTGAAGCAGGGCCTCGACGGCCGCCATGTCCTCCTTGGCCAGCAGCTTGGCGATGCGTTTGTAATGCCGGCCCAGGGCACGGATGTCCTTGATGCGCGCCGTTTCCTCGATGGCGACCCAGGTGGGCTCGCTCAGCTCCAGGCGCTCCAGTTCACGCCGGGGGAGGGAGACCAGGCGCTGAGCCAGGTCCTGGAGGGCGTGATGCTCCCGTTTGACCTGGCTCTTGCTGGGGCCCTCAGGAAAATACTCCTCTTGGACGTGGGCATAATGGTCGCCCTGATGATCGCCTTCCGGATGGCTCTGGCCATGGCGTCCCCGGGAGCCGGCATGCGGTCCCGCGCCAGGTACGCGCGGCCGATCCGACTGCCCTTGGCCTTGGCCATGACGCATGCCTTGGGCAGCCTCGTCGCCGGTGGGGTGCTTCATTCGATCCATTCCAGGTGCTCCAGAATCAGTTGGGGCTTGAACTCGCCCCGGAACTCGTTGACATCCAGGCGGTAGGCGAGGCGTACCCGATCCCCGGCGCCATCGTGCTGATCGCCACGGCGGAAGCCGATGCCTTCGATGGGCAAACCGACGCCATTCTCGGCGCGCAGGTGCAGGCGCAAGTGCTCGCCGTTGCCGAGCCGCTTGCGGCCCAGGACCCGGAAGATGCCATCGAAGAGGGGCTCCGGGAAGCCCTTGCCCCAGGGTCCGGCATGGCGCAGGGCCTGGGCGGTGGCCAGGTCGAAGGCCTGGGGAGGCAGTTCGCCATCGGAGAGGATTTCCCGAACCAAGGGGGCGTCGCCAAGCTCGTCCCGCACCGCCTGGCAGAAGGCCTGGCGAAAGGGCTCCAGGGCCGCCTCGGCCAGGGTCAGGCCGGCGGCCATGGCATGACCACCGAAGCGGACGATGAGCCCGGGCTGGCGCTTGTCCACGGCGTCGATCAGGTCACGGATGTGCAGACCCTCGACGGAACGGGCGGAACCACGCAGCAGCCCTTCGTCCCCCGGGGCAAAGGCGATGGCGGGGCGATGCCAGCGCTCCCGCACCCGGGCGGCGAGGATACCGATCACCCCCTGGTGCCAGCCGGGCTCGAACAGGCAGAGGGCGGGGGGTAGACCGCCGGCCTCTAGATGCAGTGCGGCCAGGGCGGCCTCGGCCTCCTGCTTCATGTCGTTCTCGATCTCGCGGCGGCGGCGGTTGAGCTCGTCCAGTTGCCGGGCGATGGCCAGGGCCCGATCGGGATCGTCCGTCAACAGGCATTCCACCCCCAGGGACATGTCCTCCAGGCGGCCGGCAGCGTTGAGGCGGGGACCGGCCTGGAAGCCCAGGTCCCGGGCCACGGCGCGGTTGGGGTCGCAGCCGGACACCGTCAGCAGGGCGCGGATGCCGGGGTTGCCCTGGCTGGAGCGGATACGCTTGAGGCCCCGCTCTACCAGGATGCGGTTGTTCAGATCCAGGGTCACTACGTCCGCCACCGTGCCCAAGGCCACCAGATCCAAAAAATCCGCCAGATTGGGGACCTGGCGCTCAGGCCCGAACCAGCCCAGATCACGGAGGCGGGCACGGAGGGCGGCCAGGAGGTAAAAGACCACCCCGACGCCCGCCAGGTGCTTGCTGGCAAAGGTGTCCCCCGGCTGGTTGGGGTTGACGATGGCCACCGCGTCCGGCAGGACCTCCCCCGGCAGGTGGTGATCCGTCACCAGGACCTGAATGCCCAGTTCCCGGGCGCGGGCCACGCCCTCCAGGGCGGCGATGCCATTGTCCACGGTCAGGATCAGGTCCGGCCCCCAGTCCCGCGCCGCCTCCACCACGGCCGGGCTCAGGCCATAGCCGAAGGCAAAGCGACTCGGCACCAGGTAGGAGACCCGCGCCGCGCCCAGGGTCCGCAGTGCCCGCACCGCCAGGGCGCTGCCGGTGGCGCCGTCGGCATCGTAATCGCCCACCACCAGGATGGACCCCCCCCCCGTGACCAGTTCCGCCAGCCGTTGCGCCGCCCGATCAATGTCGCGCAGCGAACGTGCCGGGTGCAGCGCGGACAGCGGCAGGCGGCAGCCCTGCTCGTCGCGCACCCCGCGGGCCAGGTAAAGGCGGCGCAGCAGGGGGGATAAGTCCGGCGGCATCAGGACCGAGGCGGTGGGTGTCGGGCGGCGGCGAATCACCACTTGGACACCTCGGGCGTCAGGGGCGGAGGACGCTGGGATAGGGGCGGAGGGGCGGGGCTGGGAGCGCGCAATCATGCGGCGGGAGCTTACCATGGACCAGGATGGTGAACCTTAGCCCCGTTGGGGTCCATCAAGACCCGTTCTGGCCCTGGCAGCGTCCAGTTCCCTATCCGCCCCCCCGTGCACCTGCGACCAACCAAAACTACCAGGCTTCGGATATAGAATGCGGGACAACCGCTAGGCTAGGAACCCGTGCATGCACCCCGAATTCGATCTCGCCCCGGATATCCGCTATCTCAACCACGCCGCCGTGGCTCCCTGGCCCCGGCGAGCCGTCGCGGCGGTGACCCGCTTCGCCGAGGAAAACGGCCGGCGCGGGGCCGCCGGCTACCCGGCCTGGCTGGCCACCGAACGCCGGCTGCGTGAGCGCCTGGCGGACCTCCTTGGCGCCCCTTCCCCGGACGACATCGCCCTGGTCAAGAACACCTCCGAGGGCCTGTCCATCCTCGCCCAGGGGCTGGACTGGCGGCCGGGGGACAATGTGGTCGGCATCGCCCAGGAATTCCCCTCCAACCGCATCCCCTGGGAGGCCCTGCGGGAACAGGGGGTGGAGTACCGTACCCTGGACCTTTATTCCCTGGCCGCGGGCGTGACGGCCACGCCCGATTTCGAGACCGCCCTCGAAGGGCTATGCGACGACCGCACCCGGGCCATGGCCATCAGCTCGGTGCAATACGCCCGCGGCGAGCGCCTGGACCTGGAGCGGCTCGCCGCGGTCTGCCACCGCCGTGGCATCCTGCTCTTCGTCGACGCCATCCAGAGCCTGGGCGCCCTACCCATGGACCTGAGCCGCATCCCGGCGGACGCCATGGTGGCGGACGGCCATAAGTGGCTACTGGGGCCCGAGGGGATCGCCGTCCTCTACGTGGCGCCGGCCCTGCGACCCTGGGTGCGCCTGCGCCAGTTCGGCTGGCACATGGTCGCCCACCCCGGGGACTATGACCGCCACGACTGGGCTCCCTCTCCCACCGCCACCCGCTTCGAGCCTGGCAGCCCCAACCTCCTCGGCATCCATGCCCTGGAGGCCAGCCTGTCCCTGCTCCAGGAGGTGGGTCTGGATAAGGTCGCGACGGCCATCGAACAGCGGATCAACCGATTGATCGACCTCCTCGACCAGGCCGGCTTCGAGATCCTGACCCCCCGCGCATCAACGCGGCGCGCTGGCATCCTCACGTTCCGCATCCCCGACGCTCGCTTCGAGCCCACCGCCCTGTGGCGGGCCCTCCTGGCCCGGGGGCTCGTGTGCGCCCCCCGGGGGGGCGGCATCCGCTTCTCCCCTCATTTTTATACTGATGAGGCGGTCCTTGAACAGGCCGTAGCCATCACTCGGGAAACCTTCACCCATCTCTGAAGGCCTGGGGATTGTCTGGATCAAAGCCGGTGGGGAATCCGGTCGGCGTCCTGGCCAGGCTCGGGACCCTGCACCAGGGGCACGGTCAGCGGCCAAGGGAGAGCGTGCGCAACCCTCATTTGCATCGCCGCTGCCTTTCAAGCCAAGATGATGGGCTTGATGCAAACTTCCGGAACGATCTCACCATGGCCCACGACACCAACGTCACCTGGCACGAACACCAAGTCACCCGCGAGCGGCGCGAGGCCCTTCACGGCCATCGCGGCTGCGTCATCTGGTTCACCGGGCTGAGTGGCTCGGGCAAGAGCACCATCGCCAACACCCTCGACCATCGTCTTCACGCCTTGGGGCACCACAGCAGCGTGCTCGATGGGGACAACGTCCGTCACGGGCTCAACGCTGGTCCTGGCATGCTGCGCGACACCCATGGCTCGGACTTCGCCCAGCGCTTTGGCCTGGGTTTCTCCGCCATCGATCGCGAGGAAAACATCCGCCGCATCGGCGCCGTCGCCCAGCTCTTTTGCGAGGCGGGGCTCATCGCCCTCACCGCCTTCATCAGCCCCTACCGCCTCGACCGCGACCGGGTCCGCCAGACCCTGCGCCCAGGGGAATTCATCGAGGTCTACGTCGACACCCCCATCGCCATCTGCGAGCAACGCGACCCCAAGGGTCTCTACAAGAAGGCCCGAGCCGGGGAGATCAAGGGCTTTACCGGCATCGACGACCCCTATGAGGCCCCTTTGCACCCGGAACTGGTGCTGGCCGGCGGTGAGGAGACCCCGGACCAGCTCGCCGGACGGGTCATCGATTACCTGATGCTTCAGGAGATCATCCCGGCGCGGCGCGCCTGAAGCCTGGCCGTTTGACCGATCGCCTCGACCTGCCGCTAGGGCTACCGCAAAACGGATGCGCCGTGTATTCCTCGTCCAGGTGGTGCATCAGTGCCAGATTCAGGGCACTTGGGGCGGCCTGCTGGTCATACCAGGTGCTGCGGTTCAACCCTACCCGAACCTCTCTACCTGAGTGGCCAGTCCTAAAACTGTGGGATCCTGGTCGCCGGTAAGCGTGACACCTGACCCCCCCGAGAGCGGATGCCTTATTTCTGTGCAGCCGCGGCGACTCCCCCTGGAGCCGGGCCGTAGGTGGAACTTGGATTGTCTAAGGAGCGAACGTGTCGAGAGCGAAACGCAAACCCTTGCCGGTGGAACCGGTTCTGGCGGATATCGAGTCCCTGACCCACGAAGGGCGGGGTCTGACCCGAGTCGAGGGCAAGGCGGTCTTCGTCGACGGGGCCCTGGCGGGGGAGCGGGTGCGGTTCCGCTACAGCCGCATGCAGCGTCATTTCGATGAAGGGCGTGTGGTGGAGGTCCTGTCCGCCTCCCCCCAGCGGGTCCCGCCCCCTTGTCCCCACTTCAGTCTCTGCGGTGGCTGTAGCCTGCAACATCAGGACCCGGCGGCCCAGATCGCCATGAAGCAGGAGATCCTGGCCGATGTGCTGCGGCGCATCGGGGGCGTCGAGCCAGAGCGCTGGCTACCGCCCCTGGCGGCGGGCCATTGGGGCTATCGGCGCAAGGCCCGGCTGGGGGTGCGGTTCGTGGCCAAAAAGGGCAAGACCCTGGTGGGGTTCCGGGAGAAGGGCTCCGGCTTTCTCGCCGACCTGAGCCGCTGCGAGGTCCTGCACCCGGACGTGGGAGAGCGCATCGGGGCCATCGCCGCGCTGGTGGACGGTCTGAGCATCCGTGACCAGGTGCCGCAGATCGAGATGGCGAAGGGGGAGGGACCCTGTGTCTTGGTCTTTCGGGTTCTCCAGCCCCCGGCGGCGGCGGACCTGGAGCAACTGGTGGCCTTCGCCGCCGCCCACGGGTTGCGCGTCTATCTCCAGGAGGGCGGTCCCGAGACCATCCGCCCCCTCCCCGGGCAGGCGGTGGACCTGTCCTACAGCCTGCCGGATTTCGATGTCCGTCTCCACTTCCTGCCCACCGACTTCACCCAGGTCAATCTGGAACTGAATCGCCTCATGGTGCGCCAGGCGCTAGAACTCCTTGACCCCGGGCCGGAGGAGCGGGTCCTGGATCTTTTCTGCGGTTTGGGCAACTTCACCCTGCCCCTGGCACGGCGAGCCGGCTCGGTCCTAGGGGTGGAGGCCGAGGCGGGACTGGTCGAGCGCGCCCGGGGCAATGCCCAGGCGAACGGCCTCCGTAATGTCCGCTTCGAGGTGGGTGACCTCTACGGCAGCCTCGAAGGCACGCCCTGGACCGAGGACCATTTCCACAAGGCCCTGCTCGACCCCCCGCGTGCCGGCGCCTTGCAGGTTCTCGACATGTTGCCGGCCCTGGGGGTGCAACGGCTGCTCTATGTCTCTTGTTTCCCCGCCACCCTGGCCCGCGACGCCGAGCGGCTGGTCAAGGGCCTGGGTTATCGTCTGCGGGCGGTGGGGGCGATGGACATGTTTCCCCATACCGCCCACGTCGAATCCATGGCCTTGTTTGAGCGAGCCTGACCCAGCGCGCCTGGCAGCCCCGGGCTCTGTCTCCACACCCCTTTGCCGCGCACTCTCTTTCGCCGCGATTTTTGGTCTGGCGAGGGAGGGCCGGGTGGCGTCTGGCGGGGGTGTCGACCTCAGGGAGGCGGTCGTCAAGCCTCCAGGGACGGATTCAGGTTGTCCCTCGCCAGACGCCACCTGACCCGGATCTGGGCAAGCCGTTTGCGTGGGAGCATGCCGCGGTGACCTCAGGGAAAGCCAAACCGGCGGCACATTGGGTATAGAATCCCGCCAAACGTTCCGCCTTCCACTCAGGAGTGAATCAGCCTCATGGCCCTCGAAATCGAACGCAAATTCCTCGTCGTCGGGGAGGCCTGGCGCGACCAGGTGACCTCCTCGACCCACATCATGCAGGGCTATATCGCCCACACCCCGGAGGTTACGGTGCGGGTCCGCGTCAAGGGCGACCGGGGCTTTCTGACCATCAAGGGGGCCTCCCAGGGTATCGGCCGCCATGAATTCGAGTTCCCCATCCCGGAAGCGGAGGCGCGTGAGATGCTGCGCGAACTGGCGGTCTTGCCCCCCATCGACAAGGTGCGTCACCACATCCCCATCGGTAACCATGTCTGGGAACTGGACGTCTTCGCCGGCGAGAACGCAGGCCTGGTGATGGCCGAGATCGAACTGACCGAACATGATGAAGATTTCGTCCTCCCGGAGTGGGCCGGTCAGGAAGTCTCCGAAGATCCCCGCTATTTCAACGTCAATCTCGCCAAGACGCCCTATCGTCAGTGGTGACGGGCTGGGCGTGACCAGCCTGATCTCGATCCTGGTCCTGATTCTGACACTGAGCCTTCAGGCTCAGGCCGGCGGGGACCCCATCCGCATGGGCCTGGCGGGACCGCCCCGTAACCTGGACCCCCGCCTGGCCACCGATGCCACCTCGGAGCGGATCAACGGGCTCCTCTACCAGCGCCTGATCGCCTTCGATGAGCGCAGCCTGCCGGTGCCCGCCCTGGCCACTTGGGAGCAGGTTGCCCCGACTCATTATCGTTTCACCCTAGGGGAGGAGGGTCGGACCTTCAGCGATGGCCGCCACCTGAGCAGCGCCGATGTCAAGGCGACCTTCGACGCCGTCCTTGATCCCGCCACGGGCTCCCCCCACCGCGCCGCCCTGACCAACATCGAGCGCATCGCCACCGCCGGGCCCGATGGGATCGAGTTTCACCTGCGGGAGCCAGACCCCTTCTTTCCCGCCACCCTCGGCCTGGGCATCCTGCCGGCGGACCTGATCCAGCGCGGCCATCCCTTCGCCCAGGAGCCGGTGGGCAGCGGCCCCCTGCGCCTGGTGGCCTGGCCCCAACCCGGCCGGCTGGTCCTGGAGCGGCGTGAGGATGGCCAGCGCCTTGAACTGCTGACGGTCAAGGACCCCAACGTGCGGGTCATGAAGCTCCTGCGCGGGGAGATCGATCTGCTGCAAAACGACCTGTCCCCCGAGCTAATCGGTTTTCTGCGCGGCCGGGATGAGGTCGCGGTGGTCAGCGCCCCGGGCGTCAACTATTCCTACCTGGGGCTTAACCTGGAGGACCCGGTGACCGGGCTGCTCCAGGTCCGCCAGGCCCTGGCCCATGCCATCGACCGCGAGGCGATCCGGCGCCATCTCCTCAAGGGCGGCGCCCGCCTGGCCGCTGGCCTCTTCCCCCCCGAGCATTGGGCCGGCAATCCGGACTTGCCGGGCCCCCGCTACGACCCCGCCCGCGCCCGTGCCCTGCTGGCGGAACTCGGCTATGGTCCCGAGCGCCCTCTGCGCCTCAGCTACAAGACCTCCAGCGATCCCTTCCGGCTGCGGTTCGCCACCGTCATCCAGGCGCAACTGGCGCAAGTGGGCATCCAGGCGCGCATCCAGAGCTATGACTGGGGGACCTTCTTCGGTGATGTCAAGGCTGGCCGCTTCCAGCTCTATGGTCTGACCTGGGTCGGCATCCGCACCCCGGACATCTTCCGCTATGTCTTCCATAGCACCTCACTGCCGCCGGAGGGGGCCAATCGGGGGCGCTACCGCAATCCCGAGGTGGACCGGCTCATCGCCACCGCCCGGGCGGAGCCGGACCTGACCCGCCAGGCGGCGCTCTACCGCCAGATCCAGGGCATCCTCCTCGCCGATCTGCCCTACATCCCCCTCTGGTATGAGGACCAGTTCTTCGCCGCCCGTCGCGGCCTCCAGGGTTACCGCCTGGCGCCGGACGGCAACTATGATGCCCTGGCGCGGGTATCCTGGACCGATCCCGACCGCGACCCAGACTTCGAAGCCGAAGCCGATGCCGACCCCAAAGCCAAAGCTAAAGCCGAAGCTGAAACTGAAGCCACTGCGGCCCGAAAATCGGCGGCCCCGCCGGGTGTTGGCTTGAGTTCCCGGTCCGCCATCCCCACGGTTGCCCAAAGCATGAATTCCATGGAGAATTGAGGCAACTTCAGCCAGGGTAGCCGCCGTGATCGATCCGGAAGGTTTTCGCCCCAACGTGGGCATCATTCTGTGTAACGCCCAGCGTCAGCTCTTCTGGGGCCGGCGTGTCGGCCAGAATGCCTGGCAGTTTCCTCAAGGCGGCATCCGCTCCGACGAGTCCCCCCTGGACGCCATGTTCCGGGAACTGGAGGAGGAGGTCGGCCTGCTGCCCCATCAGGTGACCCTCCTGGGCAGCACCCAGGGCTGGCTGCGTTATCGCCTGCCCAAGCGCTACATCCGCCACCATTGCGGCCCGATCTGCATCGGGCAGAAACAACGCTGGTTTCTGTTGCGGGTCAACTGCGGCGAGGACGCCTTTTGCCTCGATCGCTGTCGTAAACCCGAATTCGACGGCTGGCGCTGGGTGCGCTATTGGCAGCCCCTGCGCGAGGTGGTCTATTTCAAGCGCCACGTCTACGAACAGGCCCTGGGTGAATTGCGCCCCCTGCTCTACCCCGAGGGCATGAGCGACTGGTGCCCGGGAGCGGGGCCAGGGGAGATCGAGCCGCTGACGACTGGGCTGTGGATGAGTGCTCGCGCCCCGCAGCGGTCCCTCCAGCGGGGCTGACTGGCCGCCGGGCCTTGCCTGGGAATTGTCCATGTTCCCGTTTCCGCTTAGCCCCCTTGGGGACTTATCAATTTGGGAATTCGGGGCTGGACAGATGCTTGGGGCCACGGTCGACAAACGATCTTTTAACCCATTCGTTCTGAAATTGCGTGCCGAGACCCGCTTCCCGGTATGCCATGACGGCGATTTCCGCCCTTACCCGGGTCCACCAGACGCTGGATGTGGTTTTTATGCTGGAGCATTTACTGCGTATCGTTCAAGCGGTCAACGAAGCCCCGGATCTCGAAAAGGCCCTGGCGATCATCGTCCGCAGCGTCAAGAAGGCGGTGGGCGCGGACGTCTGCTCGGTCTACCTCACGGATTTCGATAAGCGCGAACACGTCCTCCAAGCGACGGATGGCCTCAACCCCGGGGCGGTGGGGCGGGTACGTCTGCCCCTCAACCGGGGCCTGATCGGCCTGGTCAGCGAGCGGGCCGAGCCCGTCAACCTCGACGACGCCTCAACCCATCCCCGCTACCTCTTTATCACCGAGACCGGCGAAAAGCGCTACCGCGGCTTCCTGGGCGCGCCCATCATCCAGAACCGCCGGGTGCTGGGGGTCCTGGTCTTGCGCAAGCGGGAGGCCAAGCGCTTTGGCGACGACGAGGTCACCCTGGTGATGACCATCGCCTCCCAACTCGCCGGGGCCATCACCCATGCCCGGGCCAATGGGGAATTGGCCCGGCTGCAGAACGCCGAGGATCTCCCCAGCCGCTTCCTCCAAGGCCTGGCCGCCTCCCCCGGCATCGCCATCGGCACGGCAGTGGTCGTCTATCCCCAGGCCGATCTGGAGGCGGTACCCGATCGGGTGGCCAAGGACCCGGCCCAAGAGGAGGCGGATTTCCGGGCCGCCATCGCTGCCGTCGTGGGGGAGGTCGATCTCCTCGCCACCCGCACCGGCCGGGCACTGAAACCCGAAGACCGCGCCCTCTTCGATGCCTGGCGCCTCATGCTGGAGAGCGACACCCTGCTCGATGGCACGGTCGAACTGATTCGGCGCGGCCAATGGGCCCCCGCCGCCTTGCGGGATGTCATCGCCGATCACACCCAGATCTTCGAGGCCATGGACGACCCCTACCTCCGTGAGCGGGCCTCGGATGTCCGCGATCTCGGGCGACGGATTCTGATGCACCTCCAGAATGTTGAGCCCAAGGCCCCGGAGTATGGTCCGGAGACCGTGCTGGTGGGCGAAGAGATCAGCGCCATCCAGTTAGCCGCCGTCCCGCCCCAGTGCCTGGCCGGGGTGGTTTCCACCACCGGCTCGAGTTTTTCCCACGCCGCCATCCTCGCCCGCGGCCTGGGGGTGCCGGTGGTCATGGGCGTGGCCGATCTGCCGGTCGGCCGCCTGGAGGGTAAGGAGGTGGTGGTCGATGGCTACCGTGGCCGCATCTATCTGGCCCCGGGGCCGGTGGTCCGGACCGAGTATCAGCGCCTGCGCGACGATGACCGCGCCCTGACCGATGAACTCGAGGGCATCCGCCCCCTGCCATCCGAGACCTTGGATGGCTACGCGATGCCCCTCTTCCTCAACGCCGGGCTGGTCTCCGAGTCCCGGCCCCTGAGCAATGAGCAGTCGGATGGGATCGGCCTCTACCGCACGGAACTACCCTTCCTGGTGCGCGACCGGTTCCCCGGGGAGTCCTCCCAGTACAACAATTATCGCGAGGTATTGGAGACCTTCCACCCGCGACCGGTGACCATTCGTACCCTCGACATCGGCGGCGACAAGCCCTTGCCTTATTTCCCGATCGAAGAGTCCAACCCCTTCCTCGGCTGGCGCGGCATCCGTATCACCCTGGACCACCCCGATATCTTTCTCACCCAACTGCGTGCCATGCTGCGCGCCAATATCGGCCTCGGCAACCTGCAGATCCTGTTGCCCATGATCAGTTCGATGGGCGAAGTGAACGAGGCCAAGAAGCTGATCCGCCGTGCCCGGGATGAACTGCTGGAGGAGGGGCTGGAGATCGAGTTACCGCCGGTCGGCATCATGATCGAGGTCCCCGCCGCGGTCTATCAGATCGAGACCCTGGCGCAACGGGTGGATTTCCTTTCCGTGGGCACCAACGACCTCACCCAGTACCTGCTGGCGGTCGACCGCAACAATTCCCATGTCGCCAAGCTCTACGATGAGCTCCACCCCGCCGTGCTGCGGGCACTGGAATTGGTGGTGGCCGGCGCCCGCGTCCATCGCCGTGAGGTGAGCATCTGCGGCGAGATGGCCGGCAATCCCCTGGCTGTCCCGCTTCTGATCGGCATGGGCGTCCACGCCCTGAGCATGAGCGCCGGCAGTCTGGTCCGCGTTAAGTGGGTGGTGCGCAACTTCAGCCGCGCCAAGGCCCGCGAATTGCTGGAGAGCGCCCGCCAGTGCGAGGATGCCGGCTGCGTCCGCCGCCTCATGACCGAGGCCCTGGAAGAGGCCGGCCTGATCGGGCTGGTGCGGCCGGGAAAATGAGCCCTGGCCTGGTTCGGGCGGCGTTTGCCGCCGGTAGCGTTGGCGTAACAATAGCTTTAGCCACCACCGCAGCCTTAACCCTAGTCGTTGCCTAGGCCATAACCCTACCACCTGCCTTTGCCGTTCCCACTCTCGTTGTTGCCTGTCTGGAGTTAGCACATGGCCATCAAGTCTGACCGCTGGATCCGCCGCATGGTGGCGGAAATGGGCATGATCGAGCCCTTCGAGCCCGGCCAGGTACGGGAATCCAGCGCCGGCGACCGCCTGATCTCTTACGGCACCTCCAGCTACGGCTACGACATCCGCTGCGCCGACGAATTCAAGATCTTCACCAACATCAATTCCGCCATCGTCGATCCCAAGAACTTCGACGCCAACAGTTTCGTCGATCTCAAGTCCGACGTCTGCATCATCCCCCCCAACTCCTTCGCCCTGGCCCGCACCGTCGAATACCTGCGCATCCCTCGCGACGTCCTTGTCGTCTGCCTGGGCAAGAGCACTTACGCCCGCTGTGGCATCATCGTCAATGTCACCCCCCTGGAACCGGAATGGGAGGGCCACGTCACCCTGGAGTTCTCCAACACCACCCCCCTGCCGGCCAAGATCTACGCCAACGAGGGCGTGGCCCAGATCCTGTTCTTCGCCTCCGATGAAGGCTGCGAGACCTCCTACCGTGACCGCGGCGGCAAATACCAGGGCCAGCGAGGCGTCACCCTGCCAAGACCTTAATCGGGGTTTAATTGCCGCCCGGGCTGGCCTATAATCTCGCGTCTTTGGCGCCCGTGGCTTCCGACGGCAGGGCATCTGACTTTTAATCAGGTGGCCGTGCAAAGCAGCCTCGTTATCCCCGCCGTACCTTTTCGCGCCCTTAGCTCAGTCGGTAGAGCATCTGACTTTTAATCAGGTGGTCGTGCGTTCGAGTCGCACAGGGCGCACCATCCAATCAAGGGGTTTAGGCTAAAAAGCCAGCCCCTTTTTTTTCGCGTCACCAGCACATCCCAAACGATCCCGAAGCAGATTTCATGGGCGAGGAGGTCAGGGGCATTTATCCTTGGGGATACCTCCATCTCATGCCAAAGCGGCTACCTCCGCATCAGGGAGGTGTTTGAAGTCACACTAATTGGTTGCCGCCCGCGGTTCGTCTGGAAGTTGTCAATTCCCCTCATGATCGTCATGCAGATGACTTGTATCGTGCTCCGTCATGAAAAAGACCATGATTGTCCTGGTCTGGCTACTGGTGGCAGCCTGTCAGAGCCAGGCCCCGCGGGAGGAGCCCGCCGCCCCCCAGGCGGGGCTGGCCGGCACTTATGAGCGCACGCGTCTGGCGGACGACATCTTCGAAGTCAAATGCCGGAAGGAATATGGCGACCCGGAAAAGGATCGAGACATTTGTACCCTGAACGCGATTGTCTGGGCACTGGGCAATGGTTATCCCTATTTTGTCGAACTGGAACCAGAATTTATCGAAACCGGCGAAGGCCATCCGGAACCCCTGACCTCGGATCAGTGGGTGAGGATCACTCTTTGGGGTTTGCGGGATAATCCCGGCGTCTTGCGCTTTATGTATGACGGCGCGCAAGTAGCAGAAAATCTTAGCCGAAAGTATCGCCCGAAATAGCGCGTCGAGGCGTGCTCGCGCTGCTTAGTACCTCATTCCCTCTTTAGTTGCGGGTATAGGCACTTAAGCTTGATGCATTCATTGCCGGTCGCGAACTTGGATTGATTGTTTGTCCCGGCAGGATAAGGCGAAATGAGGCACTACCCTCTACGGGCCTCAAGCAACTCCCAGCGCGCATAGGCATGGACCAGTTCCGCCTCCAGGTCGGCCAGGCGTTCGCGGGCCTGGGCGATGACAGTACCTGACTGCTGGTAGAAGGCCCCCTCCCCCATCCGCGCTTGCAAGGATTCGAGCTCGGTCTCAAGGGATTCGATCCGCGCCGGCAGGGCATCCAGCTCCCGCTGTTCCTTGAAACTCAGCTTGTCACGCCGGAGGGCATCCTGATCGCCCCCCTTGGCAGCTGCGGGCGGCGCCGTTTTGTCCCTGCCATTCACACCCGACGGGGAGGACTGGGCGGATTGTGAGGACTGGGACTGGGCGGACTTTGCCGGCTTGACGAGCCGCGCTGATTCGGCCTGGGCCCGGGACCGCTGGCGAAGCCAGTCCTCGTAGCCGCCCACGTACTCGGTCAGGCGGCCGTCGCCCTCGAAGACCAGGGTGCTGGTGACCACGGCATCGAGCAGGGCGCGATCATGGCTGACCAAGAGCAGGGTGCCCTCGAAATTGAGCAGCAGTTCCTCCAACAGCTCCAGGGTCTCGGTATCCAGGTCGTTGGTGGGCTCGTCCATGACCAGCAGGTTGGCCGGTTGGGTGAAGAGCCGCGCCAGCAGCAAGCGGTTGCGCTCCCCGCCGGAGAGGGCCCGCACCGGCTGGCGGGCGCGGTCGGGGGTGAAGAGGAAGTCCTTGAGATAGGACAGCACATGGCGGCTCTGGCCGGCGATGGTCACCTTTTCGCTGCCGCCCGCGACATTGTCCAGGACGGTCTTGTCCTCCTCGAGTTGCGCCCGCTGCTGGTCAAAATAGGCCACCTGCAGGTTGGTGCCGCGGCGGATACGGCCTGTCTCGGGCGCGAGTTCCCCCAACAGCAGCTTGAGCAGGGTACTTTTACCGACCCCGTTGGGGCCCATGATGCCCACCTTGTCGCCGCGCAGGATGAGGGTGTTGAGATCCCGCACCACCGGCGCTCCGCCCCAGCCATAGCTGACGTCCTCGGCCTCGACCACCAACTTGCCCGATCGCTCCGCCTCCCCCAGCCGCAAGCGAACCGTGCCCTGGAGTTCCCGGCGTTGGCGCCGTTCCTCGCGCAAGGTCTTCAGTGCCCGCACCCGTCCCTCATTCCGAGTGCGCCTTGCCTTGATGCCCTGGCGGATCCACACCTCTTCCTCGGAGAGCTTACGATCGAACCGGGCATTGGCCACCGCCTCGGCATGGAGTCGCTCCTCGCGGCGGCGAAGATAATTGTCATAGTCCCCTGGCCAGTCGGTAAGCCGGCCCCTCTCCAGTTCCAGGATGCGGGTGGCGAGCTTGCGCAAAAAGAGGCGGTCATGGGTGACGAAGAGCAAAGCCCCGGGGAATTCGGGCAGGAAACCTTCGAGCCAATCGATGGCCTGGATATCCAGGTGGTTGGTGGGCTCGTCCAAAAGCAGCAAGTCCGGTTCGCGCACCAGGGCGCGGGCGAGGAGTACCCGTCGCTGCTGGCCCCCGGAGAGGCTGGCAAAGTCAGCCTCCGCGTCCAGTTCCAGACGGGAGAGGGTCCGTTCCGTGCGCTGCTCGATCTCCCAGCCACCCGCGGCCTCCAACTGGTGCTGGACCCGGGCCAGGCGCTCCAGGAGATCGGCGGTGCCGGCCGATGCGGTTTCCCCTCCCATCTCCCCGGCCCCGCCCCCCTCCAGCCGGTGGCTCAGGTCGTGATATTCCCGCACCAGATCACCCAGTTCACCCAAGCCCCCCGCCACCAGGTCGAAGACGCGACCCGCCAGGCCCTCCGGCACTTCCTGGGTCAAGCGGGCGACGGTCATGCCGTCCCGCAGCCAGACCTCGCCGCTGTCCGGATGGGCCTCCCCGGCCAGGATGCGCAGCAAGGTGGACTTGCCCGTCCCGTTCCGACCGATGAGACAAGCACGCTCCCCCTTGTCCAGTTCGAAGCTCACCCCCTCCAGGAGGGGAGGCTGGCCATAGGCGAGGGAGACATTGCGCAGGCTGAGGAGTGGCATGGGTTCGGATGATGACGACAAAAAAAAGGGGTGTCCGGAGCGCTCGATGCGGTTAGGGCCGGTCCCGTCGGGAGAATGGATTCAGGTTGGACCCGGACCCCGGGACCGCAAGGTTCCACTACTGTCCAGCGGAGTTTTGCAGGAGCCTCGGCCCCGTGCTCGAGCAATCAATCGGTCCGCTTGAGCAGGGCGGCCAGATCCCCAAAGGGCTTATGGGTCGAAACCTTACTTGAACCTGCCGCCCCGGTGGCCCCGGGTCCGGTCCGACCGGCGGCGATGGCGGCCAGGTGCTCTTCGTACTTCTGATGTTCGTTATCGTGGCAATAGAGGCAGAGCAGTTCCCAGTTGGTGCCATCCGGCGGGTTATTGTCATGGTCCATGTCCTTATGGTGGACCGTCAACTCGCGCAGATTCTGCTGGTCGAATGCCCGGCCACAGCGGCCGCAGACCCAGGGATAGAGCTTGAGGGCCTGGTCACGGTAACCCGCGGCGCGCTCATCGCGGACCTGGCGCGCCTGGGCCACCACCCGATCCAGCTTATTGAGGTCGATGTGCTTGCCCGTGCGGGCGTGTCGGGGATTGTTGGGATCGGTCATGACGGGCTCAAACCTCCGGGACTCGCACCGCCAGGACATCGCAACGGGCGCCGTTGAGAACGCTGCGCGCCGTCGACCCGAGGAGGGCCGCCAGGCCATGCCGGCCATGACTGCCAACCAGGATGAGGTCGACCCCCAAGTCCTCCGCGACCCGCAGGATCGTGTGGCCGGTATTGCCGATCTCGACCCGGCGATCCCCTGGCTCCACCCCCAGGCGCTCGCCCAGGGCCGACATCTGGCGGGCGGCCACATCCAGGAGTTCCTGTTCCAGATCAAAGCCCTCCGGCAGCACCAGATCGCCGGAATAGGCCATTGGCAGATATTCCACCACATGCAGCAGGCTCAGGCGCGCCGCGCACTGGTCCCGCAACTGTGCGGCACGCGCGACGAGGGTCTCGGCCTCCGCGGAAAAATCCACCGCCACCAGCATATGCGCATATTTAGTCAGGGACATGATGGGCCTCTCGCATTTTGCCATTTTCGCCCCTTATTATAGCCCCTGCCCCGGGGGGCCGATGACGGCCCCACCCACCTCCGTAGCCGTAACGGGAGCGCAAGCCATGACCACCTCGCCCACCCAGGACTCCTCGCCCTTCGCCCTCGACCAGCCAACCGCCTACGCCCGCTGGCGGGAGAGCAAACTGGCCTCCCACCCGACCCGGGTGGAGGATCTGATCGTCGAGGTCGAGGAACCCCGAAGCCTCAGCGCCGCCGAGCATCAGGCCATCCTCGATCGCTGCCAGCGCGCCAACATGGCCATTTATGTCAGCAAGCTGGGCGACAACCCGGATAAGGACATCGTCCGTCAGCTGGGCGCGCAGTTCGGCCTCCAGCATCTGGACCACAACAGCGGCGCCGACGAGGACGCGATCACCTCCATCAAGATCCAAACCGACGAGGTCCACGCCGGCTATATCCCCTACACCAACCGCCCCATCGCCTGGCACACCGACGGTTATTACAACCCTCCGGACCGGCAGATCCATGGCATGGTGCTGCATTGCGTTCACCCCGCCGCCACGGGGGGAGATAACGACCTCCTCGATCACGAGCTGGCCTATCTCCTGCTGCGCGACCTGAACCCCGATTACATCCGCGCCCTCATGCACCCCGAGGCCATGACCATCCCCGCCAATCGGGTGGACGGGGAGGAGACGCGGCCGGCGCAACCGGGACCCGTGTTCGCCGTCCGCCCGGACGGACGACTACACATGCGTTACACGGATCGCAAGCGCAACATCGTCTGGCGCGACGACCCCTTGACCCGCGAGGCCGTCTCCAACCTCAAGGCCTTGCTGGACGGGGACCTGGGCCAGCGCTTTCAGGCGCGGCTGGAAGCCGGTTGGGGCCTGATCTGCAACAACGTTCTGCACACCCGCTCCGGCTTCAATGATGATGAACCGCCCCGTCTCCTCTACCGCGCCCGTTACTATGACCGACTGGCGGGGACTTGAGCCCACCAGGCGGGGCCCGCGTTTCCGCTACCGTGACTGTTCCTCGCCCATTGGCTCACGTTCGATCTTGGCCCGGAACGCCATATCCTTCAGCAAGGTATCGAAATAACTCGACCCCAGGACCTGGGCCAATTCCCGGCGAGTGCCCTGGAGGGCGGCCTCGTCCAGGCCCCCGAGATCGCCGTCCACCACCTCGGTGACCGCCACGACCAGGGCATCGCCATCGGCGGCCGGTCTGAAGCCGTAACGGGGGGCCCCAGCGGCGACTGGGGGCAGCGTAAAGGCGAGGTCCAGGACATCGGCGGGCACCGCGGCTGAATCGCGCGCGACCAGCCCCGCCTCCGTCACCGGCTGGCTGGCGGCCAGACTGGCCAAGGTCTCACCCGCCTGGAGCCGCTCGACCATCGCCTTGGCTGCCACCTGGGCCGCCTCGGCGGCCTTGCGCTCACGCAGGGTGGTGATGATCTCCTCTCGCACCTCGGCCAGGGGCTTGGGCGCGGCCTCTTCATGTTCGGTCACCCGCAGGACGATCGCCCGCAGGACCTCGGGCTCCGGCTCGATAAGATCGCTGTTGGTGCCCTCCCGCAGGACCTCATCACTGAAGGCCGCCGCCACCACCTTGGGACTGGCGAGCAGGTCGGCACCCCCTTCACGACCGACCCAATCGCTGGTCTGCAGTGGCAAACCCAGGGCCGTGGCGGCGGGTTCCAGGCTGTCCGGATGCTCGTAGACCAGATTGGCGAGGCGTTCGGCCATGTCGTAAAAGGCCGATTCGGTACTGCCCTGGCTGACCTCGGTGGCGAGCTGGTCCCGAACCTCTTCGAAGGGTTTCAAGGTCTCGGGCTGGATCTGGGTCACCTCGATCAGGTGATAGCCGAAGGGGGTACGTACCGGCTCGCTCAATTGGCCCAGTTCCAGGGCAAAGGTGGCCCCCTCGAAGGCCGGGTCCATGACCCCCTGACCTAACAGACCCAGATCACCGCCCTGAGAGGCCGAGCCTGGATCCTGAGAGACCTCCTGAGCGACGGTGGCAAACGCCTCCCCCGCCGTCAGCCGGGCACGAATGGCCTCGATACGGGCCTTGGCCTCCGCCTCGGCAGCCTGATCCGCGCCTTGATCGAGGGTGACGAGAATGTGCCGTGCCCGGCGCTGTTCCGGGGTCCGGAAAGTCTCCAGTTGCTCGGCATAGCGATCGCGCAGGGCCTCCTCATCCACCGGTTGACCCGCAGACAGTTGCGCCGCATCGAGGACCATATAGGTCAGCTTGACCCGCTCGGGGGTGCGATACCGATCGGCGTGAGACTCATACCAGGCCTGAATCTCCTCCTCGGGCAGGGGTGAATCATTGCGAAACTCGGCCTTGGGCAGGCGGAGGTAGGACAGCCGGCGCTGCTGGCGGTCGAGGTGGACGGCCCCGGTCAATTCCTGCTCGGTAACCAGCTCGCTGGCCACCAGGGCGCGCTGAATCTGAGTCCCAACGATACGCTGACGCAGGCTCTCCTCATATTGCATGGCACTCATACCCTGCAGCTGCATCATGCGGTCGTAGGTCTCCTTGTCGAAGCGACCATCACGCTGGAAGGCCGGGTTGGCCAGGATGGCCCCCTGGAGTTCCAGACTCGAGGCGCGCAGGCCCATGTCCAGGGAAGCCTGTAACAGGAGTTGCTCCTGAATCATGCCCTCCAGGACCTGATCGCGCAGGGCCGCCCCCTCGAACAATTCCGGACGATAGGCGGCCCCCAGACGCTCCCGCATCCGCATCCGGGTCTCCTCGACGCGCATATCCAGGTCGCGGGTCTTGATCTCCGTCCCATTCACCGTAGCGACGATGGGTTCCGTGCCGACTCCCAGATAGGATTGAATACCCCAGAGGGCGAAAGGAATGGTGATGAGGATGACGATCGCCCAAGCGATCCAACCCTGGGCGCGTTCTCTGATCTCTTGCAACATGATGGCTAAGGTCGAGCTAAGCGATGATTCAGATGGGACGGTAAAAACTTATGGGGCCAGCGCTTGGCGGTGTCAGGCATCTGGCCCGTGGACAGCCGGGGCTTCGGGCTGGCAATCTGCTCCGGGGAGGGGCTGCCAGCGCCAGGGACAGCCGGTAACGGCTCCCAAACTGACACGTCGGCCCGGTCATTAGCTGGAGTACAAACGAAAACGGGGTATCCCCTGAAGGATACCCCGTTTACGGTTATTGGCGGAGTGGACGGGGCTCGAACCCGCGACCCCCGGCGTGACAGGCCGGTATTCTGACCAACTGAACTACCACTCCTGGAAACTGTGGTGGGTGCTGCAGGGTTCGAACCTGCGACCCTCGCCTTGTAAGGGCGATGCTCTCCCAACTGAGCTAAGCACCCCGCGATCGGGGCGCTCCCGACTGACAAAAATTATTGTACCGCGTCCTTGAGGCCTTTTCCAGCCTTGAATGCAGGCGTTTTGGTGGCGGCAATACTGATAGTCTGACCGGTCTGGGGATTACGCCCCATCCGCGCGGCCCGCTCCTTCACCGAGAAGGTACCAAAACCCAGGATGGCCACGTTTTCCCCCTGCTTCAGGCTGACGGCGATGGCATCGATAAGACCATCCAGCGCCCGACCAGCGGCGGCCTTGGAGATGTCACCGGCATCCGCCATGGCTTCGATCAGATCCGATTTGTTCATGATTCTCCCCCTCTGAATGGGTGCGGGGGCGAATCCGCTACTGGGAATCGCCCCCTGATGGAAGTTGCTATGACCAGAAAATAACCTGGACGGGATGAAGAAATTTCTGGCCAATCCCTGCTTGTTGTTTCACCCCTGTGGGGTGGCGACATTAAAGGATTCCGCCCTTTCGGGCAATCACTTTCAGTGCCGGTAACCCTTTGGATGATACTTGCGGCGTCAATGGCGCATGACGGCCCCGGGTCGTTCCACCGGGGCCTCGCCCGCCTCCGTCACGGTTACCTCGGCCTCCGGCAAGACCTGCCGAGGCTCGGGGTGTTGGGTGAGGGCGATATCCAGTACCTCGTCGATCCAGCGCACCGGACGGATGTCGAGGTGCTGCTTGATGTTCTTGGGGATTTCGATCAGGTCACGCTCGTTTTCGCGGGGGATGATCACCGTCTCGATACCACCCCGATGGGCGGCCAGTAATTTCTCCTTGAGTCCGCCGATGGGCAGGACCTCACCGCGTAGTGTAATCTCGCCGGTCATGGCCACCGAAGATCGCACCGAGACCTGAGTAAGGGCCGAGACCAAGGCCGTGCACATGGCGATGCCAGCGCTGGGGCCATCCTTGGGCGTGGCGCCCTCGGGGACATGGACATGGACGTCGGTCTTCTGGTGGAACTCGGGGTCGATCCCCAGGGACTCGGCGCGACTGCGCACCACCGTCATGGCCGCCTGGATGGACTCCTGCATCACGTCCCCCAGTTGTCCCGTGTAGGTGAATTTACCCTTGCCCGGCACCAGGGCCGCCTCGATGCGCAGCAGTTCGCCGCCCACCTCAGTCCAGGCCAGCCCGGTGACCTGGCCCACCTGATCCTTCTCCTCGGCACGACCATAGCGGAAACGGGGCACCCCGAGAAATTTCTCCAGCATCTTGGGGTTGATGGTCACCTTGCCGGCCTTGGGCTTGAGCAGGACCTCCTTGACCACCTTCCGGCAGATCTTGGAGATCTCGCGCTCCAGATTGCGCACCCCCGCCTCGCGGGTATAGAAGCGGATGATGTCGCGCAGGGCGGTGTCGCGAATCACCAGTTCGTCCGCCTCCAGGCCGTTGTTCTTCATCTGCTTGGGGATGAGATAGCGCTCGGCGATATTGACCTTCTCGTCCTCGGTGTAGCCGGACAGACGGATGACCTCCATGCGATCCAGCAGGGCTGGCGGGATATTGAGGGTGTTGGCGGTGGCGACGAACATCACCTCGGAGAGGTCGAAGTCCACCTCCAGGTAGTGGTCGACGAAGGTGTGATTCTGCTCCGGGTCCAGGACTTCCAGCAGGGCCGAGGCGGGGTCGCCGCGGAAGTCCATGCTCATCTTGTCGATTTCGTCGAGCAGGAAGAAGGCGTTGCGGGAGCCGACCTTGGACAGGTTGTGAATGATCTTACCCGGCAGGGCGCCGATGTAGGTGCGGCGGTGACCGCGGATCTCCGCCTCGTCACGCACCCCGCCCAGGGACATGCGCACGAACTTGCGATTGGTGGCGCGGGCGATGGACTGGCCAAGGGAGGTCTTGCCGACGCCCGGCGGGCCCACCAGGCAGAGGATGGGACCCTTGAGCTTGCGCACCCGCTGCTGCACGGCCAGGTATTCGAGGATGCGTTCCTTGACCTTTTCCAGGCCATAGTGATCCTTCTCCAGCACCTCCTCGGCGGCGGCGAGGTCATTGCGGATCCGGGTACGCTTCTTCCAGGGTACGCCGCACAGGGTATCGATATAGTTACGCACCACCGTCGCCTCGGAGGACATGGGCGACATGAGCTTGAACTTGCGCAACTCAGCCAGGGCCTTGTCTTTTACCTCCTTGGGCATGCCGGCATCCTCGATGCGCTTGGCCAGTTCCTCGGTCTCGCTCGGCGGGGCCTCCTCCAGGTCCCCCAGTTCCTTCTGAATCGCCTTCATCTGCTCATTGAGGTAATACTCGCGCTGATTCTTCTCCATCTGCTTCTTGACGCGGCCACGGATGCGCTTTTCCGTCTGGAGGATGTCATTCTCGCCCTCCATCAGCCCCATCAGGTGCTCCAGGCGCTCCTGGACGTCGGTGATCTCCAAGACCCGCTGCTTTTCTTCCAGGCGCAGGGCCATGTGCGCGGCCATGGTATCCGCCAGCCGCGCGGCGTCATCGATACCCGCCAACGAGGTCAGCACCTCCGGCGGTACCTTTTTATTGAGCTTGACATACTGATCGAAGAGCCCGAGGGCCGAACGCATCAGGACATCCATCTCCCGCTCGTCCAGGGCCAGAGTCTCGCTGAGGGGGGACACGGCCGCGACGAAGAGGTCACCGGTCTCGATGTAATGATCGATGCGCGCCCGACGCATCCCCTCCACCAGTACCTTGACGGTGCCGTCGGGCAGCTTCAACAGTTGCAGCACATTGGCCAGGGTGCCGACCTCATGCAGATCCTCGGCCCCCGGTTCGTCGGTCTCCGCGCTCTTCTGGGCGATAAGCAGGATCTGCTTATCGCTGGTCATGGCACTGTCCAGGGCGCGGATCGATTTGTCCCGGCCCACGAAGAGTGGAATAACCATGTGCGGATAGACGACGACGTCCCTCAGGGGCAAGACCGGCACTTCCAGAGCATGATCCGTAAGCGCATTCTTCGCGGTGTCTTTCAAGGCCATGGGCGAGGTGAGGCTCTCTGCTATTGAAGGGGGGAAGGCCCCGGGGTAAGGCGTGAGGGGCGAGGCATTGTCTCAAGACAGTGTCGCGGAGGAAGGCAGCGCACCTGACTTGATCCTAATGGAGCGGATATCAGGGTTGGAGGCCAAGGCTTCAAGCAAGACGCCTGGCGGAGAGGCTTTTCCACCCCATCCGGCCTGGCCATACCGGGACGCCGTCAAGCCAGGATAGGTGCGTCAGCGCGTAACCGCACGCCTTGAGGCGGACATCACTCGGAGGCCGCCATGGGTCTGTCCACCCCATCGTAAATCACGAAGGGGTGATTCTCGCCGCGGATGACCGACTCATCCACCACCACCTTGCTGACGTTATCCATCGACGGAAGGTCATACATGATGTCAAGCAGGGTCTGCTCCAGGACGGTACGCAGGCCACGGGCCCCGGTTTTCCGTTCCATCGCCTTGCGGGCCACCGCGCGCAAGGCATCCGGGCGGATATCCAGCTCACAGCCCTCCATCTGAAAGAGGCGGCCATACTGCTTGACCAGGGCGTTCTTGGGCTCGGTGAGGATGCGCATCAGGGCATTCTCATCCAGTTCCTCCAGGGTCGCCACCACCGGCAGGCGGCCCACGAACTCGGGAATGAGCCCATAACGGATCAGGTCCTCGGGCTCCACCTCACGGAATACCTCGCCCAAGCGCTTGGTGTCGTCCTTGCTCTGGACATCGGCGCTGAAGCCGATGCCGCTCTTGCGGGAACGGTTCTGAATCACCTTTTCCAGCCCGGCAAAGGCCCCGCCGACGATGAAGAGGATATTAGAGGTATCAACCTGCAAGTATTCCTGCTGGGGATGCTTGCGGCCGCCCTGGGGCGGGACCGAGGCCACGGTACCCTCGATCAGCTTGAGCAAGGCCTGCTGCACCCCTTCGCCGGAGACATCGCGGGTAATGGAGGGGTTGTCGGATTTGCGGGAGATCTTGTCGATCTCGTCGATATAGACGATGCCGGTCTGCGCCTTTTCGACGTCATAGTCGCACTTGAGCAGCAGTTTCTGGATGATGTTCTCCACGTCCTCACCGACATACCCCGCCTCGGTCAGGGTGGTGGCGTCGGCGATGGTGAAGGGAACGTTGAGCAACCGCGCCAGAGTCTCGGCCAACAGGGTCTTGCCCGAGCCAGTAGGTCCGATGAGCAGGATATTGCTCTTGGAGATCTCCACCTCTTCCCGGGCGCTGGCCAGTTCCATGCGCTTATAATGGTTGTAGACGGCGACGGAAAGGACTTTTTTCGCCTGCTCCTGACCGATGACGTACTGATCCAGGCTGAGGTTGATCTCCCGCGGCTTGGGCAGCTTGCTGGTGGGCTCGGTGGCGGTCTCCTCCACCTCCTCGCGGATGATGTCGTTACAGAGCTCGACGCATTCGTCGCAGATGAAGACCGAAGGGCCGGCAATCAGCTTACGCACTTCCTGCTGGCTCTTGCCGCAGAAGGAGCAATAAAGAAGCTTGCTGTCGTCACTCTTACGTTGCGTCATCAGAACTGAATCTCCGCCGAATGCCGGTCACGGTCATCATGCCGGTCGCGTGAAGCCTGAAAATAGGGGCAAATGGGCGTGGGGCAACCGCCATATCCCTCGGGCCTCGACACCCGCCTAACCCTGAGGGTCATGAGGGGCGCATCACTATCCTGAAAATGAAAGACCTGGCCGTGGCTCCCATGCCAACTGCCATGAGGGTAGGCGCCACGGACCGGAAAATGCCAGCCTTACCCTCGATTTCACCCTGACCGAAGATCAGGATTTGAGGGCCTTGGGCACCACGCGTTGCTCCAGGACCTTATCGATCAGGCCATAGGCCACAGAGTCCTCCGGCCCCATGAAGCGGTCACGCTCCGTATCCTCCGCCACCTTTTCCACCAGCTGGCCGGTGTGATGCGCCAGGATCTGGTTGAGCTGGTCGCGAATGTGCAGGATCTCCCGGGCATGGATATCAATATCCGTCGCCTGGCCCTGAAATCCGCCCAAGGGCTGGTGGATCATCATGCGGGAATGCGGTAAGGCATAACGTTTACCCGCCGCCCCACCCGCCAGGAGCAAGGCCCCCATGCTGGCCGCCTGGCCAATACACATGGTGCTCACGTCCGGGCGGATAAAGCGCATGGTGTCGTAGATGGCCAGACCGGCCGTTACGGCGCCACCCGGGGAATTGATGTAGAGGTGGATATCCTTGTCCGGATTTTCGGACTCCAGAAAGAGGAGTTGGGCCACGACCAGGTTGGCCATCTGATCCTCGACGGGGCCCACGAGGAAGATGACACGCTCCTTGAGCAGCCGGGAATAGATGTCATAGGCGCGCTCGCCCCGGGCGGTCTGCTCGACAACCATGGGGATCAGCCCAAGACCCTGGGGATTCCAGGCCGAGTGGGCGGCGGTGATCGGGTGATGCGTCATAAGCTTGATCAAGGAACGTTAATGGCAAACAATCAGGCTGCGGGACCCATCAGTTCCTGGAAGGTCTGGGGCTGGTCTTGGACCTCGACCTGGGTCAGGACCCAGTCCACCACCTGTCCTTCCAGGGCCAAGGCCTCGACCGAGGCTAGGTGGTCCTTGTTGCTGTAGTAGTAGTCGACCACTTCCTGGGGATTTTCGTAAGTCGACGCCATGTCCTCCACGGCCTCGCGAACCCGATCGGGATCCGCCTTGAGCTGATTGGACTTGACCACCTCCGCCAGGACCAGACCCAAGGCGACGCGCCGGCGGGCGTTGCCCTCGAAGAGCTGGTCCGGTAACTCGATCTTGGTGTTACCCCGCAGATTCTGACGCATCTGCTCCTTAAGCGTCTGGATCTCCTGATTGATCAGTGATCTGGGAATTTCGATCGGGTTGGCCTCCAGCAACAGGTCCATAACCTGGGATTTCACCCGGGCATCGACCCGCTGCTTGAGTTCGCGGCTCATGTTGGCCCGGACATCCTGGCGGAAACGTTCCAGGTCACCATCCTCAACCCCAAAGGCCTTGGCGAAATCGACGTCCACCTCGGGCAGCTTGGGTTCAGCCACGGCATGAACTGTCACGACAAAGGAGACGGCCTTACCCTTGAGGTGTTCGGCGTGGTACTCCTCGGGGAAGCTGAGTTCCAAGACCCGTTCCTCGCCGGCGGAGGCGCCAACCAGACCGGCCTCGAAGCCAGGAATCATCTGGCCGCTGCCCAGAATCAATTGAAAATTGGTGCCGGTGCCTCCCGGGAAGGGCTCCTGTTCCCCGACCAGGGTACCGGTGAAGCTGATCTTGAGTCGATCGCCGTCCATCGCGGGGCGCTCGAGCTCGTTGAAGGTCTTGCGCTGCTCCCGCAGACGCTCGATCAGGGCCTCTAGATCCGCGTCGAGGAGTTCCACCAGGGGACGCTTGACCTGCTTGCCGGCCAGGGAACCCAGATCAAACTCCGGCAGCACTTCGAAGGTGGCGGTGTAGGCGAAGCGACCTACCTGTGGGTCCATGTCCACGTTGAAGGTTGGTTGAGCCACGGGCGAAAGTCCTGTCTGGACCAGGGCCTCCCCGAAGGTGGACTGCATTAGCTCACCAATAACCTCGGTGCGCATCTGGTCCCCATAACGCTGACGCAACATCCTCACCGGGACCTTGCCCGGGCGGAATCCCGGCAGGCGTGCAGAACGGGAGAAATCGCGCAGCCGGTTCTCCACCGCGCTCTCGATCCGTTCCGGCTCCAAGGCAACCGTCAGGCGCCGTTCGAGCCCGGCTCCATTCTCCACTGATACTTGCATCTTCGTCAGGTCTCTCAAGGGTGGCACCCCGGCAACCCACCCGGTCGATAGTCCGGCTCGGCGGCCAAGGGCAATTCATCAATGTCAGGGGGCGAAACCATCTGGCGAATGTGTTCGCCAAGCACGCAAGTATAGCCAGCTAGCCAGATGGGTGCCAGCCAGGCAGTATAGCCTTGCCAAAAACAAAAAACCCGCCGCAGCGGGTTCTCATCAGTTTCTTAGCCGTCGCACTACGAGGGATCGCATCTTCACCACAATTTCGGCACACTGGGGCACGAAAAACGGGATTTGAAAGCCTCTTGAAAGGCTATTAGCACAAGCTAAGCGGTTAAAAAATGGTGCCCAGGGACAGAATTGAACTGCCGACACGAGGATTTTCAGTCCTCTGCTCTACCAACTGAGCTACCTGGGCGTCGTGACGGGGCCGTATTAGACCCGAGGAAACCTATCGCGTCAAGTTACAGTCACGGAATGGGGCGCGATGCCAGCATAGGTGACCATTCAGGCCAAGCGCGTCAGGCCGCGGGCGGCCGATAATCCGGCGGTGGGGCGATCCCCTCGCCGAAGAAGAACTTCTCCATCTGTTCTTCCAGGAATTTGCGTGACTTGGGGTCCATGGGACTGAGACGGTTCTCGTTGATGAGCATCGTCTGTTGCCGCAGCCAGTCCTGCCAGGCCTGGCGTGACACCTGGTCAAAAATGCGCTGGCCGAGATCGCCGGGATAGGGCTGACGGTCCAGGCCCTCGGCCTCCCTTCCCAGTTTGATACAAGTCACCATGCGGGTCATAGGGTCAGTCTCTCTGTCTAGGGGCAAGCTGGCGCGGGCGGCGGATCTGAGCCTTCAGGACCCCCAAGTCATGCAGCAAACGCGCGACGGGGGCGGGGAAACCTAACTCGGGGAGGTCCTCGGGGCGCTGCCAGACCCAGGAGTTGCCATCGGCGACAATCGCGGTTTCATCGGTGAGGAGCAAGCGCACCGGCCGCATCTCCAGTTCAAAGTGGCTAAAGGTATGACGGCGCGCGGGCAGATTTTCAACCTGGATCGCGGTCGTGCCCAGATGAGCCTGGCACCAGTCAGCCGGATGCTCATCCGCCGCGCACTCGGGCAGGCTCCATAGTCCGCCCCAGATGCCAGTGGGCGGTCGACGCTCCAGCAGCCATTCCCCCTGGTGATTACGCAGAAGGAGAAACTGGGCGGCACGGCGCGGCAGGTTCCGGGGTGGTCGGGGGCGCGGATAGGCCATGACCTGACCCTGCGCAAGGGCCAGACAATCCGTTGCCAGGGGACAGCGCTCACAACCGGGTCGGCCGCGGGTACAGAGGGTGGCCCCCAGGTCCATCATGGCCTGGTTGTAGGCGCCGGCACGCTCGGCCGGGGTCAGGGCCTCGGCCAGGGTCCACAGCCGGGACAGGACCGAGGCCTGGCCAGGCCAACCGTCGATCCGCCGGTGGCGGCTCAAGACCCGCTTGACGTTACCATCCAGGATGGGATGGCGCTGACCGCAGGCCAGGGACAGGATGGCCCCGGCCGTGGAGGGACCTACCCCGGGGAGTTCCTGGACTTCCGCCAGGGTCTGGGGGAAACGTCCGCCATGGCGATCCGATAGCCGCTGGGCCGCCTGATGCAGGTTACGCGCCCGGGCGTAATAGCCCAGCCCCGCCCAGAGGGCCATCACCTCGTCCACCCCGGCGGACGCCAGGTCGCCGATGGTGGGAAAACGGCTCATGAAGCGCTCGAAATAGGGGATGACTGTCGTGACCTGGGTCTGCTGCAGCATGATCTCCGAGACCCAGACCCGATAGGGGCTAGGGTCCCGTTGCCAGGGCAGATCATGCCGGCCAAAGCGATCGAACCAGGTAAGCACCCGCCGGTAAAAATCCGCGGCATCCAGGTCGAGCGACTGACCGGAGCCAGGCCGATCCACTGAAGCGACGCCTGACCGGGCGGCTTGTGCGCACACCTCGCTGGATGGCTCCATGAGAGTGTCCGAGGGGGCGACGCAAGGCCCGGCGGCTCCCTCCCTGGCCATCAGCGACCCAGGAGTGACTTCAAACCCTGCTCCAGCCCCCGGATGCCGGTACGCTGCTCCAGTTGCTGGAGGGCGTTGTCATCCGGCCCACCCAATTCCCGCTGCAGCCGCCGCCGCGCCAGTTCCTCGATCACGGGTCCGGGATCCAGCCGGTATTCCAGGGACTGGAAGCTGCCCATGACGCGCACGGGGATGGCGACACCCTTGATCTGTTCCAGGGCGCTGCCCGGGGGCGCCTGGTCCACCCGTGCCTCAAGCTTCAGGTCCAGTTCCTCGCGCGGCAGGTCGATCCGGCCGGTACCGCTGGCTTTGAAATGGTCCGCTGCCACCCGCAGGTCTTGGGTCTCCAGAATCCCCTGCTCGATTTGGGCCGTGGCTTGAAGCTGGGAAAAACGCGTCCGCCCGCCCCCGGATGGCTGGGGGGGCTTGGCTTGGCCGCGAATCTGCGCCTCGATATTCTGCACGAGGGCATCGAGATCAATGCCCTGGAGTTGGCCCTCGGGCATCCGCAAGGCCCCCCGTCCCGACAGACTGGCCACCAGTTCCGGCTGGGTCAGGCCCCGGGTCCTCAGGTCCGCCTCCAGATCGGCGCGCCCGCTCAGGCGGGCCTCCCGCCGCAGCAGGTCTCCGAGCAGATCGGCGACGCTCACGCCCACGGCCTTCTGCCGCAGGGAGATCGAGGGGACCGCCAACCGGGCATCCAGGTCGACCTGACCGCTCAGGCTCCCGCCATAGAAGCGGGCTACCCGCTCCCGCAACTGGAACTGGCCATCCTGACCGCTGAGCTGGCCGTCGAACTCATCGAACTTCAGGCCCCGCCAGGTCAGTTGTCCCACCCGCACCCGGCCGTCCAGACTGAGGGCATCCCAGGCCGGGGACGTGGGCGTCGTGACCAGTGGTAGTGGAGTGGACGGGGTTTGCGCGACAGCCTCGGTGATCAGCAGCCCCAGAAAGGATGGGGGCGCCTGGGGTAGTTGCTCAGGAGACGGGAGCCCCTGAGGTGGGGCCGAGGCGGGAGCCGTGGCCAGTCCCGCCACCGGGTCCAGGTCGGAACCGTGCTTGGACACCGGGACCGAGGCGATGCCAGGCGCTGACTCGCTTGCCCAACCGGCAACCCGCGCCGGCGGCAAATAGGCATCCAGGACAAACCGCTCCGCCTTCAGGTCGAACGTATGGGCGTCTCGCGCCCCCGGCACCCAGGACCAAGTGCCCCCCACTCGGGTCTGGTCCAAACTCACATCCAATTCGGACAGGTCCAGCCGGCCCTCAGCCCACCGCCAAGCCGTGACCAGGGCCAAACGGGAGAGTGCCGCTGGGTCCGCCATGGGCGGCAGTGACAGCCCGAGGGCCTGGAGCCAGGCCCGGGCATCCAGGGGTTCCAGATTCAGATCACCCTGCCAGACGGGTTGGTCATCCAGACCGGTAGCCGCGGCACCCCCCCGCGCGTGCAGGGTACCGCTGTCCAGCACCAGATCCCGCACGACCAGGGTTCCCGTCCGGGCGTCATGATCCGCCTCCCCCCGGCCCGTCAGTCGCAACGGCTTGCCCGCCAAGCCCCCGCCACTGACCTCCAGCGCAAGGTCGAGCCCGGTGTAGCGATAGGTTCCCGCCCGCAGATCGGCCGTCAGATTTCCCCGCAGCTCGGCCTTGACCTGGTGGTGCTCCCCTAGGGCCAGGTCCGCCAGGCTCAAGGAAAAGGGGCTGAGCACCAGGTCCTGGTTAGCGGCCGGCAGCCGGGTCTGGGCCTCCAGGGCCAGGTGGGCCGGCCGACCCCCTTCCAGACCGGCTAATTGACCGGTCAGATTCAGATCCAGCGGGCCAGCCGGATCGAGCCGCGGGATCCGCACCCCCAGGTCTTCCACCAGCATCTGATTCCCGTTTTCCTGATCGTCCCACAGGAGTCGCACCCCCGTCAGGACTAGGCCCTCGCCAGTCGCTGCCGGGAGCGTGCCGGTCACCGGCGCCTCGCCCTCCTCCCAGGCGGCGCGCAGGGGAGCCGGTAGGGGCCGCACCGCCCCGGCCGACGCCACCTGAGGAGAGGTCGCCCCTGGCCGCGGCGATGCGGGCCGCGTCAGCTCAGGCTGGACCGCCCCGTTCAATTCCGCGCTCGGTCCCTGCCACTGCACCCAATTGGTCCGACCATCCGGGGCGCGGATCAGATGCAGGCTCCAGCCCGTACCCAGGACCTCCCCCAGCGCTAGGCGTCCCTGCATGAGGTCCGGAAGACTGAGTCGTGCCTGGGCCACCTGGACGCGCAAAAACGGCTGTTCACCAAAGCCCGGCGGCTGGGCAAGACGCGCCCGGTGGATTTCAATTCCTACCCAGGGGAAGAAAGACAGCCGGAGGTCACCCTCCAGGGTCAGGCGCCGCCCCGAACGCTCCTCGACCCAGGCGCTGATCTCATCCTTGTAGTCATTGGGATTCAGAAACAGATGCAGGACGATAGCCGCGATGACCGGAATGGCCAGCAGCAGGAGCAGAAACTTGAGAAATGCTTTCATGGCCTTGACCGCTCCAAGGCTAGGTGAAAAGGAGAAGGGGGGAAGTCGGAACGGAGCGGCGGGAGATTGGAGCGGGTGATGGGAATCGAACCCACGCTGGAAGCTTGGGAAGCTTCAGTTCTACCATTGAACTACACCCGCGATCTGAGGGGGAGGAGTATAAGAAGCCCCGCACCGCCTTGGCAAGCGCCACGTCGTTGACAGCACAATATGGTTGGGGCCACCGCCCCCAGGCCGCCCCGCTCAGGGCTCGCCGCCACGGAGCTGCTCCACCAAGCCGGGCAGAGTGCGCAATACCTCGGCGCGCTTGACCTTGAGGGTCGGCGTGAGCAGACCGTTCTCCACCGTCCAGGGCTCCAGGGTCAGGGCCAGACGGCGGATCTTGGCGTGGCCGGGGAAGGTCGCCAGGACCCCGCGAACCCGTTTCAACAGCTCCCGCTGCAAGTGTGGATCACGCAGGCTGACGGGGTCCGTGGGGTCGAGGCCCAAGCCCCGCGCCAGTGCCGGCCAGCGTTCGGTGCTGAGGACCAGCAGGGCACCCAGGGCGGGCCAGCCCTCGCCCAGGACCAAGGCCTGTTCGAACAGGGGATCAAGGCAGATAGCCTGTTCCAGGTCCACCGGAGCTACCTTCTCCCCATTGGACAAGACCAGAATATCCTTGATGCGCCCGGTAATGGTGACCTGTCGGCCGTCCAGGCGCGCCTGATCGCCGGTGTGAAGCCAACCCTGGTCGTCCAGGATCGCCCGGGTCGCCTCCGGATTACGCCAATAGCCCTGCATGACGGTGGGACCCCGCACCAGCAACTCGTCCCGCTCTCCCAGGGACACCTCGACCCCCGGCAGCGCCAGGCCAACGCTAGCCGGATCGTTGACCGCGAGGCTGTTGACGCTGACCACGGGACTGGTCTCCGTCAGGCCATAACCCTGAAGCAGGGGCAGGCCCAGACCAAGAAAGAGCCTTGCCACCTCCCCGGACAGGGGCGCACCGCCACTGACGGTGATGCGCAACCGGCCACCGAGGCGCGCCCTCACGGGCCCCGCCACCAACTGTCGCAGCCCGGGGGCAAGCAATACCAGCGGGTGCCAGTCCGCCCGACCCTGCCGATGCTCGAACTGGCGCCAGCCGGCGGCGACCGCCAGCCGGAAGAGCCAGCGCACCGGGGCGGGCCGACCCTGGACCTGTTCCAGGAGACGAGCGTAAATGCGCTCGAAGACCCGGGGCACGGCGACCAGGACCGTGGGGCGCACCACCTGCAAATCCTCCCCCAGTTGGCTTATGGAACGGGCAAAGGCCACCGCCGCCCCCGCCATCATCGGCAGGTAATAACCCGCTGTGCGCTCCAGGGTGTGGGAGAAGGGCAGAAAGGAGAGAAAGACATCCTCGGCATAGCAATCCACAACCTGCAAGGCGGCGGCCACATCGCTAAGCACATTGCGATGGCTCAGCATCACCCCCTTGGGGCGACCCGTGGTCCCCGAGGTGTAGACGATGGTCGCCAGGTCCTCCGGGTTCGCCGCCCCCCAGTCTCGACCACGCCCCCAGCCCGCCGCGACCGGCCTGGCGGCGGGTAGAGCAGCATCGGGAGGGGCAACGGCCGTCGCCAGCCAGGCCTCCACCGAGACCGCCGGCTCCTGAAGCGGAGCACGGGCCTCCAAGACCAGGACACAACTCAACGCGGACCCGTCCCCCAGCGCCGGCGCCAGGCGTTGCCAGCGTCCCGCGTCCTGGACCAGCAGCACCTTGGCCCCCGCATCCTCCAGGATCAGGGCCAGGTTGTCGGGCCGATCATCGGTGTAAAGCGGGACGATGACCAGCCTCAGGGACAGAGCCGCTTGCTCGAAGAAAATCCATTCCGGACAGTTGCGCAACAGGATCGCCACCCGATCACCGGGCGCGAGGCCGGGTTCCATGGCCAAGGCCGCCTGCCAGCGGGCAACCCGCTCGCCGATCTCCCCCCAGGTCAGGGACCACCAGGTGCCGCCATGGCGATCGAAGGCCTTATAAGCCAGGCGCTGGGGGGAGCGGCGTACCCGGCCCTGAAAGAGGCCATCCAGGGTGCGGGCCTCCCCGGGGGAAATAAGATCCTGGGTCCAGTGGGTCATGAGCGCCTTCTCGCTTACGGATGATCTGAAAAAGGGGGTGATAGTATCCGACTTCGGCGCGATCAAACCCCTTGGCCTTGCAAATGACTATAACAGGCGATCCGCACCAATTGGTCGCGGACCATCGCACGCCACCACCCACCCTTACCCGCGACAACGGCCTTTACTGGTGTAGAATCCCTCGTCCGTTGAATTACGAGATGATTCCCATGCATATCTTGGTCAATGGCACCGATACCGAGATCGTCCCGGGCACCACCCTCGATCGGCTCATCGAGACCTTAGGGCTTACGGGACAGCGCCTGGCAGTGGAAGTGAACGAGGAACTGGTCCCGCGCAGTCGCTTCCCGGTCTACCCCTTGTCGGTGGCCGACAAGGTCGAGATCATCCAGGCCGTCGGCGGTGGTTAGCGTGAAAGTCACGGCAAAGGCGCTCATTTTCAGGGGCGTGGCGCGCCGCCTCATGACAGTTGGCATGAAACTCACGGCCAAGGCTTCCGGTAGTTACCGGACCCCGTTTCCGTGCGCCGGGGCGAGCCCCGATTATCCGACTCCCCGCGACAACCCCAGCTCACGGAGCGGCTTGCTTGGAACCTAAATCCTTCGTCGTCTCCGCTGTCATCCTCTTGGTAGCCACCGCCTTCGCCGTGACTATCTTCCGACGCTTCGGCCTGGGCTCGGTCCTGGGCCTGCTGGTGGCGGGCATCCTGGTTGGTCCCCATACCCCGGGCTTTACCGTCACCAGCCATGTGGACGATGTCCGCCACTTCACTGAACTGGGCGTGGTGCTGCTGCTATTCATCATCGGCCTGGAGATGCACCCCCACCGCCTCTGGTCCCTGCGCCGTTCCATGTTCGGCCTGGGATCCCTGCAGATCCTGGTGTCTGGCGGCTTCATCGCCCTGTTCATGCACCTGTCCGAACCCGACTGGGGTATCGACGTCCTCGCCGGCCTGACCCTGGCCCTGTCCTCCACCGCCTTCGTCATGCAGATCCTGCAGGAACGGGGGGAAATCGCCAGCCCCCACGGGCAGACCACCTTCGCCATCCTGCTAATGCAGGATCTGGCCGTGGTCCCCTTGCTCGCCCTGATCCCCATCCTAGGGGACGTGGGCACTCTGTCGGGCGACATGCCCCTCTTCCAGCAGGTGCTGATCGTCATTGTCGCCGTCGCCCTGGTCGTGGCCACCGGCTATTACGTCATCCCGCGCGTCCTCGATCTGCTGGCGCGCCAGAACAACCGCGAGGCCTTCTTTCTGGTCGCCATGGCCTCCGTCTTCACCGCCGCCTGGGCCATGGAGGAGGTGGGCATGTCCATGGCCCTCGGGGCCTTTCTGATGGGCGTCGCCCTGTCAGGGTCCCGTTACAACCTGCAGATCCAGGCCGCCATCGAGCCCCACAAGGGCCTGCTCATGAGTCTCTTCTTCGTCGCCGTGGGCATGTCGGTGGATGTTGGTGCCCTAGCGACGGCCCCCCTGTTCTTCCTGGGACAGGTGATCGCCATCGTTGCCATCAAGATCATCGTCCTCTTCGGGCTCTGCCTGGCCTTTGGCGAAAGCCGCCAGACCGCGACCCGCGTCGCCTTCATCCTCTCCCAGGGCGGCGAGTTCGGCTTCGTCCTTTTTGGCGCCGCCAAGGCCATGGGCATCCTCAATGACCAGACCTTCATCCTCTCCGTCGGCATCATCTCCTTCAGCATGCTCATCACCCCCTTGCTGGTGAAGATCGGTGACACCCTTGCGGCGCGCGTGCCCGTGAGCGGGGACACGGCCGACGAGGCCTACCGCTTCTCCCTCGCCGGCGCCGAGACCGAGGCCCGCGCCCTGGTGGCCGGCTATGGCCGGGTGGGCCATGCCGTCGGCACCATCCTCTCCAGCAGCGGCGTCCCCTACCTGGCCTTCGACATGGATCCTGCCCGGGTGGAGGAATTTCGCCTCCTGGGCCATCCGGTCTATTACGGCGACGTCACCGACGTGGATCTGCTCCTGGCGGCGCGGATCGACAAGGTGGACCTGGTGGTGATGACCCTGGACAACCGCAAGGCCGCCCTGAAGGCCACCCGCCTCATCCGCGACCTGGCCCCTCACGCCATCATCGTCGCCCGCGCCCGGGACCTGAACACCAGCCATGCCCTCCTCCAGGCCGGCGCCAACAAGGCCTTCCCGGAAGCGGTGGAGGCCAGCCTGCGTCTGGCCGCCGAGGCCCTGGAGAGCCTGGGCGTCGCCGGCGAGGACACCGCCATGCTCGTGCGCGGGGTCCGCAGCACCAACTACGCCCTGGTACGCGAGAACGGGGATAAGGCCACTTGACGCCGGTCGGGTCGACACCTTACGCGAACCCATACCGACGTAGCGGGTAACGCGCCCCGCGATGCCCGTTGCGGTTATGACTCCCGGGCACCCCAAGACGCCTCAAGAATCACCCTAGCTCCCCAAGGACGGTCGGCTTACCTTAACAACCCTAACCCCCAACGTTCACCACCACGACATGTCCACACCCACCCCAACCCCGGATAGCTTCACCGTCGCCGGCCGTACCTTCAGTTCCCGCCTCCTGGTGGGCACCGGCAAATACAAGGACCATGCGGAGACCCAGGCCGCCATCGCGGCCAGCGGCGCCGAGATCGTTACCATCGCCGTGCGCCGCACCAACATCGGTCAAAGTCAGGATGAGCCCAACATCCTCGAGGTCCTGCCCCCGGATCGCTACACCATCCTGCCCAACACCGCCGGCTGCTACGACGCCAAAACCGCGATGCGCACCTGCCGCCTGGCGCGGGAACTCCTCGACGGCCACAAGCTGTGCAAGCTGGAGGTCCTGGGAGACCAGCAGACCCTGTTTCCCGACGTGGTCGCTACCCTCCAGGCCGCGGAAGAGCTGGTCAAGGACGGCTTCGACGTCATGGTCTACACCAACGACGACCCCATCATGGCCAAGCGCCTGGAAGAGGTCGGCTGCTGCGCGGTCATGCCCCTCGCCGCCCCCATCGGCTCCGGCCTCGGCATCCGCAACAAGCTCAACATCCTCACCATCGTCGAGAACGCCAAGGTCCCCATCCTGGTGGATGCCGGCGTCGGTACCGCCTCCGACGCCGCCGTCGCCATGGAACTGGGCTGCGACGGTGTCCTCATGAACACCGCCATCGCCGCCGCCCGCGACCCAGTGCTCATGGCCAGCGCCATGCGCAAGGCCATCCAGGCCGGCCGCGAGGCCTTCCTCGCCGGCCGCATGCCCGCCAAGCGCTTCGCCTCCGCCTCCTCGCCGCTGGAAGGGCTCTTCTTCTGAAGGGCTTGACAAGCATCCCGGAACTTGAATCTTCCCGAAAACGTGCACGATCCCGACGGCATGGAGCAAGCCCCCCCCGGCGAACCGCCCCGTCGCCCCATCCGCAGCTTCGTCCTGCGCCAGGGCCGCCTGACCCCGGCCCAGGCCCGGGCCTTCGCCGAGCTCTGGCCGCGCTACGGTATCGACTGCCCGCCCGGCGCGGGCCTCGACCTAGTGGCCCTCTTCGGCAACGGCCAGCCCGTCTGGCTGGAGATCGGCTTTGGCAATGGCGAGACCCTGGCGACCCTGGCGGCACGCCACCCGGAGCGCAACTTCCTCGGCGTCGAGGTCCATGGCCCCGGCGTCGGCCACCTGCTCCTCGCCTGTGAACGCCTCGGCCTGACCAACCTCCGCCTGCTGCGCCATGACGCCGTGGACCTGCTGGACAGCGGCCTGCCCCCCGCCAGCCTCGCCGGGGTCTACCTCCTGTTCCCCGACCCCTGGCCCAAGCAGCGCCACCACAAACGGCGCATCCTCAACCCTGCCTTCCTTGCCAAGCTGGCCCGGGTCCTGCGCCCGGGCGGCACCTTCCATGCCGCCACCGATTGGGAACCCTACGCCCGGCAGATGCTGGAGGTCCTGACCGCCGCCGCCGACCAGTTCCATAACACTGCCGGCCCCGGCCACTTCGCCCCCCGCCCCGCGGACCGCCCCCTCACCAAGTTCGAGCGGCGCGGCCAGGGCCTGGGCCACGGGGTCTGGGATCTGGTCTTCACCCGGCGGGCGGATTGATCCCCCGGTGGTCTTCAGTTGCGATCCTTCTTGATCTTCGGCTGATAGTGCGCAGTGGGTGGGTCAGAGGTTCCCGAAATATGACAGGTAATCTCAGGTAATCTTTAGGAAATGCCCGAATTGCGCCTCCTGGGCCTCAAGACCCGCAACCTGGCCCCCATCGACCTCCACCTCGCCCCCGGTGACCTGGTCTTCCTCTCTGGCCCCTCCGGCTCCGGCAAGAGCCTGCTGCTGCGCGCCCTGGCCGACCTGGATGAGCACCAGGGCGAGGTCTGGCTGGACGCCACCCCCTGCGCCACCCTCCCCGCCCCGGAGTGGCGCCAGCGCGTGGGCCTGCTCCCGGCGGAGGCCTTCTGGTGGTACGACCGGGTGGGCGACCACTTCCCCACCGCCCTCGACCCGGGCCTCCTCGACCGCCTGGGCTTCGGTCCCGAGGTCCTGGACTGGCAGGTCGCCCGCCTCTCCACCGGCGAGCGCCAGCGCCTCGCCCTGGCCCGGCTCCTTGCCCTCCAGCCCCAGGCCCTGCTCCTCGATGAGGCCACCGCCAACCTCGACCCGCCCAACCGCGACCAGGTCGAGGCCCTGATCCAGGATTACCGCCGGGAGCGGGACGCCCCCGTCCTTTGGGTCAGCCACGACCCGGACCAGCGCCAGCGCCTGGCCCAGCCAATGCCTGGCCTGTCCGGCGCCCGCCGGCTGATCATTCGTGGCGACCGGCTGGAGGAAGAGGAGCCCTGTGCAGGGCCTGAGGGGCACACCCTTCAGGCCCAATCCCAGCAAGGTAGGCCCCAGCCCGGGAGAGCCGGCTCATGGAACTGATCCACCTCAGCCCCCTGGACCTCGGCCTGGCCGCGAGCCTGGTCCTACTCCTCGCCCTCCTCTCCTGGCGCCTGCACCTGGGCGTGGAACAGCGCGTCCTGATCGCCGCCCTGCGCAGCGCCATCCAGCTCAGCCTCATCGGCCTGGTGCTGAATTTTCTCTTCGCCCAAACCAGCTTCGCCTTCATCGGCCTCTGGACCCTGATCATGCTCGGCGTCGCCGGCTGGGAGGTCATGGCGCGCCAGAAGCACCGCTACCGCGGCGCCTGGGGCTTTGGCATCGGCACCCTGTCCATGTTCCTCTCCTCCTTCAGCGTCATCCTCCTTGCCCTGACGCTGATCATCGGCGTGGAGCCCTGGTGGCAGCCCCAGTACCTGATCCCTCTCCTCGGCATGCTCCTCGGCAACACCATGAGCGGCATCGCCATCGCCCTCGACAACCTCAGCCGCCAGGCCTGGGAAGGCCGCGGTCGCATCGAGGCGCGCCTGCTATTGGGCCAGAGCTGGGAGTGCGCCATCCGGGACATCCGCCGCGACTCCATGCGCGCCGGCCTCATCCCCATCGTCAACTCCATGGCCGCCGCCGGCCTGGTCAGCCTGCCAGGCATGATGACCGGCCAGATACTCTCCGGCAGCCCCCCCATGGAGGCCGCCAAGTATCAGATGATGATCCTCTTCCTCATCACCGCCGGCACCGGCCTGGGCAGCGCCGCCGCCGTCTGGGTGGGCTCTCGGCGACTTTTCGATCACCGCCAGCGGCTGCGTCTCGACCGGCTAACCGGGCCCGCGCCCTAGGCGCCACCTGATCCGTGAGCCCGACCTGGATTCGCGCCGCCCAGGCAAAAGGGTGCTGACGCCCCGGCGCGTTCAGTAACGGTTGTCGAACACTCGGTTGGTCTTCTTCTCGCTGCGGGGCAGATCACCGATGGCGACCGCCTTGGGGACGATGGTCAGGCCGATGCGTTGCTTGCAGCGTTGACGCACGGCCGCCTCCAGCCCCTCGCGGTGGCTGTCCGCCGCGGTCTCGAAGAAGAGGGTCATGACGTCGTGACCCTCGATATGGTCGATCATGACCTGGAACTCGCTGCTCACCCTCTCCACCTCACGCAGGATCTCGTCGATCTGGGCCGGGTAGATGATGACCCCCTTGACCTTCACCATGTCGTCGGTGCGGCCGAGGATGTCGTAGATGCGCGGATAGGGGGAGCCGCAGGCGCAGTCCCCGGGGATAAAGCGCGTCAGGTCATGGGTGCGGTAGCGGATCAGGGGCGCCCCCTGCTTGCGCAGGGTGGTGATCACCAGTTCGCCGATCTCCCCCGCGGGCACCGGCTCACCGCTATGCTGGTCGACGATCTCAAAATAGAGGTAGTCATCCCAGTAGTGCATGCCACACTGGTGCTCGCAGGAGATGCCGATGCCGGGGCCGTAGATCTCGGTCAGGCCATAGATGTCATAGAGCTGGACCCCCAATTCCTCGGCAATGCGCCGGCGCATCTTCTCCCCCCAGCGCTCGGAGCCGATGATGCCCTTGCGCAGATGGATGCGGTCCCGGATGCCGCGCCGCTCGATCTCCTCCGCCAGCAGCAGGGCGTAGGAGGAGGTGGCGCACAGGACCGTGCTCTTGAGGTCGATCATCATCTGCAACTGCTTGTCCGTGTTGCCCGGCCCCATGGGCACCACCATCGCCCCCAGCCGCTCGGCCCCCGCCTGGAAGCCGATGCCGGCCGTCCAGAGGCCATAGCCCGGGGTGATGTGGACCCGGTCGAGGGGGGTGACCCCAGCCATGGCATAGCAGCGGGCGAACATCTCCGCCCAGTCCGTCACATCGGCCTGGGTATAGGGGATGATCACCGGCGTGCCCGTCGTCCCGGAGGAGGAGTGGATACGCACGATCTCCTCGTCCGGCGCCGCCTGGAGACCGAGGGGATAGGCCTGGCGCAGGTCCGCCTTCTCCGTGAAGGGCAGGCGGCCAAAGTCCTCCCAGCTCTGAACGGCAGTCAGATCCAGGTCCGCGTACTTCTGGCGATAGAAGGGGCTGCGCTCCCGCAGACTGACCAGTTGGCGGCGGATGGCCTCGAACTGGGCCGGTTTCTGAAAGGGCGATTCAATCACGGCGCTACCTGCAATCCGAGCTGGTTAACAGTGGTGACGGAGGTCGAGCCGCTGACATTGGCCCCGGCACTGGCTCCGGCACTGGCTCCGGCACTGGCTCCGGCATTGGCCCCGGCATTGGCCCCGGCATGCAGCGCCCGAATGTTCATCGCGATGAACTTCTCCCGCACCGAGGCGCGGATGGCGTCTTCGAGTTGCTCCACGGAGAAGCCCAGGGCCCCCGCCCCCGCCGCGGCACCGATCAGGGCCACGTTCAGGACTTGCGGCGATCCCACCTCGGCGCACAGGGCATCGCCATCGACCACCACTAGCCGTGCCCCGCACTGGCCCAGGCGCGCCAGCATCTCCTCGCCCCGGTAGCTCTGCTGATTGAGGGCCGCCGACACCGGGGCCACCGGATGGGCATTGGCGATGATGATCCCCCCCGGTCGCAGATAGGAGAGGCAGCGCACCGCTTCTCCCGGCTCGAAGCCGAGCAAGGCATCCGCCCGTCCGGGGGGGACCAGGGGGGAGGCGATCGGCAACTTTGACACCCGCACATGGCTGACCACCGAGCCGCCCCGTTGCGCCATGCCGATAGTCTCCGAGGTGCGGACCTGCAACCCCGCGGCCATGGCCGCCCGCGCCACCAGCTTGGCCGCCAGGACGATCCCCTGGCCGCCGACGCCGGCGATGATGAAATTCATGGCTCCGCTCATCCCGCCACCTCCGCCTGGGCCTCGGCGCCGACGATCTTGATGGCATCGAAGGGGCACAATTGCAGGCACACATCACAGCCATAGCAGAGGTCGTCGTCGATCACCACCTTGCCATCGTCCAGCAAGATCGCCGGACAGCCGAGGCGGGTGATGCACAGCTTGCACTTACAGGCCTCTTCCTCAATGACATAGCTGGGCCCGGAGGGGATGAGATGGATGCAGGGTGACTCGTAGATGATCGCCGCCACCCCGGTGGCCGCCGCCGCCACCGCCCGATCGACCGCCGCCTTGGCCTCCTCGAAGCGCATCGGATCGCAGGCCTCCACGTGCTTGACGCCGATGGCCCGCAACAACCCGGCGATATCGATCTTGGGGCTGATGTCCCCCTTCAGGGTATCGCCCGTCCCCGGGTGGGGTTGGAGGCCGGTCATGGCCGTGGTCGAATTGTCCAGCACCACCAGCACGATGTTCGTCTGGTTATAGACGGCGTTGATCACCCCGGGGATGCCGGTATGGAAAAAGGTCGAGTCACCGATGAAGGCGAAGTGCACCTTGTCCGGCTCCACCAGGTGCAGCCCCTGGGCGATGGTGATCCCCGCCCCCATGCACAGACAGGTATCCACCATGTCCAGGGGCTTGGCATTGCCCAGGGTGTAGCAACCGATATCCCCACCAAAGACCGCCTTGCGCCGGCGCATCGCCAGCTTGACGGCGAGGAAGGAGGAGCGATGCGAGCAACCGGAGCACAACACCGGTGGTCGCGGGGGGGGCTCGATGAGGTGCGGATTCGGTGGGACCACCGCCACGCTGTCGGCCATGGGGGTAGCTGAACTGGCGGTCGGGACTGTGCCCAGGGCCTGATCCGCCGCTACCGTCGCCACTATGTCGGCGCAGGTCGGGCTGACCGGCGGCTCCAGGCCGAAAAAGTCCGCCACCACCCGGGTCACGGCGGCGACGCTGTTCTCCCCCGCCACCTGGACATGACCACTGCCCTTGCCCAGAACCGTCACCGGCAGGTGATATTCCCCGGCCAGGCGCTGCAACTCGCGCTCGATGAAGGGATCTAGCTCCTCCACCACCAGCACCCGCTCCAGCCCGGTCAGAAACTCCAGCGCCAGGCGCTTGGGGAAGGGATGCGGCGCCCCCAGCCGCAACAGCTTGTGCTCCGGGGACTGGTTGGCCCCCTCCGCCAGGATCGCCAGGGCCTCCCCCAGATAGCCGGTGCTGATCCCCTGGGTGACCAGCCCCAGCCGCCCCGACCCGATCAGGGTATTGAAGCGATAGGCGGAAAACTCCTCCCCGATCCGCGGCAACAGGGCCTCCAGGCGCAGGTGGTTCTCGTAGGACAGGCGCGGGAAGATGACCCACTTGGGGTCCTTGACGAAGTTCGGCACTGGCCGCTCCGCCAGTTCCTCGCGCACCCTCACCGGGGCATTGCCGTGACAGACCCGGGTGGTGGGCCGGAACAGCACCGGAGTCCCATGGCGCTCCGACAGTGCGAAGGCGTCGATGATCATCTCGTAGGCCTCCTCCGGCGTCGCCGGATCAAAGACCGGCAACTTGGCGAAGAGGCTGAAGGTGCGGGTGTCCTGCTCCGTCTGCGACGAGATGGGCCCGGGATCATCCGCGACCACCACCACCATCCCGCCCTTGACCCCCAGGTAGGCCAGGCTCATCAGGGGATCGGCGGCCACGTTCAGGCCCACCTGCTTCATGGTCACCATCGACCGCGCCCCGGCCATGGCCGCCCCGGCGGCCACCTCCAGCGCGACCTTCTCGTTGACCGACCACTCCACATGGATCCCGCCCGGACTCCGCTTGGAGACCGTCGGCAGGATCTCGCTGGAAGGCGTCCCGGGATAACCGGTCACCACGCCCACGCCCGCGGCGATGGCCCCCAGGCCGATCGCCTCATTGCCCATCAAAAACTCGATTGCCACGCTAAAACCTTCCCGTGTTTTCCTCACCGCACCAGATCGGACAGCACCAGCACCGTCCAGTAGGGCGAGATCATCAACACCAAAATGGCGAACAAATAGGCCGGCAGGTAGTACATGGCACTGCGGAACACCGTCTTCAGCGGCAGTCCCGACATCCCCGCCACCACGTAACAGCAGATCCCGATCGGGGGCATGATCGAGCCCATGGTCGTTACCAGGGTGATCACCTGCCCGAACCAGATCGGGTCATAGCCCAACTGGGTCACCAGCGGGTAGAAGATCGGCAGCGACACCAGCAGAAAGGCCAGGGCATCCATGATGCAGCCGCCAATGATGTAGCACAGCAGGATCAGCCACAGCACCATCCAGGGGGGCAGATCCAGGTCACCGATCCAGGCCGCCGTCTCCGCCGGCAGGCCGGTCACGGTCAGAAACTTGGCGAAGATCAGGGCCCCGGCCACGATCATGAACACCATGCAGGAGATGCGCAGGGTCGCCGCGAAGGCCCCCACCAGCTTGTGCCAGGTCAGCTTCCCCCGCAGGCCGGCGATGGCCATGGCCAGAAAGCTCGCCACCGCCGCCGCCTCCGTCGCCGTCACCACCCCGGTGAAGAGGGCGAACATGATCACCCCGAACAGCAACAGGATGTCCAGCGCCTCCGGCAGGGCCTGCAAGCGTTCCCGCCAACTGCTCCGTTCGCCCGCTGGCCCCCAGTCCGGATGGCGCCAGCACAATAGCATCACCGTTCCCAGGATCAGAAGGGTCAGGATGACACTCGGGATGACGTTGCCAAAGAACAGCTTGCCGATTGACTGCCCGGTATAGAGCCCATAGACCACCAACACGATGCTTGGCGGAATCAGCACCCCCAGGGTCGAGCCGGCGCACACCGACCCGGCGTTGAGTAGCGGGTGGTACTTGTAGTCCTTCATCGCCGGGATGGCCACGGCGCTCATGGTCGCCGCCGTGGCCGTATTGGAGCCGCTGATGGCGGAAAAGGCCGCCGAGGCCATGATGGTCGTCATCGCCAGTCCCCCCCGGCGATGCCCGAACCACTTATGGGTGGCGAAATAGAGGCCGTTGTTGTAACCGGCGTAGTGGACGATCTCCCCCACCAGGATGAACAGGGGGATGACCGTCAGGCCGTAGTTGGAAAAGCTCGACCAGATCTCGCTGCCGAGCATGGTTGCCGCCGCGTCGAAGGAGGTGGCGGCGGCGAAGCCGAAGAACCCCACCACCAGCATGACGAAGGCCGCCGGCAACCGCAGGAAGAAGAGCATCAGCAGCATCGCCGCGATGCCCGCCAATCCCAGCAGCGGGCCGCTCATGAGTGCGTACCACTGGCCTCGGCCGGTTTAGGTCCCCCTCCCCGCAGCGCCTGCACCATCTGCAGCGCCAGGACGAGGGTCAGCAGGCCGAAGCCTACCGCCACGCCGTAGATGAAGGGATGAAAACTGAGTTGCAGGGTCTCCGACCGCTCCCCGGCCAGGCGGATCTTGTCCCCCCACCGCCAGACCTGCCAGGTCAGGATACCGAACAGCACCAGGGCCAGCAGGTCGCTCACCGCGTCCACCGCCCGCTTGAGGAGCGGCGGATAGCGGCAGGTGATGATGTCCACCATGATGTGATCCCGTCGCAGCTGGGTATAGGCCAGGGCGCTGGCCGTCACCAGGGCGCCGAGAAAGGCGACCACCTCGTAGGCCCCGGCGAAGGGCAAGCCCAACAGGCGCGCCGCCACGTTGGCGGACGCCAGAAGCACCAGCAGCCCCAGGGCGATACCGCCGATCACCAGGAAGGCGCGGGAGAGAAAACCCAGTAGCGCCGTCGTCATCGGGGTCGGGGTAGAAGGCTTAGTATTCACGAAATCCCTCATGGCTCCCGGTAAAAACACCGCCCAGGCCCGCCCCATCTACCCAACCCCGCGCAGGGAGAGGGGCTAAGGCGTGGCGGTTGTTGATGAACGGTTACTTAGTTCCCCGCCGCCTCGTACTTGGCCTTGAAGGCCTGCACATCCTTGACGATCTGCTCGCCATCCAGGCCCTGGGCGCTGACCTTCTTGATGTAGTCGGCGGTCAGGGGTGCCAGCAGGGTGGCGATGCGCGCCTGCTCCGCCGGCGGCAGGCGGAACTGCTGCAACTGATATTCCTTCTCCGACCAGGCCAGGGCCTCCGCCACATGGGCATCCACATAGGTCCCGGTCCATTCCGCCTGCTCCCGCACCAGGTCGTTCATCACCTGCTGGACCTCCGCCGGCAGGGCCTCCCACTTAGCCTTGTTCATCACCACCGCGAAGGAGACCACCGGCAGGTCAACCAGGGTCACATAGGGGGTGTAGGCGGCAAACTTGAAGTCTTGCAAAATCTCCAGGGAGGAGACGATACCCTTGACCACCCCCTTCTGCAGGGCCTCCGGGGTCTCGGACTGGGGCATGGCCACCGGGGTGCCGCCGAGCAGTTTCAGGATCTCGGCGCTGGTCCCCGCCACCCGCAGTTCCATGCCCTTGAGTTCCTCCAGGGACTTCACCGGCGTCTTGGTCATCAGATTGGTGGGCGGACAGGTGAAGAGGGTCAGGATCTTGACCTTCTCGAACTCCTTGGGTTGGTACTTCTCCACCAGGTGCAGGAGCACCAGGCTGGCAACCCTGGCACTGGTGAAACCCTGATAAAGGTCCACCGCCTCCGCCACCGGGAAGCGGCCGGGCTGGTAACTCATAGCGAAGTTGCCGATATCGGCGGTACCGGCGGTGACTCCTTCCAGCATGTTCTTGGCCCCCAGCAGGGTCCCACCCGGGAAGGTGCGGATCTTCACCCGGCCCTGGGTACGTTTCTCCACCTCATCCGCCCAACGTTCCATCTGCACGCTGGGAAAGGTGACCGCTGGGGGGAAATTGGCATAGGTCAGGGAGATGGTCTCCGCCCGGGCCACGCCCGCCAGCGGACCCAACAGTCCGAGCACACCAAGCCAAGCGGAGAAAAGGACCTTGATATTCATGCGTTATCCGTCCAAGCAAAAGGGTAACGGAACCAGCCAGGCATGCACCACAGCTATCAGTCCCCGGCATCGAGGGGAGGGTCGGGGGGCGCCTGGCGGAGGTATCACCAGCGGGGATGCTGGCGCCAAGCCTCCAGGGATGGATTCAGGTTGCCCCCCGCCAGACGCCCCCGTCCTGGAGCAACCGAAAGTTGCGGCGCGATGTCCATGCATAAGGCGAGCATTATAGACGACGCATCCCCGTTTTCGGCATCGACGACGCGGGTACGGGGTCAGGACGAATCCGACGGCCCCAGGTAACGGGCGAGGAAGGTATCGAAATCGAGATCATCCGCCGCCTCGATCTGCGCCTGGCGCAGCAGCGAGGATCCTGTCAGCTCTTCCAACAGCGCTTGCCGCTCCGGGTCAGGAGGCCGGGACAGCAAGGCGCGGCGATGGGCCTGGGACAAGCGCTGGGCCAGGGCGAAGAAGCTCTCCCCCCGCTCCCGCATCTCCGCCAGCATCCGCGCCGACGGCGTCAGGTCCGGCTCCAGGACCTTGGCTCGCTGTCGCGCGAGGCTTGCCGCGCAGGGCCCTGGGGAAGGATGGCCGCCCGCCCCGGCCGCCAGGCCGCCGTCCACCAGTTCCGCCACCGGCTCCATGGCCTCTAGCAACTCCAGGGCCCAGTCGCGCAGGGCCACCGCCTGGCCATCCCACCGCTCCAGGCAGAGCCCCGGCTCCCGGCCCCGATGGGCAACCAGCAGGAGATTGTCATCGATGGCGCGCCGCTCCCGCGCCTGGATCGGGGGGCTGTCGGCCAGCAGGCAAAAGCGGACAAAGGCCGCCATGAAATGCAGTTGGTCCGGCTCCACCCCATTGGGGGCAAAGGCATTGACATCGAAAGAACGCACCTCGATGTAGGCCACGCCCTTGCGCCGCAAGGCCTGGGTCGGTTTCTCCAGCCAGTCCACCACCGCCTTGGGGCGCACCGAACTGTAGTACTCGTTCTCGATCTGCAAGACGTTGGCATTCAGTTGCCGGTAGTCCCCATCGACCTTGACCCCAATCGCCTCGTAATGGGGACAGGGGGTGCTGATGGCCCAGGACAGGCTGCGCACGTAGGCGTCCAGACTGTCGTAATTGGCTTTCATCCCCGTGCCCTCCTCCTGGCGATTCTGGTAGCCAATATCGCCCAGGCGCAGAGAGGTGGCATGCGGGTAATAAAAGGTGTGGTCGTCAAACGGCTCCAGCCCGCTCTGGGCCTCCTGGACAAAACCCTCGACAAAGGTCTTGCATACCGCCGGCGAGGCACCGAACAGGTAGGGCACCAGCCAGCCATAGCGCTGGATATTGCGCACTAGGCCCAGATAGACCTCGGAGCGGAAGTGACCGGCATCCGCCGCCGCCAGTTCGGCGAGACGGGCCCACTCCCGCATCAGCCGGTCGCCACCCGACCGCGTCGCCCCCGCCAGCAGCACCGCCGGCCCGGCCGAGTGTGGGGCCGCCGATCCGCCTGGGCCTGGGCCTGGGCCTGGGCCTGGGCTTGGGCCTGATGGGTCAGCCGCCGCAACCGGCGACCCGCACTGTTTTCCGGCCTGATCCGCCGACAGGTCCCCCGCCTGATTCTTCCCCGTCCCAGTCTCGCCCAGGGCCTCCCGCGCGAGGCGCCCCATCAGGGCCTGATAACCCGTCCAGAAGTCCTCACTGAAGGAAAAGTTGTAATGGACCCCGGCGATGACCTGCATGGTCCGGCCATAGCGATAGCCCAGACCGCGCCGGTAGAGGGTCTTCATCCGCGCCGCGTTGGACGACCCATAACGGGCCAGGGGAATCCGCTCCCCACCCTCGAGGATGCAAGGCATGCTCGCCCCCCAGAGGATCTCACCCTCAAGTCGGGCGAGGACGAAACGATGCAGATCATCGAGAAAACCCAGCACCTCGCCCTCGTCGGCCAGGGGCGGGGTGATGAGTTCCAGCAGGGCCTCGGAAAAATCCGTGGTGAGGTAGGGGTGGGTCAGGGCCGAGCCAAAGGCTAGCGGGTGGGGCTTGGCGGAGATCGTGCCGGCCGGTGAAACCCGCAGGGCCTCCTTCTCCAGGCCAACGCGCCCGTCCCGGAACGGTCCTGAGAGCCCCGTCTCGACAATAGCCGCCAAGCGACGTCGATAACCCACAAGCTCCATCATCATGAATCTTTCCCTCCGCCCCCAACCGCCTCCCACTCGGGAGCACTGACCACCACCGGATGTGGGACGAGAACCAGGACAGGAACCGTCAGTTCCGGTTGGCCTCCCGCACGCGCTGGGCCTCGGCGCGGACGGCATCGGCCAGGATACTGGCCGCCTCCCGCATCTGGATCTTGTCGACGATCTTCTGCTGGGCGTCCAGGGCCTCCTCGTCCACGTCCTCCGCCTCTTCATCCAGGGGCGTCACCCCCTGGGTGCGCAGGAAGGCGTGACGCTGGTCCTTGAGGATCTTCTCCCGCCGGTCGGCCTGAACCCGCCGTTCTGATTCCTTGAGGGACACCATCTCCTCATCGTCAAGTTCCCGCAGCAGCCGCTCCCGCGCCGTCAGCATGCGGAAACCCTCGTCGGTGGCGATACGCTTCTGGGACGCCTCCCGATAGGCGCTCAGGTCCCCAAGCTTGGCGCGGTCGTACTTGGCCGGCAGGATGCTGTTCCAGGGTAGGGCGTTCTCCAGGGACCGCTCCCCATGCTCCGCCCCCTGGGGCGCGGTGGGGAAGAGGATGTCCGGCTCCACCCCCCGCAACTGGGTGCTGCCGCCACTGATGCGGTAGAACTCCGCCATGGTCAGCCGCAGCCGCCCCAGGTCCTCGCCATTGCCTGGGACGTAGCGGTTGAGATCGATCAGGGTCTGGACCGTACCCTTGCCGAAGGTGGGTTCGCCAATGATGATGGCCCGGCCATAGTCCTGCATGGCGGCGGCGAAGATCTCGGAGGCGGAGGCACTATTGCGGTCCACCAGCACGGCCAGGGGCCCGCTATAGGCCGCCCCCGGGGCCGGGTCCTTCTCCACGTCCACCTTGCCAAAGGAATCCTTGACCTGGACCACGGGGCCCTGATCGATGAAGAGCCCGGTGAGGTCCGTCGCCTCGGTCAGGGAGCCGCCGCCATTACCGCGCAAGTCCACCAGGATACCGTCCACCCCCTGGCGCTTGAGGTCGTTGATCAGATTCTGCACGTCACGGGTGGTGCTGCGAAAATTCTTGTCGCCATCCGCCTCCGCCCGGAAATCGCGGTAGAAACCCGGTACCTCCAGGACCCCCACCCGCAGACCGGGGGCGTTGGGCAGATCGTCCACCACGTAGGCCTTGGCCGCCTGATCTTCCAGCTTGATCTCGTTGCGCACCAGGGTCACCTCCCGGGTGGGGCCATCGGGTCCCGCGGACTTGGGCAGGATCTGCAGCCGCACCACCGAGTCCTTGGGCCCACGGATCTTGTCGACCACGTCCTGGAGGCGCCAGCCCACCACGTCCTCCATGGGCCCGTCCTGGCCCTGGCCGACGCCGACGATACGGTCGCCGGCATGGATCAGGCCCGAGACCCGCGCCGGGCCGCCGGGAATGGTGCGCTGCACCTCGGTGTAATCCGCCTCGCCCTTGAGCACCGCGCCGATACCCTCCAGGGATAGGCGCATGCTGATGTCGAAATTCTCCGCCGTGCTGGGCGACATGTAGCTGGTATGGGGCTCCAGGGTTTCGATGTAGGCGTTGATGAAGGTCTGGTAGACATCATCGCTGTCGAACTGCCGCACCCGCTTCGCCAGGCCCTCGTAGCGCTCCCGCAGGACCTTGCGGATCTCCTCGTCCTTCTTCTTCGCCAGCTTGAGGCCCAGCCAGTCGTTTTTTACCCGCTGGCGCCAGATAAGGTCCAGTTCTGCTGGCGTGGCGGCCCAGGCGGCCTTGGCGCGATCGAAGCGATAGGTCTCATCCTGATCGAAGTTGAAGCCCTGATCGAGCACGGCCAGGGCAAAGGCCGTGCGCTCTTCCACCCGCTGGCGATAGAGGCGGAAGACCTCGAAGCCCAACTCGACCTTACCCCGCTTGAGATCGTCATCCAATTGCCGGGCCTCGCGTTCGAAACGTTCCACCTCACCCTGGGTAAAGAAGGAGCGATTGGCATCCAGGGACTTGAGATAGGCGGTCATGATGCGGTCGGCGAAGGCATCGTCCAAATTCACCTTGCGATAGTGAAACCGCTCCAGGACCTTGTTGATGACCTGGGTGGTCTTCTCCTGACGGGGCTTGGGTTGCAGTTCACCGACCGCCACCTCCTGGGCAAGGGCCCCCGCGCAGCCGCTGGCGATAACCAGCAGGGTCGAGAGGATGAGACGAAAGAGGAGACGAGAAGTATTGCTCATGCGCGGGCGCTCGTGGGGCTAAGCCAACATAAAAAAACGGAAAGTGCGGGTAAAACCAACCAATTCTTTCAGACAAAGGCCAAAGCGCAGGGTTCAAGCCGACCCGGCGGCCTGACCACCCGGCTGATAGACCTTGCGCCGGAACAGGTCGGTACGCCGACTGACCACCCGATCGACGAAGAGGGTGCCATCCAGATGGTCCATCTCGTGCTGGACGGCCCGGGCCTCGTAGCCCTCCATCTCAAAGGTCAGGGCCCGGCCCCAGGGGTCGTTGGCGGTCAGGCGAATCCGGGTGGCGCGGATGACGTTACCGGTGTAGTCCGGTACCGAGAGGCAGCCTTCACGGGCCATCTCAAAGCCTTCCCAGTGGGCGATCTCCGGGTTGATCAGGACCAGGTGGCCGTGGTTGGGGGTATTCTTGCGCCCTGAGACGTCGACGATGACGATCCGCTGGAAGACGTTGACCTGGGGCGCGGCGATACCCACCGCCGCCGGTCCCGCCAGGCGGGTCTCCTCCAGATCGGCGATGAAGGCGCGGAGTTGATCGTCAAAGGTCGTGACCGGGGCGGAAACCTGCCGCAACCGCTCGTCCGGCAGGGTGAGGATCTCAAGGACGGCCATGCTTCACCCGATCAGGGTCTCGACGGCGGCGATATCCACCGCGATGCCGCTGGCCCGGGTGGGGGCCACGGCGGCCTCCAGGTCCTCGAGGGGGCGGTCGGAAAAGCCCTGGATGTTCATCAGATAGAAGGGGCGCTGGGGATCGCCAGCCACGTCGGTATCCAGTTCGAGGATGTTGAAGCCCACCCCGGCCAGGGCCCCGGTGATCTCGGCGACGATCCCGGCCCGGTCCGCCCCGGTCACCCGGACCTGGACGTTGGGGATCAGGTGCTGATGCAGCCCCCCCGTCGCCGGGTCGATGTGCAGACGCAATCCCAGCCTGGCCACCACCGGCGCCAGGGCTTCACGCAAGCGCGCCTCGCCACCCTCCACCGCCGCCATGAGCATGATGGCGAAATTGCCGCCCAAGCGGATCATGGAGGCCTCGCCGAGACTGCCGCCGGCGGCGAAGATGGCCTGGGTGACCCCCGCCACGATACCGGGCCGGTCCGCCCCCACCAGGGTCAACATGTACCAGTCAGCCAAGGATCACCTCATCCAGTCAGGGAGATTCATTGACAGGGCATGGTACGTGAAAGCGGTAAGGGAGGAAATCACCGCGCCGGTGGCCCGGGATAAAAGTCATCGCAGCGAGAGACCTTGCACTGATAAGCAAGAAACATCACCGCGCCGATGCCTCGAATGGGAGGGGGTCGCTGGCCTCCAGCCAGATCAGGCTGGCCATGCGGCCGGTCACCCCGTCCCGACGATAGGAATAAAACCGCTCCGGGTCCCGGTAGGTGCACTGGTCGCCGCCCCAGACCCCCTCCACCCCCAGGGCGGCCAGCCGCTGGCGGGCCAAGCGGTAGAGATCGGCCAGCCACTTGTCGCCGTCCAGGGGGGTGAAGGCCGCCGCGGCCCGGGCATCGGCGGCGACAAAGCGCGCCCGGACCTCGCCCCCCACCTCGAAGGCCGCGGCGCCGATGGCGGGCCCTAGCCAGGCCAGCACATCGCCCGGCGGAGCCACCAGGCGCGCAACCGCAGCCTCGATAACCCCCGCCGCCAGGCCCCGCCAGCCGGCATGGATGGCGGCGACCCGGGTCCCGGCGCGGTCCGTCAGCAGCAGGGGCAGGCAGTCGGCGGTCAGGACGGCGCACACCGATCCCGGACCATAGGCCACGGCGGCATCGGCCTCGCAGTCCGCTTCGCCCGGTGTACCCTCGGTCGCTCCGTCCTGTGCTTTTCCTGCCGCTGCGTCCTGTCCTCCTCCTGCCGCCCCGCTGGGTCTACCCCCTTTCACTTGGTCCGGTGTACCTCCCACCGCTTCGCCCGGTACGCCGCCCGGCGCCACACAGGCCACGGCGCAGCCATGGACCTGGCGTAGCCAGACGGGCTCCGCTGGCAGCCTCAGGGCGGCCCGCAGCAACTGGCGGTTGGTCTGGACCCGGGCGGGGTCGTCACCGACGTGGTCACCCAGATTGAGCCCGGCATAAGCCCCCAGGCTCACCCCCCCACGGCGGGTGGTCGCGACTGCCCGGACCCAGGGGGGCGCTGGCCAGTCGGGCACCAGCCATTCCAGCTTAGCGTGAAATTCACTGTAAAGTCTTTCATTATCAATCGTTTGGCGCACCGCCCAATGACAGTTAGACTGAAAGTCATGGCAAAGGCTTTCATGTTCAGGGGTATGGCGCACCTGCTCATGACAGTTAGGGGAGAGGACGAGTGAGGGTGGATCGAGCCTCGTTGGGTCGACCACAGAGGTTCCCTGCCGATCAGTCACCTGCCTCCCTCCTCAGCGCGTAGTAACGCCAGCAGGGCCGCCATGTCCGCCGCCAGGGGGACCTCCCAGGCCATGTCCTCGCCCGTGCGCGGATGCCGCAGCCCTAGCCGGATGGCATGCAGGGCCTGGCGGGGAAAGGCTCGCAAGGCCGCGACCAGATGCGCCGGGGCGCCCTTGGGGGGCCGGGGGCGCCCGCCGTAGACCGGGTCGCCCAGGATCGGATAGCGGATATGGGCCAGGTGGACCCGGATCTGGTGGGTGCGCCCGGTCTCCAGCCGCAGGCCCAGCAGGGCATGGGCGGCAAAGGTCTCCAGGACCCGGTAATGGGTCACTGCCGGGCGGCCGCCGGCGACCACCGCCATCTGGGTGCGCACACGGGGATGCCGCCCCACCGGGGCCTCCACCCGGCCCGGCCCGCTAGGGACCCCCGTGACCAAGGCGCGATACTCGCGATGGACCTCCCGGGCCTGGAGCTGTTCCACCAGGGACTTGTGGGCCTGAAGGGTGCGGGCCACCACCAGCAGGCCACTGGTATCCTTGTCGAGCCGATGGACCAATCCCCCCCGCGGTAGTTGGGCCAAGGCGGGCGCCCGATGCAGTAAGGCGTTTTGCAGGGTACCGTCGCGGTTGCCGGCCGCCGGATGCACCACCAGGCCGGCGGGCTTGTTGATGACGAACAGGTCCTCGTCCTCGTAAATCAGTTCCAGGGGGATGTCCTGAGGCTGGCAGGTGTCCTCCGGCTCCAGCACCGGCTCCAGCCACAGCTCCTCGCCACCCCAGACCCGATCGCGCCGCCGGCACGGCCGGCCATCCAGCTGCACGCGGCCGGCATCGATCCACTGCTGCAAGCGGCTGCGGGAAAACTCGGGCAGCAGTTCCGCCAGGGCCTGGTCGAGACGCTGGCCACCCAGGTCCGGGGGCAGTTGGCGGCGGAGAATCCCGTCCGGCGGCATCAACGTGGCCCGCCCATGACGGGCCGCTGGCATACGTCGGCCCGCGCCCTGATTCCATTGGGGTATACTGCCAGGGTTTTCGTCTGGGTGAGTCTTCGCATGCGCTACCGGTTACCTGTCTGCTGGTCTTTGGCCCTGCTCCCGTTCCTCCTCCTCCTCGGCGGATGCTCCTTTTTTGGGGAGCAGGAAGACGTCACCAAGGACTGGAGTGCCTCCAAGCTCTATGCCGAGGCCTCCGCGGAGTTGAACAGTGGCGGTTATGAGAACGCCATCAAGTATTACGAGAAGCTGGAGGCCCGCTATCCCTTCGGCCGCTACGCCATGCAAGCCCAGCTGGACGTGGCTTACGCCTACTACAAGGCCGATAAGCCCGAGGAGGCCATTGCCGCCGCGGACCGCTTCATCAAGCTCTATCCCCAGAGCCCCTTCGTCGACTATGCCTATTACTTCAAGGGCATCGTCAACTATAACCGGAGCGTCGACTTTCTCGACCGCTTCATCCCCACCGACCGCTCGCAGCGTGACCCCGGCTCCGCCCTGGAAGCCTTCAACGACTTCGCCGAGGTGGTCAAACGCTTCCCGGACAGCAAGTATGCCCCCGATGCCCGCCAGCGCATGCTCTATCTGCGCGGCAACCTGGCGCGCAACGAGGTCAACATCGCCAAATTCTATGTCAAGCAGGGGGCCTACCTGGCGGCGGTGGATCGGTGCAACCACGTCATCCAGCATTACCAGCGCACCAGCGCGGTTCGCGATGCCCTGGTGACCATGATCGATGCCTATAAGAAGCTCGGTAAGGACGATCTGGCCACGGATGCCCAGCGGGTGCTGGATCTCAACGACAAGGAAGGCAAGTTCGTCACTGATCAGGAAGCGCCCGAGGAAATCGGCCTGACCCGCAAGGTCTGGGATTACCTGGAGCTGGACAAGAACTGATCGCCCGGCGGACCCAACGCTGAGGGGGTGAGCGCGGCCCGGTGCTTACCACCCTCGATAGTCAAGGCCGGGTGCGGATCACATCGCCTGCTCGTTCTCCTCCCCGGTGCGGATCCTTACCACCCGCTCCACGCTGGAGACGAAAATCTTGCCATCACCGATCTTGCCGGTCCGGGCGGCACTGGTGATGGCCTCCACGCAGGCATCCACCAATTCATCGCCCAGCACAATCTCGATTTTTACCTTGGGCAGGAAATCCACCACGTATTCAGCGCCCCGGTAGAGTTCGGTGTGGCCCTTCTGGCGCCCGAACCCTTTGACCTCGATGGCGGTCATCCCGGTGATGCCCGCGGCCGACAGCGCCTCACGTACGTCATCGAGTTTGAACGGCTTGATGATGGCTTCGATCTTTTTCATGACAATCTCCAGCGGGTAATGGGCGTAAAAAACGTGGTAAACACAAAAAGCGACCGAAGTCGCCTTTTACGTTCCAACTGTAGGATTTATTTGGCGTCCCCACGGGGATTCGAACCCCGGTTGTCGCCGTGAAAGGGCGGTGTCCTAGGCCTCTAGACGATGGGGACTGAGACTGGGTTTATCTCTCGGACTTGGAGGAGTGGGTACCGCCCGGGAGAAGGGGATTTGGTGGAGCCAGGCGGGATCGAACCGCCGACCTCAACACTGCCAGTGTTGCGCTCTCCCAGCTGAGCTATGGCCCCGATGAATCGAGAGCGCGCATGATACGTTGCGCCCCCCTTGCTGTCCAGCCTTTTCGTGCCTTTTGTGGCTGCCGTCCCCCGTCCTCGCCTTTATCATGTTCACCTTTATTTTGTGAACCGGCGCCCTAAATCCTGAGTCAGAATGACGGGCAACCAGCCCACATCTTCCACTTGGAGTGATCCCAACCGATGAAACGCATTCTTCTCTTCCTGGCGACCAACGTCGCCGTCCTGCTGGTGATCAGCCTGGTCTTCAAGCTCCTGGGCTTCGAGGGCCTGCTTCAGGCCAATGGCGTTGACCTCAACCTGGGCGCGGTGCTGGTCTGGGCGGGGCTGATCGGCTTCTCCGGCTCCATCATCTCCCTGCTGATGTCCAAGGGCATGGCCAAGCGGTCGATGGGGGTACAGATCATCACCCAGCCCTCCACGCCGTTTGAACAGTGGCTGTTCGGCGTGGTGGAGCGCCAGTCCCAGGCCGCCGGGATCGGCATGCCCGAGGTCGGCATCTTCGATTCGCCGGACCCCAATGCCTTCGCCACCGGCTGGAACCGCAATGCCGCCTTGGTGGCCGTCAGTACCGGCCTGCTGCAGCAGATGAACCGGGACGAGGTGGAGGCGGTGGTTGGCCACGAGATCAGTCACGTGGCCAATGGCGACATGGTGACCCTGACCCTGATCCAGGGGGTGGTCAACACCTTCGTCGTCTTCCTCTCCACCATCATCGGCCATCTGGTCGACCGTGTGATCTTCAAGAACGAGGAAGGTCACGGGATAGCCTATTTCGTGTCCTCCATGGTCGCCCAGCTCCTGCTCTCCGTCCTGGCGACCATGATCGTGATGGCGTTCTCCCGTCACCGCGAGTTCCGCGCCGATGCCGGTGGCGCCAATCTGACCAGCCGTCGCCAGATGGCCTCCGCCCTGCGCGCCCTGCAACGGGTGCATGAACCCCAGGACCTGCCAGCGGGTGAGTTTGCCGCCTTCGGTATCAGCGGGGGGATGGGTGACGGGCTCAAGAAGCTGTTCATGAGCCACCCGCCCCTGGAGGAGCGGATCGCGGCCCTGGAAGCTGGGCGCTGAGAGGGCAGGCCAGCTATTCATGGGAGGGAGGATCGGGTGTCAACCGCAAGGATGCGGTTGATGAGCGCCACGGTTGATTAGACGGGGGAGGTTCATTCTGGCCCAGCCCCCACCAGGCTCCCCCTCTCCCCAACCCCTCTCCCGCGAGGGGAGAGGGGCTAAGACGAACGCTCAGGCTTTCAAGCCCTCTGCCGCGCCTCTGCCGCGAGGAGAGTGGGGGGCTGAAATGTCGCTCAGACCGTCAGGGCCGCGTGGGCAGCGGCCAGACGAGCCACCGGGACCCGGGGGCCAGAACAGCTCACGTAGTCCAGCCCCGCCTCATGGCAGAAGGCGATGGAGGCGGGATGACCCCCATGTTCGCCGCAAATACCCACCTGCATACCTGGCCTTACCCCCCGACCCCAGTCCACCGCCAGCTTCATCAGCTTGCCCACGCCCTTGGTGTCCAGCACCTCGAAGGGGTTGTCCTGAAGGATGCCGGAGTTGTTGTAGAGGGGCAGGAACTTGTTCTCGGCGTCCTCCCGGGAGAAGGAGAAGGTCGCCTGAGTCAGGTCGTTGGTGCCAAAGGAGAAGAACTCCGCCTCCTCCGCCAGGTGCTCGGCGCGCATGCAGGCCCGCACCACCTCGATCATGGTGCCGAACTTGAAGCTGACCGGATGGCCATAGTGGGCGGCGACCTCGGTGTGGATCTCGTCCACCCAGGACTTGACCAGACGTAGTTCCTGGGCGGTGCAGACCTGGGGCACCTTGATCTGGGGTTGGACCTCGATGCCCATGCGCGAGCACTCCGCCGCCGCCTCCAGGATGGCGCGGATCTGCATCTGGTAGATCTCGGGGAAGGTGATGCCGAGGCGCACGCCGCGGTGACCGAGCATGGGGTTGGTCTCGTAGAGGGCCCGGACCTTGCGCAGCATGGTCTCCTTCTTGGCGATGGCGTCCTCGACCAGGGCAGGGTCCACCATCTGGCGCAAGGCATTCACCTCCTGGCGGGCATGCTCAGTGGCATGAAGCAGCCCCATGGTCCCCGCCAGCACCGTGTAGCCACGGGTCACGGCGGCCAGGTGACGCAACTCCGCCAGGTCACGCTCCAATTGGTGCTCGTTGGGCAGGAACTCGTGGATCGGCGGGTCGAGGAGGCGGATGGTCACCTTGTGGGGTGACATGACCTCGAACAGCTCGCGGAAGTCCTTGCGCTGCAAGGGCAGCAACTTGTCCAGGGCCGCCTGACGCTGCTCCGGGGTCTCGGCGACGATCATCTCGATGACGATGGGCAGGCGCTCGACATCATTGAACATGCGCTCGGTGCGGGCCAGGCCGATGCCGACGGCGCCATACTTGAGGGCACGACGGGCGTCATCCGGGGTATCGGCGTTGGCCATGACCTTGAGCCGGGCGGCCTTGTCGGCCCAGTCCAGCAGCACGGTCAATTCGTTGGTGAAGTCCGGTTCGACGGTGGGGATCTCGCCCAGATAGACCTTGCCGGTGGTGCCGTCGATGGTGATGACGTCGCCCTCGCGGAAACTGGTCTCGCCCACATAGGCCTCGCGGCGGGCGACATCGACGCTGATGCCCTCGGCCCCGGCGACGCAGGGCTTGCCCATGCCGCGCGCCACCACGGCGGCATGGGAGGTCTTGCCGCCACGGGAGGTGAGGATGCCCTGGGCGGCGAAGAAGCCATGGATGTCCTCGGGCTTGGTCTCCTCGCGCACCAGGATGACCTTCTGCCCCAGGTCACGCCCCAGTTGCTCGGCGCGGTCCGCGTCGAAGACGGCAACACCGGAGGCGGCGCCGGGTGAAGCCGGCAGGCCCTGGGCCACGGCCACGGCGCGGTGGGAGGGATCGAGGCGGGGGAAGAGCATCTGCTCCAGCAACTCGGGCTGGATGCGCAGCAGGGCCTGTTCCTTGGTGATGAGCCCCTCCTCCACCATCTCCACCGAGGAGCGCACCATGCCCTGGGCGTTCATCTTGCCGTTGCGGGTTTGCAGACAGTAGAGGCGGCCCTGCTCGATGGTGAACTCGAAGTCCTGGACCTCTTTGTAATGGGTCTCCAGTTTGGCCCGCAATTCCTCCAGCTCCCTGGCCAGTTGCGGCATCTCGGTCGCCATACGGTCGATGGGCTTCGGGGTGCGGATACCGGCAACCACATCCTCGCCCTGAGCGTTGACCAGGTACTCGCCGAAGAGCTTGTTCTCGCCGGTGCCGGGGTTGCGGGTAAAGGCCACGCCGGTGGCGGAGTCGTCGCCCCGATTGCCGAAGACCATGGTCACCACGTTGACGGCGGTGCCGTTGGCCATCTCCGGGGTGATGTTGAACTGGCGGCGGTAGTCGACGGCCCGGCGCCCCATCCAACTGTTGAAGACCGCCTTGATGGCGATCTCCAGTTGTTCAAAGGGGTCGGATGGGAAAGGCCGGCCGGTGTTCTCTTCCACCACCTTGAGGAAGCGCTCGCTGATCTCCTTGAGATCGCTGGCGGAGAGTTCGACATCCTCCTTGACGCCCGCCTGGTGTTTGACCCTTTCGAACTGCTTGTCGAACAGTTCGTCCGGCACCCCCAAGGCGACCTTGCCGAAGAGCTGGATGAAACGCCGGTAGGCGTCATAGCCAAAACGCGCGTCCCCGGTCTGCTTGATCTGACCCTGAAGGGTATCGGCATTGAGGCCCAGGTTGAGGATGGTATCCATCATGCCTGGCATGGACATGGCCGAACCGGAGCGCACCGACACCAGCAGGGGGTTGTCGGTACTGCCAAAGCCCTTACCGGTCTTGGCCTCCAGGGCCTTCATCTGGGCGTGGACCTCGTCCATGACGCCCGCGGGCAGGGTCCGGGCGGGGGAGGCCAGGTACTCCAGGCAGGCCGCGGTGGAGATGACGAAGCCCGGGGGCACATTGAGGCCGAGCTGGGTCATCTCGCACAGATTGGCGCCCTTGCCGCCAAGGAGTTTTTTGTCTTTGCCGTTGCCTTCCTCGAAGGCAAAAACGTGCTTCGTGACCTGGGTGTCCATGGTTGCGCTTACCTCTTAGGGTGAAACAGGGATGAACAGAAAAGGGGGGTACAGGGATGTACAGACAGGGGAAAAGGTGCCAGGGCCGTACCTAGTTAACTGACTTAACTCAGTTTTCGCCGCATAAGTGCAGGGTGGGAAAACCTTGACCTGATGGAGGCCAGACAGCCGTGGGTGGGGCCATCGGCTGAGCGGCGGATTGCCGCCGGGGACAGGGCGCGATCCTGGGGCCGCCCCCATCGTGGACCCATCTTACCCCTAATCGGATGCTACTGGCCGATGAAATGGCAAGGCCATGAGCATCGCAGCAAATTGCTACGAAGGCGTGACAAGGGGGCGTCCGAGGGGGAACAATGCTCGCCATACCGCCGTCAGTCGCCCCCGACCCGCCGCGACGCGGCGTGACCTTAACTTTAACGTGAAGGTCACGGGAAAGTCTTTCACTATCAGGGGTGTGGCGAGCCGTCCCATGACAGTTAGGTCCTTGGGTATACTGGCGACCTCTCAGAGGCTGTGAAAAAACCTCCCGCTCATTGAACCTGGGAATCCTCAATAACATCGGGTTAGCGACTTCGAGGCTGAAATGAAACGGATTTTTTCACAAACTCTCAGTCTTGGCGTCCGCCCTCGCTCCCCTGATTAACCGATCACCGCTATCATGCTCGACAAGAATTACGACCCTCAGACCCTGGAACAAGCCTGGTATCGCACCTGGGAGGAGCGCGGTTATTTCGCCCCCCCCACCGCCGACACGCCCGCCAGCAAGGGGATCGACGCCAGCCCGTCCGGGGTCGATGGCTCTGGGGTCGATGGCTCTGGGGTTGATGCCTCCGGGGTTGATGCCTCCGGGGTCGATGCCTCCGGGGAACCGGTCGAGGGTACCTCCAGCCCGCTGACCGCCGCGGCCAAGGCCGCCACGGCCCCCACCCCCGCGGTCGGCGCGCCCTACTGCATCATGATCCCGCCGCCCAACGTCACCGGCAGCCTGCACATGGGTCACGCCTTCCAGGACACCATCATGGATGCCCTGATCCGCTACCACCGCATGCGCGGGGCGCCGACCCTGTGGCAGGCGGGCACGGACCACGCCGGCATCGCCACCCAGATGGTGGTGGAGCGCCTGCTGGAACAGGAGGGCAAGACCCGCCATGACCTGGGGCGCGAGGCCTTCATCGAGCGCGTCTGGCACTGGAAGGAACAGTCCGGCGGCACCATCACCCGCCAGTTGCGGCGCATGGGCGCCTCCCTGGACTGGGAACACGAGCGCTTCACCATGGACGAGGGCCTGTCGGCGGCGGTGCGCGAGGTCTTCGTGCGCCTGTTCGAGGAGGGCCTCATCTACCGCGGCAAGCGCCTCGTCAACTGGGACCCGGTGCTGCACACCGCCGTCTCCGACCTGGAGGTGCTGTCGGAGGAAGAGGCCGGCCACATGTGGGACATGCGCTATCCCCTGACCAATGGCACCGGCTTCATGGTGGTCTCCACCACCCGCCCGGAGACCATGCTCGGCGACTGCGCCGTGGCCGTGAACCCGGAGGACCCGCGTTACAAGCACCTCATCGGTGAACTGGTGGAACTGCCCCTCACCGGCCGGCGCATCCCCATCATCGCCGACGAGCACGCCGACCCTGCCTTCGGCACCGGCTGCGTCAAGATCACCCCGGCCCACGACTTCAACGACCACGCCGTCTGGCTGCGCCATCGCGACGAAAACGCCATCGCCGGCCAGGCCCACGGCGGCCTGATCAATATCCTCAGCCCCGATGCCGCCATCCGCGCCAACGCCCCCGAGGAGGGCGAACTGATCCCTACGGCCTACGTCGGCCTGGACCGCTACGCGGCGCGGGAGCGCATCGTCGCCGACCTCCAGGCCCTGGGCCTCCTCGCCGGCGTCCGCGATCACAAGCTCATGGTGCCCCGCGGCGATCGCTCCAATGCCGTCATCGAACCCTATCTCACCGACCAGTGGTACGTGCGCATCCAGCCCCTGGCGCAACCGGCCATCGCGGCCGTTGAGGAGGGGCGCATCCGCTTCGTCCCCGCCAACTGGAAGAACACCTACTTCGAGTGGATGCGCAACATCCAGGACTGGTGCATCAGCCGCCAGATCTGGTGGGGCCACCGCATCCCCGCCTGGTACGACGGCGCGGGCAACGTCTATGTCGGCCGTTCCGAGGCCGAGGTGCGCGAGCGTCACGGCCTGGCCCCCGACTTCCACTTGCGGCAGGACCCGGACGTGCTGGACACCTGGTTCAGCTCCGCCCTCTGGCCCTTCTCCACCCTGGGCTGGCCGGAAGAGACCGGGCGCCTGAAGACCTTCTACCCCACCTCGGTCCTGGTCACCGGCTTTGACATCATCTTCTTCTGGGTGGCCCGCATGATCATGATGGGCCTCAAGTTCATGGGCGACGTGCCCTTCCGCGAGGTCTACATCCACGGCCTGGTGCGCGACGCCCACGGCGACAAGATGTCCAAGTCCAAGGGTAATGTCCTCGACCCCATCGATCTGATCGACGGCATCGAACTGGAGCCCCTGGTGGCCAAGCGCACCAGCGGCATGATGCAGCCGCGCCTGGCGGAGAAGATCGCCAAGGCCACCCGCGCCGACTTCCCCCAGGGCATCCCCAGCTTCGGCACCGACGCCCTGCGCTTCACCTTCGCCGCCCTGGCCAGCACCGGCCGCGACATCAAGTTCGACCTGAGCCGCACCGAGGGCTACCGCAACTTCTGCAACAAGCTGTGGAATGCCTCGCGCTACGTCCTCATGAACACTGAGGGGCAGGACTGCGGGCTGTCCAGCCCGGAGCGTGGCCTGTCGAGCCCCATCGAACTGTCCGCCGCCGACCGCTGGATCCAGGACCGCTTGCAAACCGCCATCGCCAGCGTCGACGAGGCCATCCGCGGCTACCGCTTCGACCAGGCCGCCCAGGCCCTGCACGAATTCACCTGGAGCCACTTCTGCGACTGGTACCTGGAGCTGTCCAAGCCCATCCTCACCAGCCCCGCCAGCACCGAGGCCGCCAAGCGCGGCACCCGCCGCACCCTGGTCCGGACCCTGGAGACCCTGCTGCGCCTGGCCCACCCCATCATGCCCTTCATCACCGAGGAGATCTGGCAGAAGGTCGCGCCCTTGGCGGGGGCGCAAGGCGACACCCTCATGCAGGCCCCCTACCCCGCCGCCGACCCCAGCCTGGCGGACCCCGCCGCCGTGGCGGAGATGGACTGGGTCATGCAGTTCATCCTCGGCGTGCGCCGCATCAAGGGCGAGATGAACATCCCGCCGGGCAAGTCCCTGCCGGTGCTCATCGAACACGCCAGCCCCCAGGACCTGGCCTGGCTGGCGGCCAGCCGGCCCTACCAGGACTTTCTGGCCCGCACCGCCTCCATCACCGTCCTCCTCGACCAGGGTGAGGCAACCAGCCAGGACCTCCCCTCCCCTGGCGACGCCTTCAAGATTCTCCGCCTCGGCCCGGGCGAGACCGCCCCCGAGTCCGCCATCTTCCTGGTCGGGGAGATGAAGGTCCTCATCCCCATGGCCGGCCTCATCGACCAGGAGGCGGAACTCAAGCGCCTGGCCAAGGAGATCGCCCGCATCGAGGCCGACGTCGAGCGCACCCGGGGCAAGCTGACCAACCCCAGCTTCGTCGACAAGGCCCCCGCCGCCGTGGTGCAGAAGGAGCGCGACAAGATCGCCGAACAGGAGATGGCTGTGGCCAAGCTGCGGGAGCAGGAAGACAGGATCCGTGTCCTGTAGACAACACCCGTAAGAAAATCTTCACCATCTCAAGGTGGAACCCATAATCGGATCGCGCTAGGGTGACGCTATTGCTGACCGGCATCAGGCGCCGTCCCTGACCCCCGGTGTTATAGTCTTGGCACATCACTTATCGGTCTTTCCGGGTCGGGTGGCGTCTGGCGGGGAACACCGTGAATACATCCCTGTAGGCTTGACGACCGCCTCCCCTGCGGTCGACACCCCCGCCAGACGCCACCCGACCCTCCCTAGTCGATATCGAATACTGAAATGCGATGGGTATGGAGCGGGGGGAAATGCCTTACAACCACGTGGCAAGTTTTCGCCCTCCAAGATCCGCACCTCCTCGTCTCCGCGCCTAGGAGCTGACATGACCCTGTTGCAAACTCGGCCACCCCTGCCCAGCGACGACAAGCGCTGGAAGCTGGTCAATGCCACCATGCGTCGCAACGGCTATGCCGGACATGCCCTGATCGAGACCCTGCACAGTGTTCAGGACGCCTTCGGTTTTCTGGACGAAACCGCCATGCGCTTCGTCGCCGGCTCCCTCGATCTGTCCCTTTCGAAGGTCTATGGCGTCGCCACCTTCTACCACCTCTTCCTGCTCAAGCCCAAAGGCCGCCATGCGTGCGTGGTCTGTACCGGAACGGCCTGCTACATCAAGGGGGCCAGAGGCTTGGTGGAGGCCATCCAGGAGCGCTACGCGGTCAGGCCTGGTGAAACCACCCCGGATGGTCGCCTCTCCCTCTTGACCGCCCGCTGCGTCGGCTCCTGTGGGCTGGCGCCCGCGGTGGTCCTCGACGGCGCCATGCAGGGCAACCAGACGGCCGGCCAAGTGCTCGCCAAGCTCGAACGGCTCGATTGATCTGGGGCAAGTCTTTACATCGCCTTGCAGTTTTCGGCATCGAATTCGATTAGGGAGGTTCGGGGGCATCTGGCGGGGGTGTCGACCGCGATTAGGAGGATCAGGGGCGTGTGGCGGGGTGTCGAACGCAGGAAGGAGGTCGTCATGCCAGCCGGGACCTATTCGCGGCGTCCCTCGCCAAAGGCCACCCGAACCGGAAAACCGAAAATTGAGGGGCGATGACTAAACTCAACTCTCTGGCGGACCTGGTATTACAGGTCGAGGCACGACGATGAATCTGGACGATCTGGCTGACAAGGCCGAGGAATACCGCAACCAGGACCCCGACATCACCCATGAGGCGCGGGTCTGCATGGCGGCGAGCTGTCAGTCCTCCGGCGCCCCCGAGGTCATGGCCGCCCTGCATCGGGCCCTTACGGCCATCCCGCCTCCTGCCCCGGGCGAGAGACAGGGCGATGTGGAGGGTGATGCCGAAAGGGATGGCGATAGCGAGGGTGACGGCACGATGGCGGGCGCGGGGTTGGCCGGGCCCGCGGATCGCGTGACCAGGGGCCATCGCTGTAAAGTCAAGGGTGTCGGCTGCATGGGCCTCTGTTCCGCCGGGCCCCTGGTCGCGGTGGCGGAGAAGGGGGCCGAACTCATGGCCTCGACCCTCTACCGGGAAGTCAGGCCGGAGGATGCCCCGGCAATTCTGGCCAGCGTCGCCGGCCCGCCGGTCGCCCGCCTCCACTGCCCCACCGATCAGCCCTTCTTCGCCCGCCAGCAGCGTATCGTCCTGGAGAACGCCGGCGTCATCGACCCGGACAGTTTCAAAGGCTACGTCGCGGTCGGCGGCTACGCCCCCCTGGTCCAGGCCCTGACCGAGATGACCCCAGCGGAGGTGCTGCGGGAGATCACCCTCAGCGGCCTGCGCGGTCGCGGCGGGGGCGGCTACCCTACGGGCCTCAAGTGGTCCACGGTGGCCAAGATGCCCGGAGAGCGCAAATTCGTCATCTGTAACGCCGACGAGGGGGACCCCGGGGCCTTCATGGACCGGGCGGTGCTGGAATCCGACCCCCATCGGGTCCTGGAGGGCATGGCCATCGCGGCCTATGCCATCGGCGCTGCCAAGGGGTACGTCTATGTCCGGGCCGAATACCCGTTGGCGGTAGAGCGCCTGACCACGGCGATCCGCAAGGCCAAACGCGCGGGCTTTCTCGGCGGCAAGATCGCCGAGACCCCCTTCAGCTTCGAGGTGGAGATCCGCCTCGGCGCCGGGGCCTTCGTCTGCGGCGAGGAGACGGCGCTGATGGCCTCCATCGAGGGCAACCGCGGCCAGCCGCGGCCGCGCCCCCCCTACCCCGCCGAGTCCGGGCTCTGGGGCTGCCCCACCCTGATCAACAACGTCGAGACCTTCGCCAACATCGCCCCCATCGTTCGCCACGGCGGTGCCTGGTTTGCCGGCATCGGCACCGAGAAGTCCAAAGGCACCAAGGTCTTTGCCCTGGCGGGCACCATCGAGAACACCGGCCTCATCGAGGTCCCCATGGGGACCCGACTCCGCGACATCATCACGGCCATTGGCGGCGGCATCCCCGGCGGCCGAGCCTTCAAGGCGGTACAGACCGGCGGCCCCTCCGGCGGCTGCATCCCCGCGGAACACCTGGATATCCCGGTGGACTATGACGGCCTCAAGACCCTGGGCACCATCATGGGGTCCGGCGGCATGATCGTCATGGACGAGACCGCGGACATGGTGGACGTCGCCCGTTACTTCATGGAGTTTTGCATGAGCGAGTCCTGCGGTAAGTGCGTCCCCTGCCGCGCGGGCACCCAGCAACTGCACGCCCTGCTCGACAAGATCGCGAAGGGCGAGGCCCGCCACCAGGATCTGGCCCTGCTGGAAGAACTGTGCGAGGTCGTCCAAGCGACCAGCCTCTGCGGTCTGGGCCAGACGGCACCCAATCCGGTGCTGTCGACCCTGCGGTTTTTCCGCGACGAGTACGAGGCCAAGTTGTGCGCGCCATGAACCGGATCCTGGCCCCAATCCCCTGCCGCCGGTCCTCCACCCCGGGTGACCACGGGCGGGGTGACCAGGGGGCCACGCTCCCCGTCCCCTCCTCATCCACGGCGCCGGCCGCCCCATGACGACGCGCCTTCCCCGCAGGAGCTGAGATGCCCCCTCCCCCCACCCCCGCCAACGTCCGCGTCGTCACCCTGACCATCGACGGTCAGGACCTATCCGCCCGCGCCGACGAGACCATCATCGAGGTCTGCCGGGAGAACCAGATCCCCATCCCCAGCCTCTGTTATCTCGATGGCCTGAGTATCTGGGGCGCCTGTCGCCTGTGCCTGGTGGAGATCGCTGGCCAGGGCCGCCTCTTCGCCGCCTGCGCCACCCAGGTCGCGGAGGGGATGCAGGTCCTGACCAACACCGAGCGCCTGCGGCGCTATCGCCGCACGATCGTCGAATTGCTGTTCGCCGAGCGCAGCCACATCTGCTCGGTCTGTGTCTCCAACGGCCACTGCGAGTTGCAGCATCTCGCCCAGACCTGCGGCGTCGACCACGTGCGCGTCCCCTATCGCCAGGCCCGCTACCAGATGGACAGCTCCCATGAACTGTTCCGCCTGGACCACAACCGATGCATCCTCTGTACCCGCTGCGTGCGGGTCTGCGACGAGATCGAGGGGGCCCATACCTGGGACCTGATGGGTCGCGGCAGCGACTGCCTGGTCATCACCGACCTGGCTCAGCCCTGGGGCGACAGCGAGACCTGCACCGGCTGCGGTAAGTGCGTGCAGGTCTGTCCCACCGGCGCCCTGGTCAAGCAAGGGACCTCCGCCGGGGAGATGGTCAAGGACCAGCACTTTCTTCCCATCCTCGCCCGCCGGAGACAGGCCCGATGAACAGGCTCAGCGTTGCCACCGTGGTTGCCCCTGCCAGTCTACCGCCCATGGCCGGGGAGACCGGCTCGATGAACAAGCTCAGCGTTGCCACCGCCTGGCTGGACGGCTGCTCGGGCTGCCACATGTCCTTCCTCGACCTGGACGAGCGCCTGGTGGACCTAGTCCGTTATCTCGACATCCTCTATAGCCCGCTGGTGGATGCCAAGCACCTGCCGGAACGGGTCGACGTCGGCATCCTGGAAGGCTCGGTCAGCAACGCGGACGACCTGCGCCAGGCCCAGGCATTTCGTGACCGCTGCCGGATTCTGATCAGCCTCGGGGACTGCGCCGTCAACGGCAATGTCCCCTCCATGCGCAACCCCTACCCCCTCGCCGCGGTGCTGGATCGCGCCTACCGGGAGAACGTCACGCTCCAGCCGCAAGTCCCCCGGGTCGGGGTGCCGGCCCTCCTCCCGCGGGTGCGCCCCCTCCACGAGGTGGTGGCGGTGGACGTCTTCGTCCCCGGCTGCCCGCCCCCGGCCGATGCCATTTTCTACGTGCTCAGCGAGTTGATCGCCGGGCGGACGCCGGACTCCACCCAGGTGACGCGCTTTGGGGCCTGAGCTCAGGCTCGCCGCCGCGGATCCGGCGGGAGCGACCCCGGGTTGCCACGCCCCTCACCCTCGCCCTCGCCCCGTGCCCTCCCGGGGGGCGGGCGCGCTTTTTGCCACAGGATCTTTGCCATGAGCCGCACCATCTCCATCGAACCGGTCACCCGCATCGAGGGGCATGCCCGCATCAGCCTGCAACTCGACGACCAGGGGCAGGTCCAGGACGCCCGCTTCCACCTCACCCAGTTCCGCGGCTTCGAGAAGTTTTGCGAGGGCCGCCCCTACCGCGAGATGCCCGCCCTCACCGCCCGCACCTGCGGCATCTGCCCCGTGAGCCATGTCCTGGCCGCCAACAAGGCCTGCGACCACCTGCTGTCGGTCAGCATTCCCCCAACGGCGGAGAAACTGCGCCGGATCATCAACCTGGCGCAGCTCACCCAGTCCCATGCCCTGTCGTTCTTCCACCTGTCCTCGCCGGACCTGCTGCTGGGCTGGGATGCGGACCCCGCCAGCCGCAATATCTTCGGTGTCATGCGCCAGAACCCGGACCTGGCCCGGGACGGCATCCGCCTGCGGCAGATCGGCCAGACCATCATCGAGACCCTGGGCGGCAAGAAGATCCATCCCACCTGGGTGGTCCCCGGCGGGGTCAGCGAGGCCCTGACGGCGGACAAGCACGCGGTCATGCTGCGACTGCTCCCGGAGGGCCTGGAGATCGCCAAACGCACCTATGCCTTCTTCAAGACCCTGGTGCCCAAGTTCTTGGACGAGGCCGCCCACTTCGGCTCCCAGGACACCCTGTTCCTCAGCCTGGTCTCGCCCGAGGGGAACCTGGAGCACTACGATGGCGTCCTGCGCCTCAAGGATGCCCGGGGACGTATCCTGGAGGATCAGGTCCCGACCTGGGAGTACGAGCGGCTGGTGGGCGAGGCGGTGGAGGACTTCAGCTACATGAAGTTCCCCTATTACAAGCCCCAGGGCTACCCCAAGGGGATCTACCGCGTCGGCCCCCTGGCCCGCCTCAACAACGCCAATGCCTGCGGCACCCCCTACGCGGACGTGGCCCTGGCGGAGTTCCGCATGCTCCAGGAGTCTGGTCCCGTGGCCAGCAGCTTCCACTATCACTATGCCCGCCTGGTGGAGATCATCTTCGCCCTGGAAATGATGGAGCGGCTGCTCAAGGACCCCCGGATCCTGGACACGCGGGTCCGGGCCCGGGCCCGCAGCAATCGCGACGAGGGGATCGGCGTCGCCGAGGCCCCCCGCGGTACTCTCATGCACCACTACCGCATCGACGAGAATGGTCTCATCACCTGGGTCAACCTCATCATCGCCACCGGCCATAACAACCTGGCCATGAACCAGGCCATCCGCCAGGTGGCCAAGACCTATGTCGATGGCAACCACCTCCAGGAGGGCATGCTGAACCGGGTCGAGGCAGTGATCCGCTGCTTTGATCCCTGCCTGTCCTGCGCCTCCCATGCCTTTGGCCAGATGCCCCTGCTCATCGAACTGCGGGATGCCGCCGGCGCCCTGGTGGATCGGCTATGCCGGGATTAGCCGGGGCGAACGGCGCGGTTGGCGGGGTTGGCGATTTCAACACGGACGACGCGCTCGGCGCGGTTAGCACTGTCAGTGCGGCCGAAGCGGTAGGCGCGGAGAGCGCGGTTACCCCCAGGCGGGACGACTGGGGGGCCGATCCACCCTCACGGACGCTTATCATCGGCTATGGCAGTCCGATTCGGGGCGACGACGCCATCGGCCCCCTGGCCGCCGAGGCACTGGCCGCCGGCCCCCTGCCCCCCGGGGTCCGGGTCCTGGCCCGTCACGTCCTCACCGCCGAGCTCGCCCTGGACCTGGCGACCGCCGACCGGGTGATCTTCATCGACGCCGAAGCCTCGGGTGAGCCCGGGGCAGTTACATGGCAGGCCCTGGCCCCGAACGCCAGCGCCGCCTCCAGCATGGCCCACTTCCTGGACCCCCGGGAACTCCTGGCCTGGTGCCAGACCCTTTACCAGCGCGCACCCGCCGCCTGGCTGGTCACCGCCGTCGGTCAGTCCTTTGACTACGCCCATTGCCGCTTGAGCCCCACCGCCCAGGGCGCCCTGCCCACCTTGCTCGATCAGGTGCGGGCCCTGATGGCCGGTTCAGGAGAAGGCCCCGATGGTTTGCCTGTTATCGAGCCTTACAAACCCAACTCCTTCCACCGGGCCTCGATGCGCTTGAGGGAGACCGGATAGGCGGTGCCGATACGTTGGGCGAAGAAGGAGATGCGCAGTTCCTCCAGCATCCACCGGATCTCCTCCAGGCGCGGATCGCGACGGCCCAGGCCCTGAACGGCGGCGCCGCGCTCCCGCCACTTGTCCAGTAAGGGCGTCAATTCCCGCAGCCGCTCCTGATCACGGCCGGCGGCGTGGAACAGCTTGTCCAGGCGCTCGCGGGCGGCCTTGAGGTAGCGCGGATAGTCTTTGAGACGGACATAGGGCACCGCCAGCAAAAAGCCGCGAAAGACCAGACCGTCGAGCTGGGCCTGAAGATCGCGCACCGAAAGCTGCCAGTTGACCTGGGTGATGCCCCCCAGCCCCTGTCGCAGGGCCTGGTAGTCATCGAGGATGCGCCCGACCAGGGCCAACACCTCGCTGGCGACCTGCGGCAGCCGGGAGCGGCGACTGGCCAGGCGGGCATCAAAGGCCGCCCGATCGCGGATCGGCGGCAGGTCTTCAAGGAAGGTCAGGTCGATGAGGAGGGCCAGCACCTCGTCGGCCAGGTCGAGGGGCTTATGCTCGGGGTGAAGGCCAACGGCGGTCTTTCCAGTTCTCGCTGAGGCAGTGCGGCTGGCTACGCCCCGCCGTGCCTCCCTCCCCCCCCGCGGGGGAGGGCTGGGGAGAGGGGGACCCTCAGAGCCAGGCGCCCCCCCTGCCCCCCAGGCTGGCTGTGGCGCCTTGGCGTACTGCAACCGCAGCCGGTCCAGGCCTGGCAGGTTGCGGCGCAACTGGCGCACCTCCCCCGCCAGGCTGAGCATGAATAGCCGCCGCAGACCGGCGCGCTGGGCCAGCTCGGCGCCCTCCGGCGAATCCAGTACCCGCACCGCGACGCTGTCCCCCTCGTCGACCAGGGCCGGGTAGCCGCGCAGCTTGATGCCGCCGCGGTCCAGATCGACGGCCTCCGGCAGTTCGCCGAAGTCCCAACGGGTGAGGCCCTCCCGCTCCAGCCCCTGACTGGGGATGGCGGCGAAGGCCTGACGGCCGCTGCCGCCGAAACGCCGCTTGAGATCGGCATAGTCATCCCCCGCCGCCAGGGACCGGCCGCCCTCGTCCACCAGGCGGAACTTCATGCGCAGGTGAGGGGGGACGGCCGCCGGATCCCAGGCGTCTTCGGGGATCTGGAGGCCGGTCAGGGCCTTGGCCTCCTCCCCCAGGGCCTGGAGCAGGGGCCGGTCGGCGGGTTGCAGGCGTGCTGCCAGACGCTCGGCGGTATCGGGGATGGGCACCAGCAGCTTGCGCCAGGACTTGGGCAGGCCGCGCAGCAGGGCGGCGATCAGCTCCGGCAGCAGGCCGGGGACCAGCCAGGCGCAGCGGTCCGGCGACACCTGGTTGATCAGGGGCGCCGGCACCACCAGGGTGAGGCCGTCGTCGGCCTCGCCCGGGTCGAAGCGATACTCCAGGGGCAGGGCCGTGGCCCCCACCTTTAGGCTGTCGGGAAAGGCCTGGGCGGTGACGGCGGCGGCCTCATGGCGCATGGCGTCCTCCATGCGCATGTGCAGGAGTTTGGGGTCCTTCTGGGTGGCCTGGCGCAGCCAGCGCTCGAACAGGGGGGTGGAGTAGATACCGGGGGGCACCCGCTGCTCATAAAAGGCGTGGATGGCGTCCTCGTCCACCAGGATGTCGCGCCGCCGCGACTTGGCCTCCAGGTGCTGGATGTAGGCGATCAGCTCCCGGTTGTGCCGCCAGAAGGGGGCGCGGCTGTCAAAGTCACCCGCGGTGAGGGCGAAGCGGATGAAGATGGCCCGCGCTTCCGCTGGGTTGATGGGACCATAGTTGACCCGCCGCTTGGGAACGAGGGTGACGCCGAACAGGGTCACCTTCTCGAAGGCCGCCACCTGCCCGGAGGCGGCCTGCCAATGGGACTCGAAATAGGTCCGCTGGAGCAGGTGGCGGCCAGCCTCCTCGATCCAGGCCGGCTGGACCTTGGCGACGATGCGCCCATACTGGCGCGTCGTCTCCACCCGCTCCGCGGCGACGATCCATTTGGGTTGCTGGTCGAAGAGGCCGGAGCTGGGATGGATCAGAAAGCGGCTGTTGCGCGCTCCCTGATACTCGCGGCCCTCGTCCTTGAAGCCGATATTGCCCAGCAAGCCGGACAGCAAGGCCAGATGGAGGGCGGCAAAGCGCCCCTCTTCACCGCTCTGCGCCAAGCCCCCCGTCCGGCCTTGTTCCTGGCTGGTCTTCCGGACCTGGTCCTGGTCCGCATTCCTGAACTGTTCCTGGCTAGCCTTCCGGCCCTGCCCCTGGCCCGCCACTCGGCCCCGTTCCTGGCTTGCATTCCGGCCCTGTTCCTCGCCCGGCTTGCGGCCTTGTCCCCGGCCGAGGGGGCGCGCTCCAGACCCCCGCCGCCGCGGGGATGGTGACAGCGACGCAACAGGCGGCTGCTCTTGCCCCCTTCCCCCGGGTGGGGGAGGGTTGGGGAGAGGGGGCCGACTATCCGGGCGGACCGGCGACCCTGGACCCGTGACGGCATCCAGACTGGCCGGCTCCTGCACCTTGAACCCCATCTCCGCCATCTGAGCATGCAACTGGGTGTGGACATCGCGCCACTCCGTGACCCGATTCCAGGACAGGAAGTGGCGCTGGCAGAGCTGGCGGAACTTGTTCTTCGTCAGGTGCGCCCGCTCCTTCTCCAGAAACCGCCACAAATTGAGGAAGCTGAGGAAATCTGACTCCGGGTGATTGAAGGTGGCGTGGATCTCGTCCGCCGCCTGGCGCTGCTCCAGGGGCCGCTCGCGGGGGTCCTGGACGCTGAGGGCGCTGGCGATGACCAGCATCTCCGCCAGACAGCCCAGGTCCGCTGAGGCCAGCAGCATCCGGCCGATACGCGGGTCCAGCGGCAGGCGGGCGAGCTGGCGACCCAGGGGGGTCAGCTCGCCCTGGGCGTCGAGGGCCGCCAGCTCTTCCAGGGTGCGGTAGCCGTCCGCCACCAGCCGCAGATCCGGCGGGTCGATGAAGGGAAAGGCGGCGATATCGCCGAAGCCCAGCAGCTTCATCTGTAGGATAACGGCGGCCAGGTTGGCGCGCTGGATCTCGGGCTCGGTGAAGGCCGCCCGCGCCTGGAAATTGTCCTCCGCGTAAAGGCGGATGCAGATACCGGCGGCGACGCGCCCGCAGCGCCCCTGGCGCTGGTTGGCCGAGGCCTGGGAGACGCGCTCCACCGGCAGGCGCTGCACCTTGCCGCGGTGGCTGTAACGGCTGACGCGGGCGAAGCCGGGGTCGATGACGTAATGGATGCCGGGCACCGTCAGGGAGGTCTCGGCGACATTGGTGGCCAGCACCACCCGCCGGGTGCCATGGGCCTGGAAGACCCGCGCCTGCTCCGCCGGACTCTGGCGGGCGTAGAGGGGCAGGATCTCGGTGGATGGCGGGTGGTGCTTGCGCAGGGTCTCGGCGGTCTCGCGAATCTCGCGTTCGCCGGAGAGGAACACCAGGATATCGCCGCGCCCGGCCTTGGCCAGTTCGTCCACCGCCTGAGAAATGGCCATCTGCATGGCCTCGTCGCGCTCCCCGGCGTTATCCTCCTCCGGCGGCCGGTAACGGACCTCCACCGGGTAGGTACGGCCACTGATCTCGATGATGGGCGCCGGGTTGCCGGCACCGTCGGCGAAGTGCCTGGCGAAGCGCTGGGGATCGATGGTGGCGGAGGTGACAATGACCTTGAGGTCCGGCCGCCTGGGCAGCAGGTTGCGCAGGTAGCCGAGGAGGAAATCGATGTTGAGACCGCGCTCGTGGGCCTCGTCGATGATCAGGGTGTCGTAGTCGTTGAGAAAGCGGTCCTGCTGGATCTCCGCCAGCAGGATGCCATCGGTCATCAGCTTGACGCAGGTCTCCGGCCGCACCCGGTCGTGGAAGCGCACCTTGTAGCCGACCAGACCGCCGGTCTCGCCCCCCAACTCTTGGGCCACCCGGCTGGCCAGAGTGCGGGCGGCGATGCGCCGCGGTTGGGTGTGGCCGATGCGGCCGAGGACCCCACGCCCAAGTTCCAGGCAGATCTTGGGCAACTGGGTGGACTTGCCGGAGCCAGTCTCGCCGCACAGCACCACCACCTGATGGCGGGCGATGAGGGCGGCGACCTCGGCACGGCGCTCGCTGACCGGCAGTTCCTCGGGATACTGGATGTTTGGCACCAACAGCCGTCGCTGCTCGACCAGGGCGAGGGAGGCGGCCAGGGCCTGTCGCAACTGTGTCAGGCCCTGATCGATGGGCTGGCCCCGCTCCCGGCACTGGCGCAGGCTGCGCAGACGGCGGCGCAGGACGGGACGATCCGCCAGGAGACAACCGTCCAGATCGGCAAAGGGGGGGAGGACGGATTCTGTCATGAGGCGGTTGGGAACCTGGCGGGATTAAAGACAGCTGATGGCATGCGCCTGAGGATGAGGGGGGTCTGGAAACAACGGCCAGGGACGCCAATAGTCTCCATTTATCTGGATGTCTAGATCCGTAGATCCATGGAGCTCTAGAGCTCTAGATTTCTGGACCTCCAAGATCTCAGGACGGTTGGCGAGGCTGGTGCAGGCGTGGAGTATACTGAATGTCAGAATCATCTATCAGCACCACGCAGTTACAGTCTGAACTCGGCTGGCCAGACTAATGGGATCGGCGGCAATCTGGCTCCCGGATCCAATGAGTCTGACGATCGCCGAGAAGGATAAATTGGCCTCCGCAGCTCCTGATTCTGTCGATAACCGTTACCTAACTTATGGCGCGGTTCTACCCTGTAACCGGCAAACCTGGCTCCGCTCGTGACCTACAAAATCCTCCCCTGCCTGGGACTGCTTTTCGGTCTGGCCCTGCCGGCCACCGCTGTGGCGCTCAGCGCCCGGCTTGATACCGAGAGTATCCATCTCGGAGAAACCGTGCGCCTCGTCCTGGAGACCAACGCCCAGCCGGTGGTGAGCCCGGACCTGAACCCTCTGCAACGGGATTTCCAGATTGTCGGGCGCTCCAGTTCCCGTCAGATCTCGGAGGTCAACGGTCAACGCCAGGAGCGTCATGAACTCAGCCTGATCCTGAGCCCCCGTCGCAGCGGGCTGCTGGTGATTCCGCCCATTGCCTTTGGGGAGACGTCCACCCAGGCCTTGTCACTGACCGTAGGTACTGGTTCCGTCCAACTGCCGCAGGAAGCTGCCTCACCGCCCCCTGTAACCCCTAAAACACCATTAACCCCAGTAGCACCAGTAGGGCCAGCAGTACCAGGACCATGGGCAACACCTCCTCCCCTTGATGGGACCTCACTGAAGATCCCGGGCACTGCGCAAACCCCTGCCTCCTCTCAAGCCCCAGGTGTCGGTCCTGGCACCCTGCCTACGCCACCCATACCCAACACTACACCGCCCCTAGTCCCGAATACTGCCGGGCAACCGCCTACAGGGGGACGGACAGAGATAGATATCCCCCTGCCCTCGCTCTGGCCCCGGCTCCTGACCCATTGGACCGGACCCGTGATTGGTCTGTTCCTCCTGGTCCTGATCGGCTGGGGGTGGCGATGGCACCTGTTCAGCCTATTTAGGCAGAAGACCAGCGGGATGGCCATTAAGGTCGCCACCAGGCTGCCAAAGAACCCGAGAACTCAGCCGGAACCCCTGAATATCAAGCCTCTTGGAGCGGTGGCACCCGCTCCCGCGCCGGTCGAGGCTGAAGCGCTCAACGGGGGTCATTATGCCCAGGATCAACCATGGAGCCTGCGCCACCCCCCCGCCGCGGCTATCACGGCAGTGCGTCTTGCCTATGAGAACACCGATGCTGCAACCGCTCGGGACGCACTCCTCACCTGGGCCATGGCGGTATTCAGGGAGCGACCACCCGCCAATCTGGCACAGCTCGCCAGACGCTGCCGGGAGCCCTTACGCAGCGAGATCCTGTTACTGGAGCAGGCCTTTTTTAGCCCTCAACCCCTTGACTGGAACAGGTACCGGGTCTGGGAACAACTTCCCGACTTCGATCCCCTCCCGCCGGAAGAGCCGGCATCTTTCCGCCAGAAAAGGCCCCTGCGGCGGCCCATGGCACCAGCCTGAGCCAGATCACCCGGGCTCCTCAAGGCCCTACTATGGCCAATGATCCGATAGGCCGGATACTGAAGCATAGGCCAGCCGACGCGACCGGCTGATACGGGGGGCAGGCGCCGATGACCACTTCGGCCTCCCCGCGGTGGATGGGGGCGACCAGGGAGGCGATATCCTGGGGCTCATGCTGGCCATCGGCGTCCAAGGTGACGGCCAGGTCCCATCCCTGGCGCTGGGCATAGCGAAGGCCGATCTGCATGGCGCCCCAGGCGCCAAGATGCAGCGGGAGGGAAAGAACGATGGCCGCCACCGCCCTAGTATCGTCCTGACTAGCGTCATCGATGACGACGATGGGGGCCGTTCCCAGTATCGCCGGGCCTCGGTTATGACTTGGCCGATGCTGCCGGCCTCATCACGGGCGGGGATGAGTATCAAGGCGGTCCTTCATGGGGCAGGCTGAGGTTTCGTTACCTGGTGTTCGTCTCTGGGAACTGACAGTGGGAACTGAAAGGAAAAGGGAGCGCCTCTGGCCAGGCGGAAGCGGGAGTCCTGGCCAGAAGGGTTTGAGCCTGTTCAGTTCCGGCTCTTATCCACCAACTTGCCCGCCTTGATCCATGGCATCATCTCCCGCAGCCGCTCACCCACTTCCTCGATGGGATGCTCCTGCCCCAGGCGGCGCAGGGCCTTGAGCTTGGGGGCGCCGGCCTGGTTTTCGAGGATAAATTCCTTGGCGAAATCACCGGACTGGATCTCGGCCAGGCAGCGCTTCATCTCGGCCTTGGTCTCGGCGGTGACGATGCGCGGGCCACGGGTCAGGTCGCCGTACTCGGCGGTGTTGGAGATGGAGTAGCGCATGTTGGCGATGCCGCCCTCGTAGATGAGGTCGACGATGAGCTTAACCTCGTGTAGGCATTCGAAGTAGGCCATCTCCGGGGCGTAGCCGGCCTCGACCAGGGTCTCAAAGCCGCTCTGGATGAGGGCGGTGAGGCCGCCGCAGAGGACCACCTGCTCGCCGAAGAGGTCGGTCTCGCACTCCTCGCGGAAGTTGGTCTCGATGATGCCGGCGCGGCCGCCGCCGTTGGCGGAGGCGTAGGCCAGGGCGATGTCGCGGGCCTGGCCGCTGGCGTCCTGGTGGACGGCGATGAGGCTGGGGACGCCGCCGCCCTGGGTGTAGGTGGAGCGCACCAGGTGGCCCGGGCCCTTGGGGGCGATCATGATGACGTCCAGGTCCTCACGGGGCTCGATGGCGCCGAAGTGGATGTTGAAGCCGTGGGCGAAGGCCAGGGCGGCGCCGGGTTTGATGTGGGGGGCGATCTCCTCGCGGTAGAGGCGGGCCTGGTGCTCGTCCGGGGCCAGGACCATGACCACGTCGGCGGCGGCGACGGCCTCGGCGATGGGCTTGACGTCCAGGCCAGCATGGGCGGCCTTGACCGCGGAGGCGGAGCCGGTGCGCAGGCCGACGGTGACCTTGACGCCGGAGTCCTTGAGGTTGTTGGCGTGGGCGTGGCCCTGGGAGCCATAGCCGATGATGGCGACCTGGCGGGACTGGATCAGGGAGAGGTCGGCGTCTTTGTCGTAATAAACGTTGATGGCCATAGGGATAACCTGAACTGATGCCGGCGAACCGGACGAACTGAATTAGATCTGCTTTGCCGGGGCGGGAAGGCCTGAATGGCCCCCGCCCCGCCGAGTCATCGAGTGGTTAGGGGGAAGTCGATAGGACTTACAGCGTCAAGCCCTTCTCCCCGCGGGCGATGCCGATGGGGCCGGAGCGGACCACCTCGACGATCAGCCCCTCGGGGACGGCCTGGATGAAGGCGTCGATCTTCTGCGAGGTGCCGGTGAGTTCGATGACGAAGCTGGTGGCGGTGACATCGATGATCTTGGCGCGGAAGATCTCGGTGAGGCGCTTGAGCTCCTCCCGGTCCTCCTTCGCCGCCCGCACCTTGATGAGCATCATCTCACGCTCGATGTGCCGGCCCTCGGTGAGATCCAGCAGTTTGACCGTGTCGATCAGCTTGTTGAGCTGCTTCTTAATCTGCTCGATGATCTCCTCGCTGCCGATGGTGACCAGGGTCATGCGCGACAGGGTGGGGTCGTCGGTGGGGGCGACGGTGAGGGACTCGATGTTGTAGCCCCGGGCGGAGAAGAGTCCGGCGACGCGGGACAGGGCCCCGGCCTCGTTTTCCAGCAGGACGGAAATGATGTGTCTCATGTCAGGCCAGCTCCCGTTCCGGCGAGAGGTGCATTTCGTGGTGCCCCTTGCCCGCCTCGATCATGGGGTAAACGTTCTCGGCGGGGTCGACGACGATGTCGAGGAAGACCAGGCGGTCCTTCATGGCGAAGGCCTCGCGCATGGCGCCCTCCAGGTCGCCGGGCTGGTCGACCCGCATGCCGACATGGCCGAAGCTCTCGGTGAGCTTGACGAAGTCCGGCAGGGCGTCGACGTAGGAGTGGGCGTAGCGGCTCTCGTAGAAGAACTCCTGCCACTGGCGCACCATGCCCATGTAGCCGTTGTTGAGCAGGATGATCTTGACTGGCAGGTCGTACTGCTTGCAGGTCGCCAGTTCCTGAATGCACATGAGGATGCTCGCCTCGCCGGAGATGCAGGCGACGCTGGCCTCGGGGAAGGCCAGTTGCACGCCCATGGCCGCCGGCAGGCCAAAGCCCATGGTCCCCAGGCCGCCGGAGTTGATCCAACGCCGCGGCTCATCGAAGGGGTAGAACTGGGCGGCGAACATCTGGTGCTGACCCACGTCCGAGGTCAGATAAAGATCGCCCCCGGTGACCTGGTAGAGGGTCTCGACGGCGAACTGGGGTTTGATCAGCGGGCTGTTGCGGTCGTAGGCCAGGCACTGGCGACCACGCCAGGCCTCGATCTGCCGCCACCACTCCTGAAGGGCGGCCTGATCCGGCCCAGCCTTGGCCTCGCGGATCAAACGCACCATGTCCGCCAGGACGTTGCCGACGGGCCCGACGATGGGGACATCCACCCGGACGTTCTTGGAGATGGACGAAGGGTCAACGTCGATGTGGATGATGGTGGCGTGGGGGCAGAAGAGTTCGATCTTGCCTGTGACGCGGTCGTCGAAGCGGGCGCCTATGGCGATCAGCACGTCGGTCTCGTGCATCGCCATGTTGGCCTCGTAGGTGCCATGCATGCCCAGCATGCCCAGGAAGCGCGGGTCCGTCATGGGGAAGGCGCCCAGGCCCATGAGGGTGCTGGTGATGGGGTAGCCGAGGAGGTCGACCAGTTCCCGCAAGGCCTTGGCGGCCTCGCCGAGGATGACGCCGCCGCCGGTGTAGATCACCGGGCGCTTGGCCTGGAGCAGGACGTCCACCGCCTTGCGGATCTGGCCCGGGTGGCCCTTGGTCGCCGGGTTGTAGGAGCGGAGCTTGATCTCCTTCGGGTAATGGTAGGGAATCTTGATGTTGGGGTCGGTGACGTCCTTGGGGATGTCCACCAGCACCGGGCCGGGGCGACCGGAGGTGGCGATGTAGAAGGCCTTGCGGATGGTCAGGGCCAAGTCGTGGACATCGCGCACCAGAAAGTTGTGCTTGACACAGGGGCGGGAGATGCCGACCGTGTCAACCTCCTGGAAGGCGTCGCTGCCGATGACCGGGGTCGGCACCTGCCCGGAGAGGATCACCATGGGGATGGAGTCCATGTAGGCGGTGGCGATGCCGGTAATGGCGTTGGTGGCCCCGGGTCCCGAGGTGACCAGGGCGACGCCGCAGCGGCCGGTGGCGCGGGCATAGCCGTCGGCGCCATGGGTGGCGGCCTGCTCGTGGCGGACCAGGATGTGCTTGACCTTGTCCTGCTTGAACAAGGCGTCATAGGTATGGAGCACGGCGCCCCCGGGATACCCGAAGACATACTCCACGCCCTCATCGATCAACGCCTGAACGATGATCTCGGCTCCACTCAGTTCCAATTCAGGTGACCTCCAGCGGTCGCGCCGCCCCAAACAGGGCCCGCGCCGCCCGCCCACACAGGCATGGGGGTCGGGACGGCCGTTAAGCACGGGTTGAAAGGGCGGAAAAGCTACAGGATTTCGCCCGGTTTGGTCAAGGACGAGAAAGGGGGCTGATCCGCGGGTGATGAAAGACAGGCGCATCGCCTGTCAATTTCAGGTTCCTCCGGGTCGGGTGACGTCTGGCGGGGGACGCCGTAAATACGTCCCTGTAGGCTTGACGCCAGCATCCTTGCTGGCGACACCCCCGCCAGACGCCACCCGACCCTCCTCGACGAGGCCGAAGGCTGGATGAGGTCATCATCACCTCAAATTCAAGAAGTCATGGGGCCAAGGAACCGGTACAGGACCCGGAGCAGTTGCTCCAGGTCGATCGGCTTGCTGAGGTGGGCGTTCATGCCCGCGGCCCGCGTCTTGGCGACATCCTCAGGGAAGGCGTTGGCGGTCAGGGCGATGATGGGCACCATGGGGTCCAGTTCGCGGATCCGCCGAGTGGCCTCCAGGCCATCCATGACGGGCATCTGCACATCCATCAGGATCAGGTCACAGGGGGCCCGTCGGAACTGGTCGATGGCCGCCAGGCCATCCGTGGCGACGTCGATGGTCAGGCCCCGACCTTCGAGGAGGCCCAGGACAATCTCGCGGTTGATGAGGTTGTCCTCGACGAGGAGGATCCGACGGCCGGTAAGGTCCGGGCAAGGCACGGGTGGAGTCTCTCCGCCTGGCGTGGGGATGGGCGTGGGACCGGGTATATGTGAGGTGCCCGCGCCTGGCGTGGACTCGGACTGGGTCTCAATGGGGGGCGGGTGCCGGGTCTCGATGCCCAGCGCAGGGGTGATCCCGATACCCCGGGAGGTTCGGGACCCGATTCCCGCCGCCGGATCACCCGCGGCGGATACAAATCCAGCAAGGGCGCTCTTGGCGGGTCCATCCTCGCCCGGTGCCTCCCCCGGTGACGCCAGAATTTCTGGGTCCAGCCCCTCGAAAGGGGGCGGACTGCCGGCCGGGGCCTCGAGCTCGAAGCTGAAGCAGCTCCCCTGGCCGAGTTGGCTGCTGGCCTCGATCCGCCCCCCCATCAGCTCCACCAATTGCTTGCTGATGGCGAGGCCCAGTCCGGTGCCGCCGTAGCGGCGCGTGGTGCTGGTATCGGCCTGGGAGAAGGGCTCGAACAGGCGCTGACAATCCTCCGCGGTCATGCCGATACCGGTATCCCGCACCGCGAAGCGCAAGCGCCCGGGGGCGGTCTGCCGGAGTGTCAGGCTGACCTCCCCGGCGGCGGTGAACTTGACGGCGTTGCCCAACAGGTTGGTCAGCACCTGAGTGAGGCGCAGAGGGTCCCCCTCCACGTAAGGTGGCAGGTCGGGTGCAACCTCCACCCGCAGTGTCAGACCCTTGTCCCGGGCCAGGACCTCGATCAGGCCCATGACCTTGTCGAGCATTGGGCGCAGGGCGAAGGAGGTCCGCTCGATCCGCAGCTTGCCGGCCTCGATCTTGGAAAAGTCGAGGATGTCATCGAGGATCCCCCGCAGGGATTGGGCCGAGAACTCCATCTTGCGCACATAGTCCCGCTGCTTTTCATCCAGGGCGGTGCGCAGGCACAACTGGGCCATGCCGATGATACCCGCTAGTGGGGTGCGGATCTCATGGCTCATGTTGGCCAGGAATTCGCTCTTGGCCCGCTCCAGACGTTCGGCGCGCTGCTTGGCCTCGATGAGGACCTCCTCGGCACGCTTACGGGGGCTGATGTCGATCAGGGACGTGATGATCAGATCGTCCAACCGCAGGCTGGTGAGGAGGACGTCCCGCGGCGAGCCATCCTGGCACCAGACCCGGCATTCCCGTGGGGTTTGGGGGTAGTCGCCTACCTGAAGATCGGCGCCCCTTATCCCCTCCCCCGCTGCGAGCAGGGGCGCCGCTAAAGCCTCCTCCGAGCATTGACCCAGGGCCCAGGCCGCGCTGACAGGCAGATCACCCCGGGTGTAGCCAAAAGCGGCGGTGAAACTACGGTTGACCACCATGAAGGTCGTCTGGGGCTCTCGTCGGGCGACGGTGATGGGAATCGGGAGGTTTTCCAGAATTCGGAGGATGACGGCGAGTTTACGTTCCGTGATCAAGGCCGCGGCCAGGCGCGACACCAGCATGAAGCCAAAGACCAGGAAGACCCCGGTGAGGGTGTAGGTCACCCAATAGACCCCTTCGAAGACGGCCTGACCACTCAGGCGCAGGAGGTCGAGGACACTGGTGGCGATGACCACCAGGGAGGCCAGGGTCACCACGATATGCATGCCCTGTCGGGAGCGCCAGGTCCAGCGGACCATGGCCACGGCCAGGACCATAGCTACCACCATCAGGGGTAAGTAGAGGGCCAGGACCACCCAGCGATTGTTGCCACTGATCCAGGTAATCAGGGGCATGAGGAACACGCAGGCCAGGAGAAACCCCTGCCGCCAGCCCCGGGCGCGATCGAAAAAGGCCAGCAGCATCAGGAAGAACAGGGGGGCGCCCACCAGACGGATGGTAAAGACGTACCAACTGAAGAGCTCGAACCCGACCAGCGGCGTGGTGACGAGGATATTGAGGTTGCTCAGGGCATTGGTGATGCTGCACAGTCCAAACCAGAGGTACATGCGCTCCGTGGGGAGGATCCCGGCCACCACCAGGGCCAGCACACCCAGGCAGAGGACCACCCAGGTCAAGCCGCGCAGCAGTTCGACCTGCCAGAGCCGCTGGTGCAGGTACGGACCCTGGTCCAGGGCTTGGGCGGAACCGACCCAGACCGGCGCCAACCCGTTCATCTGCCGCGAGTTGGCATAGATCTCGAACTCGATGACATTGATGCCCGACCGCCACAGATCGCGGGGCGGAACGAATAAGTGGGGTTGATGGAGACACCGCAGGTCTTCCAGGGCGGCCAGACCACAGGCGCCCACCCATTGGCCGTTCAGACTGACCTGGCCGGAGAGGCTCAACTTGGGCACATAGATGCCCAGGAGTTCCCGTGGCGCGGCGGGCAGATCCATCTCCAACCGGTAGTGGACCCGGCCTCCCGCGGATGGAATATCGCCCGGCAGCAGGACATGGGGCAATGGGACCGGGTACTCCCCACGCTCACTGAGCAGGCTGGCCTGGTTGAGGATCTGCCACGGGGCCGCTTCCGCGGCGGACGAAAGGCCCGACAGGATCAGCAGCAGGGCCAGGAGGCACAACCAAGGTTTCCAGGCGGTTAGACAACAGCGAGGAGGTGATGAATTCATCAGGATGAGCTTAAGGCGACGGTATCCCGGCGAAGAGGATTCCCTTAGCAGGTCGGCAACCTCCCTCCCTGCCAAGGGCCAGACTCGCGCAGATCCAAAATTTTAAACCGGGTGAGAAGCCTTTGGTGACCACACAGGAAGGCTGGATAACGGGCCTTGAGACACCAGAGCTGTCTGCATAGCTGAATGATTGTTACCCGTGGCTACATCGACACGCCACCAATGAAAAAGGGCCTACCGCCTTCGCTGTAAGCCCTTGTTTTATTTGGTAGCGGGGGCAGGATTCACGCACTAGAGTACAAAACTTTGTACGTAGAATTATAACTTTATCTCTACCCCCCCTTCCCTAAGCGCTTACGCCCCGGTCCAAGGATGGACGCTAATTTACCCCAGAACGCATCCCCATGCCAGCAGCCAGGTTGGACCACTACATTTCATAGCCTTGCCCAGGCATAGCCTAACCGCCACCCCGACTGCCTCCCCTACCCTACTCTCCCTCACTCCACACCTCCCTGTTCAGGCACCGGAGAACCCTCACCCCTTGCCGCCGACCGTCACGCATCACCCACTCGGCCGCGAGGACCTCATCACCAGCAGAATCGCGGAATAGGCCTCCTGGGGCAGCAGGTACGACAGCTTGATCGCCCGCAAGGCCGCCCACTCCTCGGCCGTGATCGCCAGGGCATCGCACAAGGCACCATTACGCGCCAGACCCTGAAGACCGACCGGGGCCAGCGGATCCTTGAGGATCTCATCTCGACCGCCGCCCTCCTGCCACTCCTGCACCCGCTCGCCCGCAAGGTGCGACACGCTGACCCCCAGGACCTTGGCCAGCTTGGTCAGGGTCTCGATCGAACCCTTGATGTGGCCGCACTCGATGTTCGACACCAGCCGCTGGCTCAGGCCGCTCCGCGCGCCCAGTTCCCCTTGCGTCAAGCGCGCCGCCTTGCGGGCTTTGACCAACCGCTGACCGATACTAATGGATGATTCTGGCATCGTCTTGTGCCTTTTAGCGCCTACCAAGGTCTAGTTTAGCACTCAGAACACTATTTTTATGACCAGCGCACCCTATACCTAAATACTATTTTTAAGGCTATGATAGCCTTATTAGGAGAGGCACAGGGCCTCGCCGCCCACAGAGGACATGCGCATGTCGCCGAACGTCAGCTTTGCCGACAACCTCCGGGCCGCCCGTGCCCGGCTCAAACTCAACCAGACGGACCTGGGGCGCCAAGTCGGCATCGGCCAGGGCGCCGTCACCAAATGGGAGACCGGCAAATCCACCCCCACCGTCGACCAGCTCCTGGTCATCGCCCACGCCTTGGGCACCACCGCCGCCGATCTGCTAGCCGGCCTCACCCTCGCCCCCCCGGGCCCATCGGCCCCGGGCCGCGCCAGGATCCCAGCCCGGACCTCGGCCAGCAAACGCACCAGCCCACCACGCAACGACCCCGACGGCCCGCCCCTGATCACCCGCCGCCCGCGCCGCCACCCCCCCGTCGAGGCCGCCTGACATGTCCGTCCAAGCCTCGGCCTGGGCCTGGTCCCTGCGCGGCCTGCCCTCCCACCTCAAGCTGACCCTGCTGGCCATCGCCGACGCCTGCAACAGCGACGGCTATGGCTACCCGGGGCAAGCACGACTGGCGGAGCAGCTCGAATGCTCCGAGCGCCAGGTGCGCTACAACATCACCAACCTGGTCAAACTCGGCCTGTTGCACGTCATCATCCGCCCCGGCACCGGGAACGGTCGCCACTCCAACGGCTACCAGCTCGCCCTGCCAGGCAGGGTGGCAACCGGCAATGAACTTCCGCTGGCAACCGGCAATGCGCTGTCAGCGGCAACCGGCAATGCAGCGCCAAGCAACCGGCAATGCGGCGTCGGGCAACCGGCAACAGCTATTGCCTATGAACCGTCAGAAGAACCGTTAGAAGAACCGTCAGTGAGAGAGTGTGCGCTGCGCGCACCCGCCGGGCGCCCCGCGACCGGGTCGACCCCCGGTTTCGATCGCTTCTGGGCCACCTGGCCGAGCGGCCAGCGCAAGCGCGGCCGCAAGAACGCCCTCGCGGTCTGGCGTGGCCACCACCTGGAGCCCCTGACCGACATGATCGTCGCCGACGTCCACCACCGCAGCCAGGCTGACGACTGGTGGCTGCGCGGCTACGCCCCCATGCCCGCCACCTACCTGCGCGGCGCCCGCTGGGAGGACGAACTCGGCGGCCGCCCGCCCCAACGCGAACTCTCCCCCAGCCTGCGCGGCATCCTCAGCCTGGAAAAATACAAATGCCCGTCCCCGACCCCTGGTTCAGCGCCGTGATCGCCGAGGGCCTCCAGCGCCTGGCCGCCATGCACCTGGTCGGCACCCCCACCGACGCCGGCCTGGACCTCGCCTGCGCGGTGTGGATCGACACCCTCTGGTACCGCCGCGCCTGGCATCAAGACCCCGACGCCGCCCGCCTGCGCCGCGCCTTCGCCGCCCTGTCCGGCAGCGCCCGCCGCTGGCCCGCCCCGGCGGAACTCCTCGACCACCTCCCGGCCAAGCCCCAGCCCCTGGCCCTGCCCAAGCCCGACCGCGCCCCCGTCGGCCAGGCCCACCTCGCCGTCATGAAACGCCTCATCGCCCGGGCCACCAAGACCCTGCCCGGCACCACCCCCCGGAGCAAACAGCCATGACCTTCACCTTCTCCGCCCGCAGCTACCGCAACCTCCACGGCGTGCGCCCGGAACTCATCGCCGTCGCC
>JAHDND010000181.1 GCA_018435665.1 Candidatus Thiosymbion sp. | reverse complement strand
TGTCGGAGAAGCGCTTCAGGGTGCTCATGGCTTGCCTCATTTCGGTGGTCTGCATCCAGTCCGGGAGGCGGTCGGCGTCCAACCGTTCCCCGTCTTTGAAGAATTTCAGCCAGCGCTGTTCCTCGGTTTCGACCGCGCCGGCGGCGAATTTGCTCAACTCGAACAGGTTGATGCCGCCATGCTCCAGCAGGGGGCGGCCGCGCTCGTCGCGCAGGCGGTAGCGGTGGGCGTAGGCGGGATCATCGCGCAGGAGGTCGTCACCCAGCAGCCAGATGGCGTAGGTCGGGCGCAGTTCCCGGTAATTCTGGCCGCTGTGCAACTGCTGGCTGTAGAGATCGGCCCAGGCGTAGAGCATGCGCGCCGGCAGGTCGGGATGGGGCAGGATCTGGATCTCGACCTGATAGAGCCGCCCCTGGGCATCCCGGGCCTTGACGTCGACGATGCTGAGCTTGTCGTCGAGGAATTCGCGTTCGTTGTAGGGATTGAGGATCTCCACCGCGCTGACCGGCGCCGGGAGCTCGCGACCCAGCAGGGCGTTGAGAAAGTGAATCAGAAGGACACGGTTGTCCTCGGCCCCCAACAGGGCCTTGAAGACACAGTCGATCTTGGGGTCGATGGGGTGGCGCATGGCGAAAAGTCTAGCACAGGCGGATGGGGTTGCCCGGCATGGCCGCTGCGAGGGGCAAGCGGGGGGGAGGGCGGGCTGTCCAGGCCCTCAGGCTCGCCGCAGCTGAAATGCCGGTGGCGGAAAATAGCCGTTTTGCGAAACGAAGCCATTTTGCTCACTCTGTTCATCCCGGACCCGACCCCGGCCATGGCCGAGGTCGCCCGGGCGCTGATGGCGGAGCACGCCGAGTTGGACCTGCCGTTGGTGATTAGAATCAAGGCGTTATAACCCCATTGGGGGGAGAGGAGGGAGACGGATGAATTGGACTGTTTTCACTGCCGCTACCTGCTATGCCCTGGCCCTGCTCGTCAGCACCCTGGTCCTGGCGGCCCTGGTGCGCCTGACGCCGCGGGCCGGGTGGTGGGGCTGATCAATGCCTTCAATATGGTCGATGGCATCGACAGCTTGGCCGGGGGGGTATCAGGCCCGGCCGCGGCGCGGGGTCAGGCCTGATGGGGCCGAGGATGATCGCCGTGGGGCTCGGCTTGGTGGTGGCCGCGCTGCTTGTAGGTCAGGCGTCACGCTGGGGCTGCACGGCGCGCAACAGGGCTTGCAGTCGGGCCACTTCGGCCAGGGCCGCCTCTTTCGCCTGCCGTTCAGTCTCCTTGGCCTGTTCCGCAGCCTCCTTGGCCTGCCGCTCGGCCTCTTTGGCCTGTTCCGCAGCCTCTTTGGCCTGCCGTTCAGTCTCCTTGGCCTGTTCCGCAGCCTC
>JAHDND010000035.1 GCA_018435665.1 Candidatus Thiosymbion sp. | reverse complement strand
TGTCGGAGAAGCGCTTCAGGGTGCTCATGGCTTGCCTCATTTCGGTGGTCTGCATCCAGTCCGGGAGGCGGTCGGCGTCCAACCGTTCCCCGTCTTTGAAGAATTTCAGCCAGCGCTGTTCCTCGGTTTCGACCGCGCCGGGAGCTCGCGACCCAGCAGGGCGTTGAGGAAGTGGATGAGGAGGACGCGGTTGTCCTCGGCCCCCAACAGGGCCTTGAAAACGCAGTCGATCTTGGGGTCGATGGGGTGGCGCATGACGAAAAGTCTAGCACAGGCGGATGGGGTGGCCCGGCATGGCGACCGCCAGGTGGCGGCCAATCGGCGTGAGGGGTAACCGGGCATGATTGAGTTCGAATGGGACCCGGATAAGGCCGTGCCCAGCGCCTGGGCTTGCCCGAGGAGGCTTGGCGGAGTATTCCATTGGCGCTTGGCGCGGCCCTGACACTGACTATCTTGATCGGGTGGGGCGGGTACCGGCGCAGGGGGCGCTAGGGCCGACGGGTGGGCCGCCACTGGTAATTCATCGCGCATCGTGCTTCACTTTCCAATATCGACGCACCTTGGGGTTGATCCGATGAAAGAATTAAATGTCAGAGAGATGCGTGCCAACCTGGGCCGACTCGATGAACTGGTGGAACAAGCGGGGGAACTGATCATCAGTCGAGGTGGTCAGCCCGTCGTGCGCGTATTGCCCATTGCCAAGCGGCGCGCCCGCCCGGACCATGCCGATCTGCGGCGTCGCACGGGGGAATTGACCACAGCCTCGGCAGTGCTCATCCGCTCGGAACGCGATGAGCGCTGAACGCCGGGCCTATCTGGATACCAGTGCCCTGGCTAAGTGGTATCTGAATGAGGTCAATTCCGAGGCGTTCGTCAACTACTTGCAAGGCCTCGACAGTGCCGTGATCAGCAGTCTGACGCGCACGGAAGTCCGATCACTGCTGAGTCGGCGGCGGCGGATGGGGGAGTTGACCGCGGAACTGGAATCGCTGCTCTTCGCGGCCTTCGTTGAGGATGTGGATCGCGGCTGGCTGCAACAGTACCCCGTCGAGGATATGCGCTTCACTGAAGCCATCAATGTGATCAACCGTTATCCGGATCATCCGCTACGTACGCTCGATGCCCTGCATCTCGCGGTGGCCGTCCATGCCGGGATTGAGCTGCTCGCCACCGCGGATACGGTGATGGCTGATGCCGCGACCGCCATGGGTTTCGAGGTCGCGCGATTCTAAGCAGTAACCTCAATCCTATCGGCCCAAGCGCCTGCATCTACCCCCAGTGCGCCCCCCAGCCCATGGCGGAGGAGGCCCTGCTCACCGGCCCCCTGGAGCCGACCAACGAACCCTACGCCCTCGCCAAGATCGCCGGCATCAAGCTCTGCGAGAGCTATAACCGTCAGCATGGCCGCGACTACCGCAGCGTCATGCCGACCAACCTCTACGGCCCTGGGGACAACTTTCACCCGGAGAACTCCCACGTCATCCCCGGCCTGCTGCGCCGCTTCCACGAGGCCCTCCAGGCCGGCGCCGAGCGGGTG
>JAHDND010000123.1 GCA_018435665.1 Candidatus Thiosymbion sp. | reverse complement strand
TGTCGGAGAAGCGCTGCAACGTGCTCATGGCTTGCCTCATTTCGGTGGTCTGCATCCAGTCCGGGAGGCGGTCGGCGTCCAACCGTTCCCCGTCTTTGAAGAATTTCAGCCAGCGCTGTTCTTCGGTTTCGACCGCGCCGGCGGCGAATTTGCTCAACTCGAACAGGCTGATGCCGCCATGCTCCAGCAGGGTGCGGCCGCGCTCGTCACGCAGGCGGTAACGGTGGGCGTAGGCGGGATCGTCCCGCAGGAGGTCGTCACCCAGCAGCCAGATGGCAAAGGTCGGGCGCAGTTCCCGGTAGTTCTGGCCGCTGTGCAACTGCTGGCTATAGAGATCGGCCCAGGCATAGAGCATGCGCGCCGGCAGGTCGGGATGGGGCAGGATCTGGATCTCGACCTGGTAGAGCCGCCCCTGGGCGTCCCGGGCCTTGACATCGACAATGCTGAGCTTGTCGTCGAGGAATTCGCGCTCGTTGTAGGGGTTGAGGATCTCCACCGCGCTGACCGGCGCCGGCAGTTCGCGACCCAGCAGGGCGTTGAGGAAGTGAATGAGGAGGACGCGGTTGTCCTCCGCCCCCAACAGGGCCTTGAAGACGCAGTCGATCTTGGGGTCGATGGGATGGCGCATGACGAAAAGTCTAGCACAGGCGGTTGGGATTCCCTGGTTTGGCGACTCCGAGGGGCATGACGGGCCGGTCTATGTGGTGGAGTTCCAAGGCCAGCGTTCGGATAAGGCTTGGTACAATCTGTTGACCAAGCTCGGCCTCTATGGCGAGGAACATCCCCAACGCGACGTCATTGGCGTTGGCATCTTTCTGCGTGAGCTGGACATCCCCGGTTTTTCGAGCGATTTCGCGGCCTGACCGCGCAGGAGATTTGGGCGATGTTGAACGTGATCACCCCGCTTCAGGAAACCAAGGCCTATCAGTCGATCTTTGCCGAGGGTGAGGCCAAGGGCAAAGTCGAGGGCAAGGCCGAGGGCAAGGCCGAGGGCAAGGCCGATGATCTCAAGCGTCTGCTGCGACGGCGCTTTAATGTCCTGCCCGCCTGGGCGGCGCAGCGCATCGACACCGCCTCGATCACGCAACTCGACGCCTGGCTGGACGGGAGCTTCGATGCCCCCAGCCTGGAGGGGCTGATCGGGGGTGAGCGCAACTGAGCCGGGAGGGCATCGCCAGCAAGGGAGGCGCGGTTGACCCCCCGACGTTGGCGGCGTTGGCGGCGAGTTAGCGGGTGTCGGGCGTGAGTCGGTGGCGGGCGGGATGCGGCGTGGCAATCGTGGCCGTAACGACCGGGCTGGCCCTGCTGCCGAGTGACGCCTGGCCCCTGGCGACCCTGGCCCAGGCGGGGGCGCGAGCCGGGCTGCAACCCTATCTCCCCGTGCTGACCCATCTGCTGGGCTTTGCCGCCCTGGTGGGGGTGTTCGCCGCATTGGGGCGTCACCCCGGGCTGGCCGCCGCGGGGGTACTGGGGTACTCCGCCCTCCTGGAACTCCTTCAGGGCTTGGTCCCCTGGCGGGAGGCCTCCTGGGCGGATATGGAGGTCAATCTGTTCGCCGTGGTGCTGGGGCTGGGGGTGGTCCTGCTGGCGCGGGCGATCGAGGCGGAGGCTGTGGCCCGGGGGCGCACACTGCATATCCGGGTCGTGGCAGCTTAGGAGCGATGACATTGATGAACATATTCCTGGCGCTTGCCCTGGCCCTGCTCGTCAGCACCCTGGTCCTGGCCGCCCTGGTGCGCCTGGCGCCGCGGGCCGGCTTGATGGACCACCCGGGGGAGCGGTGGCGTCTGCATCGTGAGTCCGTGCCGCGGGTGGGCGGCCTGGCGATCTTTGCCGGTCTCTTGGCCAGCCTGGTGGTGGGCCCCTCCCTGACCGCGGCGGAGGGCTACGGCCTGGCCGGGGCGGCCCTGCTGGTGCTGGTGGGGGCCCTGGATGATCGCTATCAGTTGGGACCCCGGGTGCGCCTGCTGGCCCAGGTGGGCGCCGGCCTCCTGTTGACCCTGGGGAGCGGGGTGGTGATCACCGATCTGGGGGATCTGCTGGGCAACGGTCCCCTGACCTTGGGGGCCTGGGCGGTGCCCTTCACCCTGGTGGCGGTGGTGGGGCTGATCAATGCCTTTAACATGGTCGATGGCATCGACGGCCTGGCGGGGGGGATCGCCCTGCTCGCCTTCGGCAGTCTGTTGCTGTTCCTGCCGCCCGGGTCGGGGTTGGCCCTGGCGCTGGTTGGCACGATGGGGGCCCTGGTGCCCTATCTGGTGTGCAATCTGGACCTCGGGCCGGCCCGGAGCAAGGTCTTTCTCGGCGATGCCGGCAGTATGCTGTTGGGCTACCTGATCGTCTGGGGTCTGATCGTCGCCAGTCAGGCACCGGGTGGGCT
>JAHDND010000154.1 GCA_018435665.1 Candidatus Thiosymbion sp. | reverse complement strand
TGGCTCATGCCGGGGATCTTGATCGTCGCGTAGTCGGTCGACTTCTCGTCGCTGATGGAGTTGGGGTTGTACTGGAATTCGAGCCGCTCCCCCGTGTCGGCGTCCACAAGATATCCCTTGATGGGCTGTTGATCCCAGGCCATTGCTTACACCTCGGCAATCTCGATGATCGGCTTGCCCAGTTGTCCGGCTCGGTCGAGTTCCAGCCGCATGCCGCTGGAAATGCCGTTGCCGGTGAACGCCCACACCTCGTCGCAACATTCCATGTAGGCCAGGCCGCAGGCGATGCCCGTCTCCCGCTGCTCGGGAACGCTGTCGTCGGTGAAGGTCGGATACAGCAGATGCGGCGCGAACGGCGCGTGACCGCTTCTCATGACTCGACGGCAAAGCGCCTCGGCGACCCTGACGTTTCGGGCTATGTCGCCCGCGAACGGGCTGCAGACAAAGATGCGTTTCATCGGTCCTCTCAAAGGGTTTCGTAGTTTCTGATCTTCCGCTCCCGAAGATCCTTGTAGACGGCCTCGGCCACCCTCCGGCAACGATCACATAATCTAGTTTCATAAAGCCTCCTTAGTTTTCATCCACTTACTGATTAGACTGACTTTACAGCATGTAAAATAGATATAATATGTTCAATAGTTCGTATAACATGACCTATTGGACAGTTTACGTAGGAGCTATATATGGATGTTCTCAGTGAAATTTTAGATAAGGTAGAGCTTACTAGCAGCTACTGGTATAGAACCTCATTTGCGGGAGACTGGGGCATCAGCCTCCCGCAGGAAGAGAATCTAGCGAGATTTCACATCGTGACTCATGGCGAGTTTTGGTATGAGGTGCCAAAACTTAAACTTAAAGCATTGGCGGAGCAGGGCGATATTTTGATCTTTTTCAAAGAGATGGAGCACACCATGGCCAGTGCACCAAAAATCAAGGCCGAGCCTGCGGTCGAATTTAGAGCTAAAGCCAACCTCACCGAAGCTCAAGTTTTGGAATACGGTGATCAGAGCAAGCTCAAAGCCAACGTCGTTTGCGGACATTTTTGTTTTAATGGCGGACCCGATCATCCATTCTTAAATTCGCTGCCAAATGTCGTGCATATCAAGAGTGCTGATAACTCCCACTCGCCTTGGCTTGCCATGCTTTTAAGTATTATAGAGCAGGAAGCAAAATCAGGGCTTCCTGGAAGCAACACGTTAGTCAGAAAGCTGACCGAAATTATCTTCGTGCAAGCGTTAAGAATCCACATGTACAAATCCAATAAAAATGCTGGATTCTTCAAACTGATCGAAAATCCGCAACTCAGCAAAACCTTGGAAGCTATTCATCATAGTCTCGATAAAAAATGGGGTCTTGACGATCTCGCCGGGATTGCGGGGATGTCGCGTACGAACTACAGCGTCAAATTTAAGGAGCTGTCAGGCATGACACCTCTTGATTATTTAACCTATTGTCGGCTTGAAAAAGCAAAGCAGCTGCTTAAAGAATCCGGTAAGTCTGTTCCCGAAGTGAGTGAAGCCATTGGGTATCCGGCACATGAACACTTTCAAAAGTTGTTTAAGAAAAAAATTGGCAAAACTCCTAGCGCGTACAGAAAAGAAAATTCTGAAAAGGTGTAAAAATGAATATCTATAACTCTCCTGTTACCAAAATAGCTTTCTGGGTCATCGTCGTCGGCAGTGTATTCTGTCTTCTTCTCCCTTTATTCTTACCTCTTCTTCCTCTTCACTACTTGAAGGATTATGGCGAAATAGGAGATGCTTTTGGAGGTATTTCGAACCCATTCGTACAGATACTAGGTTCAGTAGTTCTGTTTTTAGCGCTGAAAGCCCAGATTGATGCGAATAGAATCCTTCATCAGCAAATCGAAAAAGAAAACACGAAGGAGCAACTAAGGCACGAGTTAGATCAACTTCACGAACTTTATATGTTCGTCGAAAGAAACATCAAAAATTTTAGTTACGATCAAGAAAAGACCGTTGATGGCAAGACGCAAATGATCCTTCTGTATTCTCGACGTGCGATTAAATGTTTCATTGAGGATCTAGAGAGCTTAGATGTTGATATTCACAAAGATGACGACATTTTAAGGTTCGACGGGGTTAAAGAAATTATGAGCATTTTGAACAGCGTTGACCTATATTTCGACAAAATCAAAGACAGCGAGATTGCACCTTATCATAAGAGTTTTTATAAAACGCTTATGCAGCACGAACTTCTCTTCAGCGTTTTTCCTTATCAAGATCTCGACAATCAAGCGTACCTAAAACAAGAGCATTGCCCAGAGTGTGGTGAATATCATGCAAATTATCCGCCACTGATTTATGACCGGTTACAGAAAATTAAAAAAAGTTTCTCCTGATGTATTATGGATATTTATTCGGTATCGGTCCTACCAAAAAGCTATTTGTAGTATCTCGAGTACGTGCTGTGGTGTAGTAATTCCAATCTTAGAAAACTCAAAGCTTATTCTGAAACTATCGGAATTGTCGGTTGGGTGAGACTTAGTCGCCCCGTAAAGCCTTATCGGGGCGGCAAAGATAACTTTTTATATCACTGCTATTGATGACGTCCTTTGTTTACTAAAGTTGTAAGCCCTTATTCTTTGTTTTAGACCTTCAACCACTCCGGGCTTGTCACTAGGAGAGTCCCCTTGGCTAACCTTAGCCGTCAGATCGTATTCAGCGATTTCTAGCCGGTCCCCCTGAATCATTTTACGCCAACCGTTCCACAACTTAGGGTCAAGCTCTTCGGTACGCCAACCATCGGTCGGTTCGCTCCGACTCGCTAAAGCCAGATCCCTGATTTGGTTCTGGAGCGTTAGATCGTCAATCATCTCATACCCCATTTGACTGGTAGACATCAATTTATTCCTGCAAGCAACATCATTTATCCATCTCAATCTAAGGAATCGGCTCACCCATTAGACTTAATTATCAGCAAACGCATTGAAGAGCTTTTACAATTTCCGTCAACACCAGCACCAACATTGCATCAATGGAGTCAATTTTATCAACGTCTAGCAAGGAAATTAGGATGCGGTAAAGGTGCTATACTGTTAACGCGCATGTAAAACTGCACCAGGAAATCAGGGTATGGGCACTTAAAAGTGCACCACCCTGATTATTGCTAAACTCTCCGTTTTTTGCGGAGCTGTCCTGGGAATGATTAACATGGAAACCATTATTAAGGCGCG
>JAHDND010000223.1 GCA_018435665.1 Candidatus Thiosymbion sp. | reverse complement strand
TTACATTCAGATATTTGCAAATGTCATCGACCGTCAGCCATCTCTCATCCATAGCCTTCGTCCTTCGTTCATCATGTTTTCGGTAAAAGCCCGAAGGTCTCCGGGAAACCCGAAATCCGGACACAGTGCCGCAAATTAACCTCCATAAACTACATTAATGGATTGCCAAAATCAAGCGTTTTGTGCCGAATAGTGCCGACTTTTCCAAAAAACGGCCTGATTGTCGTTGGTGATCCGCTCGCCGTTTTGAGGCGCACGCATGGTGTAAGTCCATACAGCACAGGCGATTGAGCCCCTGGTTGCTGCCACCATCACCCGCTGGTACATGCTGTGCCCGCCGGGCCGGAATCCTTCCAGCAGGTCGATGGGCGGAAGGTCGCGTTGCGGGTCGGTGAAGGTCACCAGCTCTCCGTGGATCAGGTCCCAGTCGCCGGTCGGGCGGCCGAAGCGTGGCGTGACGATCTTTTGCTGCCTGCGGGCGTCGGCCATCGGATCGGCGGTACCCCGGGCCAGGATCAGGCCTTCCGGCACCTCGATGGCCGGGAACCCGGCGTTAAGATGGTAGAGCCTGCCCCAGACCACGGCCGGTTCGATGTTGCGGGCCTGAGCGCAGAAGCGTTGATGGTTCCAGTAGCCCCGTTTCAGGGTGCCGTAGACGAAGAGCCGGAGGATTGTCTCGGGACTGTCTTCCGGGTTTGTGTTCAGCTTCGCGGTGTCTCCAATGTTCATGCATTCACTCCTTCGGGCAGTGTCCCTTTGCGCTCCTGGGGTATGAAGCGGAATTCGCTGTTTTCGATGACCCGCACATCCTCGTGGCGGATGGTGAGCATGGTCATGGGCGGCACCTCCAGCTCTCGCCAGCCCTTTTCCTTATCCACTGCAAAGTCGATGAAGGCGGGCTCCGAGGCGTAGAGCACCACCCGGTGCTGGCGGTGGATACGCAGGCAGAGCGGCTTGTTGCCCTTGAGCACGGTGATGGTGCCGGGGTCGAGCCGCGAGGCCAGCACGGCGCTCATCTGGCCGCGACAGAGGGCAAGCGCCTTTTTCAAGCCCTCCTGGTCGATGGGGCCTTCGGGCGCGAAGCGGTCGGCCAGGCGGAAGATCAGCTCGCTGTCCACCTCGGCGTAGCGCGGCAGCCCGAGACGACGGAACAGATAATCGGCGTTGTAGATGGTCCCGTTGTGGGTGCCGATGACGATCCCGGCCCGGATGGGATGGTTGTTGCGGTTGTTGAACTCGTTGCCTCGGGTGCGCCAGCGGGTGTGCCCCATGAGGATGGTGGTCTCGTTGCCGACCTGCCCGAGCAGCTCCTGGAACGGCTTCTCGTAGACCAGTTCGTGCGCCCGCATCGGCCGCTTGAAGATGCGGTGGCTGCCGTCGGTCTTGAGCCAGGCCAGACCGGAGGCGTGCGGGCCGCGTTCCTCGCTGTGCAGCAGCATGCGGATGAAGAGCTCGCGCAGGTAATCCCGCTCGTCGGGCCGTCTGCGCTTGCGGCCGAAGATGATGCCTACTTGTCCGCACATGGAGCCGGGTCCTCCTTGCCGCCGAAGTTTTTGCCGAGCGGTCTCGTCCCTTCGAGGACGAAGGCCGCGTATTCGCGCCGGTGGTCCGCCAGCCAAACGGCCACCTCCGGGTAGCCCATCTCGGCGGTCAGCCGGGTCACCTCCGGGTGGTCGAGCATGTTGGTGCGCCCGGATAGCCGCACCGTCTCCAAGGATTCGAGGAATCGTTCCGGCCAGGGATCGCTGGCCTTGTCATCAGGCAGAAACTCGATCAGGCCGTGCCGCGCCAGACGAGTGAGAAACTCGGCGGCCGCAGAGGCAGCGTCCTCCGGCAAAGGCTGGGTCGGCCCGCCTTCGATGCCGGAGAGCACCTCGGTCATGTAGTCCCGGGGCGCTCGGCTGGCGGTAAACGGCGTCTGGCCGCGCATCAGCTCGACAACTTCGAGGCAGTCGGCGGCCTGCAGCATTTCCCCGCTGCCGGGGATCGGTTCGCCGTCCAGCGTGGTGGAGCGGATCAGAATCTTCATGGGGCACCTCCTTAAACAGTGAGGCCGGGAACTTGCCCGGCCTCGTTGGTGAGAGTGGTGGTTGTTTCGTCCGGAAGGACGTCCTCCGGTTTGGGGCGTCCGTTCTTGAAGGCTGCGTCGCCGGGCATGTTGGCCATCAGATGCTTGCGGGCGGTCTTGAACTCGTCGCCGATCAGGCCGAGGTGGAGCAGGAAGACCCGGAAGTCGTACTTGGCGCTCTGGGGATCGAAGTCCCGCTTGCGGCTGGA
>JAHDND010000047.1 GCA_018435665.1 Candidatus Thiosymbion sp. | reverse complement strand
GTGCTGGGCGACGACATCGGCACATTGCAGCGTCTGGCTCCCCAATTTGGAAAAGGCGCTGACCACCGGAACTCAGCCTGGTCGATGTTCGATCAGGTCATCGTCTCCCTGGATTCGGTCAAACCCATGGACAAGCGGCGTGGTTGGACCGCCGAGCGCGTCGCCGAATACAACCGCAGCAGGTTCGAGGATCTGATTACTGCCGGTTGGGACCTGGTGGTGGTGGACGAAGCGCACCGCCTGGGTGGCAGTACCGATCAGGTCGCCCGCTACAAACTCGGCAAGGGCCTGGCGGAGGCTGCGCCCTATGTGCTGCTCCTTTCGGCTACGCCCCACCAAGGTAAGACCGATGCCTTCCATCGCTTGATGAACCTGCTGGATGACGACGCCTTCCCGGACATGGACAGCGTCTCCCGTGAGCGAGTGGCCCCGTATGTTATCCGTACCGAAAAGCGCAAGGCCATCGATGCCGACGGCAAGCCGCTCTTCAAACCCCGGCGCACGCAGATGGCCCCAGTGGCCTGGGAGAGCCGTCATCACCTGCAACAGCTTCTTTACGAAGCGGTGACCGACTACGTGCGCGAGGGTTACAACCAGGCCCTGCGCGAGAAGAAGCGCCACATCGGCTTTCTGATGATCCTGATGCAGCGCCTGGTGGTCTCAAGCACCCGGGCGATCCGCACCACGCTGGAACGGCGACTTGCCGCGCTCAAGGAAGGCGAACAGCAGGCCAGCCTGCGCCTGGCGGAGCTGGAAAATGGCGCGGAAGGATCGGAAAGCCCAGACGATGAAATGGCCGAGCTTTACGACATGGACGGCCAGGAGCTGCTCGATGAGCTGCTGAAATCCCATGTGTCGGCTCTGCAGAGCGAAGGCAGTCATGTGGAGACCCTGCTGGATGCGGCGGTTCGCTGCGAACAGGCTGGACCGGATGCCAAGGCCGAGGCGTTGATCGAGTGGATCTACGAGCTGCAGGCCGAGGAAAACGAGCCGGACCTGAAGGTGTTGATCTTCACCGAGTTCGTGCCAACCCAGCAGATGCTGAAGGAGTTTCTGGAAGCTCGGGGGATCTCGGTTGTCACCCTGAACGGCTCCATGGATATGGAGGAACGCAAGCAAGCCCAGGATGCCTTCCGCAAATCGCACCGTGTGCTGGTTTCCACCGACGCGGGGGGTGAGGGCCTGAACCTGCAGTTCGCCCATGTCATCATCAACTACGACATCCCCTGGAACCCGATGCGGCTGGAGCAGCGAATCGGCCGCGTGGATCGTATCGGGCAGCCCAAGAAGGTGCGGGCAATCAACTTCGTGTTTGAGGACTCGGTCGAGTTCCGGGTCCGCGAAGTGCTGGAGCAGAAGCTCTCGGTGATCTTCGACGAGTTCGGCATCGACAAGACCGGCGACGTGCTCGACTCGGCCCAGGCCGGTGAGTTGTTCGAGGATGTGTTCGCCTCGGCCATCCTTAATCCTGACGGCATCGAAACCTCCGTCGATCACACGGTGGCCAGGATTCGGGATGAGATTCAGCAGGTGCGCGAGTCCTCCGCCATCTACGGCATATCCGAAGAGCCGGATGTGCAAACCGCTGAGCGTCTGCGCTCGCATCCGCTGCCCCACTGGGTGGAACGGATGACGGTGGGCTACCTCAATTCACACGGCGGCGCAGCCAGTCGCAAGCGCTCATGGTGGGATCTGAATTGGCCGGATGGCCAGGAACACCGCAAAGCCGTATTCAGCGCTCGGGAAGCGGATCGTCTAACCGACGCAACCCTGCTCAATCTCGAAAACAGCCGTGTCCGTGGTCTTGCCCTGAACCTGCCCCAGGTCGCGGCAGGTCAGCCATTGCCGTGCGTAACCATAAGCGGGCTGCCAGCCAGCATCTCCGGACTCTGGGGGCTCTTTGAAATCCGCCTTCAGGCCGGAATGCACCAGAAGACACAACTCCTGCGCATCCCCATGGTGCGGCGTGGCTATGTCAGCGTGTTCTTGAGCGAGGAAGGCAAACTGTTTCTGCCCACGGCCCGGCATATCTGGGATGCGCTGCAGACAGCGGAAGCCGAGGTGCAAGCCACCCTCGGGCAGGATGACTCTATCACCGCCCATGAGCGTTTGCAGATTGCTGCCGAACAGGCCGGACAGGAGCTATTCGATGCCCTGCAGCAGGCGCACCTCGCCTCGGTAAACAGGGAAGAGGAACGCGGAATCGTCTCCTTTGTCTCGCGCCGCAAGGCCATCGAACGAGTTGGGCTGCCCGAAGTGCGCCAGTACCGTCTGGCCCGCTGCGCTGCTGAGGAAAAAGAGTGGCGGTATGAACTGCAATCAGCGCGGCAGATCGTACCGGAAATCCGGTCGCTGCTGATGCTGCGGATCATCAAGGGAGGCGCTCAATGAGTAGTTGGAGAGACGCCATCCTGAACGACTTTGTGCCCAACGTCAGCAAGCTGACCCTGGTCGCGGACCCGGATTGTCTGCTGACCGAGGAGAAGCTGGCATTGGAGCTTCGCGGGCGCGGGTTCGACCTGATCGAGTTCAGTGATCCGGTCGAATTCAGATACGCCTATGAGTCAAAGTACCGTTCGATATGGGACCGGGGTGAGCACACCGATCTGGTGGTAGTCCTCCGCTTGCAGGATGCGGAGCTGGAATCCTTGCCTTACGACCTACTCCAGGCGGGCCGCAAGCTTTCATTCAACTTGGGGGATCTCTTTCCCAACCTGAGCTATCCGGTCATTGAGAAACTCGACGGTCGTTTGCTGGACGCGCTATTCGAGGCCCAGCGCAAGTCGCCGCCGGATCGCATGGGCGACAATGCCACCAAGGATTTCATTCTCCGTCATGTGTTCGGCATCGCCGCTGAGCTGATCGCCAACGAGGTGGAGCTGCTTCGCGCTTTGCTCCGACTGCACTACGGTAAGCTTCAGCTCCCGCTGATGCTGGCCGAGCGGCTTATCCAGGTTCTCAAAGGGCATGATGGATTCAAGGCTTGGCCGCTCTCTGAAATCGTTCCGGACGATGAGGCGTTCTTCGCCTTTTTGCAGGAACGCTGGCCGCTCTTCCTTTCCCGGCTGGGTAGCGCCAATCAGGTACGGGAGGATTTGCCGGAATACGGCCTCAAGTATCCCGGCCCTGATCGCCTGCCGTTCGACCATCAGGACATCAAGGTCTACATCGACAACCTGTTCCTGGAGGGGAAACTCACCCCTGTCGAGGCCAAAGGCATTGAAGTGTATGCCGGGTCCTGGGTTCGAAGCGGCATCGCCACGTCCGGCGTGGACGATGACGAGCTACGGATCTCTCGCTTGTTTGGCCTTGTCGAGAAGGAACTGCCCACTGCTGAAGCGCGTTACTCGGACTGGACCGCCTTTGCATTGAAATGGGCCGAACTTTCTTCGCTGGTTCATTGTGGCAACAGCACCGAGTATCAGACCCGGCTCAGGGAAATCGGCGATGCACTGAACACGACCTTTGCCGCTTGGCTGGCCGACCACTACTCCAGTCTGATCAACTTGCCGCCGACCAATCCAGCCATGCTGCACCATGTGCCGCGCCGCTTGGCAAGGGAAATCGAGGACTCCGGTAGCAGCCGTGCCGCGCTGATCGTGGTCGATGG
>JAHDND010000025.1 GCA_018435665.1 Candidatus Thiosymbion sp. | reverse complement strand
GCTCTGGCATGCCCAGGTCCTGGTCAAGCCAGGGCTCAGCTTTCACCTGCTGGGGCTGACCGCGCTCACCCTCATGTTCGGCTGGTCCCTGGCGGTCATTGGCGCCAGCCTGGCCCTGGTGGGGGTCTGCCTCAATACTGGAGCCGGCTGGGAGTCGTTCGCGGTCAATGCCTTGATCGGTGCCGTCGTCCCCGTCACCCTGACCCAGATCCTGCTGGTCCTCATCCGCGCCTATCTGCCCCGCCACTTCTTCGTCTATGTCCTGGTCAACGGCTTCCTCACCGCCGGTTTCGTCGGGATTGTCACGGGCTATCTAGTCACCGGTCTGCTGGTGGCAACGGGGGCCTATAGTTTTTCGCAACTGAATCACGGCTTCCTGCCCTTCTTCCCCCTCATGTTCCTGCCGGAGGCCATCGTCAACGGTTGGGTGATGACCGTGCTCGTGGCCTTCCGCCCCCAATGGGTCTACTCTTTTCGCGACGAGGAATACCTGCACGGTAAGTAGGCCAGCGCCCCCGGCGTTTTGGGCGTCTTGCGCAGGGGCGGCCATGCTATCTTTCCCGGCAGATGGTTGGCGTGAGAGGCAGCCCCCGGGGACAGGGGCTGCCTTTCATCATCCGAGGGTGCGACGGGACCCTCATGGCAATTAGCAGGCGACGGAAGTCCGTCAGGCCTAAGGCGCGGAGTCACGAACATGGCATGGTGGGGTAAGGTCGTTGGCGGGGCCCTGGGCTTTGTGCTGGGGGGGCCCATCGGGGCCCTTCTCGGGGGCGTGGTCGGTCATAAGCTCGACAAGGGGCTGGCCTCCCTCCAGACCGAGGAGGCGCAGTCCGGACCCGGTGACCGTGAGCGGGTCCAGACTGCCTTCTTCACCGCCACTTTCTCCGTCCTCGGCCATCTGGCCAAGGCCGATGGCCGGGTGTCGCCCGAGGAGATCGCCTTGGCGGAAGCGGTAATCCGGCGCATGGACCTCACCCCGGAAACCCGCGCCGCCGCCGTTGCCCTGTTCAATCAGGGCAAGGCGGATGACTTTGATCTGGACGGGGTCCTGGAACAGTTCCGGCGGGAGTGCCACCGCCGCGCCACCCTGTTGCAGATGTTCATCGAGATCCAGATCCAGGCCGCCTACGCCGATGGCCTGGCCGCCCCCGCCGAGCAGCGCATCTTGCAGCGCATCCGTGACCAGTTGGGCATCCCGGAATTCATCTTCAGTCGCCTGGAGCACCTGGCGCGGATGCGCTGGGAATACGCTCAGGGTGGGGCTGGGGGCGGGGCCGGACCTGGTGGCCCCGGGGCTGGCTGGCGTCAGGCCGAACCCCAGGGTCCCACCCTGGAACAGGCCTACGAACTGCTGGGCGTCAGCCCCCAGGCGGATGAGGCCGAGATCAAACGCGCCTATCGGCGGCTGATGAGTCAGCATCACCCGGACAAGCTGGTGTCCAAGGGGCTGCCGGAGGAGATGATGAAGCTCGCCGCGCAGAAAACTCACGAAATTCGCCAGGCCTACGAGATGATCATCGCGGCACGGAAGGGGTAGCGTCTCTCCCGCTGAGGGGCATATGGTCAGCGCACCTCATTTTTCGGTTTTTCCGACTCTCCCTATCGATGCCGAGAACGGCGATGCCGAAAACGGAAATGCGATCTGTACATCTTTCCATAGGCAGGAGGTAGAGAAACTATGAGCCTATCGGCAACCCTTCTCCAGGCCAGCGAGCTGGGCATCCGTCTGGAGATCGTCAATGGCCTGCCAGTCTGGGATGCTCAGCCGGTCTGACGCCACCAGAAGCTGAAAATCCCCGGGGCTTGGGGTAGAGTGTCGCGCTCTAAGACAACAGGTCCGGAGGCCCTGCCAGGCTGTACCGGCATACAAGGGGAGAGACCGTCATGGCCGCTGATCTGATCGCACCTTCAATCCTGTCCGCGGACTTCGCCAAGCTGGGCGAGGAGGTGGACAGCGTCCTCGCCGCCGGCGCCGACATCGTCCACTTCGATGTCATGGACAACCACTACGTGCCCAACCTGACCATCGGGCCCCTGGTGTGCGAGGCCCTGCGCAAGCATGGCGTCACCGCGCCCATCGATGTCCACCTGATGGTCAAGCCGGTGGACCGGATCGTGCCCGACTTCGCCAAGGCCGGCGCCACCTATATCACCTTCCACCCGGAGGCCAGCGAGCACATCGACCGCACCCTCCAACTCATCCGCAACGAGGGCTGCAAGGCCGGCCTGGTCTTCAACCCGGCCACGCCCCTGAGCGTCCTGGATTATGTCTTGGACAAGTGCGACATGATCCTGCTCATGTCCGTCAACCCGGGCTTCGGTGGCCAGAGCTTCATCCCCTCCGCCCTCGACAAGCTGCGCCAGGTACGCAAGCTGATCGACGCCTCCGGACTCGACATACGTCTGGAGGTCGACGGCGGGGTCAAGGCTGACAACATCGCCCAGATCAAAGCTGCGGGCGCCGACACCTTCGTCTCCGGCTCCGGGATCTTCGGCTACGGTAAGGCCGGGGACCCGAACCGCTACGACAGCATCATCGCCGAGATGCGCCGGGCCCTGGCGGGCGCGGGCGGCTGAGGCAGCGGGACCCGTTCACTGGTCGCGGATCACGCCGGCGAGTACATGAACATCTGCCACCCGATCCGCTCAGACAGCAAATTGAGTTTGTTATGCCCTTGAGGATGCAATCATGCACCCCTCCATGATCCTCATCGACCTGGACGGCACCCTGGTGGACAGCGTGCCGGACCTGGCCTATTGCGTCGATGCCATGATGGCGCGTCTGGGCCGCCCGCCCCACGGCGAGGCCAAGGTCCGCAACTGGGTGGGCAATGGGGTCGAGCGCCTGGTGCGGCGCGCGCTCATCGGCCAACTGGAGGGCGAGCCGGACGAGGCCGATTTCCAGGTGGCCTATCCCATCTTCCTGGAGCTTTATCGCGACAATACCTCCCAGCGTTCCCAACTCTTTCCGGGTATTCGCGATGGGCTCGACTGGCTCAAGGCCGCCGGTTATCGCCTGGGCTGCGTGACCAACAAGGCGGCCCAGTTCACAGAGCCCCTGTTGCGGGACCTGGGGGTGCGGGACTATTTCGAGATCGTCATCAGTGGCGACACCTTGCCCCGCAGCAAGCCGGACCCCTTGCCCCTGCTCCATGCCGCCGCCCACTTCGGGGCCGAGCCGGCGCAGGCGCTGATGATCGGCGACTCCATCAGCGACGTGAAGGCCGCCCGCGCCGCTGGCTTCACCATCTTCTGCATGAGCTATGGCTATAACCACGGCCAGGACATCCGCGATTACCATCCGGACGCGGTTCTGGACGCCCTGACCGAGGTCAAGAGGCTGCTGGCCGGGGCTCCCTGACCAAGGTACGGGCCTTTTGTGTGGCATGATGGGCAAGACGTCCGAGGGTGAGTGGGTATGAGCGGCCGGTTGGGCGCCACTCGGGAGGAACCGCCGGTCGCCAACGACTCCGGATGGCGATGGCGGCGCTGGCAAGTTTGACTCAGCTGCCATCCCACCCGCCTGCCCCTTTCCGGAGATCCTCATGACCCCTGAACGCTTTGCCAGCCTCGCCGCCCAGGGCTACAACCGTATCCCCCTGATCTGCGAGGTCCTCGCCGACCTCGACACCCCGCTGAGCGCCTATCTCAAGCTCGCCGGCGGGCCCTACTCCTGTCTCTTCGAGTCCGTCCACGGCGGCGAGAAGTGGGGGCGCTATTCCATCCTGGTCCTGCCCAGCCGGACCCGTATCGAGGTCAGCGGGCACCAGTTGCGGGTCTGGAGCGACGGCCGGCTGATCGAGGAGGAAGAGACCCCGGACCCCCTGGCCTGGATCAGCGCCTTCCAGCGCCGCTTCAAGGTCGCCCCCGCCGCCGAGGGCATGCCGCGCTTCGCCGGGGGCCTGGCGGGCTATTTCAGCTACGACAGCATCCGCTACATCGAGCCGCGCCTGGCCCGCTGCCCCAACCCCGACCCCCTGGGCACCCCGGACATCCTGCTCATGGTCGCCGATGAGATCGTCGTCTTCGACAACCTCAGCGGGCGCATGTACCTCATCACCCACCTGGACCCCAGCGCCGGCGAGACCCTGGCCGACGGCGAGGCGCGCCTCCACGCCCTGATCCTGCTCATGCGCCGCGGCGCTCCCCGCCCGCCCCCCGGCCCGGCGCGCCAGGTGAGCGAGACCGATTTCGTCTCCGGCTTCACCGAGGCCGGCTTCAAGGCGGCGGTGGAGCGTATCAAGGACTACATCCTGGCCGGCGACTGCATGCAGGTGGTCTTGTCCCAGCGCCTGTCCATCCCCTTCCAGGCGCGGCCCATCGACCTCTACCGTGCCCTGCGCGGCCTCAACCCCTCGCCCTACATGCACTACATGGACCTGGGCGGCTTCCACATCGTCGGCTCCTCGCCGGAGATCCTCACCCGGCTGGAGGACGGGGTGGTCACCGTGCGGCCCATCGCCGGCACCCGGCGTCGTGGCGCCACCGAGGCCGAGGACCGCGCCCTGGAGGAGGAACTCCTCGCCGATCCCAAGGAACTGGCCGAGCACCTGATGCTCATCGACCTGGGCCGCAACGACGTCGGCCGCGTCGCCCGCATCGGCACCGTGCGCCTCACCGAGCGCATGATCGTGGAGCGCTACTCCCACGTCATGCACATCGTTTCCAACGTCATCGGCGAACTGCGCCCGGGGCTGGATGCCCTCGACGTGCTGCGCGCCACCTTCCCCGCCGGCACCGTCTCCGGCGCGCCCAAGATCCGCGCCATGGAGATCATCGACGAGCTGGAGCCGGTCAAGCGCGGTATCTACTCCGGCGCCGTCGGCTACCTGTCCTGGAACGGCAACATGGACACCGCCATCGCCATCCGCACCGCCGTCATCAAGGACCAGCAACTCCACATCCAGGCCGGCGCCGGCATCGTCGCCGACTCGGTACCCGATCTGGAATGGAAGGAGACCATGAACAAGGGCCGCGCCATCTTCCGCGCCGTGGCCATGGCCGAGGCCGGCATCGAGCGCCTGGGTTGCGTGGCCGAGGGCGGTTGAGCCCTGAGGGTTGTGGATCTGCCGCCGGGATTGCCGGCGTAGAATGGCTGGTCTAACCACCCTCGTCCTTGGACTCTCCCGTGACCCGCGCCCGCCCGCCTCTGGTCATCCTGCTGCTGTCGGTCTTCGGCTTCAGCACCCTATACGCCCCCCAGCCCCTCCTGCCCGTGCTGGCGGCGGATTTCGGCCGGGCGCCGACGGAGGCCTCGCTCCTCATCACCCTGGCCATGCTGCCCCTGGCCGTGGCGCCCCTGATTTATGGCTACCTGCTGGTGTCGGTGCCGGCACGGCCCATGCTGGCGGGCGCCGCCCTGCTGCTGGGGCTGTGCCAGATCGGTCTGGCCCTGGCGGATGCCTGGTGGCTGATGCTGAGCCTGCGCCTGTTGATCGGGCTCTGTCTGCCCGCCCTCTTCACCGCCCTCATGACCTTCGTCGCCGCCTCGGCGGCACCGGAGCGCCTGCGCCAGGCCCTGGCCTGGTATATCGCCTCCACCATCCTCGGCGGGTTCTCCGGCCGGGCCTTGAGCGGCCTGGTGGCCTCGGTCTGGGATTGGCGCCTGGCGCTGGGCATCTGGGCGCCGGCCCTCCTGGCGATGGGGATCTGGGCCCTGCGCCTGCCCGGCGATCAGGAAAGTCGCTTTGGGGTGGTGACGCCGCGCATCTTTCTGGCGGTCATGGCGCGGCCCGGCGCCCCCCAGGCCTATCTTGCCGTCTTCTGCATCTTCTTCGTCTTCGCCTCGGTCCTCAATGTCCTGCCCTTCCATCTGGCGCAGCGGGACCCGGGCACCGGTAGCGCCGGCATCGGCTTCGCCTATCTGGGCTACCTCTCGGGGATGCTGGTCTCCCTGAACACCGAACGCATCCGCCGCTGGTTCCGCACCGAGGGGCCCCTCTACGCCCTGGGTCTGGGGATCTATGCCCTGGGGGTCGGCCTCTTCGCCCTCTCCGGCATGGGGGGGACCTACCTGGCCATGTTCGCCTTCTGCGGCGGCATGTTCCTCATCCACACCCGCCTGTCGGGCCAGGTGAATCAGATGGGCGGCCCCTACCGCGGCGTGGTCAATGGCCTCTACATCGCCTCCTATTACTTCGGCGGTAGCCTGGGGTCCTGGCTGGCGGTGGCCATCTATCGCGCCCTGGGCTGGGAGCCCTTCCTGCTGTCGGTGCTGCTGGTCCTGGCGTTGGCGGGCTATGGGCTGCGGGGCATGCTGTGGCGGGAGGCAGGAAATGCCGAAACTTGACCAGGGATGGGGATAATTGTCGACATCAGGGGTTGACATGATCGGGAAATGGGTTATTTTACCCGCCTATCGCCTGAGATTGTCGACAATCCTGGCGGCCGGGAGTGTGGTGACGCCTGGTATTCATAACAATGCACAATCATCCATTACGAGGAGAGACGGTCATGAGCTACGACGAGGTTTACCAGCGTTCCCTGTCCGATCCCGAGGGTTTCTGGGCCGAGGCCGCCCAGGCCATCCACTGGGACAAGCCCTGGGACAAGGTCCTGGATGACTCCCGGCCCCCCTTCTACCGCTGGTTCGCCGGCGGCATGCTGAATACCTGCTATAACGCCGTCGACCGCCACGTCGAGGCCGGCCGCGGCGACCAGATCGCCATCATCCACGACAGCCCCGTCACCCAGTCGCAGCGCAAGATCAGTTACGCCGAGCTCCAGGACCTGGTCGGCCGCTTCGCCGGCGTCCTCACCAGCCTGGGGGTGACCAAGGGCGACCGGGTCATTGTCTACATGCCCATGGTCCCCGAGGCCGCCATCGCCATGCTCGCCTGCGCGCGTATCGGCGCCATTCACTCGGTGGTCTTCGGCGGCTTCTCCTCCCGCGAGTTGGCCACTCGCATCGACGACGCCAAGCCCAAGGTCATGGTCGCCGGCTCCTGCGGCATCGAGCCCAGCCGGGTGGTGCACTACAAGCCCCTCCTCGACCAGGCCATCGACATGGCCAAGCACAAGCCCGACCACTGCGTCATCCTGCGCCGCCCCCAGGAACCCGGGACCATGGTCGAAGGCCGCGACGTCGACTGGGAGACGGCCATAGCCAGCGCCCAACCCCAGCCCTGCGTCTCGGTCGCCGCCACCGACCCCCTCTACATCCTCTACACCTCCGGCACCACCGGCATCCCCAAGGGCGTGGTGCGCGACAACGGTGGCCACGCCGTCGCCATGACCTGGAGCATGAAGCACCTCTACGCCATGCAACCCGGCGAGGTCTTCTGGGCCGCCTCCGACGTCGGCTGGGTGGTCGGCCACTCCTACATCGTCTACGCCCCCCTGCTCTACGGCTGCACCACCATCATCTACGAAGGCAAGCCCGTCGGCACCCCCGACGCCGGCGCCTTCTGGCGCGTGATCAGCGAGCACGGGGTTTCGGTCATGTTCACCGCCCCCACCGCCCTGCGCGCCATCAAGCGCGTCGACTCCAAGGCCGAATTCCTCAAGCAATACGACATGTCCCGCTACCGCGCCCTGTTCCTGGCCGGCGAGCGCTGCGACCCCGACACCCTCACCTGGGCCCAGGACATCCTCCAGCGCCCGGTCATCGACCACTGGTGGCAGACCGAAACCGGCTGGGGCATCGCCGCCAACCTCATGGGCGTCGAGCCCCTGCCGGTCAAGGCCGGCTCCCCGACCAAGGCCGTGCCTGGCTATGACGTGCGCATCCTCGACGACGACGGCCACGTACAGGACCCGGGCAAGATCGGCCGCATCATGATCAAGCTACCCATGCCCCCCGGCTGCCTGCCCACCCTGTGGCAGAACGACGACCGCTTCGTCGATTCTTATCTGAGCGCCGAGCCCGGCTACTACCTCACCGGCGACGCCGGCATGAAGGACGAGGAGGGCTACCTGTTCATCATGTCCCGCATCGACGACATCATCAACGTCGCCGGCCATCGGCTGTCCACCGGCGGCATGGAAGAGGTCCTCGCCTCCCACCCCGACGTCGCCGAATGCGCCGTCATCGGCGCCGCCGACCAACTCAAGGGCGAGGTCCCCGTCGGCCTGGTGGTGCTGAAAAGCGGCGTCGACCGCCCCGAGGAGGTGATCGACCGCGAACTGGTGGCCCTGGTGCGGGAGAAGATCGGCCCGGTGGCCGACTTCAAGAAGGTGGTCGTGGTCGAACGCCTGCCCAAGACCCGCTCCGGCAAGATCCTGCGCGGCACCATGAAGCGCATCGCCGATGGCCAGGACTTCAACATGCCCGCCACCATCGACGACCCGGCGATCCTCGACGAGATCGAGGCCAAGCTCCAGACCATCGGCTACGGACATCACGCCTGAGGCGCGCCCCACCCACCCCATGCTTGACCAGGACATCACCCTCGCCGACCAGATCTTCACCCGCATGCGTCGGGAGATCGTCGCCGGCCAGCTCCCGCCGGGCTCCAAGATGAGCGAGCCCGAGCTGGCGCGGCGCTACGGCATCAGCCGTGGCCCCCTGCGCGAGGCCCTGCGGCGGCTGGAGTCCTCCAGCCTGGTGGTGCGCCGGCCCAACGTCGGGGCGCGGGTGGTGGAGCTTTCCAGCGAGCACCTGCTGGACCTCTACTACCTGCGCGAGGCCCTGGAAGGCCTGGCGGCGCGCCTGGCGGCGGAGCGCATGGGCGACGCGGAGATCGCCGAACTCCAGGACCTCATCGCCCGTCACGAACGCCAGGTCGCCCAGGACCACGGCCTGGCCTACTACCAGAGCGAGGGCGACCTGGACTTCCACTACTGCATCGTCCGCGGCAGCCACAACGCCCGCCTCCAGGACCTGCTGGCCAACGACCTCTATCACCTGGTGCGCATGTACCGCTGCCAGTTCGCCATGTCCGGCCCCCGCGCCCCCACCGCCCTGCGCGAGCATGCCCAGATCGTCGACGCCATCGCCGCCCGCGACGGCGAGCTGGCGGAGATCCTCATGCGCCGTCACATCCGCGCCTCCCGCCAGCAGGTGGAGAAGCGCCTGAACGGCGAACTGGCGACGCCACCGCCCCTGACCCATTGACCCGGGGCGGCCTCCCCTGCCCGGGAAGGGGGCGTTGGCAGTCTAGGGTCCATCTACTCGCCCGCCCCACGCGGGGTAGGGCTGGGGGTAGCGGAGGTCAGTCGGTCGTGGCAGCGCCTTCCTCCCCTCCCCCCCGCGGACCCGCCCACATCCCGGTCGCCGCCGCCACAACCAACAACCTGAACCGAGTAACCACCATGACCGATACCCTCTCCCCCGGCGCCCGCCTGCGCCAGGCCGTCCGTGACGAACAACCCCTCCAGGTGGTCGGCACCATCAACGCCTACCACGCCCGCATGGCGGAGAAGACCGGCTACCGTGCCCTCTACCTCTCCGGGGGCGGCGTTGCCGCCGGCTCCCTCGGCCTGCCCGACCTGGGCATCAGCAACCTCCACGACGTCTGCGAGGACGTGCGCCGGATCACCTACGTCACCCAGACCCCGCTGCTGGTGGACGCCGACACCGGCCTGGGCCCCAGCGCCTTCAACATCGAGCGCACCGTGCGCGACCTGATGCGCGCCGGCGCCGCCGGCTGCCACATCGAGGACCAGGTCCAGGCCAAGCGCTGCGGCCACCGCCCGGGCAAGGCCATCGTCTCCCAGGGGGAGATGGTCGACCGCATCAAGGCCGCCGCCGACGCCGCCCGGGACGACTTCGTCATCATGGCCCGCACCGACGCCCTGGCGGTGGAGGGCTTCCAGTCCGCCATCGACCGCGCCTGCGCCTGCGTCGAGGCCGGGGCGGACATGATCTTCCCCGAGGCCATGACCGAGCTCGACCAGTACCGCCAGTTCGTCCAGGCGGTGGGCGTGCCGGTGCTGGCCAACATCACCGAGTTCGGCTCCACCCCCCTCTTCACCACGAAGGAGCTGGGCGGTGTCGGCGTCGGCCTGGTGCTCTACCCCCTGTCCGCCTTCCGCGCCATGAACCAGGCCGCCCTCCAGGTCTTCCAGGCCATCCGCCGCGACGGCACCCAGCAAGGGGTGGTGGACCTGATGCAGACGCGCATGGAACTGTACGACTACCTGGGCTACCACGCCTTCGAGCAAAAGCTCGACGCCCTCTTCGCCGCGGGCGGAGAGGACTGAGCCCCGGACCTGGCCTGGCATGCCGGTCACTTTTCAGTCCTCCCTCCGGCCGGGTAGCGCCAGGGAGGGTCGGGGGGCGACTGGCGGGGGTGTCAACCGCAGGGATGCGGTTGCCAAGCCTACAGGGACGTATTCACGGCGTCCCCCGCCAGGCGCCACCCGACCCGGAAGCCCCGAACCTCGATTGGCGATGGCTAAAACCCGACTCGATCCCGCCCTCAGGCTTGCCATGTGCCTGGGAGGCAGGAGCCCTAATCACCCCTTTTCGACGCCGCTGATCCTGTCACCCCGCTGACCGGTCAGCCGAACCTGAGGCCCGACCTCACACCCGCACCATTGGAGTAACACTTATGAGCGAGCAACCCGCAGCCCCCAAGGTCAAGAAATCCGTCGCCCTGTCCGGCACCGCCGCCGGCAACACCGCGGTCTGCACCGTCGGGCGCACTGGCAACGACCTTCACTACCGCGGCTATGACATCCTCGAATTCGCCGACATCGCCGAGTTCGAGGAGATCGCCTACCTGCTGATCCACGGCGACCTGCCCAACCCCGGCCAGTTGGCGGAGTACAAGCGCCACCTCCAGTCACAGCGCAACCTGCCGGCGGCCCTCAAGACCGTCCTGGAGCAACTCCCCGCCTCCGCCCACCCCATGGACGTGCTGCGCACCGGCGCCTCGGTCCTCGGCACCCTGGAGCCGGAGAAGGAGACCCAGCCCCTGGCGGCGGCGCGGGACATCGGTGACCGCCTCATGGCCAGCTTCGGCTCCATGCTGCTCTACTGGTACCACTTCAGCCACCATGGCCGTCGCATCGACGAGGAGACCGACGACGAATCCATCGCCGCCCACTTCCTGCACCTGCTCCATGGCCGCCAGCCCTCGGACCTGCACGTGCGCGCCATGCACACCTCCCTGAACCTCTACGCCGAGCACGAGTTCAACGCCTCCACCTTCACCGCCCGCGTCATCGCCGGCACCGGCTCGGACCTCTACTCCGCCATCACCGGCGCCATCGGCGCCCTGCGCGGACCCAAGCACGGCGGCGCCAACGAGGTGGCCTGCGACATCCAGTGCCGCTACGCCACGGCCGACGAGGCGGAGGCCGACATCCGCGCCCGCATGGAGCGCAAGGAGATCGTCATCGGCTTTGGCCATCCGGTCTACACCATCGGCGACCCGCGCAACCAGGTGATCAAGAGCGTGGCCAAGCGCCTGGCCGACGACGCCGGCGACCACCAGTGCTATGACATCGCCGCGCGCCTGGAGACCATCATGTGGGACATCAAGAAGATGTTCCCCAACCTCGACTGGTTCTCCGCGGTGAGCTACCGGCTCATGGGCGTGCCCACGGCCATGTTCACCCCCCTGTTCGTCATCGCCCGCACCGCCGGCTGGACCGCCCACATCATCGAGCAGCGCATCGACAACAAGATCATCCGCCCCAGCGCCAACTACACCGGGCCGGAGAATCGTCCCTGGGTGCCGCTCGACCAGCGCTAATCCCTAGGCAGAGCCAGACCCGGAATGACGCGGGCGTTGCGCGCGGGAAGGAACCCCCCCGCGTTGGCGCGCCTGATACCTGCTTCCTCCCTCCCCCCTGGCGGGGGAGGGCTGGGGAGAGGGGGATGAAACCTTGGCAACGCCCGGGTCGGGTGGCCTCCGGCGGGGGACGCCGTGAATCCATCCCTGGAGGCTTGGCAACCACATCCCTGCGGTTGACACCCCCGCCAGAGGCCCCCCGACCCTCCCCGGCCAGGCCAGTCGCCGGGGCCTCGGCCCTGACCACGAACCCTGCGGCTCCCCTTCGGCACCTGACTACCGGACAGCACCTCACGCCCACCTGACGGAAACTTCCCATGAACACCGCCTACCGCCAGCCCCTCCCCGGCACCGACCTGGACTACTTCGACGCCCGCGCCGCCGTGGATGCCCTTGCGTCCGGGGCCTATGACCGCCTGCCCTACACCGCCCGCGTCTTGGCGGAGAACCTGGTGCGCCGCTGCGACCCGGCGTTGCTCAACGACGCCCTGCGCCAGCTCATCGAGGGTCGCCAGGACCTGGATTTCCCCTGGTACCCGGCGCGGGTGGTGTGCCACGACATCCTGGGCCAGACCGCCCTGGTGGACCTGGCCGGCCTGCGCGACGCCATCGCCGAGCAGGGCGGGGACCCGGCCCGGGTCAACCCGGTGGTGCCCACCCAGTTGATCGTCGACCACTCCCTGGCGGTGGAACACGCCGGCTTCGAACCCGATGCCTTTGACCAGAACCGCGCCATCGAGGACCGACGCAACGCGGACCGCTTCCACTTCATCGACTGGACGCGCACCGCCTTTCAGAACGTGGATGTCATCCCCGCCGGCAACGGCATCATGCACCAGATCAACCTGGAGAAGATGTCGCCGGTGATTCAGGTGCGCCCGGCTGAGGACGGCCCGGAGGGGCAGGTCCCGGAGGAAAAGGGTAGACCCGTCGCCTTCCCCGACACCTGCGTCGGCACCGACAGCCACACCCCCCATGTCGACGCCCTGGGGGTCATCGCCATCGGCGTCGGCGGCCTGGAGGCGGAGACGGTCATGCTGGGTCGCGCCTCCATGATGCGCCTGCCGGATATCGTCGGCGTGCGCCTGACTGGCCAGCGCCAGCCGGGCATCACCGCCACCGACATCGTCCTCGCCCTGACCGAGTTCCTGCGTCAGGAACGGGTGGTGGGGGCCTATGTCGAGTTCTTCGGCGACGGCGCCGCCAGCCTGTCCATCGGCGACCGCGCCACCATTTCCAACATGTGCCCGGAATATGGCGCCACCGCGGCCCTGTTCGCCATCGACGCGCAGACCCTGGACTATCTGCGCCTCACCGGCCGCGAGCCCCAACAGGTGGCCCTGGTCGAGGCCTATGCCAAGACCGCCGGCCTCTGGGCCGACAGCCTGGCCAGCGCCGTCTATCCGCGGGTGCTGGAATTCGACCTGTCCAGCGTCGAGCGCAACCTGGCCGGCCCCTCCAACCCCCATCGCCGCCTGCCCACCCGCGCCCTGGCGGAGCGCGGCATCGCCGACGCCGCCAAGCTCGCCGCCGCCCGCGCCGACGAGGCCGCCGGCCGCCTGCCCGATGGCGCGGTGATCATCGCCGCCATCACCTCCTGCACCAATACCAGCAACCCGCGCAACGTGGTCGCCGCCGGGCTGCTGGCCAAAAAGGCCAACGCCCTGGGTCTGGTGCGCAAGCCCTGGGTCAAGACCTCCTTCGCCCCGGGATCCAAGGTGGCCCGGCTCTACCTGGAGGCCGCCGGGCTGCTGCCCGAGCTGGAGCAGCTGGGCTTCGGCATCGTCGGCTATGCCTGCACCACCTGCAACGGCATGTCCGGCGCCCTGGACCCCCAGATCCAGCAGGAGATCATCGCCCGGGATCTGTATGCCGTCGCCGTCCTCTCCGGCAACCGCAACTTCGACGGCCGCATCCACCCCTACGCCAAGCAGGCCTTCCTCGCCTCGCCGCCCCTGGTGGTGGCCTATGCCCTCGCCGGCACCATCCGCTTCGACATCGAGCGGGACGCCCTGGGCCAGGACAGCAACGGCAACCCCATCCGCCTCCAGGACCTGTGGCCGAGCGACGCGGAGATCGACGCGATCGTCGCCGCCTGCGTCAAACCGGAGCAGTTCCACCAGGTCTATATCCCCATGTTCGACCTGGGGGCGGTGGCCGCGGCGCCGAGCCCGCTCTACGACTGGCGGCCCCAGAGCACCTACATCCGCCGGCCGCCCTACTGGGAGGGCGCCCTGGCCGGCGAGCGCACCCTCACGGGCATGCGGCCCCTGGCGATCCTGGGCGACAACATCACCACCGATCACCTCTCGCCGTCCAACGCCATCCTGGCCAACAGCGCCGCCGGCGAGTACCTGGCCAAGATGGGCCTGCCGGAGGAGGACTTTAACTCCTACGCCACCCATCGCGGCGACCATTTGACCGCCCAGCGCGCCACCTTCGCCAATCCCAAGCTCCTCAACGAGATGGTGCGGGATGCCCAGGGGCAGGTGCGGCAGGGCTCCCTGGCGCGGGTGGAGCCGGAGGGCGAGGTGCTGCGCATGTGGGAGGCGATCGAGACCTACATGAACCGTGGGCAGCCGCTGATCATCGTCGCCGGGGCGGACTATGGCCAGGGCTCGTCGCGCGACTGGGCGGCCAAGGGCGTGCGCCTGGCCGGGGTCGAGGCTATCGCCGCAGAGGGCTTCGAGCGCATCCACCGCACCAACCTCATTGGCATGGGCGTGCTGCCCCTGGAGTTCAAGCCCGGCACCAACCGCCTGACCCTGGGCCTGGACGGCACCGAGACCTATGACGTCATCGGCGAGCGCGTCCCGCGCGGCGACCTGACCCTGGTCATCCACCGGCAAAACGGCGAGCGCCTGGCGGTGCCCATGACCTGCCGCCTCGATACCGCCGAGGAGGTGTCGATCTACGCGGCCGGCGGCGTGTTGCAGCGCTTCGCCAAGGATTTCCTTGGGCAGGCGTGAGGTAGCAGCGCTTTGCCAAGGATTTCCCCGGACATGCGTGAGGTTGCAGCGCTTTGCCAGGGACTTTCTTGGGCAAGGCGTGCGGTCCAGGTCCGCCCCATCCGCGCGTCAAGCCAGATCCTGACCACAGGGTATCCGGCCAGGACCTGTCCTCTCAGCCCCTCTCCCCTCGCGGGAGAGGGGTTGGGGAGAGGGGGAAAGCGAGCAATGCAGAGAGCGGGTTAGCACCCAAGCATGGACCAACGCGCCTTCGCCAAGGCCCTGCGCCAGAACCTGACCGATGCCGAGCAGTTGCTATGGCGCCAGCTTCGTGGCCACCGCCTGGCGGGCCACAAGTTTCGCCGCCAGCAACCCCTTGGCCCTTATGTCGTCGATTTCATTCATTTTGGTGCCCGGCTGATCGTCGAGGCCGATGGCGGCCAGCATAACGGTAGCGAGGGCGATGCCGCGCGTGATGCCTGGCTCAGACAGCACGGTTTCCGGATCATGCGCTTCTGGAATCACGACATCCTGCAACATCCCGAAGGCGTACTGACCCGCGTCCTCGCTGCCCTTGCCGAGCCTGTTCCCCCTCTCTCCCCACCCCTCTCCCACGAGGGGAGAGGGGAGTGATCAACTCGCCGCTCACGCTTGCCATCCACACCGCCATCCGTTCAACGATCCTCCCTCCATCCGTCACGTCCACCGATTCGTCCATTCTTCACCGGAATCCCACGACCATGGCTCACCTCCCCCAGATCAAGATCCCCGCCACCTACATGCGCGGCGGCACCAGCAAGGGTGTCTTCTTCCGTCTCCAGGACCTGCCGCCCGCCGCCCAGGTGCCCGGTCCCGCCCGGGACCGGCTGCTGTTGCGCGTCATCGGCAGCCCGGACCCCTATGGCAAGCAGATCGACGGCCTGGGCGGGGCGACCTCCAGCACCAGCAAGACGGTCATCCTGGCCAAAAGCACCAAGCCCGATCACGATGTCGATTACCTGTTCGGCCAGGTGTCCATCGACCAGGCCTTCGTCGACTGGAGCGGTAACTGCGGCAACCTGTCCGCCGCCGTGGGCCCCTTCGCCCTGGCCAATGGGCTAGTGGACCCCGACCGCATCCCGGCGGACGGCCTGGCGACGGTACGCATCTGGCAGGCCAATATCGGCAAGACCATTGTCGCCCGGGTGCCCATGACCGCCGGCGCGGTGCAGGAGACGGGTGACTTCGAGCTGGATGGCGTGACCTTCCCCACTGCGGAGATCCAGCTTGAATTCCTCGACCCGGCGGACGAGGGCGACGGCGAGGGGGGCGGGGCCATGTTCCCCACCGGTAACCTGGTGGACGAGCTGGTGGTGCCGGGGGTTGGTACCTTGCAGGCGACGCTGATCAATGCCGGCATCCCGACGATCTTCGTCGAGGCCGCGGCCCTGGGTTATACCGGGACCGAGTTGCAGGAGGCGATCAATGGCGATCCCCAGGCCCTGGCGCGGTTCGAGACGATCCGCGCCCACGGGGCGCTGCGCATGGGGCTGATCCAGGACCTGGCCGAGGCGGCGACCCGTCAGCACACCCCCAAGGTGGCCTTCGTCGCCCCGCCGGCGGACTATGTCGCCTCCAGCGGCAAGGCGGTCCGGGCGGCGGACATCGACCTGCTGGTGCGCGCCCTGTCCATGGGCAAGCTGCATCACGCCATGATGGGCACCGCGGCGGTGGCCATCGGTACCGCGGCGGCCATTCCCGGCACCCTGGTCAACCGGGCCGCCGGGGGCGGGGAGCGCACGGCGGTGCGCTTCGGCCATCCCTCGGGCACCCTGCGGGTGGGCGCCGAGGCGCGGCAGGTCGGGGGCGACTGGACGGTGACCAAGGCGATCATGAGCCGCAGCGCGAGGGTGCTGATGGAGGGGTGGGTCAGGGTGCCGGGGGAGGGTTGATGAGGCTGATCGGCGGCGAGCTGCAACCACATGGACCTTGGCGCAACCAGAGTAAATAAACGCAAAGTGCACCGGGTCCATGGCTCGGTGCCGAGGGTCCCTGTTGGCGACCAGGAAAGTGGGGGATGACGCCCGATCAGCGTCGAACAGGCGGTGCTGAAAAGCCGTGTTGGCGACGGAGGTCGCTGAAGGCTTTCCAAGGGCGCCGGGTTGAGAGCGCCGAGACAATAGCCCGGGAGATGCCGGAAGCGAGCGGGGAGATTGGCCGGGGAGATGCGGGGTGGCGGGGTAAGCGGAAAAAGGGCGTCAGCGAGGGAGCTTGCTACTGCCACGACATTTAACCCTCAACCGACGCCAAAAAACCGGCGAGGGCTTGCGCGCACCTCCCTGTGCGCAGTGATGTGAGTCAGCTCAACAGCGACTTACTTGGCCTGGGCAGCCGGAGCGGCCGGGGGAGCGGGCGGGGCGTAAGGGGCATAAGGCGCGCCGTAAGGGGCGTAGCCATAAGGGCCACCCCAGTAGGGGCCATAACCGTAGTAATCGTTGTAGCGGTTATAGCCACGGCCCCAGCCGCGTCCGCCACCACCGAAGCTCATGTTGAAATCACCGTAGGCGTCTCCGTCGCCGAACATATCGTTCATCCAGTTGTTGTTGCCGTAGCCAGGACCACCCCAACCACCGGGACCGCCCCACCAGGCGGAAGCGGAGGCGGAGGCGCCAAGGAGGGCGGCGATAGCGGCGGCGGTAGCAAGCTTTTTCATCTTTGTGCTCTCTATTTTGTTGGTTGGGTGTTGGGGCCAGCGTGGTCGCTGTCCTTGGGTAAGTAGAATATTAGTGTATTCTAATGTTGTCAAGTACTCTTTTCACCGGTGTCGGGCAGGGCGGCGGTGGCGCACGCGGCCACCGCGGCGCTGATGATCATCCCCATCTTCGTCCATGCCTACGCCGCCATCTGGGCCAAGGGCACCATCCGCGCTATGTGGTATGGCCGGGTCACCCGCGCCTGGGCCAAGCAGCACCATCGTGCCTGGTTCCGGCAGATGACGGGCGAATGAGCCAGAAGAGGGGTCAATGAGCGATCCTGAAGCTTTGCCAGCGGCGTGACTCCGCCCAGGGGACCCGGGAGCGGGTCCCCTGGGCGCCGGGCGGCAACTTCGTCGCCCGGTTTTTGTTTCCCCCCAGTCAGGGATAAAGAAAGTCAGCGCCTTCAGCGCCCGAGAAGCCAGAGGCCCGGAGACCAAAAAGCGGCAGGCCCAATGCCCAAGTAAATCAGTGGGCCAGAGATAAAGAGTCCCCAGGGACCGAGAGCCCTGAATGGCATGCAACCAGACATCCAGAAAGTAAGACACCCAGAAAGCTAGAGAACCCGTGACCACGGATATCCCAGAACAGATCGATTCACCCGGCACGGGCCCCGGTAGCGGGGATTTCCCCCGGCTGCGCCTGCCCGCCGGCCGCCTCTTCACCGCGCGCGCCGACCGGCTGCGCCACCTGGCCCAGGGGCACGGCCTGGAGGATTTTCTCGCCTTCACCGCCCAACTCGTGGAGGCCCAGCAGAACCTCTTTGACACCTATCCGGACATCCCCCTGCCCGATCGCGCCTTTCTGCAACGCTGCCAGGAGCATGGCATGGCGCCCCTGGCCCCGGCGGGCTGGGCGCTGGACTCGAGATGGCGCCCGGCCTTGGCTCGGCTGGTGGCGCAAATCCAACTGGAGCCCGCTGTTCCCGCCGCGGCACAGGCCACCCCCCTGAGCGAATTATTGGCAGCTACTTGCAAATGATCGGCATAAATAATTGGCGCCTTGCGTCAGTCGGCTTGGTTGAAGATCAAGCCTGATCATTAGGATGATCCGCGTTCAATTCCCAATAATTTTTTAAAATCTCACGATGGAAGGAATCCGGCAAACGCGCCCAATCTCGCGCCTCAACCAGGATCGGGATGTTCGATTCCCGCAGCGCCGTAAAAAAATCCTCCAACGCAAGCCATGAAATCGGTGATAAATCCGATGAGCGCAGAACGATATCCAGATCGCTGGCCTCGTGTGCCGTGCCATTCACCCGTGAACCATAGGCCCAAGCGGTCACGCCCGGTAAATAGCGCGACAACAGTTGCATCAGCGCAACCCGATCTTTTTCACGTATCAGCAGGTTATTCGCCATGGCGTTGGATCACCCCATGGAGGTGTTGCGCGTCTATGATGAACTGAGGTAATAGTCTGAGGGTCTCCTCGGCGAAACCCTCCCCATAATCATGGGCGGTGTCGTTGCGATTATCGCGATATCTCAGCCAGCGTTCCACCTCGTCGAGTTCCAACAAGCCATGTTTGGCGCCATGGCGAAAAATATCTTTGAAAGTCAACTGATCAGCCTGTTTAGACGTGGCAAAGAAAGGCTTCAGGCATTTTTTCAATAGCTTTCCGGCTTGTTCAAGGATAATTTCAAACTCCTTGACGCATGCGGCCCGATAAATATCGTATAGATCATCTTCAGGCGCTAGTCCCTGCAGGCCATGGAAGGCACGCTCTAGCGTGGCAATGCAGCGCGAAAAATAATCGGTATTGATGTCGGTCATTGCTCGATTTCTTCTTGTTGGTTGATTTCCACTATCCAGTTTAGCCTCTTGTTTGCAGACCTCATCGCTAGAAGCCAAAGTATGCTTGATCATGCCATTAGAGATGATATGACACCGGGCGCTAGGACACTGGTATAGCTTCACCCTGGCCAAGGGCTAGTTCCCTGGCGTCCGACTAGCGTTGATCGCATCCTGCGCTGGCCAGGCGTGCAAGGCCTGATCGCGGCCAATGGGCGGGAGACGGCGGTGACGACCATCCGTGAGCTTCTGGCCGAGACCCGCGCCCAGTGGGCCAGCGAGCCGGTGGCCGAGGTCAATCTGGCCATAAAGTCATTGGACGTGCCCTTTCCTGCTAGGGAACCAAGGGACTTGGTGTCAATGGACGAGGCCAGCCTGGTCCCCCAACTCGCCGCCCGCCTCACCGGGCGGCTGACCCCGCGCCTGCGGCCCGTATTCAACCTCACCGGTACCGTGCTGCATACCAACCTGGGCCGGGCACCCCTGCCGGAAGAGGCCATCCAGGCCCTGGTCACCGCCGCCCGCGAGCCCTGCGCCCTGGAATATGACCTGGATTCCGGGGGGCGCGGTGACCGTGACGACCTGGTTGCCGAACTGATGCGGGAACTCACCGGCGTCGAGGCCGCCACGGTGGTCAACAACAATGCCGCCGGCGTCTTCCTGCTGCTCAATACCCTGGCGTGCAAGAAACAGGTCATCGTCTCCCGGGGCGAACTCATCGAGATCGGCGGCGCCTTCCGCATCCCCGACATCATGCGCAGCGCCGGCGCCCGGCTCGTCGAAGTCGGCACCACCAACCGCACCCATCGGCGGGACTTCGCCACCGCCATCGGCCCGCGCACCGCCCTGCTGATGAAGGTTCATGCCAGCAACTACGCCATCCAGGGCTTCACCCAGGCGGTGCCAGAGGCCGAGCTGGCCAGCCTGGCCCATGAGCACGACCTGCCCTTCGTCGCCGATCTGGGCTCTGGCGCCCTGGCGAATCTGGAGCGCTGGGGCCTGCCCCACGAACCGACCCCCCGGGAGACCCTCGCCGCCGGCGCCGATCTGGTGGCCTTCTCCGGCGACAAACTCCTCGGCGGCCCCCAGGCCGGGCTACCGGTGGGGCGCAAGGACCTGATTGCCGCGATCAAGCGCAACCCCCTCAAGCGTGCCCTACGGCTGGGCAAGATCACCCTTGCCGCACTGGAGGCGGTGCTGGGCCTTTACCGTGACCCGGACCGCCTTTCCGAACGCCTAACCACCCTGCGGTTGCTCAGCCGCCCCCAGGGGGACATCGCCGCCCTGGCGACGCGTCTGCTGCCCGCCCTGCGTCAGGCCCTGGCGACCTGGCCGGTGAGAGCTTGCCCTGGACGCCGCTCATGCCGCCAAGGCCGCCTGGGGTGCCACCTCGGTGACCGCCCGCTCCAATATCCTGCTCAAGATCACCGATCGCCTGGAGGCCAATCTGGAGAAGTTGGCCGTAGCCGAGACCTGGGACAACGGCAAGGCGGTGCGCGAGACCCTCAACGCCGACGTGCCCCTGGTGGTGGACCGCTTCCGCTACTTCGCCGGCTGCATCCGCGCCCAGGAGGGCACCATCGGCGAGATCGACGGCCACACCGTCGCCTATCACTACCATGAGCCCCTGGGCGTGGTCGGCCAATCATCCCCTGGAACTTCCCCATGCTCATGGCCGCCTGGAAGCTGGCCCTGGCCGCCGGCAACTGCGTGGTCCTCAAGCCCGCCGAGCAGACCCCGGCTTCCATCCTGATCCTGGCGGAACTGATCGCCGACCTGCTGCCGGCCGGCGTCCTCAATATCGTCAATGGCTTTGGCACCGAGGCGGGCAAGGCCCTGGCCACCAGCAAGCGCATCGCCAAGATCGCCTTCACCGGCTCCACCCCGGTGGGTGGCCTGATCATGAAGTACGCCGCCGACAACATCATCCCCTCCACGGTGGAGCTGGGCGGCAAGTCGCCGAACATCTACTTCGCCGATGTCCTGGACCAGGAGCCGGAGTTCGTCAGCAAGTGCGTCGAGGGCGCCGTCCTGGCCTTCTTCAACCAGGGCGAGGTCTGCACCTGCCCCTCGCGCCTGCAGATCCAGGAGTCCATCTACGATCGCTTCATCGACCTGGTCATCGCGCGCGCCAAGCAGATCAAGCGCGGCAACCCCCTGGACACCGAGGTCATGGTCGGCGCCCAGGCCTCCCAGGAGCAGTACGACAAAATCCTGGACTACATCAAGATCGGGCGCACCGAGGGGGCCAAGGTGCTGATCGGTGGCGAGGCCGAGGCCCTGGGCGGCGAGCTGGGCACGGGCTACTACATCCAGCCGACCCTGCTCAAGGGCACCAACGACATGCGCGTCTTCCAGGAGGAGATCTTCGGGCCCGTGGTCTCGGTGACCACCTTCAAGGACGAGGCGGAGGCGGTGGCCATCGCCAATGACACCGAGTTCGGCCTGGGAGCCGGCGTCTGGACCCGCGACATGAACCTGGCCTACCGCATGGGCCGCGCCATCCAGGCCGGCCGCGTCTGGACCAACTGCTACCACCACTACCCGGCCCATGCCGCCTTCGGTGGCTACAAGAAGTCCGGCGTCGGCCGCGAGACCCACAAGATGATGTTCGGTCACTACCAGCAGACCAAGAACCTGCTGGTGAGCTACGACGTCAATCCCCTGGGCTTCTTCTAATCGCCCCTCGGGGGCGATTCGCCCGGGCCAGCCCTTACACCGAGGGCTGGCCCGGGTGGTGCTGGGGAACGGGCTGTCGAGTTTGCTATTTCACCTCCGAGGATCGGCGGCCCCTCGATTTTCTGGGGGTGGCCGGGTTCCCGGTAGCCTTTCTGGCATTGCCTGTTAGCGTTTCAAGATCTCGACGGCTTCATCGCGCAGAGGCCCGACATGGGCAGGCAGTGCTTCTCGGCTAAGAGGGCAGTTCACGGTAAATCAATCGCGGCTGTGGCTCGAAGGGTCATGCCCTTCTCCGCCTGCTAAGCTGATACCAAGAACAAACAGAAAAGCCCTGGATCGCCAAAAGCCATGCGGGTTCCACTGGCCGTTCAGCCCTTCGGCCACTCCTCCGCCAGCTATCGACTGGTTGCCTGGCTCTTTTTGCGCCTGCTCGCCCTGATTTACCTGGCGGCCTTCATCTCCCTAGCGGTGCAGATCGAGGCCCTGGCGGGGAGCAGGGGCATCTTTCCCCTGGTCGAGCAACTGGGGTGGGCGGTCGAGGATCAGGGTTCGATGGCCTGGCTCGCCTATCCCTCCCTGTTCTGGCTGGCCTCCGGGGATGGCGTCCTGGTGGAGGCCGCTTGGGGTGGAGCCGCGCTGGCCCTGCTGTTGTTGATCCTGCCCTGGCTGCCCTGGTGGCGAGGGGTGAGTGGACTTTCGGCCGTGCCGGGGACGGCTGGCACCTCTGAAACCCCGAATTCCCCCGGCCCCGCCGGGCCTTTGGATACTGCTGGGGTGGCTGGAGGCCGATGGGGTACTGGATCTGGAGCAACCCCGGCGCCCGCCGCCTGGGCCGAGCGGACGGTGCTGATCCTGCTCTATCTGCTGTTCCTGTCCCTTTACCATGCCGGCCAGTTCTTCACCAATTTCCAGTGGGATTACCTGCTCCTGGAGACGGGGTTCTTGGCCATCCTGCTGCCCGGTGGGCCGCGGCTGGTGGTGTGGCTCTTCCGCTGGCTGCTGTTTCGCCTGCGCTTCGAGTCGGGGCTGGCCAAGCTCCTGAGCGGCGATCCGGCCTGGCGGGACCTGACGGCCCTGAGGTACTACTTCGAGACCCAGCCCTTGCCCCATGTCGGCGCCTGGTACGCCCACCAACTCCCCGATTGGCTGTTGCGGGCCGGCGCCGGTGGCACCCTGTTCGTGGAACTGGTGGTGCCCTTCTTCATCTTTCTGCCTCGCCCCTGGCGGCTCTTCGCCGCCGGGGTGACGATCCTCTGGCAGGTGCTGATCATCGCCACCAGCAACCACAACTTCTTCAATCTGCTCACCATCGTCCTCTGTCTCTTCCTATTGGATGACCGGGCGGTGGCGCGGGTCCTGCCCCGGGGCTGGTGGGCGCGCGCCCTGGCCAGTCCTCTGCTGCCGGCCCAACCCAAGCGCGGGATGGCCGTGCTGACCCTGAGCCTGGCGCTGGTCCTGGTGCCAGCCAGCCTGGTTGCCGGTGCCGAGCTGATGTTGCGGCGGCCCCTCGAGCCCCTCAGCGGCTGGCTGCGCCACCTCGAACCCCTGCGGATCGCCAACCGCTATCACGTCTTTCCGACCATCGAGCGCCAACGCCTCGAACTGGTCATCGAGGCCAGTGACGATGGCAGGCGCTGGCAGCCGCTGGATTTTCGCTACCGGCCGGACGACCCGGCCCAGACCCCGGCCTTCATCGTCCCCCATCAGCCCCGGCTGGACTGGATGCTCTGGTTCCTGCCCAGGAACCCCCTCTTCCTGGACCTGCTGGAGCGTTTTCTGGCCCACCTGCGGGCCGGGGATCCGGCCGTGACCGCGCTGCTCGCCCGACCACCTGTGTCTGGCGGCCCACCCAGCGCGCTGCGGCTGGGGGTCTATCGTTACCGCTTCAATACCCCCGCCGAAAGGTCCGTTAGCGGCCAGTGGTGGCAGCGAGAGTATCAGGGGCCTTTCCTGCCCTTGCCCTATCAGGGCTGAGGGCGCGGCCATCACCTCAGGCGGTGCCGGTCAGCTCCTGGAGGTGGTATATGCCAAGGGGGTTCGGCTATGACCAGGTATGGCTTACAGAAAGGGCCTCGACATTGACGAGTGGCACTCCTGCCAGTTGGGCCTGGGCTACCAGGAAGGAATAGAGGGTCGCGATGATTCCCAGGCGGCCAATTCTCCCTCGGGGAGAGGTTCAAAAAAACGCGCGTCGGTCGCGGCCCGCCCCTTCATGGCGCCGAAGCGACGCCCGGTTTGGGGGGGGGGCGATGGCCGTCAGGAGTGTCCTGAGGAATATGGCGGATGGGCTTCATCCTCGTGCTCCGAGTTTGCTGTTTTGGACTGCGGTATAGCATTTGACTAAATGATTTAAGGGATTTTTCTCATGGTGGCCTGCCCTTCGTAATGCGCTTGGGACCAGGATCCAGGCGGGGCCGCCCTGAGTTCTCTTCTTTTTCGCGTAGATCTTCCACGATGCGCTTCAAGTCATGGCCAAATTGGTCTGCATGCTGCTGGCGATGGCGACGGATTTCCTCGACGAGGGGGTCATCGGTCATGGACGCTGCTGCGGTAACAATCGTTGGACAATGGTGTGTCGAAATCATCGCTGGTCTGGATCTGGCCCCGGTTGATCCCAAATCTCAGCGGATATCCGCGTGATAGTCCTGTAATGACCGCACCACCGGCTGCGGCGTCCGTGCCGCCTCGATGGCCATCACCGCGGCCCGGGCCGCAGCCATGGTGGTGGCATAAGGCAGCTTGTGCTTGACCGCGGCCTTGCGGATGTAGGAATCGTCCAGGGTGCCGCGGCGGCCGACGGGGGTGTTGATCACCAGGTGCAGCTCGCCATTGGCGATGAGGTCGGTGATATTGGGCCGGCCCTCGTGCAGCTTCAGGGCCACCTCGGCGGGGACGCTGTGCTCGGTCAGGAACTGGTGGGTCCCGGCGGTGGCGCGGAGCTTGAAGCCGAGGCGGACGAAGTCGCGGGCGATGACTAGGGCCTCGGCGCGGTCGTCGGCGGTCACGGACAGCAGCACGGTGCCGCTCTGGGGCAGGTACTGCTTGGCCGCCTCCTGGGACTTGTGGAAGGCCAGGGGGAAGGAGTCGGCCAGGCCCAGGACCTCGCCGGTGGAGCGCATCTCCGGGCCAAGCACCGGGTCGACCTCGTGGTACATGTAGAAGGGGAAGACCGCCTCCTTGACGCCGTAGTGGGGCACGGTCCGCCGCTCCAGACCCAGGTCGGCCAGGGACTTGCCCATCATGATCTCGGTGGCGTGCTTGACCATGTTCAGGCCGCAGACCTTGGACACCAGGGGCACGGTACGGGAGGCGCGGGGATTGGCCTCCAGGATGTAGACGGTGTCGTCTGCGATGGCGTACTGGATGTTGATCAGGCCTCGGACCCCCAGCTCGATGGCGATACGCCGCGTGTAGTCCTCGATGGTGCGCCGGTGCCGCTCCGGGATGGAGACCGGCGGCAGGACGCAGGCGGAGTCGCCGGAGTGGACGCCGGCCTCCTCGATGTGCTCCATGATGGCGGGTACGAAGGCGTCCACCCCGTCCGAGATGGCGTCCGCCTCCACCTCCAGGGCATGGCTAAGGAAGCGGTCGATGAGGATGGGGCGGTCGGGGGAGATGTCGACGGCGCGGGCGACGTAATGCCGCAGCATCTCCTCGTCGTGGACCACCTCCATGCCGCGGCCGCCCAGGACGTAGGAGGGGCGGACCATGAGCGGGTAGCCGATGTCAGTGGCGATGGCGATGGCCTGCGCCAGGTCGCTGGCCATGCCGGAGGCGGGCTGGGGGATGCCCAGTTGGGTCATGATGGCGCGGAAGCGGTCCCGGTCCTCCGCCAGGTCGATGGCCTCCGGGGAGGTGCCGAGGATGCGTACCCCGGCCGCCTCCAGCTCGTGGCAGAGGTTGAGGGGCGTCTGACCGCCGAACTGGACGATGGCGCCCAGGGGCCGCTCCTTGTCGTGGATGGCCAGCACGTCCTCGGCGGTGAGGGGCTCGAAGTAGAGCTTGTCGGAGGTGTCGTAGTCCGTCGACACCGTCTCCGGGTTGCAGTTGACCATGATGGTCTCGTAGCCGAGCTCACGCAGGGTGAAGGCGGCGTGGACGCAGCAGTAGTCGAACTCGATGCCCTGGCCGATGCGGTTGGGGCCGCCGCCCAGGACCAGGACCTTGTGGCGGTTGCTGGTGGCGACCCGGTCCGGGGCGTTGTAGGTGGAGTAGTAGTAGGCGGCATCCTCGACCCCGGACACCGGCACCGGCTCCCAGGCCTCGACCACGCCGATGCGCGCCCGCTGGGCGCGGATCTCGCGCTCGGGGATCCCCAGGATCCTGGCCAGGTAGCGATCGGCGAAGCCGTCCTGCTTGGCGCGGCGCAGCAGATCGTCCGGCAGGGCCCGGCCCTTGCAGGCCAGCAATTCTTCCTCCAATTCGACAAGCTCCTTCATCTGTTGCAGGAAATAGGGCTTGATGAAGGTCTGGCGGTAGAGGTCCTCGATGCTCGCACCCTTGCGCAGGGCCTCGTAGAGGATGAACTGGCGCTCGCTGGTCGGGTAGGCCAGCAGGGCGGTCAGCTCCTCCAGGGATTTCGTATTGAAATCCTTGGCGAAGCCCAGGCCATGGCGACCGTTCTCCAGGGAGCGGATCGCCTTCTGCAGGGCCTCCTTGTAGGTCTTGCCGAGGCTCATCACCTCGCCGACGGCGCGCATCTGGGTGCCCAGGCGGTCCTCGGCGCCCTTGAACTTCTCGAAGGCCCAGCGGGCGAACTTGACCACCACATAGTCGCCGGAGGGGCTGTACTGGTCGAGGGTGCCGTCGCGCCAGTAGGGGATCTCGTCCAGGGTCAGGCCCCCGGCGAGCAGGGCGGAGACATAGGCGATGGGGAAGCCGGTGGCCTTGGAGGCCAGGGCCGAGCTGCGCGAGGTGCGGGGGTTGATCTCGATGACGACGATGCGCCCGTCCCGGGGGTTGTAGGCGAACTGGACATTAGTGCCGCCGATGACGCCGATGGCGTCGACGATGGCGTAGGCCTGTTCCTGGAGCCGCGCCTGCACCTCCGGGGCCACGTCCAGCATGGGGGCGGAGCAGAAGGAGTCGCCGGTGTGGACCCCCAGGGCGTCGATGTTCTCGATGAAGCAGACGGTGACCTTCTGGCCCTTGGCGTCGCGCACCACCTCCAGTTCCAGTTCCTCCCAGCCCTCCACCGACTCCTCGATCAGGACCTGGTGCACCCGGCTGGCGGCCAGGCCGCGGACGACGACGGTGCGGAACTCCTCCAGGTTGTAGACCAGGCCGCCGCCGGTCCCGCCCATGGTGTAGGCGGGACGCACCACGCAGGGGATGCCGATCCCCCGCACCAGGCGCTCGGCCTCCTCCAGGCTGTAGGCGATCTCGCTGCGGGGCATGCCGATGCCCAGGGCGTTCATGGTGTCCTTGAAGATCTGCCGGTCCTCGCCGCGCTCGATGGCGTCGACCTGGACGCCGATGAGGCGCACGCCGTAGCGTTCCAGGACGCCCGACTGGGCGAGTTCGGAGGCCAGGTTGAGGGCGGTCTGTCCGCCGAGGTTGGGCAGCAGGGCGTCGGGGCGCTCCTGGGCGATGATCCGCTCCAGGGTCGGCGCGTCCAGGGGCTCGATGTAGGTGGCATCGGCCATGCCCGGGTCGGTCATGATGGTGGCCGGGTTGCTGTTGACCAGCACGATGCGATAGCCGAGACGGCGCAGGGCCTTGCAGGCCTGGGTGCCGGAGTAGTCGAATTCGCAAGCCTGGCCGATGATGATGGGGCCGGAGCCGATGATGAGGACCGTGTGGATGGAGGTATCCTTGGGCATGATGTACTTCGTCGACGCGTGCCGACCCGCGCCGGGGGCGCGGGCCTTGGGGGTGGATGGGCGGTGCATGACCGGGTTGGCGGACCCTGGGAGAGAGTGGCCCGATCCCGTCGCGTAGCTTCCACTGGCCTTGGCGGCCGGCAAATAGCACGCGAGCGGTAGGCCAGTTTGATCGGGAGCGCCGCTGGTACCCGGGGAAGCTCGTTGGGCCGGGGATGTTAGCCGCCGGTCTGGTGCCCGGCAAGGGGGTGTGGCACCTTCCCTCATGGCAGTTAGAATGAGGCTCGCGTTGGCCAGTCCCTCAACCGCGCCCCTGGCACTGACTTTGGAGCCCCCGCATGCCTCTGCCCGATCCCCATGTCTTCATGCGCGATGTTGCCCGGCGCTTGCCCGACCTGAACAGCCGCACGGAGATCGAACCCGTCCTTGACGATCTGGAGTACCTCTTCGAGGTCATGCCCCCGGAGATGCAGGACCCGGCCTATCAACTCATCGACCAGTTGCGGGCGAAGCTGGAGGCCGCCGGCTCATGACCCTGACCCGGCGCTACGCGGTGCGCCGCCTCAATCCCTATCTCGGCGTCCTCCAGATCATCGAGAGCGATCAGGGGCGGGCCATCAGCACCGATGGTCTCAACTGGGAACTCCAGCTCTACGGCGAGCGCTCCGTCGGTTGGGGCAGCCTGGGGACGACCAAGCAACTCGCGCTCTACCGCTTCGGCGTCTGGTCGGAGCGGGAGGGCCTGGCGCGGTTCCCCAGCCCACCGACCGTGGACCGGGAATTGGCGCTAGCCGCCGGCCAGGTCCTGCTGGAGGCCGCCCGCGACACCCAGCGGCTGCTGCCCCTGCCCTTGTGCGACCGCTATGAACGCTGGCTGGTGGATGCCAGCCCCGAGCAACGCCCCCTCGCCCTGCTGGCGGCGGTCAGCGGCGCCGAGCCGCTGGCCCAGGGGCGGGCGCCACTCTGGGCCTGCATGCTGGGGGACGAAGAGGGTTTGGCGCCAGGGGAGCGCGCGGCCCTGGAGGCCCAGGTCCGGGCCCGGGCGGGCCAGACCGGCCGCAGCCAGTGGTTTCGGCGCGAGGCGGATGGTTCCGGCATGGCCCTGGCGGCGCGGGAACTCATGCCAGGTCAGCGGTCCGAGGCCTACGGCGGGCGCTGGCTGGATGCGGCGGCCTTTCCGGAACTGCTGCTGCGGGAGGACTGGGATGACCCGGCTGAACGGCGGCGCGTGGGGGATTACCTCGCCGGGATGGCGCCGCGGCTGCTGATGTTGCCCCTACGGGTGGAGACGCGGGCCCGGCTGGAAGGGCTGGCCAGCCCCCAGGCCCTGGCGGTCGACCATTTCCACCGCCTCTACCCGCAGGTGGTGGATGAGGCCTGGCTGGTGCGTCTGCGGGTCGAGGCCCAGTTGCGCCAGGGGGCGGCGGGGGACGCGTGACCTGAAAGTCCAGACGCCTCTCGGATTCCGGCAGCGGTGAGGAGGGTCGGGGCGTCTGCTGGGGTGTCGACCGCCGAGAGGCGGTCGTCAAGCCAACTGGGTGGTATTCAGCTTGTCCCTCGCCAGATGCCCCTCCGATCCGGGAGGACCGAAAAGGGATGCGCGCTGGCTAGCGCCCGGCGGGAGGGATATCTAGCCCGGCGTGAGCACCAGCAGGCAGTCGCAGGGGGCGTGATTGACGATGGCCTCCGCCCGGGAGCCAAGCAACCGGTGCCAGAGGGAAGGGGCCGGTCCGCCGAGCACCACCAGGTCGGCGCCGATTTCGCGGGCAACCTCCGGGACCATTTCCCCCGCCGTGCCGGTGGTCATCTCCACCCGTTGCTCTGCCGACCCCAGGCCATTGGCCGCGGCGAAGGCCTGCAAGTCCCGGGCGCGGGTGCGTTGGCGGAAGATCAGGGGGTCTTCGTTCTCCGGGGCAATGGCGTCGTTCTCCCGGTCCGTGGGGAAGTGCTCGACCACGTGCAGCAGGGTGATCCGCGCCCCCAGGTCCGCGGCCAGGTCTGCCGCCTGGCGCGCGGCGGCGCTACAGTGGGGCAGGAGATCACTGACCACCAGCAGGTGGCGATAATCCGCCGCCGGCTGGCCCTCCGGGCTGGCCTCGGTGCGGACCATCAGCACGTTGCGGGATAGGTGCTGGAGTACCTGGTCCCCGGTGGTGCCCAGCAGGGCCTGGAGACGGCCGTGAATATGGGTGCCGATGACGATGAGGTCCGCCTCCAACTCGGTGGCGGTCTCGGTGAGGGCCCGCCAGCAGCGATCGGTGGTGACCCGTACCTCGCGAATCTCCGGATGGGCCGCCTGGAGGCGTTCGAGCTGATGGCGGGCATCGGCGGCTCGCTGTTTGCCGGTATCGTAATCCTGGGTTTCGGTCTCCTCGGGGGCGTAATCCAGGGCGTGCAGGAGGAAGAGGTCGGCCTGCTGCCGCTTGGCTAGCCAGAGGGCTCGCTTGATGGTGGGGAAGCCGCTGTGGCGCAGGGCAGCGCCGGCGAGGATGCGGCGGTGGTGGTGGGTCTCGGTATTCATTCTTTTCTCCCTGATGCGCGCAAGGTTGGTTTCGGTCGGGTGAACCCTGTCCTCACTACTTGTTATAAACCAATCCCGTGCGGTTTGCCCGTCCCGCCCCAAAACGCCGGGTTTTGGTGGGAAAGGGTTCCAATAAGCTGGGTGCCCGTTTAGGGCGCCCGCTCGGTGGCGGGCAAGCGCCGGCGGGTGAACCACTCGAAGGCCGCCACGGCCAGGAAGCCGGCGAGGGCGAGGACGAGCGCCAGGGCGAGATGGGGCTCGTTACTGCCGCCGATGAGATCGGCGGCGGGCAGGTCCGGGTAGCTCCAGGGCCAGACGTTGGACTCCAGGGCCGGTACCCGCTGCCCATGGCGGTCGAACTCCCAGGCGATCACCTGCTTCCAGGGCCAGACCTTGTTGAGGGAACCGATCATGACCCCGATGAGGGTGGCGATGGTCAGGTCATGGTAGCGGTGCAGCAGCCAGGACAGGAGGTTGGAGAAGGCGATGAGACCGATGGCGGCGCCTGCGGCAAAGACAAAGAGCACCGTGAACTGGAACTCGCTGACCGCGGACAGGATGTACTTGTACATCCCGAGGAGCACGAGGATAAAACTGCCGGAGATCCCCGGCAGGATCATGGCGCAGATGGCGATGACGGCGGAGACGAAGACGAACCAATAGGCGGTATTGGGCTCCCCCGGGGTGAGCACGGTGATGACATAGGAGGCGACCGTGCCCAGGACCAGGGCGATCACCTCGCCGGGGGTCCAGCGGGGGATGTGGCGGGCGACGAAGAAGGCGGAGGCGATGACCAGGCCGAAGAAGAAGGACCAGACCAGGATCGGCTGGCTCTCCAGCAGCCCGTGGATGAGCTTGGCCAGGGAGAAGATGCTGGCGCCGATCCCCAGGATCAGGGCCAGCAGGAAGTTGCCGTTGATGGCGGCCCAGAAGGCAAGCGGCCCCTCGCTGAACAGCCGGCGGAGGCTGGTCGGGTTGATCGCCTTGAGGGAATCGATGAGTTCCTCGTAAATGCCGGCGATAATGGCGATGGTGCCGCCGGAGACGCCCGGCACCACATCGGCGGCGCCCATGGCGACCCCGCGCAAGGTGATGCCGGCATAGTCCTTGAGCCGGCGGTTGGGGACGAAGGCCGGCGGGTTCGGGGAGGTGTTCATGTCGTCAGGGATTCCGGGTGGTGGCGGGCGATCGCGTGAAATTCAGCCAAAGTCCATCGTTTTCAGGGGCGTGGCTCGCCCCTTCAGGACGGTTGACGCAGCGCGGGCATTCGTCATGCTGATGGATTTGGCCTGGGGCCGCAAGGGGCGGATGCGGGGCGGCTATCAGGTAACCTTCACGGTCATTGCCCGTCTCAGCTGTTCCGGGAGTCCAGGCATGGAGAATCCGGTCGTCAGGCAGTCAGGTGGAATGACGCAATCAGGATGGTGGCGGGAACCCGCGGCCCCGCAAACTGTCTCTTGAGCCCAGTTTGACCCGGGGCCAGAGGGCGAAGCCCTTCGGACTGCGGTCAGCCCCGGGTAGACCGGATCGGGTGCCCGATGGCCCTCGCGATCCCGCTGCCCGGTCCCTGACGCGCCTCTGAACCCCATGACGAACCCCATGACCCAGGGAGACCCGTGATGTCCGTGACCCAGACCCCGCACCCAGGGGAGATGCCATCCGACGCCCTCGCCGGCAGCGAGGCCCCGCGCCCGGACTTCGTCCGCTTGCGCGAACGGGTGGAGCGCCACATCCTCGGTCAGGCCGGCCTGGTGGAGCGGCTGTTGATCGCCCTGCTGGCGGACGGCCATCTGCTGGTGGAAGGGGCCCCGGGGCTGGCCAAGACCAAGGCGGTCAAGGCCCTGGCGGCGGGTCTGGAGGGCGACTTCCACCGCATCCAGTTCACCCCGGACCTACTCCCGGCGGATCTCACCGGCACCGAGATCTACCGCCCCCAGGACGGCAGCTTCCGCTTCGACAAGGGGCCGATCTTCCACAACCTGCTCCTTGCCGATGAGGTCAACCGCGCCCCGGCCAAGGTCCAGTCCGCCCTGCTGGAGGCCATGGGCGAGCGGCAGGTGACGGTGGGCCGGGAGACCTACCGGCTGCCGGAGCTGTTCCTGGTCATGGCGACCCAGAACCCCATCGAGCAGGAGGGCACCTACCCCCTGCCGGAGGCTCAGCTCGATCGTTTTCTGCTCCATGTGCGGGTCGACTATCCCGACCTGGCGGCGGAGAAGGCCATCCTGCGACTCAATCGCGACGAGGCCCGGGCCGGGGGGAGGAGCGAGGAGGGGCCGGTGCTGAGCCAGCGCGCCATCTTCGCCGCCCGCCGCGCCATCCTTGACCTCTACCTGTCGCCGGACGTGGAGGACTACCTGGTCCATCTGGTCCTGGCGACCCGCGATCCCCGGGCGCTGGGCGGCGGCCTGAGCGGCTGGTTGCGCTTCGGCGCCAGCCCCCGCGCCACCCTGGCCCTGGATCGCTGCGCCCGCGCCCGCGCCTGGCTCGCCGGACGCGACTACGTCTCCCCCGAGGATGTGCAGGACCTGGCCCCGGATGTTCTGCGCCACCGCGTGCTGCTCTCCTACGAGGCGGAGGCCGAGGGCCGCGCGGCGGACGAGTATGTCCGGGAGTTGCTGGCCCTGGTGCCGGTGCCCTGAGAGGCGGTGAATGAATTACCTCTTTTGTGGATGCCGAGCCTCTTGAAACCTCTCGCCCCGCCAGTTGCCGCCCCCGGGGTCCGCGTCTCCTTGCAGGAACTACTGGCCTTGCGCGGGGAGGCGCGCCGGCTGGACCTGGCGCCACGGGGCAAGGTCCTGGCCACGCGCAGCGGCGGGCACCTGTCCCCCTTCCGCGGCCGGGGCATGGAATTCGATGAGGCGCGGATCTATCAGCCCGGCGATGACCCGCGAAACATGGACTGGCGGGTCACCGCCCGGGCGGGGCGGCCCCACGTCAAGCTCTTCCGCGAGGAGCGGGAGCGCCCCCTCTGGCTGCTGGTCGACCAGGGTCCCGCCATGCGCTTCGGGACTCGCGTCGCCTTCAAGTCCGTCGTCGCCGCCCAGGCCGCGGCCCTGCTGGCCTGGGCGGCCGTGGACCGGGGCGACCGGGTGGGAGGGTTGATCTTTGACGAACAGGGCCGTTTCGAGCAGAAGCCCGCCGCCCGAACCCATGGCCTCCTGCCCCTGCTCCAGGCCCTGGCGATGGGCCCCGGTCCAGTGCGCCCTGTCGGATCCGGGACCCCGGCGATGTCCGCGGGTATCGGCCCTGGCGGGGCTGGCAGGCCGCGGGGCCTCCGGGACCTGAGCGCGGCGGCGGAGTTGCTGGTCCCCCTGGCCCTGCCCGGGAGCCTGATCGTCGTCCTGAGCGACTTCGCCGGGCTGACCGCCGCCCGGGCGGGCTGGCTGGCCCGGCTGGGGCGGGCCAGCGAGGTGGTGCTGATCCCGATCCGCGATCCCCTGGAGGAACTGGCCCCACCCCCCGGGCGCTATCCGGTCACGGATGGCCGCCGTCGCGGGCTGCTGGATACCGGCAGCGGGACGCGGCGCCAGGCTTGGCAGGACCGCTTCCAGGCCCACCGGGCGATGCTGGAGGACCTGGCCCGCCATCACAGAGCCCATCTGCTCTGGCTCAGCACGGCGGAGCCGGTGGGTCCCGCGCTGGCCCTGGGTCTCCATCCCCGGCGTGCCGGAGGTGGACGATGACCCCCGGCGGGCTGACGATGGGCGATCCCCTGGCGGAGTTGCGCGGCTATCACCCGCCCGATCCCGTCTCCTGGTGGCCGCCGGCGCCGGGCTGGTGGCTACTGGCGCTGCTGATCGTGGGTCTGCTGACCTGGGTGATGGTCTGGGCGCTGGGCGCCAGGCGTCGGCGGCGATTGGCGCGGGCGGCGCCCCGGGCGGCGCTGGACGAACTGGCCGCCTTGCGGGCCGCCCATGCCCGGGACGGCGATGCCACCGCCTTTGCTCGCGGCCTGTCACGACTGTTGCGGCGCTTCGCCCTGGCCCGCTATCCCCGCCGCGCCGTCGCCGGGCTGAGTGGTGAGGACTGGCTGGCCTTCCTCGATGCCCATGGCGGTGGCGGGCGCTTTCAGGCCGGACCCGGCCGGGATCTGCTCACCGCGCCCTATCGTCCGGCGAATGGACAGGCGCGCGGTGAGGTGGCGAGTAGCGGAGCGGCGAGCATTGAAGTGGCGAGTAATGAATCTGTGAGCGGTGAATTGACGGGCGCCGAATCGACGAGCGGTGAAGCGGCAGTCATTCAATCGGCGAGCGGTGAAGCGGCGGTCACCGAATCGGCGGGCGGTGCAGTGATGGCCTTTGAATCCGCCAGTCTCGAACTGGCGGCCCTGGTCGAGGAGTGGATTCTGCTCCATCGCCACCCGGATGCGGCATCCCCCCCGGGAGGACAAAGACCTTGATCACCCTGGCCTGGCCCTGGGCCTTGGCGGCCTTGCCCCTGCCGCTGCTGGCGCGTCTGCTGCCTCCGGCGCGAGGGGCGGCGGGGGCCGCCTTGCGCCTGCCGCCCCTCCAGGTCGCGGAGGCCCAGGACCTTGCTGACCCCCCCCGTCGGCGCCGCCTGGCGCTGATCCTGGGCTGGCTGGCCTGGGGGCTGCTGGTGCTGGCCGCCGCCCGCCCCGAGTGGCTGGGAGAGCCCGTCAGCCTCCCCCTGGCCGGTCGCGACCTGATGCTGGCGGTGGATGTCTCCGGCTCCATGGAGCAGGCGGACTATCTCCTCGCCGGGCGACCGGCCAACCGGCTGGAGGTGGTCAAGTCGGTCGCCGGCCGCTTCATCGATCGGCGTCAGGGTGATCGCCTGGGCCTGATCCTCTTCGGCAGCCGGGCCTATCTGCAAACCCCGCTCACCCATGACCGCCAGACGGTCGAGCAATTGCTGGGCGAGGCGGTCATCGGCCTGGCCGGCCGGGAGACGGCCATCGGCGATGCCATCGGCCTGGCGGTGAAGCGGCTGCGCGATCGGGAGGACGACAACCGGGTGCTGATCCTGCTTACCGATGGCAGCCAGACCGCCGGCACCCTGGGTGCCCTGGAGGCAGCCCGGATTGCCGCCGAGGCCGGGGTGCGGATCTACACCATCGGTATCGGCGGCGGGACCCTGGGGGTGCAGACCCCCTTCGGCATGCTGCGTCGCCAGGCCAGCGACCTGGACCCGGCGACCCTGGAGGCCATCGCCCAGGTCAGCGGCGGTCGCTTCTTCCAGGCCACGGACACGGCGCAGCTGGAGGCCATCTACGAGGAACTCGATCGCCTGGAGCCCAGTGAGCGCGATCAGCGCACCTATCGGCCCCTGCAATCCCTCTATTATTGGCCCGCCGGGGCGGCACTGGGCCTGGTCCTGATCATCGCGATGGTCGCGGGCGGCGGCTCCGGTCCCCACGGGGCCCGTGGCGGGTGGCGGCGGTGAATCCACGACGGGCGATATTCAGGTTCCCCGTTGCCAGGGCGGCCGGGTTGGGGGACCGTGCCGGCGTGCCCTGGTCCGCGGGGCGGTCGACCCGGTCACCGATTGGCGAACACGACTCTCGCCGGGCGGCCTACTTTGCCACCCTTGACGGACATGGCCCACGGCGGGCTGGTCTCCTGAGGGCCTGAAACCTTGAACAGCTTGCCGACCGACCTGCCCAGCCTTTTCGCCCTGTCCGACCTGCATTTTTTGCGGCCGCTCTGGTTCCTGGCCCTGCCCCCCTTGCCGTGGTTGCTGTGGCGTTTGCGACGGCTCGACTCTGGCGCCGCCGCCTGGCAGGGGCTGGTGGACGCCCACCTCCTGCCCCATCTACTGGTCGGGGCGGACGCCCGGATCCGGCGCCTGCCCCTGGTGCTGCTGGCCTGCGGCTGGCTCTTGGGGGTGGCGGCCCTGGCGGGCCCGGTCTGGGCGCGGCTGCCGCAACCCCTCTATCAGGCCCAGGGCCAGCGGGTCATCGTCCTCGATCTTTCGCCCGACATGGACGCCCAGGACCTGGCCCCCTCGCGCCTGGGACGGGCCCGGTTCGAGATCCTCGACCTGCTCGCGGCGGCGGCCGAGGGTCAAACCGCCCTCATCGCCTATGGCGCCGAGCCCTTTCTGGTCTCGCCCCTGACGGGGGATACCGCCACCATCGCCGCCCAGGTCCCGGACCTGGCGACGGCCCTGCTGCCGGTGAAGGGTCCGAAACGCACCGACCTGGCCCTGGCCGAGGCGGGGGAACTGCTCAAGCGGGCCGGTCGCACTACGGGGGACATCATCCTGCTCACGGCCGATCTCGAAAGCCCGGAGGCGGTGCGGGCAATGGCGGCTCAACTGCGGGACCAGGGCTATCGGACCTCGGTTCTTGGGCTGGGAACCGACCAGGGGGCGCCGATCCCCCTGGCGGGTGGGGGCTTCCAGACCGACGACCGGGGGGCCATTCGCTTGAGTCGGCTGCAGCCGGACCCGTTGAGGGCCATCGCTACCGCCGGGGGCGGCCGCTATGTCGCCCTCACCGCCGATGACGCCGATACCCGCGCCCTGCTGCCCGAGGCCGGGCACGATGGCGATCCCGTCGAGCGGGAGGCGGATGCCCGCGCCGATCAGTGGCGGGAGGAGGGGCCCTGGCTGCTGGTGGCGCTGTTGCCCCTCGCGGCCCTGGCCTTCCGCCGGGGCTGGCTCAGCCCCCTGACCCTGCTTCTGGGCGTGTTCCTGGCCTGGATGCCCCCGCCGGCGGCCCAGGCCTTCGGTTGGGCGGACCTGTGGTGGCGCCCCGACCAGCAGGGCGCGCGGTCCCTCGCCGCTGGCGATCCCGAGCAGGCCGCGGCCCGTTTCGCCCGTCCCGACTGGCGCGCGGCGGCGCAGTACCAGGCCGGGGACTTTGACCAGGCGGCGGCAACGCTTGAGGGTCAGACCGGCGCGGAGGCCAACTACAACCGGGGCAACGCCCTGGCCCGTGCCGGTAAACTGCGGGAGGCCGCCGCGGCCTATGAGCGGACCCTGGCGGAGGCGCCCGATCACGCCGATGCCCGCTTCAACCATGATCTGGTGCGGCGCCTCTTGGCAGAGCAGGAAAAGGCCGAGTCTCAGGAGTTATCCGAGTCCCCGGAGTCAGCCCAGTCTCCGGAGTCGTCTTCATCTTCTTCCCAGGGAGAGGCTGGGGAGGAGGGTGGTGACGCCGCTGGCCCACGGAGCGGGCAGGAACCAGAGACCGGGCCGGGACAGGCCGGTGAATCGGCAGCGCAGAACCCGCCGCATCAGCCAGGCCAGCCTAGTCGGCAGGACACTCAGGGTCAGCAGAATCCATCTGGCCAGCCGAATCCGCCTGGCCAGCAGGGTCAGCAGGGCCAACAGGCTCAGCCGGGCCCGCAAGATCAACAGGATCAGCGGGGCCAGCAAGGCCAACAGGACCGACAAGGCCTGGATGCTAAGCATGGCCAGAATGATCAGCAAGGCCTGCAAGGTCAGCAGAATCAGCAGGATCGACAAGATCGGCAAGATCGGCAAGATCGGCAGGACCAGCAGGGCCTACAGAGCCAACAGGACCAACAAGGTCAGCAAAGTCAGGGCACTCAGCCAGGGGAGGTGGGACAGTCTGATCAAACGGATCAGACGGACACCGGTGAGGCGGGGTTGAGAGGAGAGCAGGCACGGCAGGGCGCAGGGGATGAGCGGGAACCGGGTCAGCAGCAAGAACCCCCCTCCGGTCAGGCAGGTGCCGAGCCCGGGGCCGCGGACCTCTTGGGTGGTCAGGAAACGGACGCGCCGCCGCAGGGCCAGGCCGCCGCCCCTGTCCCCTCTCCGGTGTCCGAGGCACGGCAGGCCATGGAGGCGCAGCTTCGCCGGGTGCCCGATGATCCCGGAGGCTTGTTGCGGCAACGTTTTCTGCTTCAGCATCTGCGCCGCCAGGGGCAACTCCCGTGACTGAATCCGTCGCGAGGGGGATCGGGGTATCCGGCAAACTGGATGCTCCAGGGTGGTTTGTCGTCGCTCAAGAGAGAGGTCCAGTTCATGGTCATGAAGCCGATCCTGCGGGGCGCCGGGGGTGCTCCCGGCCTGCCGGCTGTCGCCGGCTGGCTGTTTCTGCTCCTGTTGGGGTTGCTCGCCGCCACTCCGACGCGGGTGCTGGCCGCCGGTCTGGAGGCTCAGGTCGATCGCTCCCGCCTGGCCGAGGGCGAGTCGCTGCTCCTGACGCTCTCCGGCCCGGGGGATGTCTGGGGCACACCCGATACCGGGCCCCTGGCCCGGGATTTCGGGGTCCAGAATCAGGGGCAGGGTACCAGCACTGTCATGAGCAACGGCCGGGTGACCACCACCCGGGAATGGCGCTTTCTGCTGACCCCCAAGGCCAGCGGCTGGCTTACGATCCCCGCCATCCGGGTCGGGGATCTGGAGAGCCTGCCGATTGCGGTCGAGGTGCTGCCCGCCGCCCAGGCCGCTCTGGTTGGCGAGGCCCCGCCCGCCCGCCTGGAGGCCGACCTCGATCGCGAGCAGGTCTATGTGCAGGGTCAGGTCATCTACACCCTGCGCATTCTGCTACGGCCGCAGGTGCAGAATGCCAGTCTGGAGGACCCGACGGCGGAGGGGGTCCAGATCGAGCGCCTGGGGGAGGATCGGGTGAACGAGGTCCAGCGCGAGGGTCTGCGTTTCCGGCAGATCGAGCGGCGTTACGCCCTGCTACCCCAGCATAGCGGGGCGATCGCGATCCATCCGCCGGTGCTCTCCGCCGCCGTGCCCGAGTCCCGAGCCAGCCGTAGTCAGGCCGCTGGTCCCGCCCCCAGTTCGTCATTCGGGTCGGGGACCAGCGCCTTCGAGCAGATCTTTGGCCGCGATCCCTTCGCCGAGATGGATGGCCTCTTTCAACGGACCCGGCCGATCCAGGTCCGGGGTCCCGCCCTGACCCTGGAGGTCAAGCCCCAACCGGCAGGGGCCCCGGTCCCCTGGCTGCCGGCCGAGGACCTGCGGCTGGCGGAGGACTGGAACCCGGACCCCGCCGTGGCCCAGACCCAGTTCCGGGTCGGCGAGCCCATCACCCGCACCCTGGCCATCACCGCCCAGGGGCTCAGTGCCGCTCAGTTGCCGGACCTGATCGGCGCGGTCCCTCCCGGGGTCAAAAGCTACCCCGACAAGCCGCGGACCGAGACCCGGGCCGAGGGGAGCACCCTGGTGGCGGTCAAGGAGATCAAACAGGCCCTGGTGCCGACGGTGGCCGGCAAACTGGTGCTGCCCGAGGTCCGTCTGGCCTGGTGGGATACCCGGGCCGATCGGGGGCGGGTTGCCGTGCTGCCGGCACGGACCCTGGAGATCCTGCCCGCGCTGGGGACGGTTGCTGACCAGACTTCGCGGGCGCACGGGGCCGCGGCGGAACCGGCCCAACCAGCGGCCAACTCACAATCAGCGGCCAGTCTCCCACTAGCCGCCAACCCCCCACCAGCCGTTAACACCCCAGTACCGGGCACCATCCCAGCACTCGCCAGCCAGGCCTCACCCGACGCGGACCCGGCGGCCAGCGCCGGGCTGATCCCGGACCCACGATCGGTTGCCGCAACCTCCGCCGCGCCGGCTGCCCCTACCTCCGTCCCGCCGGGGGAGGTCACGGAGACCGGGTCGGTGGTTCAATCAGCGACGCCTCCTGATGGGGATGGAGCAAACCTGGTTCAGGGACCCTCTAGGTTCCCCCTCGCAACCGGCTCCCAAACCGCCGCTGCTTCGCCAACCGCATCTTCAACCGTGCCTTTATCTAGCTGGCCGCTGCCCGCGGGTCCCTGGCCCTGGCTGGCCCTCGCGTTCGCGTTCCTGTGGCTGACGACGCTGCTCCTCTGGTGGTGGGAACGAAACCGTCGATCCCCGGTCCGCCAGGCGCGAGCGGGCCGCAGGGGGCGATCGCCTGACCCTCTGAGGCGTGGCTCCCTGGCCACCGCCCGGGATCGGGTCCGGCAGGCCTGCCAGGCCCAGGCACCCCGGGCCACACGCGAGGCCTTGCTCGCCTGGGGGCAGGTCCGTTGGCCTGAGGACCCCCCCCGACGGCTCGACACCCTCGCCACCCGCCTGGGCGGAACTGCCGCCACCTGGATGGGGCGGCTGGACCAATGTCTTTATGCCCCCGGGACATCCGGCCATGCCCCCGGGATACCCGGCGATGTTGCCGGCTGGGATGGCCCCGCGGCCTGGCGGGATCTGGGGCCCGCGCTGGAGGCCGCGGCGGAATCACCCTCAGGGCAGGGCGGGGTGGCCGATCCCTTGCCGCCCCTCTATCCTCATGCCGTCGCAGCCTCGGGATAGGCGCCTCCTGGTCCGGGAAGGCCGAACAGTCAGTCCCGGTGCTCTATCTGCCTATCCCGGTTGACTTTTTGTTCATCAGGCTGTGATGTTGGGGGCATAAGTGCTCACCGAGATCCGCGGTTTTCGTCTTTTCGGGGGGGGGCTCCTTTGGCTGGCGCTAGCGGGGAAGACCCATGCCTGGGTCGAGGGGGGATGTCGGCCGATCGCGGGTCGGCCGTTCCATGCTATTCTGAACCCGGGAGTCGGCCGGACAGTCGCTGCTCGGCCGCGTCAGCGGTCCGAGGGGAGGAAAGTCCGGGCTCCAGAGGGCAGGGTGCCAGGTAACGCCTGGGGGGCGCGAGCCCACGGCCAGTGCCACAGAAAAGATACCGCCTCTATCCGCCGCGGCGGATCGGTAAGGGTGAAATGGTGCGGTAAGAGCGCACCGCGCCGACGGTAACGCCGGTGGCAAGGTAAACCCCACCCGGAGCAAGACCAAATAGGGGGACGAGCGGCCTTGCGCCGCACCGCGCGGCCCGCGCGTGTCCCCGGGTAGGTCGCTAGAGGCGCACGGCGACGTGCGTCCCAGATGAATGACTGTCCCCGACAGAACCCGGCTTACAGGCCGACTCCCACCTCGATCTCCCGTCCCTCGCGCGCTGCTGGCTGGACGCGGGACCCTCCGTCCCGGCTTCCGCCGCCTCCTTCCCTCCTTTCCTCGATCTCTCAGCCAGACCAAGTCAGACCAAACCCACGGGCTGGTCTCGGGACACCCAGCGCCGCCATCATTTGGGGCGACATGAGGCTTGCGGGGTATCCCCTTGAAATTCCGGCTTCTTCCCGCTTGTGGCGAAATAGATGCAATTAGGTCTCTAACTTGCTGACAAGCGTAAGGAAAATTCAAGTTTCAGCTTGACGGTTGGGACGAGGTTGCCTAGTATGGAATTAGAAGTGGAGTGAAGTGGAGTAAAAGGGAGCAATTTCGCCATCGGGGGGGCGGCTGTGTTTCGGGGGGTTTCCACCCTTAGTCTGGATGCCAAGGGCCGTCTGGCCATGCCCGCGCGCTATCGCGAGCAGTTGCAGGCCTGTTGCGCGGCGCATCTGGTGGTGACCATCGACACCGATCGCTGCTTGCTGATCTATCCGGAACCCAACTGGCGAGAGATCGAGCGCAAGCTGGAGAAGCTACCTTCCTTCAACCCCACCGCCCGGAAGTTGCAGCGCCTCTACATCGGCCATGCCCATGACGTGGACATGGATAGCCAGGGGCGGGTGCAACTGCCGCCGGAGCTGCGCCAGTTCGCCCAACTCGACAAACGGGTGGCCCTGATTGGCCAGAGCAACAAGTTCGAGCTCTGGGATGAGGACACCTGGGTGGCGCGTCGCGACCAGTGGCTGAACGAAGAGGACCTGGCAGAGCTGGAGTCCTCCCCCGAATTCGCGTCCCTTTCGATCTGACTCGATGAGCCGCCCCGTGGCTGACACCGGGCACAGGCCCGTTTTGCTGGAGGAGACCTTGGAGGCCCTGGCGATTCACCCCGATGGGTTCTATATCGACGCCACCTTTGGCCGGGGCGGGCACGCGCGCGCCATCCTCGCCCGGCTGGGGGCTGCCGGCCGCCTCCTGGTCCTGGATCGGGACCCCGCGGCCGTGGCCGCGGCCGAGGCCCTGGCGCAGCGGGACCCACGCCTGGAGGTCGAACATGCCCCCTTCTCCCGTCTGCGGGAGATCGCGCGCCAGCACGGGCGCCTGGGCGCCGTCGAAGGTCTGCTGCTGGACATCGGCGTCTCCTCGCCCCAGTTGGACGAGGCCGGACGCGGATTCAGTTTTTCCGCGGACGGTCCCCTGGACATGCGGATGGACAACAGTGGCGGGGAGACGGCCGCGGCCTGGTTGGCGACGGCCCAGGAGGCGGACATCGCCCGGGTCTTGCATGAGTACGGTGAGGAGCGCTTCAGCCGGCGGATCGCCCGCGCCATCGTCGCCGCCCGCGGTCAGGCGCCCATCCTCACCACCGGGCGTCTGGCGAGCCTCGTGGCGGCGGCCTGCCCGACCCGCGAGCCGGGCAAGCACCCGGCGACCCGCACCTTCCAGGCGTTGCGCATCCAGGTGAACCGCGAGCTCGAGGAACTGGGTGCCGCCCTGGCGGCGGTGCGCGACCTCCTCGCCGTGGGGGGGCGTCTGGTGGTGATCAGTTTCCACTCCCTCGAGGATCGCCTCGTCAAGCGGTTCATCAGGGACCAGGCCCGGGGTCAGCAGGTCCCTCGGAGTGTTCCGCTGCTAGCCACCGCGATCCAGCCCTGGCTGGAACCCGTCGGTAAGGCGCTGCATGCCGGGGAGGCCGAGGTCACGGCCAACCCCCGGGCACGCAGCGCGGTGCTGCGTGTGGCGGAGCGGCGGTCATGAGCCTGCGGGATCTGCTGCTGATCGCCTTCCTGGCCCTGGCCGTGGTCACCTCCGGGATCGGGGTGGTCTATGCCAAGTATCAGACGCGGATCGAATTCATCCATCTGCAGGCACTGACCCGGGAACTCCACCGGCTGGAAGAGGAGTGGGCCGTACTGCGGCTGGAGGAGGCGGCGCTGGGCACTCACCCACGGGTGGAGACGGCGGCGCGGTCGCGGCTGGACATGTTCATGCCGCGGGGTGTGGATATCAGAACCATTGGGGGAAAGGTTCATGAACGTTGATCTGGCCCGGCGCAAGAGCGACCCGGCCCGCGAGGGGAAGCGCTTCAATTTCCGGGGACGGAGTCTGCTGCTGCTGGGCGGACTCGGTGTCCTGCTCTGCGCCGTGGTGGCGAGCGTCTTTCAGCGCCAGGTGCTGGAGCGGGAATTCCTGCGGGAGGAGGGTGAGGCCCGCTATCTGCGCGACTGGGAGATCCCGGCCCGACGGGGGATGATCCTCGACCGCAACGGCGAACCCCTGGCGGTCAGTTCCCCCGTGGCCAGCGTCTGGACCGACCCCCGCAAGCTCAAGGACTATCCCGAGGCGATCGGGGAACTGGCCGAGGCGATGCGCCTGCCGGTCCAGGACCTGCGGCAGCGGGTGGCGGAGCGGCAGAACAAGGGCTTCATCTACCTCAAGCGCCGCATCGAACCCGATCAGGCCGAGGAGGTCGCCCGGATCAAGGACGAATTCAAGATCCATGAATTGGGCATGGAGACCGAGTACAAGCGCTTCTACCCCGGTGGGGAGATCTTCGGCCATATCATCGGCTTCACGGATGTCGACGATAAAGGCATCGAGGGCATGGAACTGGCCTTCAATGGCTGGTTGGGCGCGGAACCTGGCCTGCGCCGGGTCATCAAGGACGGTCGTCAGCAACTGGTCGCCGAGGTGGAGCGGGTGCGCCCGCCGCGCCACGGCAAGGACCTGGAACTGAGCATCGACCGGCGGCTGCAATATCTCGCCTACCGGGAGCTGATGCGCACGGTGCGGGAGCACAAGGCCAAGTCGGCCTCGGCGGTGGTGCTGGATGTCCATACCGGGGAGATCCTGGCCATGGTCAATCAGCCGGCCTACAACCCCAACGGCGATAAGGACGGCGACCAGAGCACCCGCCGCAATCGGGCCGTCACCGATGTCATGGAGCCTGGCTCCACCATCAAGCCCTTCGTCGTAGCCGCCGCCCTGGAGCAGGGCCTGGTGACGCCGACCACCCCCATCGATACCAGCCCCGGGACCCTGGCGGTGGGCAGCAACACCGTCAAGGACATCCACAACTACGGCCGCCTCGACACCACCAGCGTCATCACCAAGTCGAGCAATATCGGCGTGGTGAAGATGGCCCTGCGCATGAAGAAGGAGACTCTCTGGAACCTCTATGACCGGGTCGGCTTCGGCAAACCCACCGGTGTCCAGTTCCCTGGCGAGGAGACCGGCCGGTTCCGCCATTTCAAGCGCTGGTCCGACTTCGAGTATGCCACCCAGGCCTTCGGTTACGGCCTGTCGGTAACCTCCCTGCAACTGGCTCGTGCCTACTCGGTGCTGGCGGCGGACGGGTTGCTCAAGCCCATCAGCCTGCTCAAGGTGGCCCAGGCGCCCGCCGGCGAGCAGGTCCTCAGCGCCAAGACGGCCCGCGAGGTCCGGGCCATGATGGAGACGGTGGTCTCCCCCAAGGGCACCGCCAAGCAGGCGGTCATCGAGGGCTACAGCGTCGCCGGCAAGACGGGTACCGCCAAGAAGTCCGCCGGTCGGGGTGGCTATGCCGCCGGGCGCTACCAGGCGGTCTTCGCCGGCATGGCCCCGGCCAAGGACCCGCGCTTCGTCCTGGTGGTCATGGTCGATGAGCCCGGGGCCGGCAAATACTACGGCGGCCTGGTGGCGGCCCCGGCCTTCGCCCGCATCATGCAGGGCGCCCTGCGCCTCTTCAATGTCCCCCCGGATCACCCGGAAGTGAAGATGCTGATGGCCAGCGCGGACGCGACCCCATGACGGGGGGGCTGGCCCTCGCCCGGCGACCGGTCTGGCGGCTGTGGGATCTGCTGGCCGATTGGGTGCCGGGTCCCGATGAAGTCGCCAGCGCGGCGGATGCCGCTAACCCGACCGTCACCGGTCTGGCCCTGGACAGTCGGCTTATCCAGCCGGGCTGGCTCTTTCTGGCCTGCCATGGTAGCCATGGGCACGGGCTCCAGTTCGTCGCCGAGGCGCGCGCCCGGGGGGCCAGCGCCATTGCCGCCGAACCCGATGGGCAGTGGGATGCCCCCGCCCTGGTGGCCCTGGGCGGCAATCTGGGCCTGCCGGTCATCCCCCTGCCCGATCTGCGGCATCAGGCCAGCCGGTTGGCGGGACGCTTCTTCGGGGACCCCAGCGCGCAACTGGCGGTCCTGGGCGTGACAGGCACCAACGGCAAGACCAGCGTCACCCACTACCTGGCCCAGGCCCTGGCGGATGAGGTCGATTGTGCCCTGATCGGTACCCTGGGGATCGGCCTCCCGGGGGATCTCCAGCCGGCCACCCATACCACACCGGACCCGGTGACCCTGCAGGAGACCCTGGCCGCGCTGCGGGAGCGCGGGGTGGGTGCCGTGGCCATGGAGGTCTCCTCTCATGCCCTGGATCAGGGGCGTACGGCGGGGGTCCGTTTCACCCATGCCCTTTTCACCAACCTGAGTCGGGATCATCTGGATTATCACGGCGACATGGCGCGCTATGGCCAGGCCAAGCGCCAGTTGTTTCGCTCCCCCGGCCTGGAGTGGGCCATCCTCAACCTGGACGATGCCTTGAGTCCCGCGATTTTCGGCGATCTGGCCCCCGGGGTGCGGGTCGGGGGCTTCTCCCTGGAGGCGGAACGGCCCATCCCGGCGGCTTGCCGGCTCTGGGCCCGCCTGCGCGCCCTCACCCCCAGTCATGCCGGCATGCGGCTGGAACTGGAGACCAGTGCCGGACCGGCTTGCCTGGAACTGGGCCTGATCGGGCGCTTCAACGCCGCCAATGCCCTGGCCGTGTTTCTGGTCCTGTTGTCCCGGGGCCTGGACCGGGAACGCGCCACCCAGGCCATGACCCACCTGCGCGGGGTGCCCGGGCGACTGGAACGATTCGGCGGCGCGGGCGCGCCCCTGGTGGTGGTGGACTATGCCCACTCCCCGGACGCCCTGGAGCAGGCCCTGGGCAATCTGCGGGCCCACACCCGGGGCCGGCTGATTTGTCTCTTTGGTTGCGGTGGCGAGCGGGATGCCGGCAAGCGCCCCCTGATGGGGGCGGTGGCGGAGCGGCTGGCCGAGCAGGTGATCCTGACGGACGACAACCCCCGCGGCGAGGACGGCGATGCCATCATCGCCCAGATTCAGGCCGGTATGGCCCAGCCCGCCAAGGCCATCGTCGAACGGCGGCGGGGCCTGGCCATTCGCCGCGCCATCGCCATCGCCGGGCGCGATGACCTGGTGCTGGTGGCGGGGAAGGGGCACGAGACGGTGCAGGACCTGGGGGAGCGCAAGGTCCACTTCAGCGACCGCGCCCAGGTCCAGCAGGCCTTGAGCGAACGCATCTGGGCCCCGAGTCTGGAGGACGCCGCATGAGCGTGGCCATCCGAGCGGACTTGACCCCATCCCGGCCCTTGTGCTGGACCCTGAGCCAGGCCATCGCCCGGGTGGGTGGTCAACTGTCCGGGGCCGATGTCGGCTTCCGCGGGGTCGGCATCGACAGTCGCCAGCCGCTTGACGGTCGCCTCTTCGTCGCCCTGCGCGGCGAGCGCCACGACGGCCATGACCATGCCGCCGCCGCCCGCGAGGCCGGCGCCGTGGCCCTGATGGTCGAGCGCCCCCTGGCCGTCGACCTGCCCCAGTGGCGGGTGGCGGACAGCCGTCTGGCCCTGGGACGGCTGGCGGCCGCCCATCGCGAGGTCTTCCCCGGCCGGGTGGTGGCCCTGACCGGGAGCAATGGCAAGACCACGACCAAGGAGATGATCGCCGCCATCCTCGCCCAGGTGGGGCGAGTGCGGGCGACCCGCGGCAACCTCAACAACGACATCGGCCTGCCCCTGACCCTGCTGGAGGCGGGGGAGGAGGACTTCCTAGTGCTGGAGATGGGCGCCAACCATCCCGGGGAGATCGCCTATCTGACGAACATCGCCCGCCCGGAGGTGGTGGCCATCACCAATGCCGGGCGGGCCCACCTGGAGGGTTTCGGCAGCCTGGAGGGCGTGGCCCGGGCCAAGGGGGAGATCGTCCAGGGGCTGCGCCCCGGGGGCACCTTCGTCTTCCCCGCCGACTCCCCCTGGGCGGGCCTCTGGCGGCAACTGGCCGTGGATCGCGCCTGCCTGACCTGCGCCGCGCCCGGCATGGCCCCTGGCCCAGGCCCTGGCTGTGAGGTTGACTCCGGCGCCGATCTGGTCGTGGACCTGAGCGCGGTGCGGACCCGCTGGGACGAGGCGGGTTTTCGCACGACCTTCCGGGTCACGGGCCCCGCCCTGGATCGGGACCTGGATCTGGACCTGTCCCTGGCGGGTGGCCACAATGTCCGCAACGCCCTGGTGGCCGTGGCCATGGCCCGGGCGCTGGGGTTGACCCCCGACCTCATCCGGGCCGGTCTCGCGACCATGGGTCCCGTCCCCGGGCGCCTCTTCCCTCGCCCGGTCCCCGGCGGGCCCCGCCTGATCGACGACAGCTATAACGCCAATCCCGACTCGGTGGAGGCGGCCATCGCCGTGCTCCGGGACCTGTCGGGTCGCCCGGTCCTGGTGCTGGGGGACCTGGGCGAGTTGGGCCCCGAGGCCCGGGAACTGCACCACCGGTTGGGCGAGGTGGCCCGGGCGGCCGGGGTGGCGGCGCTCTACACGGTGGGCAGCCTCAGCGCCGCGGCGGCCGAGGGTTTCGGCGCCGGCCCGGCCCGTCATTTCACCTACCAAGCGGATCTCATCGCCCGCCTGCGCCAGGACCTGGCGCCAGGCGATCTGGTCCTCATCAAAGGCTCGCGGCGCTCGGCCATGGACCGGGTGGCGGATGCCCTCTGCGCCCCCTGGGAGGGCTGAAGCTTGCTCCTCTATCTGACCGATTGGCTAACTCAATTTAATAGCGGTTTCAGTGTCTTCCGCTATCTGACCCTGCGCGGCATCTTGGGGGTCCTCACGGCCCTGATCATCTCCTTCGTCGTCGGGCCGGCCATGATCCGCCGGCTGCGCCAGTACAAGATCGGCCAGACAGTGCGCGATGACGGTCCCCGGTCCCACCTGTCCAAGGCCGGGACCCCCACCATGGGCGGGGCTCTGATGTTGGTGGGCGTCGGGATTAGCACCCTGCTGTGGTCGAATCTGGCCAATCTCTATGTCTGGATCGTCCTGCTGGTGACCCTGGCCTTCGGCGCCATCGGCCTGGTGGATGACTACAAGAAGCTGGTGTTGCGCAACCCCCGGGGCCTGGCGGCGCGCTACAAGTACCTCTGGCAGTCGGTGGTCGGCCTGATCGCCGCCGTCCTGCTCTACGGCCTCGCCGAGACCCCGGCGGAGACCGCCCTGCTGATCCCCTATCTCAAGGATGTCTCGGTGCAACTGGGCCCCTGGTACATCCTCCTGACCTACCTGGTCATCGTCGGTTCGAGCAACGCGGTCAATCTCACCGATGGCCTGGACGGGCTGGCGGTCATGCCCACGGTGCTGGTCGCCGGGGCCCTGGGGATCTTCGTCTATGCCTCGGGCCATGCCAATTTCGCCGACTATCTGCGCATCCCCAGCGTCCCCGGCGTGGGGGAGGTGGTGGTCTTCTGCTCGGCCCTGGTGGGGGCCGGCCTGGGGTTTCTCTGGTTCAACGCCTATCCGGCCCAGGTCTTCATGGGTGACGTGGGCGCCCTGGCCCTGGGCGCTGCCCTGGGCGTGGTGGCGGTGGTCGTCCGCCAGGAGCTGGTGCTGCTGATCATGGGGGGGGTCTTCGTCGCCGAGACCCTCTCGGTCATGCTCCAGGTTGCCTCCTTCAAGATGACCGGCAAGCGCATCTTCCGCATGGCGCCCCTCCATCATCACTTCGAACTCCAGGGCTGGCCGGAGCCGCGGGTCATCGTCCGCTTCTGGATCGTGACCGTCATCCTGGTCCTGGTGGGACTGGCGAGCCTGAAGATCCGCTGAGCGAAAGCCGGGTAGCGTCATGCACGACCTCTTTCACCATCCCGACCCCGCAACCGGCCCCGGGGGCCAGCCCAAGACCCTGATCCTGGGCCTGGGCAAGACGGGTCTCTCCTGCGCCCGTTACCTGCGTGCCCAGGGCATCCCGGTGGCGGTCACCGACAGCCGTCCCCAACCCCCGGGGTTGGCGGCGGTGCGGGAGGAACTACCAGACTTGCCCCTCTTCCTGGGCGACTTTGACGCGGCGGCCCTGGCGGTGGCCGAGCGCCTGGTGGTGAGCCCCGGTATTGCCCTCAGTGATCCCCGCCTGGCCCCGGCCATCGGCCGCGGGGTCGAGGTGGTGGGGGACATCGAGCTCTTCGCCCGGGCGGTCCAGGCCCCGGTGGTGGCGATCACTGGTTCCAACGGCAAGAGCACGGTCACCACCCTGGTGGGGGAGATGGCCCGGGCCAGCGGCCTGCGGACCGCCGTGGGCGGCAATCTGGGCGAACCAGCCCTGGACCTCCTCGACCCCGCCATCGAGCTCTATGTCCTGGAGCTGTCGAGCTTCCAGTTGGAGACCACCCGCTCGCTGCGGCCGCGGGTGGCGACGGTCCTCAATATCTCGGCGGATCATCTGGATCGTTACCCCAGCCTGGAGGCCTACGCGGCGACCAAGGCCAGCCTGCTCCGGGGGGCCGAGGTGGGGCTGCTGAATCGCGATGATCCGCGGGTGGCGGCCATGACCGGGCTGGCGGCGGAGGATCGCTGGTTCGGGCTCGGGACGCCGCGGGACACCCCCCTGACGGTGGCCGACTATGGGCTGCGGGAGGTCGGGGGCAACACCTGGCTGGCCCGGGGGGAGGAGCCGTTGCTGCGGGCGGACGAACTGCCCCTGGCCGGTCACCACAACCTGGCCAATTCCCTGGCCGCCCTGGCCTTGGGGGAGGTCTGCGGCCTGCCCCTGGCGGCGCGGTTGGCCGCCCTGCGGGGCTTCCGGGGTCTGGCCCATCGCACCGTCCTGGTGGCGGAGCGCCGGGGGGTCCGTTGGTTCGACGATTCCAAGGGCACCAACCCCGGGGCCACGGTGGCCGCCCTACGGGGCCTGATCAATCCCCAGCGTCCCGGGCGGGCGCTGCTCATCGCCGGGGGCGAGGGCAAGGGCGCCGATTTCACCGAGCTGGCGGAGGCGGTGGCCGAAACCGCCCGCACCCTGATCCTCATCGGCCGTGATGCCCCGCTCATAGAGCAGGCGATGGCGGGGCGGGTGCCGACCCACCGGGCCCGGGACCTGGACGAGGCCGTGCGGCTCGCGGCCCAACTGGCCCAGCCCGGCGATGCCGTCCTGCTCTCCCCGGCCTGCGCCAGTTTCGACATGTTCGACAACTACGAACACCGGGGCCGGGTCTTCGTCGCCGCCGTGGAGGGGCTCGGTCCGTGAGCACGCTCATCAATCAGCACATGAGTTCCTCACCAGGTTCGCCGGAAGGGAGCGTGCGGACCCTTTCCCACCGCCAGCGCGCCCCCCGGCTACCGGACATGGACTGGGCGCTACTGGTCTGCGCGGCGGCCTTGGTCAGCCTGGGCTTCATCATGGTGGCCTCGGCCTCCATGCCGATCGCCGACCGCACCTTTGGCAATCCCTTCCACTTCGTCCTGCGCCACGGTGCCGCCCTGGTCCTGGCCCTCTCCGCGGCCCTGAGCGTCCTGCTGGTGCCCATCCGCGTCTGGGAACGTCAGGGGACCCTGCTGTTCTTCGTCGGTCTGCTGCTGCTGGTTCTGGTCCTGATTCCGGGCCTGGGGCGCAATGTCAACGGCGCCACCCGCTGGATACCCCTGGGGCCCCTCAACCTCCAGAGCTCGGAGTTGATGAAGTTCTTCGCCGTCATCTTCATTGCCGGCTACCTGGTCCGGCGGCGGGAAGAGGTGGAGACGAGCCTCCTGGGCTTCTTCAAGCCCATGGCCCTGATCGTCATCGCCGCCACCCTGATCATGGCCGAACCGGACTTCGGCACCACGGTGGTCCTGATGGCGACGGTCATGGGCATGCTTTTTCTCGGCGGGGTCCGCCTGCTCTATTTCGGGGGGCTGGGATTGGCCGTGGTCCTGTCGGGGATCGGCCTGGTGCTGTCCTCGCCCTACCGTCTGCAACGGGTGACCTCCTACCTGGACCCCTGGGCCGATCCCTATAACACCGGGTTCCAGCTCAGCCAGGCCCTGATCGCCTTTGGCCGGGGCGAGTGGGCCGGGGTGGGCCTGGGCAACGGCATCCAGAAGCAGTTCTATCTGCCCGAGGCCCACACCGACTTCATCATCGCCGTGATTGGCGAGGAACTGGGCCTGGCCGGGGTCCTGCTGGTGACGGCGGCCCTGGGGGTCATCGTCTGGCGCGCCTTCCAGATCGGCTTTCGCGCCCGCCAGGTGGGACGCCACTTCGATGCCTACCTGGCGCAGGGCTTCGGCCTGGGTCTGGGGCTTCAGGGCTTGATCAATATCGGGGTCAATGTCGGGCTCCTGCCGACCAAGGGTCTTACCCTGCCCTTTCTCAGCTATGGCAGCAACAGCCTGATCGTGGCCTGCATGATCATCGCCGTGCTGCTGCGCATCGATCTGGAGACACGGCACGATCCTCAGGCCGCGGCCACCGCCGCGGGCAGCGGCAGGGTGAAATGGGCGCGCGCCTAGCCATCATGGCCGGGGGGACCGGCGGTCATGTCTTTCCCGCCCTGGCGGTGGCGGAACGCCTGCGCGCCCAGGGGCACGAGGTCTTCTGGATCGGCACCCGCAATCGCATGGAGGCCCGCCTGGTGCCCGAACAGGGCTTCCCCATCGAGTGGCTGGGGATCGAGGGCCTGCGGGGCCGGGGGGCGCTGGCCCTGCTGGCCGCGCCGGGCAAGCTGGCCCTGGCCCTGTGGCAGGCGGCGGGCATTCTGCGCCGCCGCCGGCCGGATCTGGTGTTGGGCATGGGCGGGTTCGCCTCCGGCCCCGGCGGGGTCATGGCCTGGCTGTTGGGTATCCCCCTGATCATCCAGGAGCAGAACCGGGTGCCGGGGCTGACCAATCGCTGGCTGGCGCGCCTGGCGCGGCGGGTCTTCCAGGCCTTTCCGGACAGCTTCCCATCCGGGCGGCGGGCCGAGACCTGCGGTAATCCGGTGCGCCCGGCCATCGCCGCCCTGCCGCCGCCGGGGGAGCGCCTGGCCAACCGCCAGGGACCCGCGCGCCTGCTGGTGGTGGGTGGCTCCCTCGGCGCCCGCGCCCTCAACGAGCAGGTCGCCCCGGCCCTGGCCCTGCTACCACACGAGCTCCGGCCCCTGGTCCGCCATCAGGCCGGGGAGCAGACCCTAGAGATCGCCCGCCAGGCCTATGCCGCGGCCGGCGTCACCGCCGAGGTCAGCCCCTTCATCGCAGACATGGCGGCGGCCTATGGCTGGGCGGATCTGGTACTATGCCGCGCCGGCGCCCTCACGGTGTCGGAACTGGCCGCCGCCGGTCTGGGCGCCGTGTTGGTGCCCTATCCCCATGCGGTGGACGACCACCAGACGGCCAACGCCCGCGTGCTGGCGAACGGGGGGGGCGCCGAAATCCTCCCCCAGACCCAACTGAACCCCGCCCATCTGAGTGCCGTCCTGAGCCGCCTGCTGGGGGACCGGCCCCGCCTGCTGGCCATGGCGGAGGCCGCCCGCGCCCTCGCCGCGCCGGACGCCGCCGGCCATATCGCCGCCGCCTGCCTTGCCGAGATCCACCCATGAGCCAGCCGCAAGCCCCCTTGCCTCCCCGCCCCAGTGGTGCTGCCAACGGCAGCGCCCGGGGCCATCATGCGGGTCGCATGGGGCGTATCCGCCGCCTGCACTTCATCGGCATCGGCGGCGCCGGCATGAGCGGCATCGCCGAGATCATGCTCGACCTGGGTTACGCAGTCTCCGGCTCCGACAAGCGGCCGGGCGCGGCGACCCGCCGGCTGACGGAACTGGGTGCTCAGGTCTTCATCGGTCACGCGGCGGAACATATTCAGGGGACGGATGCCGTGGTGGTGTCGACGGCCATCGACGAGGCCAATCCCGAGGTGCTCGCGGCCCGCGCCAGCCGCATCCCCCTGGTCCGACGGGCGGAGATGCTGGCGGAACTGATGCGTTTCTATTACGGGGTGGCGGTGGCCGGCACCCACGGCAAGACCACCACCACCAGCCTGGTGGCTAGCGTCCTGGCAGAGGGCGGTCTGGACCCGACCTTCGTCATTGGCGGACTGCTCAATAGCGCGGGGGCGAATGCCCGCCTGGGCGGTTCCCACTATCTGGTGGCCGAGGCCGATGAGAGCGATGCCTCCTTCCTCTATCTCCAGCCCATGCTGGCGGTGGTCACCAATATCGACGCCGATCACATGGTCACCTACGGCCATGACTTTGGCCGGTTGCGCAATACCTTCATGGAATTTCTGCACCACCTGCCCTTTTATGGCCTGGCGGTACTCTGCATCGACGACGAGGAGGTCCGCGCCCTGGTCCCGGAGGTGCCACGCCCGGTGCGGACCTACGGCACCCGGCCGGAGGCCGATGTGCGGGCCCTCGAGGTCCGCCAGGAAGGGCTGCGCATGTACTTCACCGCCCAGCATCGGGGTGGCCGTTTTCCCGTGGTGCTCAATCTTGCCGGTCGCCACAATGTGCTCAATGCCCTGGCGGCGATCAGCGTCGGTCTGGAACTGGGGGTGCCGGAGGCGGCCATCCAGCGTGCCCTGGCGGGCTTCCAGGGCATCGGCCGGCGCTTCGTGGTCAGCGCGATCCGGGACGCCGCCGGCCGGGAACTGGTGCTGATCGACGACTACGGTCATCATCCCCGGGAGGTGGCGGCGACCCTGGAGGCCGCTCGTCAGGGCTGGCCGGGGCGGCGGCTGGTGCTGGTCTTCCAACCCCATCGCTATAGCCGCACCCAGGAGCAATTCGACGACTTCGCCCAGGTCCTGTCCAGCGTCGACCGGCTGGTGCTGTGCGAGGTCTATCCGGCGGGGGAGGCGCCCATCGCCGGCGCCGATGGCCGCGCCCTGAGCCGCGCCATCCGCGCCCGGGCGCAGGTCGATCCGGTGTTCTGTCCCGACCTGGAGGAGGTCCCGCGGGTGCTGGACAAGCTGCTGGAGGATGGGGACCTGGTCCTGCTCTCCGGCGCCGGGGACATCGGTGGCCTGGCGGCGCGCCTGCCGGCCCTGCTGCGCGCGGGGATCGGCCCATGACCGCCGCGGGATCTAGTCCGGCCCTGGCCCCCCCGATGGCGGGGGCGGTGGCACCGCGCGGCGAGCTGCGCCTGGATGAACCCCTGTCCCGCCACACCAGTTGGCGGGTCGGCGGACGGGCACGGCGTTTCTACCGCCCGGCGGATGCCGCCGACCTGGCGGACTTCCTGCGCACCCTGGACCCCGCCGAGCCCCTGCTGTGGCTCGGGCTGGGGAGTAACCTCCTGGTCGACGACGCCGGCTTCCCCGGCACGGTCATCCATACCCAAGGCAGGCTGGGCCTCCTGGAGCGGGTTGGTACCCTGGGCCTGCGGGCGGAGTGCGGCGTCCCCTGCGCCAAGCTGGCGCGTTTCGCCGCCCGGTCCGGTCTGGCCGGCATCGAGTTTCTGGCCGGCATCCCCGGGACCCTGGGCGGGGCCCTGGCCCTCAATGCCGGGGCCCATGGCGGCGAGATCTGGACGTGGGTGCGCCAGGTGACGACCATCGATCGCGGGGGGCGAATCCGGGCGCGGGGTCCCGCGGAGTTTCGGGTGGGTTATCGACAGGTCAAGGGGCCGGCGGGGGAGTGGTTCCTGGCGGCGGAGCTGGAACTGGAGGCCGGGGAGCCGGCCGCCAGCCAGGCCCGGATCCGCGACCTGCTGGAGCGGCGCAACCGCAGCCAGCCCATCGGCGAGCCGAGTTGCGGCTCCGTCTTCCGCAACCCTCCCGGGGATTATGCCGCGCGCCTGATCGAGGCGGCGGGCCTCAAGGGCGCGCGCGAGGGCGGGGCCCAGGTATCGACCCGGCACGCCAATTTCATCGTCAATACCGGCGGCGCCAGTGCCCGGGACATCCTGGCGCTGATGGCCCGCATCCAGGCGCGGGTGGAAGGGCAGAGTGGCGTGCGTCTGCAACCCGAGGTCCATTGCATCGGAGGAACCCTGTCATGAGCGCCGACGCGACCCGGTTCGGCAAGGTGGCCCTGCTGTTGGGTGGCCAGTCGGCGGAACGTGAGATTTCTATCAAGAGCGGCCAGGCGGTCCTGGGCGCCCTGCGGCGCCAGGGCGTCGCGGTGACGCCCATCGACCCGGACCCCCAGGTGCTGGCCCACCTGGCTCAGGGAGGCTTCGACCGCGTCTTTATCATCCTCCATGGTCGGGGCGGGGAGGATGGCCAGATCCAGGGCGCCCTGGAGACGCTGGGACTGCCCTACACCGGCTCCGGGGTCCTGGGCTCCGCCCTGGGCATGGACAAGTATCGCTGTAAGCTGGCCTGGCAGGGCGCCGGCCTGCCGACGGCGGCATTCGCCCTGCTGCGTACCGAGGCGGACCTGCCGTCGGCCGCCGCCCTGGGCTTCCCCCTCATGATTAAGCCCGCCCATGAGGGTTCCAGCATCGGCATGGCCCGAGTGGATGACCACGACCAGCTCGCCGCCGCCTGGCGGGAGGCGGCCCGTTTCGATCGTCTGGTCCTAGCGGAGCGCTGGATCAGCGGGCCTGAATATACCTGCGCCATCCTGGGGGATGAGGCTCTGCCCTTGATCCGTCTCGAAACCCCCCGGACCTTTTACGACTACCAGGCCAAATACTTCGCCGAGGACACCCGCTATCTCTGTCCCTGTGGTCTGAGCGCCGAGGACGAGGTCCGCCTCCAGGCCCTGTCCCTGGCGGCTTTCGCCACCGTTGGCGCCCGCGGCTGGGGGCGGGTGGATCTGATGCTGGATGGGGCGGGTAAGCCCTGTCTGCTGGAGATCAATACCGTGCCGGGGATGACGGATCACAGCCTGGTCCCCATGGCCGCCCGCGCCCGGGGTATCGACTTCGATGAATTGGTCTGGCGCATCCTGGAGACGAGCCTTGAGATGGTTTGATCCACCCCAGTCCAGGCCCGCCCCGGCGTTCAGCCTGCCGCGGCTGGAGCCCCGGCTCGCCTGGCGCTTTCTCAAGGGGCTGTCGGGCCTGGCATTGATCCTAGCCATGCTGGCCGGCGGTCACTGGCTGTTGCAACTCGAGTCCCAGTACCTGCCGGTGCGGGTCGTCAGCATCGAGGGTGAGGTGCGACGCATGACCCTGCAGCAGATACAGGAACGGGTGGGCATGACCCTGGAGGCCGGCATCCTCACCCAGGACCTGGCCACCATCCAGGCGGCCATCAAGGAATTGCCCTGGGTGGATAGTGCCGGGGTGCGCCGGGCCTGGCCGGACCGGCTGGTGATCGCGGTCTCGGAGCACAAACCCCTGGCGCGTTGGGGCGAGGGAGGTCTGGTCACCGCCGAGGGGGTGGTCTTCCGGCCCGAGCGGCATGAGATCCCGGCCGGCCTGCCCCAACTCCGAGGCCCTGACGATCAGGCCCGGCAGGTGGTTCGGCGCTATCTGGCCTGGGGGCAGCTGCTCAAGGTTCGGGGCCTGGCGATCCTGACCCTGGAGGATGATCCGCGCGGGGCCTGGACCATGACCACCGACGCGGGTTTCACCCTCTTGCTGGGCAGGACCGAGGTGGAAACGCGCCTGGAGCGCTTCCTGCGCGCTTATCCCGAGATCCTCGCCGCCGGTCGGCCGGCGCGGGTGGACATGCGATATAGTAATGGGTTAGCTGTCAGTTGGTCCGGGGCCCGGCTCGCCGCCCGCGCGGTTGGGGGCCCGGCCGAGGGCCTGGGGTATCCCTCGGGGTCGGAGCACGCCTATCTGGACCCCGCAACGACAAACCGCCTCTTCAATCAACCAGGTCCCCCGGAAGGGGACTCGTGGCCCTACCGGAGCTAGCCTCATGGCACGACGCGGAGACAAGAATCTACTGGTGGGACTCGATGTGGGGACGTCCAAGGTTGCCTGCCTCGTCGGCGAGGAGCGGGAGGACGGCCTGGTGGAGGTCGTGGGGGTGGGTATGCACCCCTCCCGGGGCCTCAAACGAGGGGTCGTGGTCGATATCGAGTCCACCGTCCAGTCCATCCAGCGGGCCGTGGAAGAGGCGGAGCTGATGGCCGGCTGCGAGATCCATGCCGTCCATGCCGGCATTGCCGGCAGTCATATCCGCAGCCTGAGTTCCCACGGGGTCACCGCCATCAAGGACCGGGAGGTGACCCAGGCGGACCTCGACCGGGTCATCGATGCCGCCCGGGCGGTGGCGATCCCGGCGGATCAGAAGATCCTCCACATCCTGCCCCAGGAATTCGTCATCGACGGTCAGGAGGGCATCCGGGAGCCGGTGGGGATGTGTGGCGTCCGCCTGGAGGCCAAGGTACATCTGGTCACCGGCGCCGTCAGCGCCGCCCAGAACATCGTCAAGTGCATTCGTCGCTGCGGCCTGGAGGTGGACGACCTGGTCCTGGAACAGCTCGGTTCCAGTTACGCGGTCCTCGGCGAGGATGAGAAGGAGTTGGGCGTCTGCCTGATCGATATCGGTGGCGGCACCACGGACCTGGCCGTCTTTACCGACGGGGCCATCCAGCATACGGCCGTCATCCCCATCGCCGGGGATCAGGTGACCAACGATATCGCCGTGGCCCTGCGCACCCCGACCCAGTATGCCGAGCGGATCAAGATCCGCCATGCCTGCGCCCTGGCCCAGTTGGCCGGGGGTGACGAGACCATCGAGGTGCCGAGCATTGGCGAGCGGCCACCCCGGCGGCTGGCGCGTCAGACCCTGGCGGAGGTGGTGGAGCCCCGTTACGAGGAGCTTCTGACCCTGGCGCAGATGGAGCTGCGGCGCACGGGCCTGGAGCCGAAGGTCGCCAGCGGCGTCGTCCTGACCGGTGGCAGCGCCAAGATGGCGGGTCTGATCGATCTGGCCGAGGAGGTCTTCCATATGCCGGTGCGCCTGGGACACCCCCAGAACGCGGTGGGCCTTGAGGAGGTGTTGAGTAATCCGATCCACAGCACCGGCGTCGGACTCCTCCTCTATGCCCGCCAAAATCGCCCGATCTACCGCGCCGAACCCCGGGACCTTCGCGGTTCCGGCGCCATCTGGGAGCGGATGAAGCGCTGGTTCCAGGGCAATTTCTGAGGCTTAGGCGTTACAGGGTCCTGTTTGCAGGGTGGGGCCCGGGACGGCGTTCCAACGGTCGGGGACGCCGGGTTACTGGCAAATGGTCGCCGGTTCATGAGGGCTGGACGGCCAAGGGTCGATCATTGCGACAATATTCAAGCGTGAGAGGAATCATTCCATGTTCGAATTGATGGATACCCACACCCAAAGTGCCGTCATCAAGGTCATCGGTGTCGGCGGCGGTGGCGGCAATGCCGTCAACCATATGATGGAGTCTTCCATCGAAGGCGTGGATTTTGTCTGCGCCAATACCGATGCCCAGGCCCTGAAGCATTCCACGGTCAAGACCATCCTCCAGTTGGGGGCGGCTATCACCAAGGGCTTGGGGGCTGGCGCCAATCCGCTGGTGGGACGCCAGGCGGCGGAGGAGGATCGCGACCGCATCCGCGATGCCCTGGAAGGGGCCGACATGGTCTTCATCACCGCTGGGATGGGCGGCGGCACCGGTTCCGGCGCCGCCCCCGTGGTCGCGGAGATCGCCAAGGACCTGGGGATTCTGACGGTGGCGGTGGTCACCAAGCCCTTCCCCTTCGAGGGCGGTAAGCGCATGAAGATCGCCGAGGAGGGTATCGAGGCCCTGGCCACGCGGGTCGATTCCCTGATCACCATTCCCAACGAGAAACTCCTGGCCGTTCTCGGCAAGGAGATGAGTCTGCTCAATGCCTTCCGGGCGGCTAACGATGTCCTGCTCAATGCCACCCGCGGCATTGCCGAACTGATCACCCGTCACGGCCTGATCAACGTCGACTTCGCCGATGTGAAGACCGTCATGTCGGAAATGGGCGAGGCCATGATGGGCATGGGGGCGGCGAGCGGGCCCAATCGGGCGCGGGAGGCGGCGGAGGCGGCCATCAACAGCCCCCTCTTGGGTGATATCGACCTCTCGGGCGCCCGGGGCATCCTGGTCAACATCACCGCGGGCATGGACCTGACCATCGGTGAGTTTGACGAGGTGGGCAATACGGTCCGTGACTTCGCCGACGAGGATGCCACCGTGGTGGTGGGCACGGTCATCGACCCCGACCTGGAAAACGAGATGCGGGTCACCGTGGTGGCGACGGGTATCGGGGGGAGCCGCGGTCGCGCCACCAGTGTCCAGACCCGCGCCGAGGGGCCGCGGTTGCAGGTGGTGGCGAATGATCGTACCGCCCCCAAGCCCTCCAGCTTTGCCGATACCTTCAATCGCCGTTCCAAGCCGGCCGCCGCCGATACCGAGCCGGACCTGGACTATCTCGATATTCCGGCATTTCTGCGCCGCCAGGCGGATTGAGTGACCCCATCCCGGCGGAGGCCGAGCGCCCGGATCCGTGACTGGAGCCGGGCGCGGCGCCCCGGCCGGGGTGGCTGCTTCGCTGAGCCTGTGAGGGTGACCTAGACAGCCGCAGCCCGCAGTCCGTAGCCGGTTGGCGGGTCCCCTTCGGTGACGGGTCATGGCCTTGACGGAGGCGTGGCGATTACCCCCGCTGGGTCGAGGCTCCTCGTTCGTGACGCTAAATCAAGCGACTTGCTTGCAAAGGGATAGGGGTATGCCTAATAATGAGGGAAAACCCTTAGGGGATAACCTGCGGTTCTCCGCTATCCGGAGAATTCCGGAAATTCCCTGAACTACCGGATCGGCCCTGCCTGGGGCTAGATTCGACCCCTTGCGGCTAACACCAGAAGGAGAAGGACCATGATCCGGCAGCGTACCCTCAAAAATGTCATCCGCGCCACGGGCGTGGGCCTGCACACGGGCGAGAAGGTCTATCTGACCCTGCGTCCCGCCGCGCCGGACACGGGCATCGTCTTCCGTCGCACCGATCTGGCCCAGCCGGTCGACATCCCCGCGACACCCTTGAATGTCGGCGATACCCAGTTGTCCACGACACTGATCAAGGACGGGGTCCGGATCTCAACGGTCGAGCACCTCCTGTCCGCTTTCGCCGGGCTGGGTATCGACAATGCCTATGTCGATGTCAGCGCCGCCGAGGTGCCGATCATGGACGGTAGCGCCGGTCCCTTCGTCTTCCTCATTCAGTCGGCGGGGATCGAGGAGCAGAATCGGCCCAAGCGCTTCGTGCGCATCAAGCGCCCGATACGGGTCGAGGACGGGGACAAGTATGCCCTCTTCGAGCCCTATGATGGTTTCAAGGTCGACTTTGTCATCGACTTCGACCACCCCGCCTTCGCCTCCCGCACTCGTCGTGCCACCGTGGACCTCTCCGCCACCTCCTTCGTCAAGGAGGTCAGCCGGGCCCGCACCTTTGGCTTTCTACGCGACATCGAGGCCCTGCGTCAGCAGAATCTGGCCATGGGCGGTAGCCTGGACAACGCCGTGGTCGTGGATGATTACCGGGTCCTCAATGAGGAAGGCCTGCGGTACGAGGACGAATTCGTCCGGCACAAGATCCTGGATGCCATCGGTGATCTCTATCTCCTCGGCCATTCCTTGATCGGTGCCTTCCACGGCTACAAGTCCGGCCACGCCTTGAACAATCAGTTGCTGCGCGCCCTGGTCGCCACTCCTGATGCCTGGGAGGAAGTCTGCTTCACGGAGGGTAATACGGCCCCGGCGCGCATCCGACGCCTGCAACTGGCCGTTTCCTGACGGGGTCCGGGTGGTCGCCTAGCGATCATCCGGGCCTTCGCGCCCGCCCCCCGCCTTGATCCCCGCCTCGGCCAGACGGCGCAGGGCCAGTCCCAATTCGGTTCCCGCTTGTGCCTCGGCCGCTGCCAGCAGCAGCCTAGCGGCGGCCGGGGGCATGGCGATCGCTCGATGCGCTTGGGTCGGGGCTCTAGTCGGCAGGCTGGTTGGTTGGACCCGCACACGACATTCCTTGATCACGCCGTGGGTTTCGTGGAGACCGGTCAGGAGTTCGGGGGCAAGAAACCGCAGGCGGGCGGCCCACACGGGGGAATCGGTCACCAGGGTCAACCGGCCATTATCCAGGTCGGCGTAACGACAATGCTGGTCGAGGGGCGGCGCCAGGCGGGCCTGGACGGCGGCCAGCAGCAGGCGCTGCCGTTCCACCGCGTTGAGGATCGCCCTCAGGGCCTCCTGATCGGCCAGGCGATGGAGTCGGTGATTGACGGTGGTCAGGGCCATGAGGCGTCGGATCGCTCTCTATGGGAAATGAATCCCGGGTTTCGGTTGCGGTGAGGGGGGTCGGATGGCCGCTGGTGGGGGTAGCGAAAGCCAGGAGGCGGTCATCAATCTGCCAGGGACGACCTCAGGATGTCCCTCGGCGGACGCGCCCTGCCCTGGGAAAGCCGAAAAGTGGCGTGGGATGACTGGAGTCAAGGTGATTGAATTTTAATTAAAAAGTGCTCATTGGGGCGCGGGATGGCGCCTGAGGGATCATTTTTCCTTGGATCATGGCCCGGCGTCCAGTACCATGTCCGAGTTTTTTGCAACGGAATTACTGGATGAAAAACTGCTTTTCGCACCGATGCCATCACGGCGTTGGACCCCGGATGCAGCTTTGGCTCAGTGTCCTGGTCCTGGTCCTGGTGGCTGCCGGCACCGGTGCAGCCGGCTTCTGGTACGGTCAGATCCATACTGCCGCGGCAGAGACGGGTGATCATACCTCCGCTCTCCTGGCCTCCCTTGCACAGCGGTCCCACGACCAACTGCTCCGCGAGGACCTGCTCACCGCCAGCGAACTGGATACATTGAGCCTCCGGCTCAGTCAGATGCAGGCAGAGCTCCTGCGCCTCAATGCCCTCGGCGAACGCCTGGTCGAAAAGGCCAATCTCAGCCCCGAGGAATTCGACTTTCAGCATACCCCACCCCAAGGTGGTCCGGAACCGCTGGCGACGCTCCCGACCTCCAGTGAGGAATTTGCCATGGAAATGGCCCGCCTGGGTCGGGAGATCGAGGATCGGGCGCGGAAGCTCAGGCTCCTGGATCAGGTGGTGATGGAACGGGAGCTCAGCGAAGACAGCCTGCGCCCGGGACTTCCCGTGCGATCGGGCTATATCTCCTCCTACTTTGGCATGCGTAAAGATCCGCTCCATGGTCGCCAGAGCTTCCACAGCGGGGTCGATTACGCGGGTAAGGTCGGCACCGACATCCTGGCCATCGCCGATGGGCTGGTGATCCAGAGTGAGACCGTCAACGGCTATGGCCGCCTGGTCGAGATCCGGCATGCCAATGGCCTGGTAACTCGTTACGGTCATTGCAAGAAATTGCTGGTGGAGGCGGGGGACCTGGTGACCAAAGGTCAGGTCATCGCCACCTTGGGTAGCAGTGGCCGGTCCACCGGCCCCCACCTCCACTTCGAGGTCCTCAAGGAGGGCGTGGCCATCAACCCGCTGCGCTTGGCCGGCCTTGACCTTCCCCGGCAGGACCCCTGAGGGCTTGCCAGCCTCCTCCAGATCTCCCGGCGGCGCGGGGACCGGGCGTTTCGCCCCTGGTCCCCGCGCCGATCCGGTTCCGGCGCGACTCGCCGAGGAACTTGAAGGCCCAGGAGCGTGCGTTACGGCTGGTGCCCCGGCCACCGATCAGGTGACCCCCGCGCGGGGACATGCCTCAGAAGGAGTGGCGACGGCTGGTCGGCTTCATCGCGATCCGCCTGAACCGCTGGCTTGAGGTATGATGTTTTAATCTTTGTCGACTGCGGACATTCCGGCGCACATGGTCACGAATCTGCTTAAAAAGGTCTTCGGTAGCCGCAACGACCGGCTAGTGAAGAAGATGTCCAAGGTGGTCACCGAGATCACCGCCCTGGAGTCGGAGATGGCCAAGCTCCCGGATGAGGCGCTGAGGGCCAAAACCGCGGAGTTCCGCGAGCGCCTGGCGGCCGGGACCAACCTTGAGGATCTGCTCAAGGAGGCCTTTGCCGTCGTCCGCGAGGCTGGCAAGCGCACCCTCGGCATGCGGCATTTCGACGTCCAGCTCATCGGCGGCATGGTCCTCCACGACGGCCGGATTGCGGAGATGCGTACCGGTGAGGGCAAGACCCTGGTGGCGACCCTGGCCGTCTACCTCAACGCCTTGCCCGGTAAGGGCGTGCACCTGGTCACGGTCAACGACTACCTGGCCCGCCGCGACGCCGTCTGGATGGGGCGTATCTACCAGTTTCTCGGCCTGTCGGTGGGCGTCATCAATTCCTCCGGGGGCATGGGCCCGGATACCGCCTCCTACCTGGTCGATTACGACTACGAGCCCCCGGCTGGTCAGAGCTATCGCCACTTGCGTAACGTCAGCCGCCGCGAGTCCTACGCCGCCGACGTCACCTACGGCACCAACAACGAATTCGGCTTCGACTACCTGCGGGACAACATGGCCTTCACCCCGGAGCAGCGGGTGCAGCGCGATCCCTGCTACGCCATCGTCGACGAGGTGGACTCCATCCTCATCGACGAGGCCCGTACCCCGCTGATCATCTCCGGCCCCTCCGAGGGCAACACCGATCTTTATAAGAAGATCGACGGCATCATCCCCCGCCTGACCCGCCAGCCCCCCATCACCAACGAGGAGGGCAAGCCGGACTTCGGTCCCGGCGACTTCTCCGTGGACGAAAAGGCCCGCCAGGCCTTCCTCAGCGAAGAGGGCCACCAGCACGTCGAGGAGATGCTCGGCGAGTTGGGCCTGCTCGGCGAGGGCGAGAGCCTCTACGACCCCGCCAACATCGTGCTCATGCACCATGTCTATGCCGCCCTGCGCGCCCACGTCCTCTTCCATAAGAACGTGGAGTACATCGTCCGCGAGGGTCAGATCATCATCGTCGACGAGTTCACCGGGCGCACCATGCCCGGCCGGCGCTGGTCCGAGGGCCTGCATCAGGCGGTGGAGGCCAAGGAGGGGGTGGCCATCCAGCAGGAAAACCAGACCCTTGCCTCCATCACCTTCCAGAACCTGTTCCGCCTCTACCCCAAGCTGGCGGGCATGACCGGCACCGCCGACACCGAGGCCTACGAATTCCAGCAGATTTACGGCCTCGAAGTGGTGGTCATTCCCACCAACCAGCCCATGATCCGCGACGACCGCGGCGACTTGGTCTTTCTGACCGCCAAGGAGAAGTACCAGGCCATCATCGAGGACATCCGCGACTGCGTTAAGCGTGGCCAGCCGGCCCTGGTGGGCACCGCCTCCATCGAGACCTCCGAGCTGATCTCCGGCCTGCTGAAAAAGGAAAAGATCCCCCACGAGGTCCTCAACGCCAAGCAGCACGAGCGCGAGGCCGGTATCGTCGCCCAGGCCGGGCGGCCCGGTTCGGTGACCATCGCCACCAACATGGCTGGTCGCGGCACCGACATCGTCCTCGGCGGTAGCCTGGATGCCGAACTGGAGGAGATCAAGGACGAGGCACTGCGCCAGGCCGCGCGCCAGGCCTGGCAACAGCGCCATGCCCAGGTCATCGCCGCCGGCGGCCTGCATGTGGTCGGCACCGAGCGCCACGAGTCCCGCCGCATCGACAACCAGTTGCGCGGTCGCTCCGGCCGTCAGGGCGATCCGGGCTCCAGCCGCTTCTATCTGTCCCTGGAGGACAGCCTGATGCGCATCTTCGCCTCAGAGAAGGTGGGGGCCATGATGCAGAAGCTGGGCATGCAGGAGGGCGAGGCCATCGAGCATCCCTGGGTGACCAAGGCCATCGAGAACGCCCAGCGCAAGGTCGAGGGCCGCAACTTCGATATCCGCAAACAACTGCTGGAATTCGACGACGTCGCCAACGACCAGCGCAAGGTCATCTACCAGCAACGCCGCGAGTTGATGGACGCCCAGGATGTCTCCGACACCGTCGCCCTCTGGCGCGCCGACGTCCTCGGCACCCTGCTCGATCGCTTCATCCCGCCCCAGAGCCTGGAGGAGCAGTGGGACCTGGAAGGGGGGGAAAAGGGCCTGGCCGAGCATTTCGGCGGCGACTGGCCCCTGCGTCAGTGGTTGACGGCAGACGACAGCCTCCACGAGGAAAGCCTCCGCCAGCGGGTCCTCGATGGCCTGACCGCCGCCTACGCCACCAAGGAAGAGCAGGTGGGTCCCCAGGTCATGCGTCAGGTCGAAAAGGCGGTCATGCTCCAGACCCTGGACACCCAGTGGAAGGACCACCTGGCCGCCATGGACTATCTGCGCCAGGGCATCCACCTGCGCGGCTATGCCCAGAAGAATCCCAAGCAGGAGTATAAGCGCGAGGCCTTCGAGATGTTCTCGGCCATGCTGGAGAGCATCAAGTCCGATGTGAGCGGGACCTTGTCGCGCTTGCAGTTGGCCGCGGAGGGTGCCGCGGTACCCCCGCCCCCGCGGGAGGTGCCGGAACGGCAGTTCGAGTTCAAGCACGAAGAGTTCCATGGCCTGAGCAGCCCGGATGAGACCGATGAGGCCCAGGCCGGCCCAGCCGCCGCCCCGGAACAGCCCTATCGCCGTGAGGACCGCAAGGTGGGCCGCAACGAGCCCTGTCCCTGCGGTTCGGGTAAGAAGTACAAGCACTGCCACGGCCGGACGAGTTGACCACCTCCCGGAGGCTTTCCTCCTCCGGTACCTCGGGGGCTGCCTCCTGACGCGCATGGGTGTCATCCGCCTTCCGCGCTGAAGAAGCCGGCTGATGCTCTCGTGTTGGCGGAAGCCGACCCGGCAAGGCTGGGAACTCTTGGGTGATTTCTGAAATTGACTGGTTACAGGCCCCTGGCAAGGTGGATGGGCGATGAGTGACGAGCAGCTTCCCTTCGAGCGGGTCCCTGGCGTGCGGCTGGCCGCGGTGGCGGCGGGTATCCGCTATCCGAACCGTACCGACCTCTGTCTCCTGGAACTGGCCCCGGGTTCCGAGTGCGCTGCGGTCTTCACCCGCAACGCCTTCTGCGCCGCACCCGTCATCCTGGCGCGCCGCCATCTGGCCGCCGCCCCTCGCTATTGGCTGATCAATTCCGGCAACGCCAACGCCGGCACCGGTCCCCGGGGGCTGGCGGATGCCGAGGCCTGTTGCGCCGCCCTGGCCACCCTCGCGGCGTGCCGCGCGGAGGAGGTGCTGCCCTTCTCCACTGGCGTCATCGGAGAGCCCCTGCCGGTGGACCGCCTGGCCGCCGCCCTGCCCGCGGCCCTGGCCGCCCTGGACCCCGATGGCTGGCCGCTGGCCGCGCGGGCCATCATGACCACGGACACACGGCCCAAGCTGGTGTCGCGCCGCTTCGCCGTGGCGGCAGGGGAGGCGGTGATCACGGGGATCGCCAAGGGCGCGGGCATGATCCGGCCCGACATGGCGACCATGCTCGCCTTCTTGGCCACGGACGCGGCCCTGGACCCGGACCTCTTGCAGGCCTGCCTGGTGGAGGCCGTCGCCACCTCCTTCAATGCCATCACCATCGATGGCGATACCTCGACCAACGATGCCTGCGTTCTTGCCGCCACCGGGACCCTGGGGAACAGGCCCGTCGTGGAGGCCGATTCCGCCGATGGCCGGGCCTTTCGCCAGGCCCTGACGGCGGTTTGTCAGGAACTGGCCATGGCGATCGTCCGGGATGGGGAGGGCGCCACCAAGCTGGTGACCCTGGTGGTGGAGGAGGCCCTGGATGAGCCCGAGGCCCGCCGGGTCGCCGATACCATTGCCCATTCGCCCCTGGTCAAGACCGCCCTCTTCGCCTCCGATCCCAACTGGGGCCGCATCCTGGCGGCGGTGGGGCGGGCCGGTCTCGAAGCCCTGGACATCGACCGGGTGCGCATCTGGCTGGGCGATACCCTCATCGTTCGCGACGGCGGCCGTGACCTCGGCTATACCGAGCAGGCGGGACGCGCCGCCATGGCGGGTGCCGAGATCGGCATCCGCGTCGCCCTGGGTCGCGGTCAGGCGAGCACCCGGGTCCTGACCTGCGATCTCTCCTACGACTACGTCAAGATCAACGCTGAGTATCGCACCTGACCCTCCCCGCCCGTCTCCCTAACCCCGGGAATGTCCATGAACGTATCGCAGAAGATCCCACCACTCAGCCTGGCGCGCCAGGTGGGCCTGAGCCTGTTGGCCTTTATTCTGTTCAGTCTGGGGATCACGCCGCTGGCCGAGGCGGTACCCAAGCAGATCATCATTCTGCGCCATGGCGAGAAGCAGAACGACTATCGGCTGTGCGCCATCGGTCAGCAACGCTCGCTGGCTTTAGAGGCCAACTATCTGGGCAAGGGCGCGGCCAACAGCCTCTTTCCCGCCGGGACCGGTCCGGATGGCATTTTCGCGATCACCCTGCATACCCTGGAACTGGCCAGCCCCCTGGCGCAAAGCTGGAGCTTGCCGATTCAGCTATATTCCGTGGCGCCGCTGCCGGACATGAGCAAGCGGGAATTTACCCTGCAACTGAACCAGCGCACCCAGCAGGCCGCGCGGGACCTGCTCAACCACCCGAACTGGGAGGGCAAAACCTTGGTGATGGTCTGGGAGCATGACCATATCGCCAACCAGCAGCTCGAAGAGTCGTTTCCGCACGAGAAGATCACCTTGCGTCAGTTGCTCAACCTCGACAAGCTGCCGAGCACGGCACAGGTTCCGCACACCTGGTTTGGCGATAACTACGACTATTTCTGGATTGTCGATTACGGCACGCCGGGCTCGGATGTGCCGACGGGCTTCACCGTGCACAAGCAGGTATTCCCGAAGCCCTATCAAGCCCTCCCGAGCAACGATTGGGGCAAGCCGGAGAAATTGCCTAAAGCTAGCGGTTGCATCCATTAGGAAAAGGCTGATTAATTCACTTCCGGTCACATTTCATGTTTATAATCAGTCGATTAACGATTTTTATCCGATTTAATCAGCAGCTCCTTAGGCATGAACGTTGTTTGAAATCTCAATCAAGTTCATGTCTGGGTCCCGGAAATAAACGGAAAGAATTGGACCTGTCGCGCCAGTGCGTTGGACTGGCCCTTCAATTACCGCGACATGGCACAAAGCAAGGTGGTGAACCACTTCTGGCAGGGGGACTGACGTGATGAAGCACAAATCGGCTGAGCCAGGCGTTGGATTCTGAGCCTTGGGTTCGAACTCCCGCTTGTGCTGATGCAGGTTGATCTTTTGGCTGCCAAAAGACAAGGCGTTGCGATTGCCAGCGAAAGTAACGACCTCCATGCCGAGGACGTTTGAATAGAAGGCTGCCGTGGCCTCGATGTCTTTGACGGTCAGAACCAAGTGATCGAGGCTGTCAATTTTCATGGACGGTGAGATGGCGATTTTGATGCGGAAGCTGGCGCTGGATCTGGAGATGGAGCTGGAGTTGAGAAAAAGGGAAATTTTTCACCAGATCTCAGGGGCTTCGCCAGCTGTCAGAGGCTATGAAAAACCCCCATAAGCAGGATGCAGGGAATCTTCAAGCATAACGAGATAGCTGGTCTGAGGTTGAGAAGAAACGGAATTTTTCACCTGCTTTCAGGTGCGGGAGGAGCGGGCGGCCTTTTCGGCGATGCCCGAGAGGCCGAAGCGGCGGTCCAGTTCGGCGAGGACCTGCTCCGGACCCAGGCCCTGCTGGGCCAGCAGGACCAGGCAGTGGAACCAGAGGTCGGCGATCTCGGCGGTGAGGCGGACGGGGTCACCGTCCTTGGCCGCCATGACGGTCTCAGTGGCCTCTTCGCCAATTTTCTTGAGGATGGCGTCCAGCCCCTTGCCGTAGAGGCGAGCGACATAGGAATCGTCCGAATCGGCCTGCTTGCGGGCCTCCAGGACTTGCGCCAGGCGGATGAGGATGTCGCTCATGTATGGCCCCCATGGCTTCGGCGGGTGGCGGCTGGTCTTTCAATGGCCATAAATGGCCTCCGGGTCCTTCAACACGGGCTCGATCACCTCCCAGTCACCCTCCCGCAATTCGCGGAAGAAACAATGATGCCGGCCGGTGTGGCAGGCGATGCCGCCCTTCTGTTCCACCTCCAGGAGGATGACATCGGCGTCGCAGTCCAGGCGGATGGCCTTGACGATTTGTTCATGGCCGGAGCTTTCGCCCTTGTGCCAGAGTTTGCCGCGGGAGCGCGACCAGTAGACGGCGTGGCCGGTTGCCCGGGTCGCGGCCAGGGCCTCGCGGTTCATCCAGGCCATCATCAGGATGGTGCCGCTGTGGCTCTCCTGGGCGATGGCGGGGACCAGACCCTGGTCATTCCATTTGATGGCGTCAAGCCATTGTTCTGCCATAGGGGTTTTCCATGTGGTTGATGGGGGAAAGAAGGGCGGGACCGGTGGGGGCTGGGCAGGATAGGGTTAGCCCGACAGGCTTCCAAGATTTCATGTCTTTGCCCCCCGGAATGCCAAACCCCGAGGTGATGGGGTGGCTGACCGGCAGGGGCATCGGGGCAAGGGCAATTGCTCGGGCAAGGGCCAAGGCCCGGTCCCGGGCTGAGAGCTTGTGAATAGTCCGTTTCTGCCCAGCGAAAGACGTGCTGTCCCCTTGTTATTGAAAATCTCACGAAGCCTGATCAGGAGTTTTTTTCACAATCCCTAAAGTCATCAGGGCCAGATCAGCCAGCCGCCAACTCGTCGGCCAGGCGCTGGCCCGCCGCGAAATCCAGGGTGCCTTCATAGATGGCGCGGCCGGTGATGGCGGCGGTGATGCCACTGGCGGCCACCGCGCACAGGGCGCGAATGTCATCCAGATGGGTGATGCCACCGGAGGCGATGACGGGAATGCGGATCGCCGCCGCCAGGGCGCGGGTGGCCTCCACGTTCGGGCCCGTCATCATGCCGTCGCGACCGATGTCGGTATAGACGATGGCGGACACCCCATCGTCCTGGAAGCGCCGCGCCAGGTCCGCGACCCGATGGTCGGTGATCTCGGCCCAGCCCTTGATCGCAACCTGCCCCTCCTTGGCATCCAGGCCGACGATGATCTGGCCGGGAAAGGCCCGGCAGGCTCGGGCGACGAACTCAGGCTCCTTGACCGCCTGGGTGCCAATGATGCACCACTGAACTCCGGCCTCCAGATAGGCGGCGATGGTGGCCTCGTCACGGATGCCACCGCCGACCTGGATGGGCAGGTCGGGATGAGCGGCGGCGATGGCGCGGATGGCGGCCCCGTTGACCGGTTCTCCGGCGAAGGCGCCGTTGAGGTCCACCAGGTGCAGGCGGCGGGCGCCGGCGGCGACCCATCGACCGGCCATCTGGACCGGGTCATCGGCGAATACCGTCTCGTCATCCATGCGCCCCTGGCGCAGGCGGACGCAGCGGCCGTCCTTGAGGTCGATGGCGGGGATCAGGAGCACGCTAACACCTCCCGGTTAAGTTCGGTCTCATGGTGAAAATTCAGGCAGGGAACCTGCCCAAGCTGGGACCCTGGACCCTGCCCGGGAGGGGGGTGCCGAAGTCTCCACCGAGATGAAGAGGCCCGGGCCGCACAACCTGCACCCCGATGTCGCGCGGGTAGGGTGCTTTCCAACCCCGCGGTGCTTGTGGGGCTTTGGCTGACCGCACCCAGGAATCAATGACGTGATTTGCCCCCCGTAGGGCTTGTGGCCCGACCTAGGGTTCTGATGCTGTGACGCTGGCCACTTCACGAGTGGGCGCGAGCTGGCCATGGGTCACAGGACGCCCTTGGTGGAGGGTGTCACCGCGCCGAGACGCGGGTCCGGTTCCACGGCCATGCGCAGGGCGCGACCGAAGGCCTTGAAGATGGTCTCGGCCTGGTGATGGGCATTGATCCCACGCAGGTTGTCGATGTGCAGGGTCAGGGCGGCGTGATTGACCAGGCCCTGAAAGAATTCCTGAAACAGGTCCACGTCGAAGCCGCCAATCATGGCGCGGGTATAGGCGACCTGGTAGGTCAACCCCGGTCGCCCCGAGAGGTCGATCACGACCCGCGACAGGGCCTCGTCGAGGGGGACGTAGGCATGTCCATAGCGGCGGATGCCCTTTTTGTCGCCGAGGGCCTTGGCCAGGGCCTGGCCCAGGGTGATACCGATATCCTCGACTGTGTGGTGTGCGTCGATGTGCAGATCGCCAACCGCCTCGATCTCCAGGTCGATCAGGCCATGGCGGGCGACCTGGTCCAGCATGTGCTCCAGGAAGGGAACCCCGGTACTGAAGCGGGACTGGCCCGAACCATCGAGATCGACCCGGACGCGGATCCGGGTTTCCAGGGTATGGCGCTCGATCTCGGCGCGGCGGGGGAGAAGGGTAGGGGTCACGGAGAGGTACGGCACGGATTGGAACAAAACCTGAGCGCCTATTTAACCATAGCCAAGCCTGCTCTGGCAGCCAGGCCTGAGAGCTTGTGAAAAATCCGTTTCATTTCAGCCTCGGAGTCGCTAAATCGTTGTTATCGAGAACTCCCAGGTGCATGAGCAGGAGGTTTTTTTACAGCCTCTGTGCGGGAGGTGGCGAGGGGACTGTGCCGCCGATATCACTTTGGAGATACTTGAGCATATTAGAATCTTCTAATAATCTATTCACCCATGGACGGCGCAACCAAGACGCCGCCATCTAGCTGCCAAGATCAACCTTAAGTTGGAGAAACATGATGAAAAAGCTTGCCACTGCCGCCGCTATCGCCGCCCTGCTGGGTGCCTCCGCCTCTGCTTCCGCCTTCTGGGGCGGCCCAGGCTGGGGTGGCCCGGGTTGGGGTAACGGCGGAAACGACTGGTGGAACGACATGTTCGGTGACGGCTACGGTGACTTCAGCATGAACATGTCCGGTGGCGGACGTGGTTGGGGCCGCGGTTACAACCGTTATCGTGACAATTATGGCTACGGCTACGGCCCCTACTGGGGTGGCCCCTATGGCTACGCCCCCTACGGCGCGCCCTACGCCCCCTATGCCCCGCCCGCTCCTCCGGCAGCCCCCGCCGCTGAGGCCAAGTAAGCCCCCACCGGCGCTAGTCGCCGGTTTAGCAAGGAATCAACGCGCACAGGGAGGTGCTTGTCCAAGCTTGCCCCTTTGGGCGTCGGCGGAGGCTGGTAAGCATCAAGCGGTAGCAAGCTTCCTCTGTCGACGTCCACTCTTCTCCCCTCCCGCGATTTAATTGGCACAGGCAGTGCCCCTGGGGTCCGGAGATGGCCCGCTGCCAGCCGGCAAGGAACCCCTCTTTGGCCGGAAGCTCATGGCAAAGTTATTGCTTTTCATAAGGGTAGCTCATTCTCTACATGACAGTAAGCCCACCGGCTCAGCCGTGAAAATCCAGGATTTCATGGGAAGGACGGGAGTCTAGCTTTCCAGCCAGAAGGTCACTGGACCCTCATTGACCAGACTCACCCGCATGTCGGCCCCAAAGCGCCCCATCGCGACCTGGGGGTGTGTCGCGCGCGCCTTGACCAGGAGCCAATCGAACAGGCGTTGCCCCTCTGCGGGCGGGGCGGCGGGCGTGAAGCTGGCGCGGGTACCCTTGCGGGTGTCCGCCGCCAGGGTGAATTGGGGGACCAGCAAGAGGCCACCCCCCATCTCCCGGAGACTCAGGTTCATGCGCCCGGTGGCATCGGGAAAGACCCGGTAGCCCAAGAGACGTTCCAGCAGGCGCTCCGCGCGGCGTTCGTCATCACCCCGTTGGACCCCCACAAGGACCAGCAGGCCCGGGCCAATGGCGCCCACCACTTCCCCGGCGATGGTCACCTGGGCCGCCGAGACCCGTTGCAGGAGACCGATCATCGTCGATTCATGGCTGATGGAAAAGCTGGGCAAACCGGTCCGTGGCCGCTACCAGGGCGGCGGAAATCCCCGGTTCGAAGGCTGAATGCCCCGCATCCGGGACCACCACCAGTTCCGAGCCGGGCCAGGCCTGATGCAGTTCCCAGGCCGAGCGCAGGGGGCAGATCAGATCGTAACGCCCCTGCACGATGACCCCGGGAATGCCTTGCAGCCGGTGCGCGTTCCGCAGGAGTTGATCGGGTTCAAGAAAGGCCTGATGGGTGAAGTAATGACTCTCGATGCGGGCCAGGGCCAGGGCGAAGTGGGCGCCGGCGAAATGGTGCTGGATGTCGGGATTGGTCAGGAGGGTGGAGGTGCGACCCTCCCACACCGACCAGGCCTTGGCGGCGGCGAGTCGGGCGATCTCATCGTCGCCGGTGAGACGGCGGTGGTAGGCGCTCACCAGGTCGCCGCGTTCCGCGACGGGGATGGGGGCGAGGAAGTCGCGCCAATAGTCGGGAAAGACCCAACTGGCACCCTCCTGATAGAACCAGGCGATCTCCGCCGATCGACAGAGAAAGATACCGCGCAGGACCAGGGCGCTAACCCGCTCCGGGTGGGTCTAGGCATAGGCCAGGGCCAGGGTTGAACCCCAGGAACCGCCAAAGACCAGCCAACGCTCGATGCCGAGTTGGACGCGAATCCGCTCCAGGTCGGCGACCAGGTGCCAGGTGGTGTTACGGTTCAGGTCGGCGTGGGGCCGCGAGCGGCCGGCGCCCCGCTGGTCGAAGAGGATCAGCCGGTAGCGGGCGGGATCGAAGAAGCGACGGTGAACGGGGTCGCAACCGGCTCCCGGGCCGCCGTGCAGGAAGACAGCGGGTATGCCCGCCGGGTTGCCGCATTCCTCCAGGTAAATCTCATGGCCCTCTACGCTCAGCCACTGGGTGGCATAGGGCTCGAGGGGAGGATAGAGTTCAGGGGCGCTGGGCATAATCGTGGCTCGCAGGGGGAGTGGTCGGCGGGGAGCGAGGACCTGGTCGCTGGCCGACCGGACAGGACTCCGAAGGGCATCGGGTATGATTCAGCATAAGGGCTCGCGAGGCTCATCGGCAAGCCGTCGGGTATGCGACGGCGGTTATGGGGACAAGGCGCCCCAGGGGTGGTGCCGATAGGCCAAGCCGCGCCAGGCAGGTTAGCATTGGCACCTGAGTCTGTTCCGGAAGGCGAGGGTGGGATGACCATGAGACAGTGGGGAAGATGCGCGGGGACCTCTTCGGGAGATTGCCGCCTGGTTCAGATTCAGGTCCAGGCCGTGGCCATGGCTGGGGATAAGGCCCGGGATAGGGATAATGCCGGGGATGGACTCACTAAGCCCGTGCGCTTTCTGCGGGGAATGGTGTTGTTGCTGCTGTGGTTTGCCTCACCGGTGCCGGCGGCCACCGCCTTTTCCCTCCAGCATCAGGGGGTGGAATACGACCTCTACCGGCTTGATCCGGGCGAGGAGCAAGGCCTGCGCTTCTACTGGAAACGACCCGATGGCAGCCCCTACGCCAGCCTCCAGGCGTTGCGGCAGGAATTGGCCGCCCGGGGTGAGCGACTGACCTTCGCCGTCAACGGCGGCATCTACTCACGGGACCTGGCGCCCCTGGGTCTTTACGTCGAGGAGGGCAAGACCCTCGTCCCGCTCAATCGGGGGCGAGGGGGGGGCAACTTCTTCCTCAAGCCCAACGGCGTCTTCTATGTCACCGCCCAAGGTGCGGGTGTCGTGCAGGTGGAAGACTATCGCCCCACGGTGCCTGTCCGCTATGCCGTCCAGTCCGGGCCCATGCTGGTGATCGATGGCACATTGCATCCCCGCTTCATTCCCGGTTACGAGAGTCGCTATGTGCGCAATGGGGTGGGCGTTGATCGGACCGGGCGCGTGGTGTTCGCCATCTCCGACGGCGAGACCAATTTCCATGACTTTGGCACCCTGTTCCGTGATCGCCTCGACTGCCCCAACGCCCTCTATCTGGACGGCCAGATCTCGCAGATGTATCTGCCACCGCTGAACCATTACGCCTTCTGGGCCTGGCGGCCTTTGGTTGCCATCATCGCCTTGACGCAACCGGATGGACCCACGACCCGGCCATGAGCCCCTCGCCAGCTACGTTAAGGGCCCGGATCCGTCAACAGGCTTGGATAAAGCATGCGGGCTTGCCATACTGACCCTCAGACTCCGCTTCCCCAACCATCGAGGCCTGGCCTGCATGAAGCCCTCTTCCTCCGGTAATTGGCGCTGGTGGCTTCTCGCCCTACCGCCGCTCGCGGTCCTGTCGCCCGGTTGGGTGGCGGCGCAAGCTCCCCTCAGCGAGTCGCCACCAGCCAGGAAGCAGCCGCAGGACAAACCACAGCCACCCGCGCCGGCCGGCGCTCAGTCGCGGGTACCGGTCGGTGAAGAACTCCAGCGCCTGTCCGCGGCCCATGGCTTCACCTTGGTGGGTGCGGGGGCCATCGGTGAGGAGGCCCGCGGGCGGGCGAGCGGCGAGGAACTCTACCCGCGGCTGCGCAAGCTCCTGGCGGATTTTGACCACATCATCGTCCAGAAACCGGATGGGGCCGTGGAGCGGGTCATCATCCTCGGCGAGAAGGCGGCTTATGTCCCCCCGGCGACGCCCAACCCGGCCGGGGGCGCGCCCGCCAGCGGTCACATCGAACTCAAGACCACGCGCCGCGGGACCCAGCATGCCGTGCAGATCTCCCTGGAGGGCGCCGATGGGAAGCGGGTGTCGCGGGAATTGCTGGTGGACACCGGGGCCGACTTCGTGGTCTTGCCAGATTCCCTGCTGTCACTGCTGGGAATCGACGGCGAGGGGCTGCGCCCCAGTGAGATGCAGACCGCCAATGGCAAGGTGCAGGCGCGCATCGGTAGCCTGCCGGCGATCTGGCTGGGGCAAAACCGGGTCGAGAATGTCCGGGCGGCCTTCCTGGAGGATGGGATGTTGGGTACCAGCGGTCTGTTGGGGATGAGCGTCCTCAGCCGCTTCACCCTCACCATTGACGATAAGGGCAATCGCCTGACCCTCAACGCCAAGGGTGGTGGCGGCCAGGGAGGCGGCCCTGCAGGGCCAGGACCCAGCGCCCAGCCCACCGGGGTGGAGGGACAAGCAACCGCGGGTCAGGGTGGCGCCGCGCCGGTGCCGGAGATGGCGCCACCGCTGCCTGGGGAAGCTCAACCCCCGGTCATCCCCGAGGGGATGCAGTGAGGAGTAAACATTCAGGCCTCTCACGTGTGAGAAGCAGTCCCATCCCGGCCGGCAGGCGGTTGGCAGGGTTACCGCACCGCTAGTCGGCCGCCACCCACTTCTGGAGGGCGGCGATCAGGGTCTGGGCCTGGGCGCGGCTGGAGATGTTGAACTTGGACTGTTGTTGATACTGGCCGTTGCGTTTCTGATAGCGACGGATGCTGTATTTCTCCGGCCCGTAGACCTCCTTGGCCCGGTCCCAGTCCCGGTAGCGGAAGAGGATGGTGGTCCAAGCCCCCTTGGAGAGGACGACCTTGTCGAGTTCCTGGACGGTCTCGAGGTCCCCCTCCCGGTAGCTGACGGTCAATTCATCGATGGTTTCGGCCATGACAAGGTCTCTGTTTCTCGATCGGTAAGGGGCTCAGGGTCTGGGTGAGGTCGGGCTGGCGCCAAAGCCTGCCAGCAGGGCGGCAATGTCGCGCTGGCCCCCGGCTTGGGCCAGGGCCAGCGGCGTCAGTCCCTGGGCATTGGTCAGGTTGACCTCCGCCCCCAGGGCGATCAGCCGCTTGACCAGCAGCAACTGGCCCTGGGTCACCGCACGGTGCAGGGGGCGGTCGCCAGCCGCGTCGGCGGCGTTGACGTCGGCCCCCCGGGCAACCACGAAGGCCAGGGCATCGCGATCGGTGACCCCGGCTGCCACCAGCAGGGCCAGCAGGGGCTGGGGGTCCGCCGCGGCACCCTGGTTGACCAGCAGGCGCGCGACCTCGGTCTTGCCCGCCAGCAAGGCCAGTTGCAAGGGGGTACGGCCTGCGCCATTGATGGCCTCCGGGCTGGCGCCGTGGCGGAGGAGTTCCTCCACGACGACTACATGGCCACGCTCAGCCGCGACATGCACCGGGTAGTTCCCGTCGGCGCCGGGCTGGTTGATGTCCGTACCCCAGTAGAGATGGCGCTTGATCTGGTCCAGGTCCCCGGTGTGAATGGCCCGGTAGAGGTTGATGGTTGGGGCGGGGGGCTCGTTGCAGGCGACCAAGGGGAAAAGCAGCAACAGCGCCCATAAGCGGCTGATCAGGAACTGAAAGGGGCTCAACGAGGAGGTCGCTCCGGTCTTCATGGCCAGGAATCTTAAGGCCCGGTGCCGGCAGGGCGCAACCGCGGGGTGGGGCAACTGTGCTAACGTAATCGCCATGTTCGCCAAGATTGTGCTGACCCTGGCCGTCATCCTCGGTGCCTACCTGATCATCCGCGCCCGCCTGCGCCTGGCCAGGGGACCCCTGCCGGCCAGGCCCCGGCCGCCCCTCATCGCCCCCCTCTATGCCCGGATGCTGGCCTATGGCCTGCTGTCCGCGATGGTGGCGGGTAGCCTGTGGTGGTTGTATCTCGACTGGGAGCACAACCACCAGGTGGTCGGGATCCAGGTGATCAATGTCAACAGCGGGGCCATTGCCCGCTATGAGGCGCGGCGCTCGGCCATCGAGGGACGGCGCTTCACGACCCTCGATGGCCGCCTGGTGGTCCTCGCGGAGGTGGAGCGTCTGGTTCTGGAATGAGGGGGCTGGGGTGTAGGGGCCCCGTGCTCCGTGCCGACCCCTACCCAGCCTCGTCGCCTAGCGTGACCTCACGGCAAAGGCTTTCATCTTCGGGGTGTGGTGCGCCACACCATGTCAGTTAGCGTGAAAGTCACGGGAAAGCCTTTTATTATCAGGGGGGGGGCGCGCCGCCCCATGCCAGTTAGGCCGGCGCAGCCTGAAGTGGCTGGAGTATCGGCGCTCAGTCCTCCGCCCTCGGCCCCAGGTTGAAGGCGATGGACAGGCGTCGTTCCTTGCTGCGATTGGCCTCCACCCGGTGCGGCAAGCTGGGGGGGAAGAAGAGGAAGTGGCCGGCCTTGGGCATGATCCGCGTGGTCAATTGGCCGTCCAGCAGGACAAGTTTCCCGGAATGTTTGGGCACGGTGACGTAATAGACGCCGGAGAGGAGTTCGTTGTCCTCCTCGTGGGTATGCAGACTGGTCTCCTGGCCGGGTTCCTGGGCGTTAAACCAAAAGCCCAGTTGAAGGGGCTGGCGTCCCAGCTTGAGAATGGCCCGGGCACAGGACTCGGCATGTCCAAGGACGATCTCCAGTTCCGGAATGCGCTGGGGATCAAGATAGAGATTCTCGAAACGACCGCCGACGAAGTGGGTGCGGCGGGCGAAGTCTTCCGCCTGCAAGTTCTCAAAAGCCGCATGGATGCGCTGGTTGATGGCCTCGGCGTCCGGCAGGCGACTGCCGTGAATGGGGGCGCTGGTCCAGAGCCGCGGCGATTTACGGATCTTATCCGCCATGGAGGATTCTCCCGCGAAGGTACAGGTAAACCTGGAGCAAGTTCAGGGCGGCGGGATACCGCCTCGCCACCAGGGACTGCATCCATTCTATACTCCGCCCGGATTTATGCCCTACCCAGCGCCCGGGCCGCCGCTGACCCCCGACCCGCGTTCCCCGTCTGGCGCAGGCGCCGCAGGCCTGGCGCCGCGGGGGTGACACCGGCGCCTTCCGCAACGTAGAATTTCGCCTTCGTTCCGGGCTTGCACCCGCCTCCCTGTCCCCGACGTCCTCACGTCTCCGGTAAATGCCCTCGTAGCTCAGCAGGATAGAGCGATCGCCTCCTAAGCGGTAGGTCGTGGGTTCGAATCCCGCCGAGGGCACCATTCCCCGTTTCAAGCCATGTACCTTCGTTCACGCTATCCGTATTAGTAATTGTTTTTTAAAAATTTCTCTCTTTTTTGATCGTCTCATTCCGTGGGTTTGCCGTCAGCAAGGGGCAAGCAACCTGAGTAGGTTGTTGAGTAACTGGTCCAACCACAAAACGGTTACTCGACTTTTGGAGCGAGGCGCGTAACCGGCCACGCGATTCTGATTTGTTGTCGGCCCATGTTGGAGGTCACCCGCGTCACCTCTGTCACCCGTGCTCCCGCTCGTCAGATCGTTTGGTCCGGGTTTCAGAACAGGCGATTGAGCCCGTTAAGGGCCGCCACCCGATAGGCCTCCGCCATGGTGGGGTAATTGAAGGTGGTATTGACGAAATAGCGTAGGCTATTCCCCTCGCCCTTTTGGGACATGATGGCCTGGCCGATGTGCACGATCTCGGAGGCCTGCTCGCCAAAGCAGTGGATGCCAAGAATCGCCAGGGTCTCGCGATGGAAGAGGATCTTGAGCATGCCGACGGTATGGCCGGTGATCTGTGCCCGGGCCAGGGTGCGGAAATTGGCGTGGGCCACCTCGTAGGGGACCTGGGCGGCGGTCAGTTCCCGTTCCGTGCGGCCAACCGAACTGATCTCTGGAACCGTATAGATACCGGTGGGGACCTCCTCGATCAGCGACCAGTCACAGGCCCCGTCGGCGATGTGACCGCCGACGAAGCGCCCCTGATCGTAGCCCGCGCTGGCCAGGGCCGGTGGTCCCGCCACGTCGCCGGCGGCATAGATGTGAGGCAGGGCGGTCTGATAGCTGCTGTTGACGTCGAGTTGGCCCCGGCGGTTGGGGGTCAGACCCAGAGTTTCCAGCCCCAGATCGGCGGTATTGCCGGTGCGGCCATTGGCCCACAGCAGGAGGTCGGTCTTGAACTTCTTTCCCGACTGGCAGCTCAGTATCACGCCGTCATCGCCGGGCTCGACGGTGGCATAGGTCTCGTTATGGCGGATGACCACGCCTTGCTGACTCAGGTGATAGCTCAAGGCGTCAGTGATTTCGTCATCCAGATGCGACAAGAGGCGGTCACGGCTGTCGACCAGATTCACCTTGACATCCAGATTGTTGAAGATGGAGGCGTATTCGCAGCCAATGACGCCGGCGCCATAGATGGTGATGGAACGGGGGGTATGACCCAGGCGCAGGACCGAGTCGCTGTCGAGGACGCGCGGGTGGGTGAAATCCACGTCCGGCGGATGGTAGGGGCGGGAACCGGTGGCGATGACGAAGTGATCGGCGGCAAAGACCTGCGCCACCCCGTCCGGTCGGGGGACCTGGATGTGGTGGTCATCCAGGAAACGGGCATGACCGAAGATGACCTCGACCCGATTGCGCTGATAGTAGCGGTAGCGGGTGCGGACCTGGGCGTCGATGATGGCGTCCGCCGCCTTCAGCAGGTCGGGAAATTCGATTTCGACCTGATCCCGGGTATGCTGGAAGAGCGGGTGGCGCCGGTAGTCCGCAAGCATCTGGATGGAATGCCGCAGGGCCTTGCTGGGGATGGTCCCCCAGTGGGTGCAGCCCCCGCCGACCTGAGCGTGGGCCTCGATCACTGCCACCCTCTGGCCGGATTTGCACAGCTTCATGGCGGCCCCTTCCCCCGCCGGGCCCGTGCCGATGACGATGGTGTCGAAGGTTCTCGGCTTCATTCGTTACACTCTCCCCGACAGACTAAAGATTACCTGGGTCCGCCCTGCGCCCCGCTTCGGGGTTGCAGGTCTGAACATATACCCCTCGCGGATCAATTTTCGGTTTTTCCGGGACGGGTAGCGACTGGCGGGGGACAAGCTGGATAGGTCCCTGTAGGCTTGACGACCTCTTCCTTGCGGTCGACACCCCCGCCAGACACCAACCGATCCTCCCTTAACACAAAGCCGAAAATTGAAATGCGGTAGATATAGCACCTTTTTGCCCGCATCGATTCACCATAATTTCACCAGGAGGCCCCATGTCCCGAGTCACCGTCGTCGGCTCCGGTTTTGCCGCCCTGACCGCCGTCCGCGCCCTCGCCAAGGCCGGGGGTGTCCAGATCACCCTGGTCAGTCCCAAGGCGGAATTCCAGTATCTCCCCGGGATCATTTGGATTCCCTCGGGTCTGCGCCGGGCGGAGGACCTGCGCCTGCCCCTTGGGGACTTTTTCCAGCGCTTGGGGGTCCACCACCTGGCCGCCGCCGCCACCGGCCTGAGCACCGATGGCCGGGTCCTGGAGACCAGCGCCGGTCCGGTGGAGAACTATGGCCTCATCATTGCCTCCGGTGGTCGCTTCCTCAAGAAACTGCCCGGCATCGAGCTGGCCATCACCCCCTGTGAGGGGATCTCCGCCGCGGAGCGCATCCGGGATCGCCTGCGGGACATGGCGGGTGGGACCATCGCCCTGGGTTTTGCTAGCAACCCCCAGGAACCCCAGGCCATGCGCGGCGGACCCATGTTCGAGTTCCTCTTTGGTATCGACAGTCAACTGCGCAAGGAAGGTCGCCGGGACCGGTTCAAACTGATCTTCTTCAGCCCGGCGGACAAGCCCGGCAACCGACTGGGGCCCAAGGCGGTCACGGGACTGATGGCGGAGATGCGCAAGCGGGAGATCGAAACCCATCTGGGTCACAAACTCAAAGGGTTCAGCGCTACCGGGGTCAGTACCGAGGGGGGGGATTTCGCTGCCGATCTCATCCTCTTCATGCCCGGGATGACCGGTGATGCCTGGTTCGACCAGACCAGCCTGCCGCGTTCACCCGGCGGCCTCATCCAGGCCGATGCCCAATGTCGGGTCAGCGGCCTGGAACGGGTCTATGTCGCCGGGGACTCCGGTAGCTTTCCCGGTCCGGACTGGATGCCCAAGCAGGCCCACATGGCCGATCTTCAGGCCCGCACGGCGGTCAGGAACCTGCTGGCGGAATTCCGCGGTGAACTCCCCCGGGAAACCTTCAAGGTGGAACTGATTTGCATCGTCGATGCCAATGATCGCGGGATGCTGGTGGCGCGGACGGCGAGGCATAACCTCATGCTACCTGCCAGCCCCCTGTTTCACTGGCTGAAGCGCGCCTTCGAATGGTGGTACCTGCGGCCCTATCGCTGAACCGGTCTACCCTCCTGGCAAGGCTGGCCAGGGGAAAAGGGGGAGAAAAGGACGATCAGGCAATGAAAAAGCCGCCAGGGGACTGGCGGCTTCAGAGCACGTCCAGGCTTGAGATTGACTGGTCGAACGATCCAGGGTCCAGTGCTTTTCAGCGGGGGATGACGGAAGCTGCCCGATGATGGGCAGCAATCCAGTGATGAAACGGGCAGTGGAACCTGGTACTTGGGACCTGGTGCTTCAAAACAGGGGGATGGCCGGGGTCAGGCTCAGTAGCGACGGGCACCGCCACCACCGCCGCCGCTGCGCGGTGGGCGGTCAGCCCGGGGTTTGGCCTGGTTGACGCGCATATTGCGTCCCTTGAGGGGGGTCTCGTTAAGGGCCTTGATGGCCGCGTCCGCCTCGGCGTTATTGGGCATCTCCACGAAGCCAAAACCCTTGGATTGTCCGGAAAACTTGTCGGTAATCAGGCTGACGCTGGAGATCTCGCCGAAAGCGCCAAAGGCATTGCGCAATTCATCCTCGGTCACACCGTATGAGAGGTTGCCCACGTAGATATTCATATCTCTTCTATCTCGATGAACGTGTGTATTGGTCAAGGGAAAACGGTCGAATAATCAATACACAAATTAATCGACGGCAGCTCGGCCCCGAGGCCGGGCACAGGAGAGGGGGAACAGGGAGGGATATAACCATGCCGTGGGACATGACCGGCTGCCACTACGCCACCATGAGGAGATAATCCGACCGCGCCCAGGGATATGGGCGGAAAGGGCGGACAGGGTGGGTAGGGAGATCCACCCGCATGCAACCGGGAGGCAGGATGTGAGGACCTGTGACCAAGGGGAGTCTGCCGGAGGGAGTGGAAGCACAGACACAAGACGCAGGAAATAGCGTCTGAGTTTACCCCGGCGAGTGGAATTGTAAAGCAAAAATTCTCGCTTCCTTGGGGCGTGAGCCGGACCAGGTCGGTGCCGGGATGTCGGGGTAATCCGTTACCCATGGAATTATTTATTATGGTATACAGTTGCTGAATCGACTCACGCCCTGGCGCCCTGCCGACCGGCAGGGCGACTGCTTGCGTTTACCTGGCGGCGGGTCGGTGAGGGAGCAAGCGCCCGCCAGAGGCGCAGCGCCTGACCAGGCTTAGCTGAGGAGTTTTACCACACACCATGAGTGCCTTGATCGAGCAGTTCCGTGCCTCCAGCGCCCTCTATGGCGGCAATGCCGCCTTCATAGAGGACCTTTATGAACGTTATCTCGTCGATCCCGAGAGCGTTGATTTGACCTGGCGTCAGCGCTTCGACCTGATGCGCGGGACGGCGGCCAACGACATCCCCCACGGTCCGGTTCAGGAGAATTTCCGCCGGCTGGCCCGGGAGAGCCATCTCCGGCCCCTGGTACGGCGCTCCGAGCATTTGGAGCCGGCGGCGGCGGAGAAGCAGGCCGCTGTCCTGCGGCTCATCAATGCCTACCGCTATCGCGGTCATCAGGCCGCCGATATCGACCCCATCCAGCTGCGCGAGCGGCCGCCGGTCCCGGACCTAGACCCGGCCTTTTACCAACTGGGGGAGACCGACCTGGATCAGGTCTTCCATACCGGGTCCCTCTATGCCCCTGACCGGATGCGGCTGCGCGACATCGTCGCCCTGCTTCAGGAGATCTATTGCGGTTCGATCGGCTCCGAGTACATGCACATCACCAGCGTCGAGCAGAAGCGCTGGATACAGAAGCGCCTGGAGGGATACCGCGGCAAACCGGAGCTGGAGGCCGCGGATCGCCGCTGGCTGCTGACCCTGCTCACCGCCGCGGAGGGTATGGAGCGCTATCTCCATGCCCGCTACGTCGGCCAGAAGCGCTTCTCTTTGGAAGGTGGCGAGGCCCTGATTCCCCTGGTGGACGAACTGGCCCAGCGTGCCGGGCGCAAGGGGATCAAGGAGATCGTCATCGGCATGGCCCACCGGGGTCGGCTCAATGTCCTCATCAATATCCTCGGCAAGCCACCCACCACTCTCTTCGACGAGTTCGAGGGTCGGGTCCCGGAGGCCGGTCTCAAGGCGGGTGACGTCAAGTATCACATGGGCTTCTCCTCCGACCTCCAGACCCCGGGCGGCAATCTGCATGTGGTGCTGGGCTTCAATCCCTCCCACCTGGAGATCGTCAATCCGGTCATCGAGGGTTCGGTGCGCGCCCGCCAGCGCCGGCGCCGCGACCACACCGGCGACCAAGTGTTGCCCTTCCTCATCCATGGCGACGCGGCCTTCGGCGGCCAGGGGGTGGTCCCGGAGACCCTGCAACTGTCCCAGACCCGCAGCTACGGCACCGGCGGCACCTTCCACGTCGTCATCAACAACCAGATCGGCTTCACCACCAGCCACCCCCTGGACCTGCGCTCCACGCCCTATTGCACGGACGTGGCCAAGATGGTCGAGGCCCCGGTCTTCCATGTGAACGGCGACGACCCCGAGGCGGTGATCTTTGTCACCCGCATGGCCCTGGATTTCCGCAACCAGTTCCACAAGGATGTCGTCATCGACCTCATCTGCTATCGCCGCCTGGGGCATAACGAGGCCGATGAGCCCGCGGTGACCCAGCCGATGATGTACCGGAAGATCCGCGCCCATCCCACCTCCCGCGAGGTCTATGCCGAGCGGCTGATCGGCCTGGGCATCGTCACCAAGGATGAGGCGGAGGAGATGGTGGAGAAGTATCGCGCCGCCATCGAGCAGGGGGTGGCCATCGCCCGCCCCGTCGTGCGGGGCCTGGAAAACCCCTATCGTGCCTCCTGGCGCGCCTATGCCGGCAAGGACTGGGATCAGGACCTGGCCACCGGCATCCCCCGGGGGCAGATCCAGGACCTGGCTAGCCGCCTGCTGGTGGTTCCGGAGGGCTTCGAGCTCCACCCCCGCGTGAGCAAGATCTGGAATGAGCGGCGGAAGATGGCCAAGGGCGATCAACTCGCCGACTGGGGTTTTTGCGAGAATCTCGCCTACGCCAGCCTGCTCGACGCCGGTTATGGCGTGCGCCTCTCGGGCCAGGATTGCGGCCGCGGTACCTTCTTCCACCGCCATGCCAAGATTCACGATCAGGCCACCGGCGAGAGCTACACCCCCCTCCAGCATCTGAGAGGACACCAGGCGCCCTTCATCGCCATCGACTCGGTCCTGTCCGAGGAGGCGGTCCTGGCCTACGAATATGGCTACGCCAGTACCGAGCCCAATGAACTGACCTTGTGGGAGGCCCAGTTCGGCGACTTCGCCAACGGCGCCCAGGTGGTCATAGACCAGTTCATCACCTCCGCGGGCACTAAGTGGAACCTGGAGTGCGGTCTGGTGATGCTCTTGCCTCATGGCCTGGAGGGCCAGGGATCGGAACACTCCTCGGCCCGTCTGGAGCGCTATCTGCAACTTTGCGCCGAGGACAACGTCCAGGTCTGCGTCCCGAGCACCCCGGCCCAGATGTTCCATCTGCTGCGGCGCCAGATGCTGCGCAACTATCGTCGGCCCCTGATCGTCATGACGCCCAAGAGTCTGCTGCGCCACCGGCTGGCAACCTCCAGTCTGGACGAACTGGAGAGCGGGCGCTTCCAGCCGGTGATCGGCGAGATCGATAACCTCGACCCTCAGGCGATCAAACGCGTCATCCTGTGTAGTGGCAAGGTTTTCTTTGACCTGCTGGAGGCGCGGCGCAGCCGGGGGCTGACGGATGTCGCCATCCTGCGCATCGAGCAGCTCTACCCCTGGCCCAAGGCCCAGTTCGAGGCCGCCCTGGCCCCTTACACCGCCGCCACCGAGTTCATCTGGTGCCAGGACGAGCACAAGAACCAGGGCGCCTGGGATCAGATCAAGCACCGATTCCACCGCCTCCTGGCGGAGAACCGGCGGGTGGGCTATGTCGGGCGCGCGCCCTCCGCGGCCCCGGCCTGCGGCCACCGCCATGTCCATGTCGAGCAGCAGGAGCGCCTCATCGATGAGGCCCTGTCCGGCCAGATCAACGAAAAACAAAATCCCAGGATCCCGCTATGACCACCACCACTGAAGTCCTCGTCCCCGCCCTCCCGGAGTCCGTCGCCGATGCCACCGTGCTTACCTGGCACAAGAAGCCCGGCGATCCGGTCAAGAAAGATGAGAACCTGGTCGATCTGGAGACGGATAAGGTCGTGCTGGAGGTGCCGGCGCCCGCCGACGGCCAGTTGGTCGAGATCCTGATCAGCGAAGGGGCCACGGTCACCGCCGCCACCGTCCTCGCCCGGATCGGCGCGGCCGGCGCCGCGCCCGCCGCCCAGCCCCCGGCTCCGGCAGCCGCGCCGGCCCAGCCGACCCCGGCCGGCGAGGCCGTGCTGGCCCCGGCGGCTCGCCGTCTGGTCAAGGAACTGGACCTCAATCCCGCCGAGATCGCCGGTAGCGGCAAGGGCGGGCGTATCCACAAGGCCGACGTCGTCGCCCACCTGGATCAGCGCGAGGCCACCGCCGCCGTCGTCGATGCCGAGATCGCCGCCCGGCCCTTGGCCGCCCAGGCCCCGGCCCTGGGGGGGGAGGCCGGTCGCCCCGAGCAGCGCGTTGCGATGACCCGACTGCGCGCCCGGGTCGCGGAGCGGCTGGTCCAGGCCCAACAGACCGCCGCCATCCTCACCACCTTCAACGAGGTGGACATGCAGCCAATCATGGACCTGCGCAACAAGTACAAGGAGCCGTTCGAGAAGACCCACAATGTTCGCATGGGCTTCATGTCCTTTTTCGTCAAGGCCGCGGTGGAGGCCCTCCGGCGCTTCCCCATCATCAACGCCTCCGTGGATGGCGGCGACATCATCTACCACGGCTACTACGACATCGGCATCGCCGTCAGCAGCCCCCGGGGCCTGGTGGTGCCCATCCTGCGCAACTGCGATCAGCTCAGCATGGCCGAGGTCGAGCAGGGCATCGCCGAATTCGGCCGTAAGGCCAAGGAGGGCTCACTGAGCTTCGAGGACCTCACCGGCGGGACTTTCTCCATCACCAACGGTGGCGTCTTCGGTTCCCTGCTGTCCACGCCCATCCTCAACCCGCCCCAGAGCGCCATCCTCGGCATGCACAAGATCCAGGAGCGGCCGATGGTGGTGAAGGGCCAGATCGTCGCCCGGCCCATGATGTATCTGGCCCTGTCCTACGACCATCGCATCATCGATGGTCGCGATGCCGTGCAGTTCCTGGTCACCCTCAAGGATATGGTGGAAGACCCGTCGCGGCTCCTGCTGGGCGTCTGATCCTCAGCCCCCCTTGCGGACCGAGTCTATGCCCTTGTGGGGAATGAAGAGCCCGCAGCCCAGGGTCCGGTGAGGACCCAGCCCATGGCGCTGGAGACGAAGGGATTCCTCCGGCGCCAGGTCGGCGAGGAGCAGGCTGCGGCATTCGAGCCCGCCATCCGGCGTGGTCAGGGTCAGGGACTTGCCGCACAGGGCCTTGCGCAGCCGGATATCCAGGCCGGCCAGTTCGCTGGCCATGCGGGCGAGAAAGTCCCCCTCGCCCTCGCCGGGATGGCAGACCAGATACCGGGAGAAGAGGGTGGTCTCCTTGCTCAGGAACCGGGGTTTGGCCGCGCCCAGGGTGAGTGGGCAGCCCGCCAGGTCCAGGGTCGCCCCGCGCAGGGCCAGTGTCAGCGCTTCCTGGCGCTCGCGGGGCACCCGGATGACCAGCTTGGTGCGGCGCGAGAGCATGAGGTGGCTGTGAGTGCCATGGGCGGGTCGCTCCCAACCGTTCTGGGAGCCGGCGACATGGATGCTGTGGATCCCCAGCCGCGGCTCCTCCGCGAACCAGGGCAGGCGGTCGGCGATGGCCCGCATCAGCACGTAGGCGTGATCGACCGGCAGACGCTTCCCTTCCAGGGTAAAGAGCACATCCAGGATGTCGGTCGGGATTTCGACGACCTGTTCGGACAGGTCTTCTTGCCAGAAAAGGGTCATGACGCGCGGACCTCAGTTGACCGGCAGGCGGGCGCGCAGGGACTCGCGGTCGAACCACCAGTCGTCCTGGACCAGGACATCGACCACGTTGCGCAAGCGCACCAGGAACTTGTCCGGTTCCTTGAGCTCCAGTTTCTCCATCCAGTAGTCGAAGGCCTCCTGACTGTCCACCCGGCCATGGCGCCGGGCCACCTGGCCTAGGATCTGGCTGGCGAAGAACATCAGGTTGTCCCGCTGGGCGCCCTGGGCCCGTAGGTCGGCGATGAACAGGGCGGTGGTGGCGGCGACGGCGGCCCCGTCGGCGTCGTCCGGGGTCTCATCAACGACGTGGGTGAGGAGTTCGACGGAGAGGTCGGGATCGATCGGATAGGTGACCGCGAGCCAGATGCCCTGACCCAGGGCGGCCAGGGACTGGGGCTGATCGGCCTGGAAGAGCACGTCGCAGGCATCGGCGGCGGACTCGAAGTCCTCATGGGCGATGAAGACGTCCAGTACCTCCCGAGCCAGGGGCCAGGCCTCGGCGCCACGCTCCAGGCCTACCAGGGCGCGGGCCATTTGCAGCCGGACATCGGCGATCTCGCTGGGGCTGGCCTGATGGCGCGCCAGGTCCGCCAGGCGCTCGCGCAAGGCATCGAAGTGCGCCTCGAGGGCGGCCTGTTCGGCGGCCCGGTTGAGGACGGAATCCGCCGCCGTGTCCGCCAGTCGCGGGTGGTCGAAATTGAATGACATGAGATCCATGGGCATGATCCGGGAATACCTGTCGGGCTAGCGGATGCGGCCGCTGAAAACGGCCTCAAGGCGGTCCTCCCAGTTTTCCGGCGTATCCGGGTAGGGGGGCTTGAGGTCGATACGGAAGAAGCGCTCGCCACTCCGGGCGATGTCCTGAATGATCGGGGTCAGGGCCTCGAAGGACTCGATCTCCTTGTGCGCTACCAGAATGTCGCTGAGTTTCAACATGGCTTCGGCTTTCCGCAGGCATGGGGGGTAATTGAGACGCTATATGCCGCCTCTGGCGATGAATGCAACCAAGGCCCAGGGACCTGGACCTTGCGAGGGGTGGGGAGTGATAAGGGACCGGAGAGGCGGGGATCAGGGGACGGACTCAATGGGCAAGATTCATAAGTATTAGCTTATATTAGAGAGCATTGACTGATCTGGCCGCTTGACGTAACATCCTTGATTAATTGATTTTCCCCGACGAGGATCGGATGGCGTCGGGTGGAGATGGCCGGCCAGATCCAGGGTTGGCGCTGGCTTGTGGATAGTCTTATCCCAAAGTGGATAGGTGATTTCGACCCCATCTCCCCGTCGGTGGAATAGCCCGATCTCCAGGTCGGCGTTATAGTTACCTGCGATCAACCTTGTGCCCTAGACAAGGTCCTGGAGCGAATCAGGCGCGGTTCCGGCGTCGCCACCGAAACAGAAATTGAGGGGTTCCGCGGTACTTTCAAGACGCGGGACCCAGGATCAGGGCTACCACAGCTTTCCGCTTAAAGAAAGACAGGAGAGACAGCGCAATGGCTATCGACAAGCACCAAACTCCGATGCTCGACCAGCTGGAGACCGGCCCCTGGCCGAGCTTCATTTCCGGCATCAAGCGACTCCGCGACGAGCATCCGGAAGAGCGCATCAACGCCATCACTAATGACCTGCTCGGCCAGCTTGAGCACTCCTACGAAACCCGCAAGGGTTACTGGAAGGGCGGCACCGTCTCCGTCTATGGCTATGGCGGTGGCATCATCCCCCGCTTCTCCGAGGTCGGCAAGGCCTTCCCCAAGTCCAAGGAATTTCACACCCTGCGCGTGCAGCCGCCGGCCGGCAACCACTACAGCACCGCCATGCTGCGCCAGCTCGCCGATAGCTGGGAGAAGTACGGCTCCGGCCTGGTGACCTTCCATGGTCAGACCGGCAACATCATGTTCATCGGCACGGATACCCAGAACACCCAGCACTTCTTCGACGAGATCAACGAATATGGCTGGGACCTGGGCGGCGCAGGCCCCTGCGTGCGCACCGCCATGTCCTGCGTCGGCGCGGCCCGCTGCGAGATGTCCTGCGTCAACGAGCTCAAGGCCCATCGCCTGCTGGTCAACAACTTCGTCGACGACGTCCACCGTCCGGCCTTGCCCTACAAGTTCAAGTTCAAGGTCTCCGGTTGCGGTAACGACTGCCAGAACGCCATTGAGCGCGCCGACTTTGCCGTCATCGGCACCTGGCGAGACGACATGAAGGTCGACCAGGCCGAGGTCAAGGCCTATGTCGCCGAGAAGGGCCGTCAGTACTACATCGATAACGTCATCACCCGTTGTCCGACCCAGGCCCTGTCCCTGAACGACGACGATACCCTGGCGGTCAACAACCGCGACTGCGTGCGCTGCATGCACTGTCTCAACGTCATGCCCAAGGCCCTGCACCCCGGCGACGACAAGGGCGTGACCATCCTAATCGGTGGCAAGCGCACCCTGAAGATCGGCGACCTGATGGGCACCGTCTTGGTCCCCTTCAAGAAGCTGGAGACCGAGGAGGACTGGGAGTCCATGGTCGAGCTGGCCGGCACCATCATCGACTTCTGGGCCGAGAACGGTCTGGAGCACGAGCGGTGCGGCGAGATGATCGAGCGCATCGGCCTGGCCAACTTCCTCGAAGGCATTGGCGTCGAGCCAGATCCCAACATGCTCAGCCACCCGCGCCAGAGCTCCTACATCCGCATGGATGGCTGGGACGAGGCCGCCGAGGCCTGGTTCGAGCGCCGCGCCGAGGCTGGCTAATCCACCCAAGCCGCGGCGTCGCCCGGTTCCTGCCGGGCGGCGCCGCGAACCGGACCGCATCTAAAGACTTACTAGCATTCTTGGAGGAAAGGCGATGGCAGACATGCGCGAGCCGATCGAAACCGGGTGTCCCGACCCCTGGCAATACATGCATCCCGTGATGCGCAAGAACTTCGGCATGTGGAAATACCACGAGCACCCGCGCCCCGGCGTCCTGCGCCACGTCGCCTACAGCGGGGACGAGATCTGGACCGTCAAGGTCGGCACCCAGCGCATCCTGGACGTCTTCACCCTGCGCAAGCTGTGCGAGATCGGCGAGCAGTTCGGGGACGGCTTCGTCCACTTCACCCTGCGCTCCAACCTGGAGTACATGGTCGCCGAAGCCGCCAAGGTCGAACCCCTGATCAAGGCCGTCGAGGACGCCGGGTTCATCGTCGGCGGCACCCAGAACTCGGTGACCATGATCTCCCACACCCAGGGCTGGCTGCACTGCGACATTCCCGGCACCGACGCCTCCGGCGTGGTCAAGTCGATGATGGACGAGCTCATCGACGAGTTCAAAAACACCAACATGCCCAACCGGGTGCATATCACCACCTCCTGCTGCCAGATCAACTGCGGCGGTCAGGGTGATATCGCCATCAATGTCCAGCACACCAAGCCACCCAAGATCAACCACGACCTGGTGGCCAATGTCTGCGAGCGCCCCTCCGTCGTCGCCCGCTGCCCGGTGGCCGCCATCCGGCCCGCCATCGTCAACGGCAAGCCCTCCCTTGAGGTCGACGAGCGCAAGTGCATCTGCTGCGGCGCCTGCTACCCGCCCTGCCCGCCCATGCAGATCAACGACGCCGAGCACACCAAGCTGGCGATCTGGGTCGGTGGTAACCACTCCAACGCCCGCGGCAAGCCCACCTTCCAGAAGCTGGTGGCCGCCGGTATCCCCAACAACCCGCCGCGCTGGCCGGAGGCCACCGCCATCGTCAAGCGCATCCTCAAGGCCTACAAGGAAGGCGCCCGTGACTGGGAGCGCGTCAACGAGTGGATCGAGCGCATCGGTTGGCCGCGCTTCTTCGAAGAGGTCGAGCTGCCGTTCACCAAGTATCACATCGATACCTGGCGCGGTGCCCGGGCCAGCTTCAACGCCTCCAACTACATCCGCTTCTAAGGGACCGACGCTCCGGGGCTGGCCCCGGGGCGCCTCTACCTGCTTGAGGTTGCAATGAAGTTCGCAATACAGATCAACGAAGGCCCTTATCAGCACCAGGCCTCCGACTCGGCCTATTTTTTCACCAAGAATGCGCTGGAGAAGGGCCACGAGGTCTTTCGCGTGTTCTTCTACCATGATGGCGTCAACAACTCGACGCGCCTGACGACGCCCCCTCAGGACGATCGTCACGTCGTCAACCGCTGGGCGGACCTGGCCGAGAAATACGACCTCGACATGGTGGTCTGCGTGGCCGCCGCGCAGCGTCGCGGTATCGTTGACGACGGCGAGGCCCAACGCAACGGTAAGGACGCCACCAACATTCATCCCAAGTTCCGCATCTCGGGCCTGGGGCAATTGGTCGAGGCCGCCATCCAGTCGGATCGCCTCGTCGTCTTCGGCGACTAACAGGAGTCAGCGTCATGTCCGAAGTCGTCAAGAAATTCATGTACCTGAACCGTAAGGCGCCCTACGGCACCATCTATGCCTGGGAGTCCCTGGAAGTGGTGTTGATTGGTGCGGCCTTCGATCAGGAGGTCAACCTCATGTTCATCGATGACGGTGTCTATCAACTGGTCAAGGGCCAGGACACCACCGGCATCGGCATGAAGAATTTCTCGCCCACCTACCGTACCCTGGGCGATTACGAGGTCAAGAACATCTACGTGGACGCGGACTCCCTGGCGGCCCGCGGCCTGACCCAGGATGACCTGGTCGCGATCGCCTACGAAGACATGGATACCGAAGAGGAGATCGAGAACATCGTCGAGGTGGTGGATGCCGCCCGCGTCACCGAACTCATGGATGAGGCCGACGTGGTCTTCAGCTTCTAAGGAGGGTATCCATGAGCATCCTGCACACCGTCAACAAATCGCCCTTCGAGCGCAACTCGCTGGAAGCCTGCCTCAAATATGCGTCCGCGGGCGCGGCCGTCCTCCTCATCGAGGATGGCGTGTACGCGGCCCTGGCGGGTTCGAGTGCCGAGTCCCTGGTCAAGTCGGGCCTCGCCAAGGTGTCGGTCTACGTACTCGGCCCGGACCTCAAGGCCCGCGGTTTCCGCGAGGATCGTCTGATCGAAGGTATTCAGGTCGTGGATTACGCCGGGTTCGTGGATCTCGCCACGGAACACGACAAGGTCCAGGCCTGGCTGTAAGCCCCGTTTCACATCCAAACTGATCGAGGAGATCATCATCATGCCCATCGTAGTCGACGGCAAGACCTTTGAAACCGACGAAGAAGGCTACCTGGCCAATATCAATGACTGGGTTCCCGGTGTCGCCAGCGTCATGGCCAAGGAAGACGACCTGGAACTGACCGAGGAGCACTGGGACATCATCAACTTCCTGCGTGAATACTACGAAGAGTATCAGATCGCTCCTGCCGTCCGGGTCCTGACCAAGGCCGTGGGCAAGAAGCTGGGCAAGGACAAGGGCAACAGCAAGTACCTGTATGGCCTGTTCCCCTACGGGCCTGCCAAGCAGGCCTGCCGTTACGCGGGTCTGCCCAAGCCGACCGGCTGCGTCTGATCCCGGACAACCGGCGCGGCCCCCGGGCCGCGGTGGTCACCCAGCGCGGGTCCGGAGACCTCCACTCGGATCCGCCTCGCCTTGGCACGTTCACTTCGGGGCGAGCGACGTATTAAAACGGGGCACAGGCTGTCCCGGCCGATCAACGGACCCACTGAAGGTAGCGGAGCATGTCATTCCTGACCGTTGTATATGCCTCGTTGTTCTATCTCGCCGTCCTGATTCTCCTGGTCGGCCTGGTGAACAAGATTGCGCAATACGCGCGTACCCCCGCGCCCCTCAAGATCCCGACCACGCCGGCCCCGGTCACCAAGGGTGGCGTCGTTTTCCGGCTGGTCAGGGAAGTGGTGCTGTTTGAAAGCCTGTTCAAGGGTAACAAGTGGACCTGGCTCTTCGGCTGGATCTTCCACTTCGGCCTGCTCCTGGTCACCCTGCGCCATCTGCGCTATTTCATGGATCCGGTCTGGTTGCCCATCGAGTTAATCCAGCCCTTCGGCATCTACGGGGGCATGGCCATGGTGGTTGGCCTCGTTGGCCTCTGGGGGCGGCGCTTCTTGGTCAATCGGGTGCGCTACATCACCGGACCCTCGGATCATCTGATCCTGGCCCTGCTGATCGGTATCGGTCTCACGGGCCTGGGTATGACCTTCGTCGTCCACGTCGACGTCGTCTCGGTCAAGCAATTCTTCCTCGGGCTGCTGAGCTTCCACATCCAGCCCCTGCCCGCGGACCCGCTGCTCCTGCTGCATCTGTTGTTGGTGGCCATCCTCATGATCGTCTTCCCCTACAGCAAGTTGTTGCATGCCCCTGGGCTCTTCTTCAGCCCGACGCGCAACCAGGTCGACAACCCGCGCGAGGAGCGGCATTTGGCACCCTGGGCCCGGCGGCTCGAACAATAAGGCGCGGTCTGGCAATCCGGCACGCGCCCTGGCAGACCTGGCGCGATCGGACCCTGGCACGATACGACAAGCTATGCGGACGAGGTTGAATCATGGCAAAGGCTAACCTGGAGGTTCCCGAGCTCCAACCCTACCTGGAGATTCCGGAGGTTGTGCCCGGGGTCATGGCCCACTCCCGGCCTTTCGTCGCCAAACCCGATCATCAGGAGCCCCTGGGTTTTCCCGGCGAATTGGTGGATGACTGGCAGAACAAGGCCATCGCCAAATTCGGCGACCTGTTGGGTCGCTACCGGTCCCTACAGGTCTACATGGATGCCTGCGTCAAGTGTGGCTCCTGCACCGACAAGTGCCATTACTACATTGGCACCAAGGACCCGAAGAACATGCCGGTGGGTCGCCAGGACCTGATGCGCAAGGTGTACCGACGCTACTTCACCCTGCCCGGCAAGTGGTTCCCCAAACTGGTGGGCGCCGAGGACCTGACCAAGGAGGTGCTGGACGACTGGTACAGCTACTTCCACCAGTGCTCCCAGTGTCGCCGCTGCTCGGTCTTCTGCCCCTATGGCATCGACACCGCCGAGATCTCCATGGCCGCGCGCGAGATCATGGACCACATCGGCGTCGGCCAGAAATACTGCAACGAGATCATCGGCAAGGTCTACAAGATCGGTAACAACCTGGGCCTGCCGGGTCCGGCCCTCCGCGACACCCTCGAGGGCCTGGAAGAGGATGTCTACGACGATACCGGCGTGAAGGTCCGTTACCCCATCGACAAGGTCGGTGCCGAGATCCTGCTGGTCACGCCGTCGGCGGACTTCTTCGCCGAGCCCCATGTCGATGGCCTGGTGGGCTATGGCAAGGTCTTCCATGAGGCCGGGGTCTCCTGGACCCTGAGCACCCATGCCTCGGAGGCGGCCAACTTCGGCATGTTCATCGGTTCCTACGAGAACATGCGGCGGGTCTCCCAGCGCATCCGCGAGGCCGCCATCCAGCTCAAGGTCAAGCGCATCGTCTTCGGCGAATGCGGCCATGCCTGGCGCGTCGCCTATAGCTTCCTCAACACCCTGGCCGGGCCCTGGGACTTCCTCGATCCCCGCTACCCGGTGCCCCAGCACATCTGCGAGTTCACCCACGACCTCATCCAGCAGGGCAAGCTGAACCTCGACAAGTCCCAGAACGACGACATGGTGCTGACCTACCACGACTCCTGCAACGTGGCCCGCGCCAGCCGCATGGGGCCCACCCCGGGTGGGCAGTTCGACATTCCGCGGGCCGTCATCCAGGCGGTCTGCAACCACTTCCATGACATGGACGAGGAGACCATCCGCGAACGCACCTTCTGTTGCGGCGGCGGTGGCGGTCTCCTCACGGACGACCTCATGGAATTGCGGGTCAAGGGTGCCCTGCCGCGCATGACGGCTCTCAACAACGTCATGCAGGAGAAGGGCGTAACCCACATGGCTGCCATCTGCGCCATCTGCAAGAGCCAGTTCACCAAGGTGCTGCCTTACTACGGCATGGAGATGGAGCAGATCGTCAGCGTGCACCAATTGGTGTCCAACGCCATCGTCCTCACCCCCGGGGAGGACGATGACCTGGACGACGAAGACGAGGAGGAGGATGACGACGAGTCCGCGGACGACGAGGACTGAGTCGCATCCATTGCCGTCATCGCGCCCGCCGCGCGGTGGCACAGAATTCAAAACACGGGTTCCTACTGGTAAGGAGAACAATCCATGGCGACTTCCAGCGAAGACATGAAGACCAAGGTTTCCTGGCGGCGTTACAAAGACGGCGACAATGCCTGGCGCAGCTTCACCGAAAAGATCTTCGTCCAGGACACCTCCCACAAGTGTCCGACTTACGTCCATAAGACGCCTCCCTGCCAGGGTTCCTGCCCTTCCGGCGAGGACATCCGCGGCTGGCTGGCCATCGTCCGCCAGCAGGAGAAACCGCCGGTCGGGGTCGATTGGCAGGAATACGCCTTCCGCCGTTCCACCGACGCCAATCCCTTCCCGGCCATGATGGGCCGCGTCTGCCCGGCCCCCTGTCAGGACGGCTGCAACCGTAACGAACTGGAAGACTTCGTCGGCATCAACTCCGTCGAGCAGTTCATCGGCGATACCGCCATCGCTAACGGCTATGGCTTCGTCGCCGGCCCCGATACCGGCAAGAAGGTCGCCATCATCGGCGGTGGACCCGCCGGCCTCGCCGCGGCCTATCAACTGCGGCGCAAGGGCCATGCCTGCACCATTTTTGAGTCCAATCAGGGCCTGGGTGGCATGTTTAAGTTCGGTATCCCCGGCTATCGCGTGCCGCGCGACAAGCTGGATGCCGAGATCCAGCGCATCATCGACATGGGCCAGGTCGAGGTGAAGCTGGGGGTCCGCGTCGGTCAGGACATCGCCATCGAGCAACTGGAAAAGGATTTTGACGCCATTCTCTGGGCCATCGGTTGCCAGAGTGGCCGTGGGCTGCCCGTCGAGGGTTGGGCCGGTACCCCCAACTGCGTCTCCGGCGTTGCCTTCCTCAAGGCCTTCAACGAGGGGCGCATGAAGGTCACCGCCAGCAAGGTGGTGTGCGTGGGCGGTGGCGATACCTCCATCGACGTCGTCTCCGTGGCGCGCCGCATCGGCCATATCGAGAACGCCAAACCCTCCGACCTGCCGGAGACGGTCATCCACGACGGTTATGTCGCCCATGACGCCGCCGTCACCGCCAAGGCCCAGGGCGCGGAGGTCACCCTGACCTCCCTCTTCCCGCGGACGAAGATGACTGCCTCCGAGCACGAGGTCCATGATGCCTTGACCGAGGGCGTCACCATCCTCGATGGCGTCATGCCCATCGCCCTGATCAAGGGACCGGATGGCCGCGCCACGGGCCTCAAGGTGTGTGACTGCACCATGGACGGCATGCGTCCCATCCCCGTCGAGGGTACCGAGCGGGTCATCGAGGCCGACCTCATCGTCTCCGCCATCGGCCAAGGGGGCGACCTCACCGGCCTTGAGAGCCTGGACAATGGTCGCGGCCTGATCAATGCCGACAAGTTCCATCAGGTGCCGAACAAGCCTGGCCACTTCGTCGCCGGAGACATCATCCGCCCGCACCTGCTGACCACCGCCATCGGTCAGGCCTCGGTGGCCGCCGACTCCATCGACGAGTACCTGCGCCAGGAGGAGTTCAGCCGCCGGCCCAAGGTCGATGTCCATCACTTCGACCTGCTGCGGAAGATGGAAGAGGCCCACCTGGCCCCCGAGAAGTTCGATCCCGCCGAGCGGGGCGACATGCGCGGGACCTCCGGCGGTAACTGGGCCATCCACAACTACGAGGATCGTTCCGGCGCCGAGATCATCCCTCATGACGAGCTCTTCCTTGGCCACTTTGGCTACCACGCCCGCAATCTGCGTAAGGAAGAGGTGCCGACCGCCGAGGACGTCCTGGGCCACTTCAAGGAGCGCGTCATTGGCCTGTCCGAAAAGGAGGCCATCGACGAGGCCAAGCGCTGCATGAGCTGTGGTATGTGCTTCGAGTGTGACAACTGCGTCATCTTCTGCCCGCAGGACGCCGTGTACCGCGTCGAGAAGGGCAAGAACACCACCGGACGCTATGTCGCCACCGACTACACCCGCTGTATCGGCTGTCATATCTGCGCCGATGTCTGCCCCACCGGCTACATCAAAATGGGGCTTGGCGAGTAATCACCGGGGAGAAGACGATGGCAACTGCCCTTGTCACAGGCGGCCGCGTCATCCTGGGGCTGGCCGGGGCCTTGCTGGCCCTGGCCGTCCAGGCCGGCGGCAGCAATTTCGTGATCCCTGGGTCGCAGGCCGCGAAGGAGCAGCGCTGCGTGGAGCCGACCGATTTCATGCGCCGCAATCACATGGAGGTGATCAAGCACCAGCGTGACGCGACGGTCCATGATGGCATCCGCTCCACCAAGCACAGCCTGGCGGGATGCATTGCCTGCCACGTGGCCCAGGGCCCGAGCGGGCACCCCGTGCCCGTCAACGACGACCGGCAGTTCTGCGGCGCCTGCCACGAGTTCGCGGCGGTGCGGCTGAACTGTTTCGACTGCCATGCCACCGTCCCGGCCGGGGGGCCCCTGGGTCCGGGCGGCGGCGCGGCGCCGGCCCCGGGCGTGGCCCCTGGCACCCCGCTGCCGCCTGGGCATCCCCAGACGACAGTCCGCTGAGAAGGCGAACGACATGAACAATCCCAGCGAAGCGATCGATCAGGGCCGCCGCGGCTTCATGCGGTCCGCCGCGGGGGTGGCGACCGTCACCCTCGCCCCCGGGGTCCTGCTCCACACCCTGGCCAACGCCGCATCCCCCGGCCCGACGGCGGGGGAGCCCCGGGCCGTTCAGGTTACGGACCAGGTCCGCTACGGCATGCTCATCGACACCACTAAGTGCGCCGAGGGCTGCACGGCCTGCGTCTCCGCCTGCGACCGGGAGAATGGCCTGGATCTCCAGACGATGCCCGAGGGGGCAGACCCCGCCCTCTGGGATCGCCAGGAGGCCCGCTGGATTCGCAAGGTCAAGGTGCAGGATAACTTGACTGGCAAGGTCACCAACCTGCCGCTGATGTGTCAGCACTGTGAGCACCCGCCCTGCGTGGATGTCTGCCCGACCGGCGCCTCCTTCAAACGGGCCGATGGCATCGTCATGGTCGACCGTCATCTCTGTATCGGCTGTCGCTACTGCATGATGGCCTGCCCCTACAAGGCGCGGTCCTTCATCCATACCAATGTCGAGGTGAAGCTGACCCTGGCCCCCCGGGGCAAGGGGTGTGTTGAGAGCTGCAACCTCTGCGTCCATCGCCGGGATAACGGCCAGGCCTCCACCGCCTGCGCCGATGCCTGCGCCGCCGCGGGTCATGGCGCCATCCTCTTCGGCGATCTCAAGGACCCGGCCAGTCCGCTGAGCCAGGCGCTGGCCAAGCTGCCCAGCCGGCAGCTCCGGGAGAATCTCGCCCTGAACACGGGCGTGCGTTACGCGGGCGTCTGACCCGGGGGTTACTGGACATGAAGCGAATCGTTTACCGCGAATGGCACCTGGCCCCCCAGCGTTACTGGGGTCTGCTGGCGCTCCTGGCGATCGTGGCCGGCATCGGCGGCCTGGCCTTCTGGTACATGGAACATCAGGGCCACTGGGTCACGGGGATGACCAACGAGATCGTATGGGGTACCCCCCACCTCTTTGCCATCTTCCTCATCGTCGCCGCCTCCGGGGCCCTCAACCTCGCCAGTATCGGTACCGTCTTCGGCAAGACCCCCTATCAGCCCCTCGGCCGGTTCTCCGGCCTGCTGGCGGTGGCCCTGCTCATCGGGGGGCTGTTGGTGCTGGTGCTGGACCTGGGACGACCGGATCGGTTGATCGTGGCCATGACCAGCTACAACTTCCGCTCCATCTTCGCCTGGAACGTGCTGCTCTACACCGGTTTCATCGCCATCGTCCTCGCCTACCTGGTGACCATGATGGACCGTCGTCTCCGGGCCTACTACAAGGCCGCCGGGACCCTGGCCTTCACCTGGCGCCTGCTGCTGACCACGGGCACGGGCTCCATCTTCGGCTTCATCGTCGCCCGGCAGGCCTTCGACACCGCGGTCCTGGCACCCATGTTCATCGTCATGTCCTTCCTCTACGGACTGGCGGTCTTCATCCTGGTCCTGATGTTCGCCTGCGCCCAGGACGAGCGGCCCATCGGGGCCTATCTCCTCAACCGCCTCAAGGGGCTGATGGCCATCTTCATCGCCGGGGTCCTGCTGTTCATCCTCATCTACTTCCTGACCAAGCTCTATGGTGCCAAGCACTATGACCTGGTGAATTATTACCTGGTCAGTGGGGGGCGCTACACCGTCGCCTTCTGGTTCGGCTGGGTGTTCCTCGGTCTGCTGGCGCCCTTTGGCATCATCCTCCACCCGGTCCTCGGGCAGGACCGCCGCTGGCTGGCCGGGGCTTGCGCCCTGGTCATCCTGGGGGGCATGGCCAGCCTTTATGTCCTCGTGATCGGCGGCCAGGCCTACCCGTTGAGCCTGTTCCCCGACCAGACCATCCTCGAATCCGGCTTCCACGACGGGGTGGGTGGACAGATCTCCGGCTATGCCCCGACCATGCCCGAGTTCCTCCTGGGCCTGGGAGGGGTGGCCGTGGCGATGCTCATCACCGCGGTGGGCCTGCGGGCCCTGCAATTGCTGCCGGAATCGCTGGCGGACAAGGAGGTGGACCCCCACGCCGCGGTCAAGGCCTGAACCTGAACCCGGTCCCAGCGACGCGCGCGGGGATGGTGCCAGAGGGTGCCATCCCCGTTGCCGTCTTCAGGGACCATGCATCTAGCACGCATGTCCCGTCTCTATATCTCCGCCACCCACAAGTCCTCCGGTAAGACGACGCTGACCATCGGGCTGTGCCGGGAACTGTCCAACCGGGGTCAGCGGGTGCGCCCCTTCAAAAAGGGGCCTGACTATATCGATCCCCTCTGGCTCGGTCAGGCCGCGGGACGCCCCTGTCTGAATCTGGATTACAACACCATGGCGCCGGCGGAGATCCAGGCGACCTTCGCCCGGGGCATGGCGGGGGCCGACCTGGGTCTGATTGAGGGCAATGTCGGCCTCTACGATGCCACGGACTTGCATGGCAGCAACAGTAACGCCGAGCTGGCCAAGCTGCTGCGGGCGCCGGTCCTGTTGCTGGTGGATGTCCAGGGGATGTCCCGGGGTCTGGCCCCGCTCTTGCTGGGTTATCTGGCCTTCGACCCGGACCTGACCATTGCCGGTCTCATCCTCAACAAGGTGGGCGGCAGCCGGCACGAGACCAACTTGCGCCGGGTGGTGGAGCACTACACGGACCTGCCCCTGCTGGGGGCCATCCACCGGGAATCCCGACCCCGGATCGAGGAGCGCCATCTGGGGCTGATGCCCAGTACCGAGAGCCGCGAGGCCGAGGAGCAGATCGAGGACATCCGCCGTCTGGTCGCCAGCCAGGTGGACCTGGACCGGCTGATGGCCATCGCTTCCGCCAGTCCGCCCCTGCCCATGGCGCAATTATCGGCCGATGGCGTTCCACTGTCTCTCAACTCGGTCTTAGCCGATAGTAGCGTCCCGCCCGGGGTACCGGTCCCGGCTGAACATGTCACCCCGTCCGCGGTTTCGGACAGGACTGGCCCCCCCACCCCGTCCGTGGCTTTGGCCCAGGCCGCCCCACCTCTGGTGCCGGCGATGACGACCGACTCGACCGATTTCCGCTCTGAGATGCCGAGAGCAGGGGTGTCGGGGGTGTCGGGGAAACCGGGTGCGCCATGTGCTTCAGATGCTTCAGGAGCGCCTGCGGAGCGGGTACGCATCGGGATCGCCCGTGACGAGGCCTTCGGCTTTTACTACCCCGATGACCTGGAGGCCCTGGAGGCCGCCGGGGCGGTGCTCATCCCCTTCAGCCCGGTGCATGACGCGGGCTTGCCCCCGGTGGAGGGACTCTTCATCGGTGGCGGCTTTCCCGAGTACCGCATGCACGACCTGGCGGCCAATACCGCCATGCGCGCCGCGGTCAAGGCCTTCATTGAGGCTGGTGGGGCCGTCTACGCCGAATGCGGGGGGCTGATGTATCTCTGTCGGGGTCTGCGCTGGAAGGAAGACTATGTCCCGCTCTGTGGGGTCCTGAACGCCGATGTGGCGATGCACGAGCGCCCGCAGGGTCGGGGCTATATCCGGCTGCGGGAATTGGCGACCTTCCCCTGGCCCCGGCGCCCTGGCCAGCCCGTGGAAATCAGCGCTCATGAGTTCCACCACTCCGCCATCGTCACCCCGGACCCGGACTGGGTTTACGGCTATGAGGTCCTGCGGGGCAGTGGCGTGGATGGCCGTCACGACGGCATCCTCTACAAGAATCTGGTGGCCAGTTACGCCCATTTGCGTCATGTCGGTGGCGTTGACTGGCCGGCGCGGTTCATCGCCCAAGTGCGCCGCTGTGATCCGCGGTCGGCATGTGCCGGAAACGTGCCCGCGCCTGACTGGTAATCCCCCGGCGTTGGCTATAATTCCTGCGGTTCCAAACGCAGATGCCCGCTACCCCCATCCCCGGTCGTGGCGGGTCCTGCACAGACAAGAGGACGAGGCAATGTTCAAACTTACCCCTGCCGCCGTGGCCCAAGTCGAGGAGGCCGCCCGCCAGGGTGGCACCAAGGGGCTGGCCCTGCGTCTGGCAGCCCAGAGCAAGTCCGACGGGGGCATCGACTACCGCATGGGCTTCGATGAGGGTACCGAGGATGACATCCGGCTGGACTGTGATGGCGTCCCCGTGGTGATGGCCCCGGAATATGTCCCCCTGCTCGATCAGGCCACCCTCGACTATGTCGAACTGGAACCCGGCCAGTTCCACTTCATCTTCCTCAATCCCAAGGACAGTGGCTACTCGCCTCCGACCGAGGCCTGAGAGCGGGTGAAATAAACCCCTCCCCCTCAGCCGCAGAGCCACTATCCCCTTTGGTGATAAATCACCTTCGCCTTCGCCCATGCAATCGTCTTCGTCTCCGCCCCGGCCATGATCGAACTCTCCAGCGAGGACAATCTGCGCCTGAATGTGCTGCTGGCCAACCAGCCCCAGGCGATCCGCATCGACGAGTCGCGGCTCGAGGTCCATGGCCTCTCGGCGCGGGGCGAGGCCCGCATCCAGCTACGGCCGACGGCGCGACCGGAGGCCTATGTGCGTGCGGTGCGGGAACTGATCTCCGGCCATATCCTCGGTTCCCCCGGCGGCTATCCCACCTATCTGCGGCGCTGGACGCGCATGGGCCAGATGCGCGACGAGAGCCTGGCCCAGCTCTTGCTACTGGGCGAGCCCGAGGCCGTCGTCGCCGCCGTCTGCTCCCCGGGGCTGACGGACGAACTGGCCCGGCGGGCCTGGTGGGCCATGGAGGATGCGGAGAACGCCCGGCGGATGCTGGGCAATCCGGCGATCGTTCAGGGGCGCATGGGGCCGATCCTGGCGGGCTACCTGGTCGACTACCTGCCCTTCGAGACCGAGACGGAAAAGATGGCGGAATCGGTCCGCCTGATCCTCCAGCCCGGGCTCATCGACCCTCAGCACCGGCTGGACATCTGGCGCAAGGCCGCCCGTCGTCCGGCCTATGCCCTCGGCTTTCTGCAGGCCTGCCCCGACGAGCTGCCTGACCCGGTTCCCGCCCGTGGCGACTTCGCCGCCCTGGCCCCCCACCTGGAGCCCCTGCGGCAGGCGGGCAATCCCTGGGCCGAGGCCCTGTGGAGGGTGTTGGCCGCGTCCGGGCAGACCTGGGTGAAGACCGTCGCCCAGGTACTCGCCAAGCCTTCGAGCCAGGACCTGGTACTCACCACCCTGGACACCCTGGCGGCCAATTTTGCCGCTCTGCGTCCCGAGGTGGGGGTGGATCTGGCCCTGGCGCCACTCCTGGCCGAGGCCGAGGCCTACGTCTCGCCTACCGGGGCGGACGTGGCCTTGGCCGCCTGCCTCAGCCGCGTCCCCGGGTTGCGTGACGAACTGGTCACCCTGCGGCTGCTGTCGGGTCTGGGCTATGGCGTCCTGCGTCCGGTGCTGCGCGACACCACCGCCAGCGGCAGCCTGTTGCGGCGCAAGCTCGAACCCGTCCTGGGACCCCTCCTCCAGAGGCTGGAGACCTTGCAGGGCAAACCTGGACCCGGTCGGACCTGAGGCTGGCGCCGATAAGCTCGACGTCAGCTCCCCGGGGGGCTGGCGGCGGGTTGAAGGAGGCTGGAGGTCAGGGCTGCCGGGGGTTGGGGCCGGCCAAACCAGTAGCCCTGGGCCTGCATGCAGCCTTCCGCCAGGAGGAAGTCCCGTTGGGCGGCGGTCTCCACCCCCTCGGCCAGGACGGCGAAACCCATGCGCGTCCCCAGGGCGATGATGGAACTGGCGATGGCGGCATCGTGCTCGTTCTCCGGCAGGCGGTGGACGAAGCTCTTGTCGATCTTGAGCTTGTCGGCGGGCAGGCGCTTGAGACGGGCCAGGGAGGAGTAGCCGGTGCCAAAGTCGTCGATGCTGATCATGACTCCGCGATCACGCAGACTGTTAAGTACCTTGAGGATCTTTTCATCTTGGCGCATCAATTCGGTCTCCGTGATCTCCAGTTCCAGGCACTGCGGCGCGAGGCCGGAGGTCGCCAGGGCCTCGTTGACCTCGGCGACCAGATGGCCGCGTTGGAGTTGCAGGCTGGAGACGTTGACCGCGATCCGGCCGAAGTCCAGGCCCTGATCTTGCCAGGCTCGGCCCTGGAGGCAGGCCTCCCGCAGCACCCAGGAGCCCAGTTCATGGATAAGGCCGGTCTCTTCCGCCAGGGGGATGAACCTTGCCGGGGCGATCATTCCCTCCTCCGGATCGGGCCAGCGGACCAGGGCCTCCAAGCCGATGGGGCGACCGGTTCGCAGATCGACCTGAGGCTGGTAGTGCACGCGTAATTCCCGGTTGGACAGGGCCCGGCGCAGCTTGGTCTCCAGGAGAATCCGCTCCAAGGCCGCCCGAGTCATGTCCGCGGAGTAGAAGGCATAGTGATTACGGCCCTCTTCCTTGGCCCGGAACATGGCCGCATCCGCGTTTTGCAACAGAGTCTCGACCGTCTCGCCGTCCCGGGGATAAAGACTGATACCAATGCTGGCGGACAGGTATACCTCATGGCTGCCCAGTCGCAGGGGTGGGGCCAGTGCCTGAATCAGACGCTGGGCGAGGAGCGTGGCCTCTTCCCAGGCCTGGAGATGTTCCGCCAGGATCACGAATTCGTCACCACCCAGGCGGGCAAGGGTATCCTCGTCGCGAATCGCGGCCTGGAGCCGTCCCCCCACGGTCTTGAGCAACTCGTCGCCCAGGCTATGGCCCAGGCTGTCGTTGACGCGCTTGAAGTGGTCCAGGTCGATGAAGAACAGCCCCAGGAGCAGGCCCTGGCGCCGGGCGACGCGCAGGGCATGCTCCAGGCGCAGGCCCAGCAGGGTGCGGTTGGCCAGGTCGGTAAGGGGGTCGTGGTGGGCCAGGTGTTCGAGCTGGGCCTGGTAGTGCTTGATCGGGCTGATGTCGGTGAAGACGCTGACGCTCTGGCTGAGGTTGCCGGCGGCGTCACGCACGGCGCTGAGGCTGAGCCAGACGGGATAGGTCGTGCCATCCGGACGGCGGTTGAGGATCTCGCCGCGCCAGCCGTCCGACGTGGCCATGGTCTCCCAGGCGCGTTGAAACCAGGCCGGCTCCGGGTCCTCGGCCGCCAGTCGCGCCAGGCCCTGATCCAGGATCTCCCCTGCAGGGTAGCCGGTGATGGCTGAGAAGGCCGGGTTGACGGTCAGAATCCGCCCGGTGGCGTCGGTGATCGCAATCCCTTCCTGAGCATTGTCAAAGGCGACGTTACGGGCGCGCAGCTCCGCGACCAGGCGCTGGCGCTCGTCCTGGATCTTGAGCAGGGTGCCCAAGATCAGGGTGGCGACGAATTGCAGGAGCCCCAGGGGGAAACCCGCCTCCAGGAACAACTGACGTCCCAGATCGGGCGGTGGGATCAGGGTCAGCGACCAGGGTTCCAGCAGGCTCATCGCCACGGCAGCCACCAGGAGCTGAGGGTAGGCGCGGGGCGCCAGCCAGCGGTTCAGGGGCGACAGGCTCAGGGCCAGCAGGCAGGTATATTCCACCGTCATGCCGATGGCCCCCGGCATGGCGCCGGCGCCACCGGCCGCGAGCCGATAGCCAACCATCGCTCCCAGGGTCACCAGGCCCACCCGCCAGCCGCCGAAGAGGCAGGCGCACGCCAGGATGGCGCCACGGGGATCGGCGATGACCCCCGGCAGGAGTTCGATCGGGGCGGAGAGGGCGTAGAGCCCGATCAGGGTGAACAGGGCGGCCTTGCCGGCCTCGTGGAGGGCGGGGCGGTGCGCCCTGGGTACATAGGTGTCAATGAGGCCGTAGACGACGAAGACGACCAAGATCTGGCCGGTGAGAGCGGCGACATTGAAGAGGAGAGGGGTCAAGCGTGTGATCCGTCGTCAGGTATGCCCGGCGTCCTCTGGTCCAGGATTAATGGCTCTTACCCATACAGACCCCCTCTCCCAACCCTCCTCCGCCAGGGGGGAGGGAGCAGAAGAATCATCGGCTTGCACTTTAGAGGCTGCTTCCCATACGTGAGAGTTCTGAACAGTCACAATGGCTCCAGCCGGTGGCAGATGAGTCCCAGGTGCTGGCGGGTCGGGTGGCGTTAACGGGAGGCGCGGAAAAAATCGCTCCCGGCTTGGCGGCCGCCTAATGATGCAGGGTACTGTAGCCAGCCCGCCACCGACGCTGCTCGCTCGTCCTTGGGCGGAACCGCCGCAAGCGGAGACGGTGCTCACCCACAGTATAGCCGCAACCCGGCGGCCTTAGCCCAGGGCTGCCTGATTTAGTCCCCTCCGGCCCGTTGGGGTCGGACCCGTCAGCCCTGGCGGATGCGGTGGCTCCGGCGCCGACTCTGGCTTCGGCGGCGCCGGGCTCCCGGGGCGGGCCTGGTCATGGCCCTCACCGGGGCTCAACCGCGACGAGACGGTCCGCCTCTTCCTGTATCCGCGCCCACGCCCGCGCCACATGGCGACGCTCGGTGGCGGTCTGGCCGATGCACAGCCGCAGGACCAGTCGATCGTCGAGCTTGGTATGGGTCAGGTAGAGATCGCCGCTGGCGTTGAGGTGATCGAGGAGGGCCTGGTTATCTGCGTCGCTGCCACGGAGGCGGAAGCAGACCAGGTTGAGGGGCACCGGGGCGACCAGTTCGAAGCGCGGGTCGCCCCGTACCCAGGAAGCGAAGTCCTGGGCCAGGGCCACGTGCTGGCGGATGTGGTAGCGCAGGCCCTCGATGCCGTAATGGCGGATGACGAACCACAGCTTCAGGGCGCGGAAGCGCCGCCCCAGGGGGATCTGCCAGTCCCGGTAGTCGATCACCGCCCCCGATTTGGTCGCCTCGTTGCGCAGGTATTCGGGCAGGATGCTCAGGGTCTCGATCAGGGCCCTGCGGTCGGCGACGAAGAAGGCGGTGCAGTCGAAATTGGTGAACAGCCACTTGTGGGGGTTGAAGGAGTAGGAATCGACTCCCTCCAGGCCGGCGATCACCCAGCGGAATTCCGGGCAGATGGTCGCCGAGCCGGACATGGCGGCGTCCACGTGCAGCCAGATGCCCTGCTCCTGGCAGAGCGGGGCGATGGCCGCCAGCGGGTCCATGGCATTGGTGGAGGTGGTGCCGACGGTGGCGCAGACGAAGGCTGGGGTCAGGCCCGCCGCCCGGTCCGCGCTGATCCGGGCCGCCAGGGCCTCCGGGCGCATGGCGTGGTGCTCGTCCACCTCGACCTTGCGCAGATTCTCCACCCCCAGGCCGGCGATCTTCATCGCCTTTTCCAGGGAGGAATGGGTGTGAGCGGTGCCATAGGCGACGAGACGGCCGGTGCCGCCACGCCGGTTGACGGCGAAGTTCGTGGCCCGTTCCCGCCCCGCCAGCAGGGCGCAAAGGGTGGCGCTGGAGGCGGAGTCTTGAATCACCCCGCCCCCGGGACCGGTGGAGAGGAACTGCTCCGGGAGGCCCATCATCCCCACCAGCCAGTCCATCAGGTGCGTCTCCAGCTCGGTGCAGGCCGGGCTGGTCAGCCACAACATGCCCTGCACCCCCAGGCCCGCCGAGAGCAGTTCGCCCAGGATGGACGGCTCCGAGGCATTGCCCGGGAAGAAGGCATAGAAGTTGGGCGACTGCCAGTGGGTGATGCCGGGAAGGATGATGCGCTCCAGGTCCGCGAGCATGGTGGCGAAGGGCTCACCCTGAAGTGGCGGTTGGTCAGGCAGGGCGGCGCGGATCTCCCCGGGTTTGACCTGAGACAGGACCGGCAGGGACTCGACCCGCTGGCGGTAATCGGCGATCCAGTCGATCAGGGCATGGCCCGCCCGGCGAAACTCCTCGGGGGACATGTGGTAGGAGATGGATGAGGAGGGCGAGAGGGGCGGTTCCATGGGGCTGGGGGTGCTCGGTGGTGACGGTCGCGGCCGCGGGTCGGCACGGAAGGGGGGCGATGGGCAAGCGGTTGGTGGCCCGGCTGCCCGGTGCGCTCAGGGGCGTGAAAAAAATGTCTAAGCAGAAAGTTGGCAATCAGGAATAGAGACCTAGCACATCAATTTTCGGTTATTCCGGGTCGGGCGGCGTCTGGCAGGGGACGCCGTGAATCCGTCCCTGGAGGCTTGACGACCGCCTCCCTGCGGTCGACACCCCCGCCAGACGCCACCCGACCCTCCTTCATCGAAGCCGAAAGCTGAAATGCGATTTGAATAACAACCGAATCGCGAATCTGAGGCAGAGATGAAACGGAAAGGTTCATCCGCGCTCAGTCCCCGCTGACCAGGGCCTGGACGGCGTCGGCGATGTCTTCAATGTAGAGATCGCGGAAAAAATGATCCGCCCCGTCGAGTTCCAGCAGTTGAACCTGCCGGCCATCGACCAGGGGTTGCACCTTTTCCGTCAGCCCCTGGACCACTTGGTCCTGACTGCCGGCCACCACCAGGACCGGGACCTTGAGGCCAGGGAGGAGGCCCGGGGTATCCATGGCCGGGTCCGGGCCATAGTAGGACAGAAAGGCCGCGGCGCTGGCCTGGGTGGCGGGACAGTAGAGAAAGTCGACGCCCTCCAGCAGGGCATCGGCCTGGCCCGCGTCCCGCATCTGGCTTGCCCGCTCCAGGAGGGGGGGCAGAGGTTTACCGAATCGCTGCTGATAGTCGTCCGCGGTGCCGGTCTCGGTCCAGGTCTGGGGGGCAAGGAGGACCAGATGGCTCAAGGCCGCCTCGGGATGGGCCGCCGCGAACCGGGCCGCCTGATTGCCGCCGCGGGAGTGGCCCAGCAGGATCAGGGGCTTGGTCAGCCTCTGGGACTGGAGCCAGGTCAGCCAGGCGCCGATCTCCTTCAGGGCGTCCTCGTGCCGGTGGCGGTGCGGTTGGGCGCAGTCGTACATGCCGCGCCGTTGATCCAGCCCCAGGCTCAAGGTCAGGGACAGGGAACCGATGCCCCGATCCTTCAGGGCCGCCTGGAGCCCCTGCATCAGTTCCATCTCGCCATGGGCAAGGGTGCCGTGGGTCATGAGCACGAAAGGCCCCTGTTGCCAGTCAGCCCCCGCGGTCTCCAGGTTGGCATGGAGTGTCAGGCCTTCCTCGACCAGGCTGACCTCCTTGGCCGCCAAGGGGGATAACACCAGGGATAGGCTCAGCGCCAAGGAAGCGAAGTGCAGGGTTTTCATGGTGACGCTCCTTTGGGTGATGGGTTGGAGGGGAGGTGTTGGCTGAGGAAAGCCCTACTTTACTCCAAGGAGGCCAAATCCTGGATGGATCGGGATTACCCCAGGGAGGTCGGGGATCAGGATTATCGCGGCTGTATGAGGACCTCACTGCCGGAGCGGGGCCAAACGGCGAAATGTTGCCAGCCACCCAGAGGCGGCCATTATCCGGAACAGGCTCTATTCCGCGAATCAAAGTTACGGAAAATCGAGGCCCGTGCCTGAGGCAAGAGAGCCAAGCGGGTAGTCATTGAAGGCGAAAAGCCCTATTTGACGGATGCTTGGGAGAAGGGGGATTGGCGCTCCCTAGGGGATTCGAACCCCTGTTACCGGCGTGAGAGGCCAGCGTCCTAACCGCTAGACGAAGGGAGCGAGAAGAAATAGCGGAGAGGGCGTATTATACGCAGCGCCCGGCGCTTCTCAAGCCAGCGCATGAAATTAATCGCCTTGGCCCGCCCTCTTGCGGGTCCAGGGGGGCAAGGACCCTTCGTTATCGATTCTTCGGGTCCGGGGAGGAACGCCTCCGGAACCCGTTCCCGCCAGGAAAAGACACCAGCTTGTATCCAGACTTCCCTGCCTGCCGCATCGTGCCGCGTGACCAGCACGCCATTTCGCGTGCCAACATCAGCGAGAACGCCCTCAAAGTCCTCTACCGCCTGAAACAGGAGGGCTACCAGGCCCTGCTGGTCGGCGGCGGGGTGCGCGATCTGCTCCTGGGGCGGGAGCCCAAGGACTTCGACGTGGCCACCGACGCCCGCCCCGAGGAGGTGCGCCGCATCTTCCGCAACTGTCGCCTGATCGGTCGCCGCTTCCGTCTGGCCCATGTCCATTTCGGCCCCGAAATTATCGAGGTGGCGACCTTCCGCGGCGGTGGCGCCGGCCTGGAGGATGACGAGGAACCGGGCGACCGCCACCTCGAAAACGGCATGATCGTCCGCGACAACCTCTATGGCACCCGGGAGGAGGACGCCCTGCGGCGCGACTTCACGGTCAATGCCCTCTATTACAACATCGCCGATTTTTCCGTGATCGACTATGCCGGTGGCCTGGAGGATCTCCAGGCGGGCCGCCTGCGCCTGATCGGCGCCGATCCGGAACTGCGCTATCGGGAGGACCCGGTGCGCATGCTGCGCGCGGTGCGCTTTGCCGCCAAGCTCGGGTTCAACATCGATCCGGCCTGCGAGCGGCCCCTGCGGGAACAAGGCCGGCTGCTGGGCGGGGTGCCCCCGGCGCGCCTCTTTGAGGAGGTCCTCAAGCTGCTGCACTCCGGTACTGGGTTGGCGGCCTTCGAGAAGCTGCGTCACTATGGGCTCTTCGGACAGCTTTTTCCCGCCACGGAGGAGTGCCTGGCCCACGAGGACCACGATTTCCCCATCACCTTCGTCAGCCGGGGCCTGGGCAATACCGACCAACGGATCCAGGAGGATAAGCCGGTGGCCCCGGCCTTCCTCTTCGCCCTGCTGCTGTGGGAGCCGGTGCGCCGTCGCTACTTCACCCTCATCGACCGGGGTTTGGATCCTTTCGAGGCCATGATCCGCGCCGGAGAGGATGTGCTGGCGGCCCAGTTGGCCCGGGTCAGCATCCCCAAGCGCTTCAGCCTGCCCATGCGCGAGATCTGGGAATTGCAGCCCCGCTTCGAGCAACTGGATGGCAAACGCCCCCAACGGCTGGCGGCCCATCCCCGGTTTCGTGCCGCCTACGATTTCCTGCTCCTGCGGGCCGAGAGCGGCGAGGCCGATCCGGCCCTGGCGGACTGGTGGACGCGTTTTCAGGAGGCCTCGGCGCCGGAGCGGGAGGCGATGAGCGGCACCAGCCGCAAGCGGCGTCGGCGGCGGCGTCCCGCGGCCGGCGACGGGGCGGGCGGGGGCGAGGCCGGGGCGTCCGCGGCGGCCGGCGGTGGTGGGGTCGGGGATGGCGGTTGAGGACCCCCCGGTCCTGGCCTACATCGGCCTTGGCGCCAACCTGGCCAACCCCGAAGAGCAGGTCCGGCGGGCTATCGCCGAGCTGGATCAGGTCAGCGCCAGCCAGCTTCGCCAGGTCTCGCCCCTCTACCTGACCGCGCCCCTGGGTCCGGTGGCGCAACCGGACTACATCAATGCCGTCGCCGCGCTGGAAACCCGGCTGGCGCCCGCCGCCCTGCTGGCGGCCCTTCAGGCCCTCGAGGATCGCCACGGCCGTGACCGGACCGGGGTGCGTTGGGGGCCGCGGACCCTGGATCTGGACCTCCTCCTCTACGGCCAGGCCGTCATCGCCGCCCCTGGGTTGCGGGTGCCGCACCCGGAACTGGCCCGGCGCGCCTTCGTCCTGGTGCCCCTGGCCGACCTGGCCCCGGCCGATCTGGCCATCCCCGGGTTGGGTCGCCTGAGTGAACTCCTGGCCGCCTGTCCCCGGGAGGGCTTGCGACCCCTGCGGGCGTCCGTTCCCCTGGCCGCCACCGTTCCGGCGCCCGTGGCTTGTTAGGGTAAGACTTCGCTGGCAGAATCCTGCCCCGAGTGCCCGAGTGCCCGAGTGCCCGAGTGCCCGAGTGCCCGAGTGCCCGAGTGCCCGAGTGTTGCCCGACTCCCCGATTGCTCGACTGCCCCGCCAGGACCCTCCTCAGCCCGCCATCACCGAGATGCCCTTCATGACCAACAAACCCGTCACCCGCTCGACCCTGGCCGCCATGAAGGAGCGGGGTGAACGCATCGTCTCCCTGACCTGCTACGACGCCGGCTTTTGTCAGTTGCTGGAGGAGGCGGGCGTGGACGTGCTGCTGGTGGGCGATTCCCTCGGCATGGTGGTCCAGGGCCAGGACACCACCGT
>JAHDND010000227.1 GCA_018435665.1 Candidatus Thiosymbion sp. | reverse complement strand
GGAGCTTGATTTGAGTCAGCATCAGAAGACCTCCTTTTCATCTCGGCTTTCCGCGTGTAAGCGTTGCAGCAGGGTGTCGAAGGAAGGCAGTTCCGCGGTAGGTTCCTCAAGTCGGGAATAGCCGTAGTAGTCGGCATCGCTGGGACCTTCATCGGTTTCCGGTACGTCGCCAAATTTTTGCATGATCCAATCTTTGAGTTTGCCCATGGTGTTTTCTCCAGGCAAAGCGATGCCAGCCGTTCCATTGGAAGCGGCGGAATCGCGGGTTAAGGGGGGAGATTTTTAGGGATTTGAGTGATTTACCTTGATCATGAAGACCAAAGGAAAAACACTCAAGTGATTATCTGTATATAGAAAATGCAAAAAACGAAGGGAATGATACTTCGCCGTTCGAGAATATCACCAAGTGGGATGGAGAATTGAATTCAAGTGAAGGATGATTGGGCAAGGAAAAATGTTTTCTTCGGACATAAAAAACCCGCCGAAGCGGGTTATAAGGGGGTTTGAAGTTTTATAAAGGATGTGATTTGATGATCCTTTAGCTGGGAAGTTCAAATAATTTGTTATAAGTCGGGGTTTTGATTATCTGAGGATCATGTGTCGAACAGGACAGTTGAAATCTAATTTTATGCCTTTCGTAACATCACAAAGTTTCCTGGTATTCCATTTGATTCTGGACTCCACCTTTTCGAGTATTATATTCAATTTTTTTTAAATAGGTCAGAGCCTGACCAATAGCCGTTAGAACGGAAGCCTGCAAAAAACCAACAGCGAATGCTGTAATTGAAGGAGAGTATGCGATCATTTTCCAAGATCGGCCCTCGCCAGGATCTCCAGGCATAAATGCTATGGCAAGAGCGATACCACCGATAAGGCTCAATAAAGCAAATACATAAAAAATTATTGATAGTTTAGCTGATTTGGTGAGTTTCGCTAAATTGACGATGGTTTTCCTTAGTAATCCCTCATTCTCTTTTTTTGAAGAATGATCATCAGCGTGGATAATGTACATTTGATGGCTCCATATATTACTGAGTCATTCACAACAAGTTCTTTAAGCTAAAAAGCCGCCCAAAAATAAATTACTTAACAGCTATCACACCTAGGGCATTAAGCGTTTCAGTGCACATTAAACCTGATTGTTCTAAATTATTTAATTTTTGAAATTCTTTTAATGCTTGCCTTGTTTGCTTACCCAAAATACCATCGACCATTCCTTTGTAAAGACCAATATTCGTTAGAGCTATCTGGACCTGTATAACTTGCATTTTTTTCTTTTCTTCGATACAGGGTTGCGGCTTGGACTGAGGAATCAGTGGATTAACAGAGGAATCCAAGGGTGGGTAGGTCGGATTTTTTACTATTCCTTCACCCAAGTTATCCGATTTTGTGCTTGGATACGGTGCTAATTTAATTTGAGTATCTTGAACGGTGGTATCTGTTAAAGGTCTAATATTAGAAGAATTGTCATACTGAAGACGCGATCTAGAATTATTCAATGACGATGAATCCATTGATCGCTGAGGAACTGAATATGGAGTGATGTATGATGGGCTATATGTTCCAATACCACCACTGGATGAACGATGAGAAGAATGTGATCTATGTGATGAATGTGATGAATGTGATCTATGAGCAGCAAAAATATTATCAGAGGGAAAATTAAGTGGTCTAAGCGATACCGGATTACCTGCATCTGAAATATATAAATCATTATTAACTGCTGTAATTTGTTCAGTATTAGCACTTGAAATTTGGATGCCAGAGAGAAACAGGGTCAGTGATTTAATGAATTTCATATAATTATCCGGATCAGTTAATAGGGTTAATTATAGATGGGAGCCAACTTGCTTTATAACTAGCAAAAAGCCCGGAGCATTGTGATTTTACTTTGCAGTCATCACAGATATTAGTATACACCCTTTTCCAATCAGAAATGCTTTGGTGTGCATGAACCCATAATTCAGAGGGCAATACGCAAAGGGGTGCATTCATTATAACGACACCAAGATTGCCGCGAACTAATATTTCAACTGCATTTATTATTTTATCGTGCCATTCACGCAAATCTACCCTGCATAATTCCTTATTAGCTAAAGCAAATCCCGTAGGCTCACAGACCATAAGTGCTACTTCACAGACAAAAGGCAGATTGCGCGTAATGAATTCTGCAATCTTAGGCAAATTATCCAAAACAGGTTTTATTAAAACGGTTCTTATTTGTATAGATTGATGATGTTCCTGTAAAGCAAGGATACCGTAAATGGTTTGATCAAATGCTTTATAAGTTTGAACGACATAGTCGTGTATGAAATCAGCATGACCATACAAAGGTATTTGCCAGTTAACAGATGAATTTAATTCACTAAAGATTCTTTCAGTTAATTTATCTTGTGAGAATAATCTACCGTTTGTAAGAACTTGCAATGCTGAATTTGGATGTAAATTAAAGTAATGATTTAATATGAATGGCAGTTTGTCTCCGAGCAATAGAGGTTCCCCACCAGTAAAGCCGATTGTATTTGGAGATTGATTTATATGCTCAGCTATAAGTATCGCTTCATCAATAAGCCAAAGATCTGGACTTTTTGTTGGTGGCTGCGAACACATTAAACAATTACTATTGCAATGGTTTGTTAAAAATACAGTATGATGCATATCGCTTCGTCTATACAATATCCTTAATTCATTGAACTTGTGTATAAAACTAATAACATCGTCTTCCTCTAGAGTATTTTCAGTATCTAGTATTTTAGCAATATTGTCAGCAAGAGAAAAAATATAGTTTTCTGATGTCAAGAGCAGCAGGTTGCTAAGACCGGCGTTTTTCAAGTTTATAAATTTTTTTAATTCATCTAGGTTTGATACTTTGACTGCTACATTAATATTAGGACGCCATGAATTAGGAAGTGAATCAATTGATGATAATCTAAAAATTACATCATTATTTATGTTTATCGAATCACAGTAAGTTTGAAGCATGGCGGTTAATGGAGATGGTTGGGTTTGGCCCAAGCATTTGCAAGAGCAATAAATTCAGGTTCATTTTTTTCAAGCAGGGCAAAAAAGAATTCAAACATCCATGTATTTATTATACAGTGTTTTGTCCAAAAGGCTGGAGCTTCCATAAAACCAAATTGGGAGAAAGCATTAATTGGGTCTGGTCCGCAATATTTATTAAAAGCACAGTCCATGCATCCGGGTATAAACTTTGCTAAGCTGGATTTGATTATTCTTTTCGCCAGATTGCTACTTAAAATCGAATTTAGTGAATCGCCGATTTTTCCTAATCTTAATGAATTATCACCTGTTTCAGTCAACATTCGCGCTTCATCGCTCGGATAAATATAACCATCATAATTATAAACTAAAACGGCAAGCCCAAACCCTGATGGATTTTGAAGATCGACGTAGCCGGCATCAAAAGTAGATAGTATTTTATTGAGAATGATTGATGCCGTAACTTCTCGAATCTGTATTCCTTTATTGTTCCAAAATAATATACGATCGAATGCTCGCCGATAAAAATCTGTAAATTCTTTAACTGAATAGCTAATCTTAGTGGGGTTTCGAAGCGCAAATCCATATAAACTTAATGGCCTTAAAAAAATTTCATTAAATCCTTGCGTTACATATTCATCTACAACATCCTCTGGTGATTGTAAAGATTGTCGAGTAGTTGTCATCAATGCTGATACTGAATCATATCCAATTTTTCTTCTAGCCATATCTAGTCCTTTAACAGTAAACTCATATGAATCATTACCATAGTGAATGCGATTCGAGTTATGAATTCCTTTCGGCCCATCTAAGCTTGTTGATAATATTACGTTATTATTTTTAAAAAAGGCGCACATTTCATCATTGAGTTGATGAAGCGTTGACGCAACTATGAATCGGACGTTTCTTTTTTCTATTTTGTTTATAATGTTAATCCTTTCGATTGCATGTTTTAGCAGATCAAATCTTAGTAATGGATCTCCACCTTGAAACTCAACAGCAAGTGTTTGAGATGGACTTTCAAATATTGTTTCACACACTTTATCAAGCAATTCGATTGGCATGGAGAACCCTTTATCATCAAGCGACCTTGATACTTGACAATATCGGCAACTATGTGTGCACTGTAGGGTAGTAACAATAATGTGTAAGGAGGGGCCACTAAGAATAGTTTCCTTTTTTTCTGCGATTCTTGAGGCTAATAGTCGAGTCAGGCCAGGTTGATTAATTTCGCCGAGGAAATATTTTGATTTTAGGTCCGCAAGCAACTCGTTATTTAATTTGCTTGGCTGGTGTACCAATAAATATAATTCTTCTTGCGTTAGGAAAATATAGTCACCTGACTCGCTAATTGCCACTATTTTATTTGGGGATAGGCGGTGAAATCCGAATGGGAATAGTTCCAGCTTATACATTATTTTACCTTAAGAGCATTCATAAGAATTCTGTCAACCAAACATGAAATATACTCTTGACTTTTTGAGTTGATAATCATTCTTAACTTAATATCTGCAAGAGCTTGGTGTACTTTGGTGATGAGATCTGAAAATTCCGTGTCATCACCACAATAAACCTCAATTAGATTTATCTCAGGGGTATTTGATTTTCTTATTTTAAAACTTTTCCCGCAAACCAAAATAAGTTTTTCCAAAACCTCTTCACTAATATTGGCTTCAATATTAATGGGTCTCCAGGCATATACATTGAAATCTGTAGCCATATTTTTCATGCATTACATTTGTTAAAATACTATGACAAAGCATGGAATTATTTTTGTGGTCCGCCAAAAGCGGTTCGGCGAAGGCACTAACGCAGTCGCTTATTTATTTGGTCCAACAGGCGGGTGGCTGATTAGTCCCAAAGATTTAAGCGGGTCAAGTCGTTTGTCTTCTGGTACATGGTGGCGCATGTACTCCCGAATCCCCGTCTCCTCCAGGCTATAGTTAACCGAGCACCCAATTGCCATGCCTGCAATCGAGGGATTACGCTCACCCTACACGCGGCCAGTATGATAGGGCTCTTAAACTTTCTCAAACCCTCCACCTTGTCATGATATCTCTGTAAGGTCAGTACCTTATACTCGATTTCCCATGCCAGTTCTACACACATAATACGTGCAAATCCGTCCAAATCCGACATTTGCACTGAAAGATTTGATGAGCCTATAAGCTGTACTAATGGGCTACTGTTGGTCATTACTTACCCACCGGTCCTGTCCCTACTCCGAAGACCCAGGTCCCCTGTTCGATCTATACCAGGTTCTCACCATCCACTGACACCCCCCAGGTTACCCTCCCACAGTCTTACCCCTGTCCTCCTGTCCCCCTTGTCCCCGCCGATCATTTCATGTCCCCATCGGTTGATGCCTTCCTAAGCCAACCCGTGGGAGTCACATTACCAACCTCTCCCTAATCACATCAGTCCTGATGCAAACTAGGGGGGACAACGGGGACACCGGGGACACACCCACTAACCTGTTGTATTCAATGACTGATCTCTGTCCCCAAGTCGTCCCTGGTTCCGCTGGCTTGTCCCCATGCGTCACCACCGAGGGACACCAACCCATCTTGAAATTTTGCTCTTACCCCCTCAATGATCTATAGAAACCAGTACATCAATCGTACTTGACGCATTTTCTGGCTCGCTTGTGGGTCTTGCTCGTCACTTTGCGCGTAGCAGCGCCGCTCTCGAACTTTCGTCGCATTTATAGTGCCTTAGCCTGCTCCATTTGCCAGGCCGCCCCCTGATCAGGCCCTTCTAGCCCCCGTTCTGTCCCCGTGTCCCCCTTGTCCCCATGCAATCACCACTCTGATTCGTTTGGAGTATGACCGGAGACAGGGGTTGCGCTACCATGCGACTCGGGACATGGGTTACCCCATTGCTATGGGTTGATCAGCCGTAAACCTACCGTTACCGCTGAGATGTTCGGTACCCGGTAATCGGCCTGGTGATTTTGATCGTGTCATGGGATGAGATGGACAGGGTTTGTCGGATGGTTTTGGTACCCTATCCCGGATAGCGGCGTGATGTCCACTATCCTGGCTGAACCGTCTTCAGTTCCTGGTATGGGGCAACGGCGGATTTATCAGCGCTCGCAAATTTGCTGATGAGAACCGCTTGCTGTTTTGCGGTTGGTATAGGAATGTCACTCGAACGGCTGAATGCCTTAGCGTAGGGGGCTCCCATGGCCTTTCAGGACTTGCTACACGAGTTTGCCGAAGCTCCCAAAGCCCAGCGGGATAAGGGCACCCAGTTTGTCTCGTTGGTAAGATGAATCTTGTAATCTGCGATATATCGCCTCGGAAGGGGATGAGCTATGCCAGCCCATGGGCGTAGAGGAAGCATCGCATGAAGGATCAGTATTTTGGCGACATCAACGACTACCGAAATTTCGGTTTGCTGCGTGCCATCCTGCGTGCCAGCCAACTGCGAATTCTGATCGCATGGATGCTGACGCCGAACGATGGCGGTACCGATGGCAAGCATATCACCTATTTGGACAAGCCAAAACAATGGTCCCATTTTGATCCGGTGTTGTTTCAGACTCTCAAAGACTTGTTGGAGTCCGGGCCGCAACGACAAGTCAGTTTAATCGAGGCTACTGACCTCTTTCCGAATACCGCATATTTTTCAACTCAGGTCCCCGATAATCCTGCTGCACGAAGAGCGTGGTTCACGTCCCTTTGTCAACAGGCACAAGACTGTGATCTGGTGTTCCTTGATCCCGATAATGGCCTGGAAGTCAAATCAAAGCCATACGGTGTCAGGCATTCATCGAAGTATCTGTACTGGCATGAAGTGACACCCCTCTGGGAGACTGGGAAGTCACTCCTGATCTATCAGCACTTTATTCGTGAAACACATCCTTTTTTTATTCAGCGGATGCTGACCGCGTTGTCCCAGGCAACTCCCGGCTCCCTCGTCGAGGCTTTTTCAACCAAGTTCGTCGTCTTTCTGCTGGCCTTGCAGCCCGAGCATCACTCCCTGCATGTACCCATCGTCAGAGCCGTTCAAGAGAACTGGGCAGGGCAAATCCATCACTGGGAACTGGCACAAGCGCACTATGGCGCGTCATCGGGTTCGCTGCGTTCCCTTGCTGAAGTAAAAATAGATCAAATGAAGACGGGTGAGTGAAGGTTGGTATTCCTCCACCAATCTGAATCGTCAACACCATCCGCATCAACAAGCCGTTATGACTGTTGATTCCATTATGTTTCTCTCAACATCAATACCTTAGTTGAACCCTTGGCCATGGAATATAAAGCCTGTCCTCAGTGTGGAAAGCCCAAGCACTGCTAACGACTTCGACGAGCGCGATCCGGGTGTGAAAAACCATGATTAAGATGGCGGTGGAGGGATGTCGTCGCAACGGTAAACATTCCGGTTTATGCGGACAGGCGCCGTCGGATTATCCGGAAATGGCAGAATATTTAGTCGAAATCGGTATCGACTCCATGAGCTTGAACCTCGATACGGTGCTGCAAACCACGCAAATCATACTGGAGTTGGAACAACGTTTAGGGCGTTAGTACAATTTCAAGCTGTGGCCAATTTTTAGAGTGTCACCCCAAAATAATCCGGCAAGTGAAAAGGAAAAACTGATTGTGATTTGGCTGCGTACCCATTGTGAATTGCGTTTTGATGTGAATGTACCGACGCCGTTTATTCTGATGTTGCGACCACGTAACGGTGCCAACCAGTGGGTGGCGCGCGAGTCTTATATGCTGAAGCCTAGCGTGCCGGTATTCGAATTCACCGACGATTACGGCAACCTATGTCAACGCCTGATCGCCCCGCCGGGTTTATTGTCTGTGCATACCAGTGCCGATATTCATACCAGTGAAGCTATCGATGTGTGTCCCGGGGCGCCGTTTGAAGAAATTCAAAATTTGCCGAACGCGGTCTTGACCTTCCTACTGCCGACACGTTATTGCGAGTCTGACCGGTTTATCGACTTGGCGCGGGAGTTGGTGGCCGACGCGACGCCGGGGTACGACCAAGTGGCGGCCATCAATCAATGGATACGCGATAACGTGCGTTTCAATCCGGACTCGCCGCATTTTCAGATGTCCGCTGTGCAAGTCAATCAGGCCAGAGAAGGGGTCTGTCGCGAATTAGCGCATTTAGGGATCGCGTTGTGCCGAGCGTTGTGTATTCCGGCGCGCATGGTGGTCGGTTATTTGCACGGGCTGATACCGATGGATTTTCATGCCTGGTTCGAGGCTTATGTGGGCGGACGCTGGTATAGCTTTGACCCCACGCAACCCGAGCCGCGCGGAGGCCGCGTGATTGTGGCCTATGGGCACGATGCCGCCGATGTGGCAATTTTTACCCAGTTCGGTCCGGCACTGTCGCCGAGTCATATGTCAGTAGCGGTTGAGCGATTGAGCGGGCCGCCGAAGTAAGCGTGCATGCAACGTTTACGTATCCAACATCTGACGGAGTACCGCTTCGTTAATACGGTTACCCTTAAGCGGCATCAATTGTTGTTGCGGCCGAGAGAGGGTCACGATTTGCGCATAGAGTCGTCGCGGTTGGATATTTCCCCGGCCTTTGCCATTAAATGGTACCGAGATGTATTCGACAATTCTTTAGCCGTGGTGGACTTTCTGCAGCCGACCAATCTGCTTCGTATTGCCAGTGAAGTGGTGATTCAGCATTACGAAGATTCGCCGTTGAATTTTTCCATGCAGGACTATGCGGTAAATTATCCGTTTGATTATCAAGCTAGCGAGCTTATTGACCTGGCGGCATTTCAACAGCCGCTGTTTCTTGACGACCAGGGGGCGGTGCGAGCTTGGTTACAGGAGATAGGCTTGAGCGGTCACAGTATGGAAGCGATTTGTCTGCAAACAAAACTCAACAGAGCCATTCATGATAGGTTTCGCTATCAAATGCGAGAAGAAGCCGGAGTGCAATCGCCGGCGCAAACACTGCAATTTGGTAGCGGTTCCTGCCGCGATTATGCCACTTTGTTTATTGAGGCTTGCCGTAATATGGGCTTGGCGAGTCGTTTTGTAAGTGGTTATTTGCACGCGCCGGCGACAGAGGCTGGCAATGCTTCCACGCATGCCTGGGCGGAAGTGTATTTGCCTGGGCAGGGGTGGCAGGGTTTCGATCCGACTGTTGGTGAAATGACAGGCAATCGCCATATTGCTGTGGCTGTGGCGCGCGACCCGGAAGCCATACCGCCTGTGGCGGGCAGTTTTATCGGTCCGGGCCTCGGTTTACCTAATATGTTTGTCGATGTAAAAGTGAATTTGTTGCTTTAATCGCCAATATCCTAAAGTACAAAATCGCTTAGCGGCATGCATTCGTCCGGAATCAAGCATTTTTATGAGTTGACGTATACGATACAAATAGAACTCGTTCAGTTCGCCAAAGGCTTCTGGTAAATGTCTTAACT
>JAHDND010000144.1 GCA_018435665.1 Candidatus Thiosymbion sp. | reverse complement strand
GAGAATATCGAATATGAGCAACGTATTGGTTGGCATCATCATGGGCAGCGACTCGGACCTGGGGGTCATGCGTGGGGCTGCCGAGGTGCTTGATGAGCTCGGGGTTCCCCGTGAGATGACCATCGCCTCCGCTCACCGCACGCCGCGGCGGGTCATCGACTATGTCGAGAGTGCCCGGGGCCGGGGGCTGAAGGTCATCATTGCTGGCGCGGGGGGGGCCGCCCACCTGGCGGGGGTCGCGGCGGCCTTTACGCCCCTGCCCATCATCGGGGTGCCGGTGAAAAGCGCCAGCCTTTCCGGGCAGGATTCTTTGTTGTCCATGGTGCAAATGCCGCCCGGCGTGCCTGTGGCGACCGTCGCTATCGATGGCGCCCGGAATGCCGGTATCCTGGCCGCGCAGATCATAGCCACGGGTGATCCGGCCCTGATGGACCGACTGGTGCGTTTCAAGCAAGACCTCGAGACGGCGGTCCTGGCCAAGGCACAGCGCCTCTCGTCGGGAGAGATGAGCTGATCTTGCGACTCACTGCCATGAAGGGGTCTGCCACACCCCAGACGATGGAAGACGCTTGGGTGTCCTACCTACTCGCCAGCTTAATGTGTGGCGGACCGCCCCAAACCCGATAATGAAAGGACTCGTGGGTGATCTTCGCGCTAACGGCCAGGGTCGCCAGCGGTGATCGCCCAGGGTCGCCCGGTGTGATTGAGCCCGTTGGTAACGCGGTCGTGCCCCAGCCGGGACCTTGAGAGGAGTCTATGATGGATATCGCCGAATTGCTGGCGTTTTCGGTCAAGAACAAGGCCTCGGACCTGCACCTATCCGCTGGCCTGCCACCCATGATCCGGGTCAATGGCGATATGCGGCGTATCGACCTGCCGGCCCTGGACCATCGGACGGTTCAGGGCCTGGTCTACGACATCATGAACGACAAGCAGCGCAAGGATTACGAAGAGTTCCTGGAGACCGACTTCTCCTTCGAGATCCCCGGGCTGGCGCGCTTCCGCGTCAACGCCTTCAATCAGAAGCGCGGCGCTGCCGCCGTGCTGCGCACCATCCCCTCCAAGGTCCTGTCACTGGAAGAGATCAACGCCCCCAAGATCTTCCGCGAGATCGTCGAGGTCTCCCGGGGCCTGATCCTGGTGACCGGCCCCACGGGCTCGGGTAAGTCCACCACCCTGGCGGCGATGATGGATTTCCTCAACGACACCCGTTACGAGCACATCCTCACCATCGAGGACCCCATCGAGTTCGTTCACCTCAGCAAGAAGTGCCTGATCAACCAGCGTGAGGTCCACCGCGACACCCTAGGCTTCGCCGAGGCCCTGCGCTCGGCTCTGCGCGAGGACCCGGACATCATCCTGGTGGGCGAGATGCGCGATCTGGAGACCATTCGGCTAGCCATGACCGCCGCCGAGACCGGTCACCTGGTCTTTGGCACCCTGCACACTACCTCCGCCGCCAAGACCGTCAACCGCATCATCGACGTCTTTCCGGCCGCGGAGAAGGACATGGTCCGTTCCATGCTGTCCGAGTCCCTGCGCGCCGTCGTTGCCCAGACCCTGTTGAAAAAGGTCGGCGGCGGCCGGGTGGCGGCCCACGAGATCATGATCGGCACCCCCGCCATCCGCAACCTGATCCGCGAGGACAAGGTCGCCCAGATGTACTCCGCCATCCAGACCGGCCAGGCCTACGGCATGCAGACCCTGGATCAGAATCTGGCGGACCTGCTCAAGCAGGGGCTGGTCACCCGCGCGGATGCCCTGTCCAAGGCCCAGAACAAGGATTCCTTTGCCTGATCCCCCCCCCGCCCACAGGCCGACCCACCCCACGGCACCCGAGACACCATGGACTTCAACCAGCTCCTCATCCTCATGGCCCAGAAGAAGGGCTCCGACATGTTCATCACCGCCGGTCGGCCACCGGGGATCAAGATCGATGGGGTCATCCGCAACGTCGGCAACGAGCCCCTGACCGCCCACCAGGCCCACGACCTGGTCTACAGCGTGATGAACGAGAAGCAGCAGAAGGAGTTCGAGGAGACCAAGGAGTGCCAGTTCGCCATCGACGCCAAGGGGGTGGGGCGGTTTCGCGTCAGTGCCCTAGTGCAACGGGACGCCGCCTGCATGGTGCTGCGCCGCATCGAAACCAAGATCCCCAGCCTGGACGATCTGCGCCTGCCCCCGGTCATCAAGGAACTGGCGATGACCAAACGCGGGCTGATCATCTTCGTCGGCGGCACAGGCACGGGTAAGTCCACCTCCCTGGCGGCCATGATCGGCTACCGGAATCAGAACAGCTCCGGTCACATCATCACCATCGAGGACCCTATCGAGTTCGTCCACGAGCATGCCGGTTGCATCGTCACCCAGCGTGAGGTCGGGGTCGATACCCTGTCCTTCGATGCTGCCCTGAAGAACACCCTGCGTCAGGCCCCGGACGTCATCCTCATCGGCGAGATCCGCACCCGGGAGACCATGGAGTACGCCATCGCCTTTGCCGAAACCGGCCACCTGGTGCTGGCCACCCTCCACGCCAACAACGCCAACCAGGCCCTGGACCGCATCCTCAACTTCTTTCCCGAGGAGGCGCGCAACCAGCTTTACACCGACCTGTCGCTCAATCTCAAGGGCGTGGTGGCCCAGATGCTCTGCCCGCGCATCGATGGCAAGGGCCGTCGTGCCGTGATCGAGGTCCTGGTCAACACCCCGCTGGCCTCCGATCTGATCCGTAAGGGCGAGGTCACCAAGCTGAAGGAATTGATGAAAAAATCCCGTGAGCAGGGTATGGTCACCTTCGACCAGTCCCTGTTCGACCTCTACGAGGAAGGCGAGATCAGCTACCAGGATGCCCTGCGCCTGGCGGACTCCGCCAACGAGGTTCGGCTGATGATTAAGCTTCATGGCACCCGCGACAAGGGGGCGGCCCCGGACGAGGGCCTGGAGGGCATGGCCCTGGTGGACAAGGACGAGTGAGGGGGCCTTTAACGTCATCGCACCTCAATTTTCGGCTTCGCCGGACCGGGTGGCGTCTGCCGGGGGACGACATGGATAGGTGCCCCCTCCCCATCCGCCTCCGATACCGAAAACTGCTAGGCGAGGTCTATAAAAGGTACGACCAGCCGACCCGAAAGGCCTGTTCCACGCCAAGGGTGGCAGAGGTGCCATAATCTATATTATTCATCCTCCTCCCGCAGCAAAAATCACCATGGCATCACTTGTCGGTCCCCTCCTTCGATCACATGAACGGCTCTTGCGGCCCTTCCTGACCACCCTGGCACTCCTGGTGTTGCAATTCGGGACTCTCGGTTGCGTCCATCTTCCCAGTTTTGCCGAGGAACTCCTCGCGGATGCCAAGGGCGGCGACGAGGAAGAGCAAGGTCAGGTTCAGGCAGCGGTTGAAACTGCCCCGCCGCCACCCGTCCTGCCCATGGAAGTACAGGAACCACCACCCCCCAAAAGCAAACGTTGGGAATGGTTGGGGGATAAGCGCCAGATCACCCACATCTGGGTCGATACCGAGACCCAAAAGGCCCGGTTTTACGACGGACCAGAACAAGTCGGTTGGAGCTACGTGGCCTCGGGAGTCAAGAAGTTTCCGACCCCAACGGGTAAGTTTGCGGTCATCGGCAAGGAGAAGACCAAGGAATCGAACCTCTACGGCAAAATTTATGATGGCGCTGGCAAGGTGGTGGTCAGTGATGCCAAGCGTGGCCGGCACCAGATTCCGACGGGAGGGCGCTTCGCCGGGGCTAAGATGCCTTATTTCCTCCGCCTCACCTATGACGGCGTCGGCCTGCATGCGGGCCCTATCCCCCGACCAGGACATCCTGCCTCTCATGGCTGCATTCGCTTGCCGGCACCGCTGGCGGAACGCCTCTTTACCCAGGTTAACCTGGGAACCCAGGTCACCATCACCGGGTCCGGTCCTGACTACGGAGACTATCAGGCCAAACTGGCCGCTAAGGGCCCCGCTCGGCAGGAGCCGGCTGAAGGCGGCTTCGTCAAACCAGCGGAGGGCGTGCAAACGTATCCGGCCAAGGTAGCCTTGTCCCAGCCCCCCGCCGTGAAGACTGCGTCCAGGGTGAGCGCGACTCCGGCTGAGCAAGTCAAGCCAGCCGCGGCCAAAACGGTAGCATCGCCGCCGCTCTTGCTGGGCGCCCCGAGCCTGTCTGCCCCCGTGGACCAGCGGCTGATCGAGAGCGGAACCACCCCCGCTGCCGTATCGCCGCCACCCTCGTCTAAGCCCGCACCCACATCAACTCCAACCGCTACCCTATTGCCTACACCGGCACCTATTTCTACGCCTACACACACGCCTACACCCGCGCCTTCATCTACGTCCACGTTTACACCTGCAGCACCTGCATCAGCATCAGCACCGGCATCTGCATCAGCACCTAGACCTGCTGCACCAGCATCCAAAGTCACCTCTGTGTCTGCGCCTGTCCCCACTTCCACGACAAGGCCAGCACCCCCAGTCACTCAAATCCAAACACCTGGTCTGGCCCCCCACACAGTTGCGGCTCCTCCTCCTCTCCATGACTCAGCGCAGTCACCCGCGGTTCCCGTTGCACCTATTTCAACCCCTGCATCCGTTTTTCCCCTTGCCCCCGCTGCTACTGCTGCACCCGCTATTTCTCAGGTTACGGCCCCGGTTCGCGCCTCTGCTTCAAGCCCCGCGCCAAGCCCAGCCTCATCCGTAGCCCCGGCTACAAGTCCAGGCCCTGACCAAGGCCCGGGTGCAAAACGGGAGGTCCAGAAAGCCGATGAGGCCGACCGCGCAGCTCCCCCTCAGGTGCCCAGCTTAGCCACGGGGGGATCACTGGTCAGGGAAGGCAAGCTCGATGTACCGGTACCCTTCCCTAGTCGGGCGCCGGCTGTGCAGTGAGCAGAAGCGAATGGCGATGCTGGTCCGCCAGACGGACATAGTGCTGAGCTGAATACTCCAGATATTCCAGTTCGCTATCCGTCAAGAGCCGGATGCGCCGAACCGGTGCCCCGTACCAGAGGTAGCCGCCATCCAATTTCTGGCCCGGTGGCACCAGCGAACCCGCACCGAGGAGGGTTCGGGGTTGGATCAG
>JAHDND010000183.1 GCA_018435665.1 Candidatus Thiosymbion sp. | reverse complement strand
GGGCGTAATGGACCACAAGAGCCACTCAGAATACCCAAAATGAGCCCAAAAACGGGTTAAAACGGGCTGCTAAGTCAAAAATGACGCTCTCCAAGGGCGGAAAGAGAGAAATCGGGTCATTCTTCAGCGTTTCCTTAACGCTTTTCATAGATCTGGTAGGAACCACCAAGCGCCTTACTCCAGTGAGGATGCGTCACTTCTGAATGCAGGGTGTAAACCTCATGAAACCATGGTCTTGAGGTAGGGTCATATTTTCCCTTCCATGACGAAATGACGAAATCAGGTGACCAGGTTTTAAAAGGGTAATCCATATCTCCCTTGATTATTGCCCGTGATACTCCGGGGCTGGCCAATCCCAAGGTATCGATTAATTTATATTTTGGCCCGAGAATAAAACCCACATAGCCAGGCTCGGCCATTGCTATTGATGCTCCTGCCGGCGCAACTTGTTGCAGGATACTTACTGCTCCGTCATAGCTGCCAATATGTGTGTTGATATGCCTGACATTTTTCATATTTTTATAATGCCATAAAAAGGCACTCAGATCATTCATCGCAAAGACTCCAACCAAAGTGGATGCACTGAGAATTCCGGCCCATTTCTGAAACCGAACAGATGAAATAATCGCCAGATTTATTGATCGACAAAGCCCCGGTATAAGACAGATGACGGCAAACCATACCGGCACTCCATACCATTGCCAATAGGTCACTTCCATGAAAGTATAGGCCGCAACAAGTCCGATGCCAACAATAACCCATGCACACGTGAAGACAAATAGATTGATATCAGATGTATTAATGGCAGTGGTCTTCCTGCTGGGATCGGAAGATTTGAAAAAAAATATCAGTAACACCAGATATGATATGAACAAGAAACCCCCGATAACTATCATGTAACCCATAGATGATGTTAAAGAGTTTGTTAATAAATCGTAAATAATGGAAGGAGAAAAAATTTTCCAATGACCTAAGATTACTTGTGCTTGCTTTGCTATTCTTGTCTCAGGGAGAGGCTGACCGTAATAAAACCACATAATCGAAAACCATATGCCATTCAAAATGATGTATAATATTGCAGGACGCCACATATCTTTAATTGCCAAGATATAACCCTTGATTTTAATATTAGTAGTCGCCATGATAAAAAACAAAACTCCTGCAAATAATATGGTATCTGGCCGGATTGTTGTCGCCAACGCCAGAATCACGGAACCAGCAAAATATTTACCAGAAAAAAATACCAAATATGCGGCCAATAGCCATAGTGCCAGAAAAAAATATGTTTCATGCCCGACGACACTATTCGCGGGTCCAGCAAGAAAAAGATTGGCAGCAATAAAAGCCCCTATTATGCTTCCTACTGCCATACCTGTTGAATTCCAGGATATCATTATCAGCAAGGAGGCTGATAAAATTAGCGATAGAGTGCTTATTACCCGGGATAAAGCTGGAATCACCTCTCTTAAATCAAGATTACTATTATTGGCAGATCCGAAAAATCTATTCACTATAGTTATAGATTTCGATATAACTCCTAACAGCACGGCATAACCTGCAGCGGTTGATCCGTAATGTTTTTCTCCAACATTGAAAACTAGCCCGTCACCATCTGCAAAATTAAATGAATAACGATAGGTAATATAGCTATCATCAATCCCGAAATCCCTGTTATAGCTATAATGAAGGAAACCTAAATATAAAACCAAAATAGTTAAAGTTAATTTCAAAACCGCAGAGAAACCCCTGCTTTTCATGAAAACTGTTATGTACATAATTTCAGCCTCTTGCTTTTAACCCACGCGCAAATTTACCCTTTTGCCGAAATCTGAAATAAAGATATTATCTATAAAAGGCAATATCCGATTGTAACAGCGGAATGAAAATTTGAACAACCTGTTGCTCATCCGCGCATCCTTTGCCGGATAGAGTACCCCTCCCGCCTCCGCCACCACTTCATCCAGCTCATCCATTAGCCGCAGCGTTTTCGCCCCCCGCATCGGAAAATCCAAGGCAATGGTAACTCCCGGCCGCGGAAACGACAGCATCCCCAGAGACGGCTTGTCGCCGAACCGCTTCAGCACTGCCAGGAACGACCCTTGCCCGCTCCTGGCGATGCGCGCCAAGAGTTCAGTCAGCGCCGATTCGGCGACTTCTGGCGGCAGCACGCACTGATACTGCAAGAACCCCTTTGGGCCATAGATCCGGTTCCAGTAACCGATGGCGTCGAGCGGATAGAAAAAGGGCTCGTAATGCGTCAGGAAACGGCCTTCGGGTTTGCGGGCATAGAAGGTATTGAAGGCCTTGAGGCTGAAGCGGTTGATCAGCGGAAGCGGCGGCGTGAAGGGGACGGTGAGCAGGCCATGGGCCTTGGGCCATTTTCCCTGACCCGCCGCGGCGGGCGCGAAGTCCCCGCTGAGCAGGATGCCACGGCCCAGGGCCGTGGCGGTCGCCGCGCAATCTACCCAGGCGACGGTGAATTCATGCGCGCGATCCGATGCTTCCGCCAGGGCGAAGAATTCACCCAGGTTGGCGAAGCGCCGGCTTTCGGCCTGAATCCAGGGCCCCTCGATGGCCCGCAGTTGGATCTCCACCCAGGTGATGAGCCCGGTCAACCCCAGCCCACCGAGGGTGGCGGCGAACCAGTCGGGGTTTTCGGTGGGCGAGCAGACCCGACGGCTGCCGTCGGAGCGCACCAGTTCGAAGGCGCGGACGTGATGACCGAAGCTGCCGGCGCGGTGATGGTTCTTGCCATGCACGTCATTGGCCACCGCCCCGCCCAGGGTGACGAAGCGGGTACCGGGGGTGACGGGCAGGAACCAGCCCCGGGGCACGATATGATCGAGGATCTCGGACAGCAGCACACCGGCCTCGGTGCGCAGGTGTCCTTGGGTGGCGTCGAAGGCGATGAAGCGGTCCAGCCCGCGGCCGAGCAGGAGGTGGCCGCCGTCGTTGAGGCAGACATCGCCGTAGCTGCGGCCATTGCCAAACACCAGCAGCGGCAGGTCGCTGGCGGGCAGGGGGGCGTGGCGATCGGTCAGACGGGTGACCTTGGCCGGGGTGGCTTGGGGGTAGCGGCCCCAGGATTCGAGGCGTTGGCTCATTGGGGGAGTCCGAGGGTCGCGAGCAGGATGATCCCCGCGGCGCTGCTCCCCAGGACCAGGCTGACGCGGTCGCCCAGGGCAAAGACTACCGGGTCCTCATCCATCTCGCCGCGATGGGCCTTGAACCACAGGCGGCTGATCCAGTAGAGCAGCAGCGGACAGACCAGCCAGAGCACCTGGGGCGAGGCGTAGAGCTGCCGGGCCGGGGCGCTGTCGATATAGAGTGCCAGCACCAGGACAGCGGCGAGCCCCGCCCCGGTGCCGAGGGTCTGCACCAAGGGTAGGTCATCCACGTGCCAGGCGCGACCGGCGGCGGTGAGTTCGCCGCGCCGCCGCAGGCCGTCGAGCTCCGTGTAGCGCTTGGCGAGGGCCAAACTCAAAAAAATGAACATGGAGAAGGCCAGCAACCAGAAGGAGGGCACGATGGCCACGGCGGCGGCGCCGGCGATGACGCGCAGGGTGTAGAGGGCGGCCAGCAGCAGGACGTCCACCACCGGCTTGCGCTTGAGGCCGAAGGAGTAGGTGGTGGTGACCAGGAAGTAGCCTACCAGGATCAGGGTGAACAGGGGCGGCAGGAACCAGAGGTTCAGGCCGATGGCGGTTAGCAACAAGAGGGGACTGAGCAGCGCGCCCCAGGCCAGCGGCAGCTCGCCGGTGGCGAAGGGTCGCCGACACTTGCTGGGGTGGTGGCGGTCGGCGTCCAGGTCGAGCAGGTCATTGACCAGATAGACGGCGGAGGCGGTGAGGCTGAAGGCGAGGAAGGCCAAGCCGGCGGCGAACAGCCCCCGGGGATCGCTCACCTGATGGGCGGCGAGCAAGGGCAGGAACACCAGGAGGTTTTTGGCCCACTGATGGGGCCGCAGGGCGCGCCACAGGGCGGGCAGGCGGGGGGGTGGGGTGAAGACGCGGGCGACGGTGGCGATCGGGCTGGTGGACTGGACCAGGCGGGGACCGCCGACGACGATGGCGTGACGGGCGGCGGCCCACACCGGCAGATCGGCCCGGCTGTCGCCGACATAGTCGAAGCCGCCCTTGCCGAAGCGTTCGACCAGGACGGCGGCCTTGGCGGGGCCCTTGAGGTTGCGCTGGCCGTCGCTGGCGAGGACCTCGGTAAAGAGTCCCACCCGGTCGGCAACGACCTGGGCGACCTGGCGGTCGCTGGCGGTGGCCAGGATCAGGGAACGGCCGCGGGCGGCTTGCTCGCGCAGCCAGGCGATTAGTTCGGGGTTGAGGGGCAGGGTCGAGGGGTCGAGGGCCGTAAGGCGGGCGATCCGGGCCTTGAAGGCGGCGCGGCCCTGGCGGAGGGTGAAGGCAGCGTGGATCAGGGCCAGGGGCTGCTCCCGTGCCAGGCGAAACAGGGCTTCAGCGAGGGTGTCGGTGCGGGTCAGGGTGCCATCGAGATCGACGACGAGGGGGAGGGCGCGATCCTCAGGCATTGGCGTGTCAGCCCGTTATCCTCAACGCTGGGGGAGTTACAAAGCGGTATCCGCCTGGCTGGAGATGATAAGTCAGGGGGGAAAGCAATAACAGACCTGAAATCCGTCCAAATCCGCCCAATTCCGATATATTGCGGCATTTATTTCGACGATCTAGCCGTTAGCCATTGGTATTGTCTATAGCGACAGTCAGCCAGGCGCCTGGTGGCGTCGGGTCGGGGGGGCCAGAAAGCCGGGTACATCCTGATCTTCTCCCTAGCTGCGCTCCCGGAAAAAGCCCAGGCTGGGCAGATTGGCCCGGCCGATGACATGCAGCACGATCCCCCCACCGATGAAGAAGACGATGCTGGCCCCCAGGCTGGCGATCACCGGATGCTCACCGCCCAGGGCCCTATACTGGGCCAACAGGATTGCGAGGGCGAGAACGGCGCCCAAGTAGAAAACCAGGGCCGCCCCATAGGCAACGCGCTGGCCCAGGCCCCTTCGGGAGTCGAGGGATGAGGTATCGGCTAAGAGGAGTTTCTTCATGGTTCATCTTCCAGGTCGATGGGGGATATTGATTTCGCGCCTAGGCGACGTCGCATTTCAAATATGGTACGCCCCGCGTGCTTAAGTCATTCACAACAAGTTCTATAAACTAAAAAGCCAGCTTAAACTCCTTCCCGATGTTGTCGAAAATCGCGTTGACGTCGGCTTCGAGGGTGTTGGCGTCACGGTGTTTGACGGCCATCCAGGTAGGTTTGATCAGAT
>JAHDND010000252.1 GCA_018435665.1 Candidatus Thiosymbion sp. | reverse complement strand
GGGCGTAATGGACCACAAGAGCCACTCAGAATACCCAAAATGAGCCCAAAAACGGGTTAAAACGGGCTGCTAAGTCAAAAATGACGCTCTCCAAGGGCGGAAAGAGAGAAATCGGGTCATTCTTCAGCGTTTCCTTAACGGAAGCTGTGATGGCCCGATATGCGTTCAGCCCTGCACGAACAATACCGCCTGCGCGACGGCCTTGGGCACCCTGGAACAACCGCCGCCGATCGGCACCCTGGTTCAAGTGGAATTGGCTTACGTCTTTGCCCCCATCCTGAATGGCTTCGGGTTGGAGGCACTTAACCGGATCAGAGTCGTGACCTCTGAACCCGTCCAATAGCCCACCCTATTGAAAAAAAAGGGTTGCAGGAAGATGATCAAACTCAGACAGCGGGGATCGGCGATGGTCGAGGTTGTACTCCTGGTCCCCATCCTCGCGTTTCTGATGCTCGCCATCGTCCAGTTAAGTTTTCTGATCCACAACTATTTCCTTACTGCCGACGCAGTGGGGGTAGCCGCTCGCTTTTTTATTAGCCAGGCAAGTGAAACTCAGGCCTACCAGAGGACCCTGGCCGCCGTCAACGAGGTTGCCCCAAACCTGAATCTTACCTTGACCACCACCGTCAATGGAACTGTCTGCACCGACGACACCAACCCGACCTGTGGCGCGCTCCTGGCCCAGCACGCCGGCGAACCAGCGGTGGTGACGGTTACCTACCATGTCGAACCTCTGTTCAACATTCCCTTGAACCGACTTCCCGGCTGGCCGCAGACTTTTACCAATTCAGTGGCCTATCGGGTAGTGGAATAAGGGATGCCGGAACATCCGCCTACCAGGGAGAAGACCCCCATGAGCCGCACAGCACCCCCTTACCGCCATCGCCCCGCGGCCCAAAGGGGCGCTATTTTCGTACTGGTTGCCGCCGCCATACCGGTCATCATAGGCATGGCCGCCATCGCCGTGGATGTAGCCTACGTGATTTACAACAAGGAACGTCTGCAATCCATTGTTTCCGCTGCCGCCCTAGCCGCTGGTCAAGATTTGATGAAGGAAGAATGGAGCGTCGTCGAAAACACTGCGAAACTCTATTCCGCGAGATGGGCCACCGGCGAGGGTGTCGGGGGTACTGACAACCCCAATGTGCTGGCTAACAATGTTGTGGTGAATGCCCCGAGAATCGAGGGTAGGGCCTTGGGTTTGAGTAGTGTCCCCATCGGAGCCGATAAGGCAGCGTCGGGATTCAACGCCATCAGGGTAACCCAAACCGCCGAGGTGCCCTTGTGGTTCACACCGGCGCTGGGGAACTTCCTGGGGCCCATTCGTATCGGGGCCCAATCCACAGCCTCCGCCGGTGGGCGTAAATCACCCCTCAATGTCATGCTGCTCGTGGATATCACCGGGTCCATGAGCACGGCGGATAGCAATTGCGGTCTGAGCGGCAGCCCAAGAAAAGTTAATTGCGCCAAATTTGGCGCGCGGACACTCGTAGCCAACTTATTGGAAAAAAACAATAATACGGGACTCATCGTCTTTCCTCCGATGAATTCCGCCACCGCAGTGGCTAGACAAAGTGACTGTACCGTCAATGTCGCCTGTAACGATCTGAAGAATTACATGGCTGGCGGACTAGCGAATCCACAATCAGGGGATCGACAACCCTGGCAGGATTCTGAGCCTGATAATTCAGATGGTTATAGCAATTACAGCACCATCGTACCCCTTTCCCCTTCCAGCGATTATGCCGTGAATTTTGTCTCCCTCAATAATGACCATGCCCTCGCCAAGGCGCTAGGCGCCAATAACTGTACAGGTCTGGAAACACCAGGGCCTAATGATGATCCAACTAACGATGACAAGCTGACCTCTACATATTACTGTCGAACTACTTTTAATGGAGGTAACAACTACGTTCTTCAAACCTCGATCGAACAGGCTATCCGCGAGGCCCAAAGAAGACTGAGCGCATTATCCGCTATCAACTTGCAAAAGAACGTCATCATCCTCCTCAGCGATGGGGATGCCAATTCAACCACTTTCAGCGAATTGACAAATGCCACGACCGGTAAATCTTTTGCCGCCGTCACCGGCAGAATTGACAATGGCTTAGCGACTAACAATCCCAACTACTGCCGGGGGACCACCTTGACTGTTACGGCGGTTGGCTATGGAGAATTGAAAATTGGACAGCGCATATCCAGCGACGATACCCCGGAGTCCGACGATATTCAGAACAATTCCACTGTCGCTGCCTTTGACACAGGAACGGGGGGGATCGGGACATACACCATTACTCATCCCGACTTCAGAAATGCTGTCTTTACCGGACAAATTCATGACGGCAGTAGTAGAAAACGCAGCGGAACCAGGCTATATGTCAGCAATATCCAATCCGGGTCCTTACAAATAGGTCAGGTCATTTCGGGATCCGGAATTCAATCCTGCACCTGGATCCAGAGTGGTCCTAGTGGAAGCGGTAGTTCGCAATACTATACCTTGAACAAAGCTCATCAGATCACTTCAAACACCTCCATGACTGCGGAGCCCACCTCGCCGATTGTTTCCAGTCGGTCTATCTGGTCCCATCAAAATATGGTTTCGAGCTTCATACCCAATCAGTGCCAGGCCGCCGTCAAGGCGGCCAATGAGGCGAAGACAGCGGGGACCAAAATCTTCGTTGTTGGTTACGGTGTGGCGAGTGGTGGGTGCGGTGAAGACGAAACCAATCTGTCGCCCATCAATGATCGAGATATCAATGCCTGTAAGACCCTGCAATGGATATCAGGTGAAGAGGGTGACACCGGGGCGCCGAATACCCGGGGGTCCTTGCCCTACTTCTATACCACCGCCCCGACAAATGTCTGTAGGGCAGACGATGGTCACAATGCCTCCAACCTCGAACAACTCTTCGAGGATATCGCTTACAATCTTGGTGGCTCCCGCTTGATCCCAGATGATGCGGAATAGCCAAGGTTTTTCCGCTTGCGCCGAACCCCGAATACCCCCAGGCTAACGCTTGGGGATCTAACCTTATCTCTGGATTTGTGCCGTTCCACTGACCCTTGACCTTTCCGGGGGTCTGAGGTGATTGCTGGCGAAGGCTTCCATTTTTGACCCATTAACATCGCTGACGGAATCACCTAATGGAAAAGGTCGACGAACAAATCGTCACGTTAGATGCTGGCCTGCATAAATCCTACTGGCTTTTCTTCTTCGCCCTCGCCGTCGCCATCCGGGCGCTGGAGCATCCCTTCGCCGACGCCCTGGACTTTATCTGGCGCCTCTTCCTGCTCGGCCTGGGCCTGGCGCCCCTCTGGTGGTTCGCCACCCGCGGGAAGCGGCTCAGGCCCTGGGCCTGGTTCCAGTGGCTCAACACCGCCACCCTGATCATGCTCCTGCTGCTGACGGCGGACGCCCTGTGGCGCGCCTACCAGCCGGACGAATGGCTGATGGCGGGCCCGCACCCTGCCGCGGGCCCCGCCCCCAGTTCCCTGGAAAGGGTGCTGGGTTATGACCCCGCCGCACCCAGTCGCCTCCCTGCGGACCTGCCGACACCGGTGGACGGACTGGCCGCCCTGGTTGGGCGCTATGCCAATACCCAGGGGCTGGTGCGGGTCGCGCTCCAGGACCAGGCCCTGGCCATCACCAGCCGGGCCCAGGGGGTGGACGCGGTCACCCTGGTGGTCAGGCCCCAGCCCGACGGCTGGCTGGGCGATGACGCCCCGGACACCCCCGCCTTCCGGGCGACCACGCGGGAGGGGCGGGATCTGCTGCTGCGGCGCGCCCCCGGCCAGGGCGAGAGCCAGCCCTTCGCCCAGCGCCTGCCCGCCGACTATGCCATCCCCCCCGCCTGGCGGGACCGTGTCGGCGACTACGCGGCCAGCGGCGAGTCCGGTGCCGGGGCCGGGACCCTGGCGGAGGCCCTGGGCGCCCTGAACGGCGTCGTGCGCCTGGAGGAGGCCGGGGAGGTGCTGCTGCTGGGCGACCGGGTGTTGCAGCCCCTGGACCCCTGGGAGGCCCTGGCCCTGGGGGCGACCCCGGACCCCAAGGACCCGGAAGGAGACCTGCGGGTGCGGGTGGAGGGGGACGGCCTGCGACTGCCGGATGGCACCCTGCTGCGCCCCCTGGCCTATTCCGCCACGGTGGCCGGGGCCCGGGAGGCCCTGCGCCAGGCCCTGGCCACCGCGCCCCTGCCCGTGCTGGGGGCGGTGCTGTTCGATGGCGAGGGGGTGATCTGGGCGGAGAACTTCAACGGGCCGACCGCCCCGGCTGGGGGTGACGCGACCCCGCTACCCCTGGACACGCCCTGGCCCCTGGGGGCCATGAGCCGGCTGATCGCCGCCCTGGCGATCCTGAACCTGGTGGACCGGGGCTTGCTGGACCTGGACGCGCCCCTGGTGTCCCACGTGCCGGAGTTCCGCCTGGCGGAGCCTGGTTATCGCCAGATCAGCGTGCGCCAGTTGCTGGCGCAGACGGCGGGCCTGCCCGGGGAAGAGGCGCGTAACGCCAGCACCTTCCAGCCGGTGCCGGTGTTCGCCCATCAGGTGCTGCGCGGCCTGCGGACCCAGCGCCTCAAGCACGACCCGGGGACGATGGCGGTGCCCTGCGGGGACTGCTTTACCCTGCTGGAGCGGCTGGTGGTCGAGGTGACGGGTACCGGCTACGCCGATTTCGTCCGCCGCGAGCTGCTGCTGCCCCTGGCGATGGACCATAGCGGCTTCGGCGACCAGAACCCGCCGCCGGGGCCCCCGCTCCCCCTCCGGGGGCCGGACGGCGCCCCCTGGCCGCCGGTTTATGTCAACGCCCTCGCCGCCCGCGGTCTCCAGGCGCCCCTGGAGGACCTGGGGCGCCTGGGGGCGATGCTGATCAATCGGGGCGAGGTGGAGGGGCGACGCCTGCTGAGCGCGGCGGCCTTCGCGGAGCTGGAGGGGGGTCGGGCCCCGGAGCCGTCGCCGGTCACCCGGGCGGACCCCGAGGGGCGCCCGAGTCCGGGCGGGGACGGCGTGGTCCTGGGCGGCCTGGCGGCAGTGGACAGTCTGGCGGCCGCGGGTATCCAGGGCTGGCGGGTGAGCGAGCCCGGCACCGGCCCGGGACCCGCCATCGCCGGCACCCTGCTGGTGGCGCCCCAGGCGCGGCTGGGGGCGGCAGTCCTGGGCGGCGCCAGCGAGGCGGTCATCGCGACCCTGGCGGAAGGCCTGCTATCGCGGGCCCTGGTGGAGCGGGGGCGGCTCGCGGCCCTGCCCGCGCCGGTGGCCCCCGCCTTGGAGCCGCCCCGGATAACCGACGCGGCGGACCTGGCGGCGATGGCGGGGGTCTACGCCCGCCATGACGGCCTGCTGTGGTTGCGGCCGCGGCCGGACCAGGGCCTGACCCTGTCGCGCTGGGACGCGGGGGGCTGGCGGGCCGACCCCGCCCCGCTCTACTGGCGAGGGGCGGGCTACTGGACCGCCGACGCGGCGCCGGAGACCCGTTACCGCCCCGGTGAGGTCGAGGGGCGGCACTACCTGCTGGCCAGCCAGGCCCAGGGCCCGGGGCCTGGCCGCCAGGAGGTCCCCCTCGCCCAACGGCTGGCGCCGGAGGCGGACGCGGGGGTGGACGCGGGGGCGGGGGCGGGGTCGGGCGCGGGCAAGGCGGTAGGCAGGCCGGCCGCCGCAGCGACGGGTTCAGCGGCAGACGCGACCGCGGCCGCCGGGAAATCGGTCGCGACGGACACGGCGAGCACGGCAGCCGCGGACGCACCGTCGACCACCTTGGGGACCTCCTGGCACCGGCGGCTGAAAACGCCCTGGCTGGCGGTCAACCTGGATGCCCAGTCCACCGCCCTGGCCCAGGGCCTGGCGCCGGCCATGACCCTGACGGCCATCCCGGAGCTGCCCGGCTACCTGGCGGTCTCCATCCCGGCCCTGGGGGTGCGCAACCAGGTGGTGGACCCCCGGGGCCTGAAGAACAAGGCGTTGATGACTCTCCAGATTCCCGGCGAGGCGGGGCGGGATCTCAACGACCTGGTCTTCCAGGGTTCCCCGCGGACGGAATGGGCGCGCTGGGGCAGCACCTTCTTCCGCCCCCAGTCCCGGGTGCCGACCCTGGCTCCCGGCACCGACAAGGTGACCATGAGCGCCACGGGCCTGGGGGAGTGGCGGCGCCTCCCCGCCGCCAGCGGGGGCACGGTGGCCTTTGCCAGCGCCTGGTACCTTTACGATCCGGCCCTGCGGCTGCTGGCCGCCGGCGGGGACGGGGACTCCCTGGGCAAGGTGCCGGAGGGGGCCTATTTGCTGCTCTACGGTCCTGCCTATGTGGTGGCGCGGGTCAGGCTGAACCTACTCTAAGAGCCCTGCGGGGTATCAACAAGGCCCAGGATCTAACGCTTGCGGATCCAAGGCTTATCGACCACTACCCGCCCAGGCTGAAGCAGGGACACGGGGTGCCGGGAGGGGCGACCAGGTGACAGCCCGGGTCTCCAGCAACATAAAGGCAGCCCCCAGAAAAGCCAGGTCCGTAAAGGGCGTTAATCGGTGGAATGGACCCCCGGCCATACGCACCGTCACCAGTGATACTGGTGATGATAACGACGATGGTCAGAATCAATGTGGTTGGGATTCAAGCCTCATTGAGATAAAGGAAGGGATGGTCGTCATAAACCGGGGCTGGTCCTGAGACCGCCATTACGGCAGACGCGGAATTCTGGTCTCCGTCTTGAAGGCCTCCTGGGTAAATAGATAGTGCCTGACCGAACCCATTGAATTCGCCGGAACGGTCGAAACCGCCGGGTAAGAGCGGCGCGACGACGACCAATCCCCGAGCAGGGCGGGGAAAAATGACCGCTTGCGTCGTTCAGGACGCGCGAGAAGGAAGCCTGAGTGGCAGGCGCGGATAGGTGAAGGTGGAGGAACTGTCTGGCTGGTCCAAGGTCTGCGCTTACGTAGGTGTTGGGCGTCCACGGTCCCGAGCGGTTTACGTGGACCGGCGGCTGACGTATCTTGCGACCATCGGATGCAGAACCGCCACCAGTGCCATGATCGCGCGATACCGGCCGCTTTTCCAGAGGCGCTCCCCCCGGCTACCGCGAGGTAGAAGCGATGTCCGCTTTAGTGTTCTATAATAACAAAAACCGATTACAGGGCCTTAATTGCCATTAAGGTTTTCGCCCATATCAAACCACCCTGAAGGGGAATCTCAATGAATAAATCCACCCTAGCGATTGCCTCAACCCTGGTCCTAACTGGTGGCCTCATGCTTGGCTACTCACAGGTTCAGGCTAGTGGGTACAAAAACGTCGAGTCGGGCGAAGGAACCGCGATTCACGTCATAGTTGAAGGATCAACCATGATCGATGCAAAAGCAATGATTGTTTACACGTCCGCGTTTCCCAGCCTGCCCTCGACCGAGAAAGGATGCTGGACAAAAAACCCCTGGATGATTGAATCCGCGGCGGATGCCGTTATTGGACAGACCCGTATCCAGCTAGAATGGTATCTTGACCATAAGGGTGTACCCTGGTGCACGTCACTCAAACTTATTGGCGACCAGCATGACATGGTTTGTCAAGTCTGCGACATCTGACATTGGAGAAAATATATCAAGAGACGCAATGAAACGAACGCGCAGCTCCATCATCAACTCAATGGCAAATCATCCTCAAGGTGAATTTCAATGAAAAAAAACGTGCTGGCGATTGTCTCAAGCCTGGTTGCAACCGGGAGCCTTGTGCTTGGCTATTCTGCCGCGCAGGCCAATGGGCTTGGTAAAATCGAGTCTGGAGAAGGGCTTGCAATTCATGTCATTATCGAAGGCGCATCCGCGATAGACGCCAAGGCGATGATCATGTACACATCGTCGCTTCCTCCCGCGGCCGCTACCGAGATGGGTTGCTGGACCAGGAACCCCTTGATGATTGAATCCGCGACGGATGCCGTTATTGGTCAAGACCGCATTTGGCTTGAGTGGTATTTTGACCGCAAGGGTGTTCCCTGGTGCAAATCACTCAAGCTCATTGGGGAGCCGCACGATCAAGATAATTGATAAGCCGCAGGATATGGTTTGTCAGTAATGTCATTCTCAGGCTGATACCTGAGAGCGCGGCGAAAATTGGGGGAGGTTGATCCTAACCTCCCATCCCGAAATCAAGTTGGTGAAATTGAGGCATTACTTTAGCGGCAGGCAATAATATCTCTCGCTATATTTTTTAGTGGGCAGAATTGCCTTGCAAACCCCCAGGAACGACTTGAGATCAACCCAGCCCTGCCCTGCCCCTTGTTGCAAGGCCGCGGTAGTCGCGGCCTGAATAATCAATGGGTTGATCGTGGAACAGGTGACAGGATCGCCATCGGCGACATGGTAGTCATAAAGGTTGCCATTTACCGATAAAGCAGCCGAACCGTTAAAATCCTCACCACACTTTAATTTTTGCCAGGTAATTTTTGCTTGCCCAATTGCTGGAATATATACATCGGTCACAATCCCATAACTATCCAGGGGAGGGGCGGGTGGGATATAGCCCCCATTCTCCGAGGATGCCACCGTGGACACCACGCAACCCGTAATCGCGATCGCCAGGGCAGATGATTTATATTGCCGTGATAGCATGGTTATTCTCCATTGATTTCGTGTCGATCAATCGTTGCCTGATCACAATAAAACCCTCATCCGATGCATTGCGTGACACGCGCTTGATCAAGATGGTGGTTTTGGGCGCTTTCTAAAAGAAAACACTTGGTCCATAAAGCTAGCCTAAGCACCCGTCAACGGTATTGATCCAGATCAATGTAACTGGATGTAAGCCTCGCCATCCATTGAGGTGATTGTGTGCCATGTCCCACTGCTCCCTGCCCGTCGGTAACCAGAATAACAAAACGATTGTCATCATCGGCGCCGGCCCGGCGGGGCTGACCGCGGCCCTGGAGCTGCTGCGTGGCGCGCGGTGCCGGGTGATCGTGCTGGAGGCCAGCGGCGACCTGGGGGGCATCTCCAAGACCGTCCAGTTCAAAGGCAACCGCATCGACATCGGCGGCCATCGCTTTTTTTCCAAGTCCGACTGGGTGATGGACTGGTGGCAGGGGATCCTGCCCATCGCCAGTCCGGAGTCGGCGCCAGGGCTGGGGCCACGGTCGGGGCTGGCGTCGGCGCCAGATTCGGGGCTGGCGTCGGAGTCGGGGCGGAAGCCGGAGCCGAATCCAGCGTCAGGGCCGGAACTGGCGCCGGGGCCGGAACTGGAGATCAGCTACCAAAACGCGCGCCGGACCGTGCGCGGCCACGCGGGGCGGGAGGATGCCGACCAAGTCATGCTGGTGCGCAACCGCCTGTCGCGCATCTATTCCGAGGGCCGGTTCTTTTCCTACCCGGTCAAGGCCAATCTGGATACTGCCCTCAAACTGGGGCCCCTGCGCGTCGGGCGCATGCTGGCCAGCTACGCCTGGGCGCGGGCCTTTCCCCGCCGGCCGGAGGTGTCGCTGGAGGACTTTCTGCTCAACCGCTTCGGCCGGGAGCTGTACGAGACCTTCTTTCAGCACTACACCGAGAAGGTCTGGGGCGTGCCCTGCACCCGGATCAGCGCCGAGTGGGGGGCGCAGCGTATCAAGGGGTTGAGCGTGACCCGCGCCCTGATCCATGCCCTGAAGGCGCCCCTCCAGTCGCTGGGTCTGGCGAAGGCAGTGGGCACGTTGGGTACGGCGGGGGCGACCAATACCAGCCTGATCGAGCGCTTTCTCTACCCCAAATTCGGCCCGGGGCAGATGTGGGAGACGGTGGCGGCACAGGTCGTCGCCCTCGGGGGCGAGATCCGCCTCTGGCAGCGGGCGGTGGGCCTTGAGCTGGAGGGTGGGCGCCGGGGAGCTACCGACCCTGGCGAGGAGGATGTGCGGACGGCGGCGATGGACCTGGAGCTGGACATCGGTCGGGTGCGGGCGGTGACGGTCGAGGATCCCCGCACGGGGGAGCGCCGGCGCCTGACGGCGGACTACGTCATCTCCACCATGCCGGTCAGCGAGCTTATCGCCGCTTTTGGGGACGCGGCGCCGGCCCCCGTGATCCAGGTCGCCCAGGGGCTGGAGTACCGGGACTTCATCACCGTCGGCCTGCTGCTGCGCCGGCTGCGCCAGACGCCGGGCGCCCTCCCCGGCTCCACCATCCATCTGGTGCCCGACAACTGGATCTACATCCAGGACCGCCGGGTCCAGGTCGGGCGGCTGCAATTCTTCAACAACTGGAGCCCCTGGCTGGTCGCGGACCCGAATACGGTGTGGATCGGCATGGAGTACTTTTGCCGCGAGGGCGACGCGCTCTGGTCCCAGCCGGACGATGCGCTGCGGGAATTTGCCGTGGGCGAGCTCGCCCGCCTGGGCCTCGCCGACCCCGCGGACCTGCTGGATGGCCTGGTGCTGCGCACGCCCAAGGCCTATCCGGGCTATTACGGCAGCTATGGCCAGTTTGGCGTCATCCGCGACTGGACCGACCGCATCCCCAATCTGTTTCTGATCGGGCGCAATGGCATGCACCGCTATAACAATCAGGACCATTCCATGCTGACGGCGCGGTACGCGGCGCAGGTCATCCTGGCGGAATGCTCGGGTGACCGGGATGGCCGGGATAGCCTGCATCGCCAGAGTGGCTCGACCAGCCCGGCCAGCAAGCGGGCCATCTGGGAGGTGAATATCGATGACGATTACCACGAGCAGGTCACCCGTGGACGAGTGTCATGACTAGGCACCATGCCGGCGCTACCCTGACAGCCGGCGCCCTGGGGACGGCCCTCTTCCTATCGCTGTTCGGCTACTGGGGCCTGGTCCACGACGCCCGTCTCTACGCCTTGCAGGCCCTGGCCAGGTTGTACCCGGAATTGCGGGGGGATCTGTACCTGCGCTTTGGCTCGCAGGATGACTACACCCTCTTCTCCACCCTCTTCACCCCGCTGATCCAGGCGCTGGGGCTGGAGGGGGCGGCCCTGACCCTCAGCCTGCTGTCGTTGCTGGCGCTCTTTACCGCCACCGCTTATCTGCTGACGCGACTGGGCGACCCGGTCGGGAGCCCTGGCGGATGCCAAAAATGGGGCCTGAGCGGCACCCTGGCCGGGACCCTGGCGGTGGCAATGCTCCCGGTGGGCTATGGGGCCCTGGCGATCTTCCATGTCGCCGAGCCCTTCGCCACCCCCCGTCCGCTGGCGGCCGCCCTGGGCCTGCTGGCCGTGGCCTTCGCCCTGGACCGGCGGGGGCTGGCGGCCGGCCTCGCGGCGCTGGCCAGTCTGCTGGTCCATCCCCTCATGGCCTGGCCGGCGGTGGTGGTGGCGCTGTGGGTTGGACTGCGCCTGCGGCTGGCGGTGGCAATGACCCTCCTCGGCGCCCTGGCCCTGATCCTGGCCGCCTGGGCCGGGGCGCCGGTGTTGGGGCGCCTGTTCCAGGTCATGGACCCGGAATGGAAGTCCATGACCACCGCCATGGCCCCCTACCTCTGGACCGCCAGCTGGGACGCCAGCGACTGGAATACCGCCGCGGTCGCCCTCCTCGCCCCCCTGGTCGCCGCCGCCCGCTTTTTCGGCATCGGCGGTAGCCACGCCCTAGGCGTAGTAGCCAGCGTGCAAGGCGTCGCCGGTAGCTCCCCCCGCGGCGTCAGCCGCTATGTCAAGGTGGCGCTGGCCGCCAGCCTGCTGGGCGCCTCCGGCCTGCTCGCCACCATCCTCCTGGGTGACGGCTTCGACAACCTGCTGAGCCTGCAACTACAACCCTGGCGCGCCCTGTGGCTGAGCCACTGGCTGGGCGTGGCCGGCCTGGGGCTGCTCTTCGTCCGCTCGCTCCAGACCCGCGACCCGGCCGACCTGATCGCCGTCCTGGGCCTGGCGGGGGCGGAACTCTTGATCACCGGCGCCGGCGGTCTGTCCCTGATCGCCACCCTGGCCGCCCTCTCCCTTTATGGTCGCCACCTGTCGGCCACCATCGACCGCCTGCTGGTGCTGATGATGGTTGCGATCTTCGCCCTGGGCCTGGTGCTGAATCTGCAAGGGCTGGGGCTGGGGCTGGGGATGGATGCCGCCCTGACCGGGCTGCTGCTGCAACAGTCCGCGGTCGTGATCCTCGTGGCCACCGGCGGCTGGCTGGTGGCGCGCTTCATCACCAGGCCCCGGGTGCGGCGCGTGGCCCTGGCCGTGGGCCTGATGCTGATCGGCGCCCTGATCGCAACCGGCGTCGAGCGCTCCATGCTCCTGACCCGGGATAGCGGCCAGGTCATGGTCATCGGCAGAGACAGCAGCCCGGGCAGCGCCACCCATAGCGATCTTGACGCAGTTACCCCAGTTGGCATCAAGATCACAGGTGGTTTCAAGATCAACGGCGACCGCAGCGCTGTCATCGACAGCGGTAGCGACCAAGGCGCCGGCAGAGGCAGTGACCACGGCATCACCCCCTCCCCGCTCATCGACCTCCTGCCCCGCCAGGGCAGCATTCTCTGGGAAGGCATGCCCCTCAGCCTCTGGTTTCAGTGGCACTACCCGAGCTACCTGCATACCCTGCAACTGACGGGCAGCGTCTTCTCTCGAGAAAAGCTCATGGCCGCCAAGGCGCGGATCGCCCACCTGGAAGCGGTGCTGGGTCCCCTGGACCTGATCAACCGGGAGACCGTCAGCCTCGATCTGCCGCCGCCGGACGCGCGGCAGATCGAGCGACTCTGCGCCGATCCGAATCTGGCGGGGATTTATTATGCAGGGAAGCAGGAGGTGCCCGGGCTAGCGGCTGGGGCTCGGGATGGGGATGGTGCGGAGGCGGAGGCTGAGGACGGAAATGGGGACAGAGACGGAGACGGAGACGGAGACGGAAGAGCAGACTTTGGCGCACACGCAGACGCAGACGGAGTCGGCGGTTACTTGACTCTACGCAATACCAACGGCATCACGACCGGCGTCCTGGCCCTCTGTCCAGGGCCATCAACCCACTGATGGACAGCCTCTACTCCCAGCCATTACGCCTGGCAACAAGAGCCTGCTTCGCCCTACCGACAGTGATGCTGTTTTTTAAAATCCAAGCCGTTTAGGAGACACTGATTTATTCCAACCTCATGGATTGTATGTGATAAAATATTGCCCATGCTATCTCCGACCGCGAGTCGCCCCATGTCCAAGCAGATCTCCTTTGCCCAAGCCGAGTATGACGCCAAGCGCAAGATCACCCG
>JAHDND010000263.1 GCA_018435665.1 Candidatus Thiosymbion sp. | reverse complement strand
TTTTTCTGGCAAGCCAGCTTGCTCCCACGGGAAGTGACCTCAGTCTTCACGCCAGCCAACTCGCGGATCAAACCGCCCCTGAGCTGCCCACTCCCTTCCCCTGCCTATTCCGCTGAAACTGGACAGCCATTCCAGCGCAAACTGGACACCTGTTCTGCCGCAAACTGGACGGCTGTTCCAGATGAAACTGGACACTCGGAGCGCAGCGACGCTTGGGATGGATGCTATGTACGTGCGGGGGGTCACCTCCGTCAATGTTTGGTTATGCGGACAGCGGTGTCCGTCTGAGGTGGACACCGGGTGGTGGCCCTCTCCGTCGAGCCAGCACCCGACTCACCATCAAAAAAAAAACGGGTGGTGGTTGCGCCGCAGGCGTCCTCATCCTGAGGCAGGGGTCGCGCGGCGGAGTGGGGATAACGGGTGCATGAGTGTGGGCAAGGTGGGGTCAACCCGCGCCAGCGGGTTGTCCCCGGCTTGTCCACACGGCCGCGGGCGGCATGCACGCGTTATCCCCACGGAGTCCGCCGCCACGCACCCGGCCGGTGCTTCACGACGCCGCGGTCAAGCCGGTTGGGAGAGGCGCGGGGGCACGGTCCTGAGCGTCCTGCGCCAGCGCCGGCGGGCCCGTGACCTTGCGCAGGGACTCCCCGCTCAGGGTAAGGGGATGGGCGTGGTGGACCAAGCGATCGAGGATGGCGTCCGCCAGCGTCGGATCGCCGAGGGCGTCATGCCAGTGGGCCACCGGCAGCTGGCTGGTGACCACCGTGGCGCGGGTCTGGTAGCGCTCGTCGAGCAGTTCCAGGAGATCGCGCCGGCGCGCATCGTCGAGGACCGCCAACCCCCAGTCGTCCAGGACCAAGACCTCGACGCGGGCCAGGGTGGCCATGAGCGTGAGGTAGCGACCGTCGGCGTGGGCGAGGCGCAGCTCCTCCAGGAGCCGCGGCAGGCGCTGGTAGAGGGCGGTGTAGCCGTGGCGGCAGGCGGCATTGGCCAGGGCGCAGGCCAGGTAGGTCTTGCCCACGCCGGTGGGCCCGGTGAGCAGGACATTCTGGTGTGCCCGCACCCAGTCGCCGGTGAGCAGCCGCCGGAACAGGGCGCGGTCGAGACCACGGGGGTGCCGGTAATCGATGTCCTCGGCCACGGCGCTCTGTTTGAGCCGCGCGCGGCGCAGCCGGCTGGCGGTCTGGCGGTTGTGCCGCTCGGTCGCCTCGCGATCGACCAGCAATCCCAGACGTTCCTCGAAGCTCAGGGCGTGGAGTTCCGGGGTCTGGGCCTGCTCCGCCAGTGCCTTGGCCATGCCGGTCAGACGCAGTTGGGTCAGACGCTCATAGGTTGGATGATTGAGCATGGGGGAGCCTGTCAGTGGTAGTAGGTGGCGCCGCGCACATTGGCGTGGTCCGGGGGGAGGTTGGCCGGGGCGGGGGCCTGGGGGGGACGCTCCAGGCCGTGTTTCAACAGCGAGGCGATGCTACGGTAGCTGATGGCTTGGAGCTGGCTGGCTCGCTGGCAGGCGGCCTCCAGGCGCTCCGCCCCATACGCCTTGGCCAGACGCAGGATGCCCAGCGCGGTGCGGTAGCCCTGTTGGGGATGGGCGCGCGTGTGGAGTACCTGCGCGATGGCGTGCGCGGTGTGCGGGCCGATCTGGGCCGCCCAGGCCAGGAAGCGCTCGGCGCTCCAGCCCGCGACCTGCTGGTGGGCCGGCGCCAGGTGGGCCGCGAGCGTCGTATGCCGACCTTTCACCAGGCTCCGGGGATGGCTGGCGAGGCGCTCGCGGTCCTGGAAGATCTCCACGGTGGTGGCGGTGAACCGCACGTCCACCTTCTGCCGGGCGTAGCGGTAGGGGACCGAGTAGTAGTGCCCGGCCACGTCGACGTGGTAGTCGATGCCGACGGTGGCCACCTTCCACGCGGCGAACTCATAGCGCGTCGCCGGCAGAGGGTGGAGGGCGGGGCGGTCCCGTTCGGTGAAGACGCTGTGCCGTGAACCGGGCAGCTGCTTGAAGGGCCGGGCATTGAGCGCATCCAGGAGGGGACGGATGGCGCCATTGAGTTCCGCCAGGCTGAAGAAGCGCTGGTGGCGCAGGCGGGCCAGGATCCAGCGTTGGGCCAGCAGCACCCCGGCCTCGACCTTAGCCTTGTCCCGGGGTTTGCGCACCCGCGCCGGCAGCACCGCCGTGCCATAGTGGGCGGCCAGTTCCTGGTAGCTGGGATTGATGTCCGGTTCGTAAAACGAGGGCTGGCTCACCCCGCTCTTGAGGTTGTCGGGCACCAGGAGGGCGGGGACCCCGCCGAGGAATTCGAAACAGCGCACGTGCGCGCCCAGCCAGTCCGCCAGGCCCTGGGTCCAGGTGGCCTCGACGTAGGTGTAGTTGGAGGCCCCCAGCACGGCGACAAAGATCTGGGCCGCCCGCTCCTCCCCCGTGTCCACATCAACGACCGCCACCGTCTGCCCGCTGTAGTCGAGAAACAGCCGCTCCCCGGGGGCATGGCTCTGGCGCAGCGTGACCGGTAAGGCCTGGGCAAAGGCCCGGTAGCGCTCGCAGAAGGTGCTGTACTGGTAGCCCGCGGGGTGTTCCGCCCGATATTCCTGCCAGAGCAGATCCAGGGTCACCCCCGCGCGACCCACCTGGCGGTGCACCGCCGCCCAGTCCGGCTCCGGGCGCTTGACCCGCGACGACAGCGACGGCGGGAACAGCGCCGCCTCTAAGGCCCGCTCGGTCAGCCCCTCCGCCAGCGGCCAGGTCAGGCCCGCTAACTGGGCGCGCCGCAGGTAGTCGGCCACCGTGGTCGGCGATGCCTGCACCGTACGGGCAATCTCCCGGTTCGTGCGCCCGCACGCATGGTGCAGACGCAGCACTTCTTCAATCTTACGCATGGATAACCTCTTGTTCATCAACGGCACCTCCGGGAAAAATCGCCCAGGGTGCCACGGTTATCCCGCGCGCCGCCTCTCGCTGGTTGGGGTGTCCAGTTTGTCCTGGAATCAGTGTCCAGTTTGTCCTGGAATCGGTGTCCAGTTTGCCGTGGAATCAGTGTCCACTTTCACGTGGAATCGGTGTCCAGTTTCCTCCGGAATACGCACCCTGTGGTCACCACACCCGCGCCCAACCGGCCCAGGGTGCCGTCGCACCGGAACTGGGGGCGATCGCGGTGCAGGAATGGCGTCTGGTGGGGCCGGGTCTGGCGACCCTGATCGTGGCGCTCAACCTGCGCTTTCGACTGTCGCGGGCGCGCATCCGGGAATTTCTCCACGACTGGCTAGGGGTCCAGCTCAGCGTCGGCACCCTCCACCAGACCCTGCACGAAGTCGGCGCGGTGGTCGCCCCGGCGGAAGCCCAACTCATCGCCGAAGCCCAGGCCAGCGGTTTGCTCCATGCCGACGAAACCTCCTGGCCGCAACCGCCGCAACGGCTCTGGCTGTGGG
>JAHDND010000209.1 GCA_018435665.1 Candidatus Thiosymbion sp. | reverse complement strand
TGCTTGTGGAGTGGATTGAATCCGTTTTTGACCAGGTGATTGGAGTGGCAAGCGGGGCAGTGCATGTGAGAATGAACCTAATACCGAAAATATAAGGGTAGCAAACTTTGCTAAGCAATCCTAGCGATAAGGGCACTACCAACAATTAATCCATAAAACATTGATATCGATGGCATGTTTTTTCTCCTGATTGGCTTAAAGCCCAAACTAACGATTAACGGCTAACAGTGAATTTGACAGATTCCGTGATTGTGGTGCTGGACAGAATCCAACTTGGCATGACTAGACAGGATCTTTCTATCTCTTACGCTATTAATGCGCTAGATAAACCTCCAAGGATATCTTCTGTTCTGCCCCACTGTGCGGCCTATCTGGCCCGGAATCTAGCACATGACCAAGGCCCCGTCCACGCATGGGAGAGTGTCCGCTCCTTTTGGAATCGTTATATTACTGAGCCTCACGAACCAGACAGTAAGCAACCCCTCGACCGGTGGTGGATGGTGCGGTGCGCCGAGTACGACATCGCCGCCCACGCGGATCGTCGCCTTCCCGAACAAACCCCTGTTGACAGGGATGCCTATCTGGCGATAGCTCGGTTAGTTTCATATAAATCAAGTGAGTAACTGAACTCTCACAGCATGACCGCCTACATCCTCCGTCGCGTCCTCTACGCCCTGCCGATCCTCATCGGGGTGAATCTCATCACCTTCGTGCTGTTTTTCGTCGTCAACTCCCCGGACGACATGGCGCGGATGCAGCTTGGGGCCAAGCGGGTGACACCGGAGGCCATCACCGCCTGGAAGGCGGAGCGGGGGTACGATCAGCCGCTGCTGTTCAACGACCAGGCCGAGGGGTTGGAGCGCCTGACCCGGACCATCTTTTTCGACAAGTCCCTGCGGCTCTTCCTCTTCGATTTTGGTACCTCGGACGCCGGGCGGGACATCCGGCACGACATCGGTCAGCGCATGTGGCCGAGTCTGGCGGTGGCGGTGCCGGTGCTGCTGGTGGGGTTGCTGGTGAACATCAGCCTGGCCCTGTTCATCGTCCTCTTTCGCGGGTCCTATATCGACCTGGCCGGGGTGGTGGTGCTGGTGGCCATGCTGTCCATCTCCAGCCTCTTTTACATCATCGGGGGCCAGTACCTGGTGGGCAAGCTGCTGCGCCTGGCGCCCATCTCCGGCTACGATCTGGGGCTGGAGGCGTGGAAATTCCTCGTCCTGCCGGTGATCGTGGGAGTCATGGGGGGGATCGGCTCCGGGGCGCGGTTCTATCGCACCCTCTTTCTGGAGGAGGCGGGCAAGGACTATGTGCGCACGGCTCGCGCTAAGGGGTTGGGGGAGCGGCTGGTGCTCTTTCGCCACATCCTGGGCAATGCCCTGATTCCCATCCTGACGGGGGTGGTGGTGGTCCTGCCCCTGCTTTTCATGGGCAGCCTGCTAACCGAGTCCTTCTTCGGGATCCCGGGCTTGGGCAGCTATACCCTGGACGCCATCAGCAATCAGGACTTCGCCATCGTCCGGGCCATGGTCTTTCTGGGGTCGGTGCTGTACATCCTCGGCCTGGTCCTGACCGATATCTCCTACACTCTGGTGGACCCGCGGGTGCGGCTGAGCTGATTCGCGGTTGAATCCACTGACCTTTACCGTTCCCAATACCAGTCCCATTCCCAATCCCAATCCCAATCCCGATCCCGCCACCAGGCTCGTTCCCATTCCCGCCGCCATGCCCGTCCTGCTCCTGACCGACGCCTTCATCTTCCTCCTGCTGGGGTTGCTGCTGGCCTACGGTTTCCATGCGGCGCGCCATGAACACCTGCGCGCCCCCTGGCGGCGGGTGGTCGCGAGCCGGGTGGGGCAGGTGTCACTGGTGGTGCTGGGGGCCTATGCCACCCTGGGTTTGCTGGATAGCGTTCACTTTCACCCGCGCCTGGAGTCGTTTTCGGAACCGGGGATGGCGACAACGACTGCCACTACGGACCAGGGTCCGGCGACCATGACCGCCGCCGAGGGCCAGGCGCCAGCGGTATCGACCGACGCCGAGGGCACGACGCCAGCGTCCCCTCTGGTCAAACCGGCCGCTGCGGGAGGGGAGGGGGCATCGACAGTCACGGCGGGTCAACCCGCTCACCCGGGTGAGGTGACTTATTCACCCGAGGTGCTGAGCCTCCTCGATCTGTGGCTGGCCCCCCTGCGCGACAGTCAGGAAAAGACCTATTCCGCCCCCTTCGCGACCCACCTCCAGGCCATGGAAACCCTGCGGCTGGCGGATGGCTCCAGTCAACGGGGCTATCCGCGCCTGCGCCATGGGGGGGCGCACCTGGTGGACCCCGCGGCGGACCGGGGGCCTGACATCGCCCTGACCCTGCTGGCCGGGATGGGGAAGGGCCTGATCCTCTGGGGCCTGGTGGTGATGCTGCTGGCGCGGGCGCTGCCCTGGCGGCATTGGCGGGCCGGGTTCCTAACCCTGGGGCTGATCCTGGTCCTGGGGTGGGGCATCGCCGATCTGGCGGTCAAGTATCACGTCCTGGGCACGGACAAGGTGGGGGAGGATGTCCTCTATCAGGCCCTCAAGAGCATCCGCACCGGCCTGGTCATCGGTACCCTCACTACCCTGGTCATGCTGCCGGCGGCCCTGCTGCTGGGCATCATGGCCGGCTATTTTCGCGGCCTGACCGACGATGTCATCCAGTACCTCTACACCACCCTCAATTCCATCCCCGGGGTACTGCTCATCGCCGCCGCCGTGCTCATGCTCCAGGTGCACATGGCCAATCACGAGGCCGAGTACGCCAGCCTGGCGCAACGGGCAGACCTGCGACTGTTTTATCTGTGCCTGATCCTGGGGGTGACGAGCTGGACCGGGCTCTGCCGCCTGCTGCGCGGCGAGGCCCTTAAGTTGCGCGAGGCGGACTATGTCCAGGCCGCCCAGGCCCTGGGGGTGGGGCATCTGGCCATCCTGGGGCGCCACATCCTGCCCAATGTCATGCACCTGGTTGTCATCACCCTGGCCCTGGACTTCAGCGGCCTGGTCCTGGCGGAGGCGGTGCTGTCCTATATCAACATCGGCGTCGACCCGACCATGAACTCCTGGGGCAACATGATCAATGGGGCGCGGTTGGAACTGGCGCGGGAGCCGGTCGTCTGGTGGTCCCTGACCGGGGCCCTGGTCTTCATGTTCGTCCTGGTGCTGTTCGCCAATCTGCTGGCGGACGTGGTGCGGGATGCCTTCGATCCCCGGCTCCAGGACTAGTCTGGACCTGAGGAACCCCTTGGGCCTTTTCGTGAGGCCCCCGCCTTCAGGGCCGGTCGTCGGTGAGAAGCGCCGGGTTCGATGGAATTGCCGATTCTGGGGGCGGGGAACTATCATTCGAGCCCTCAATGGTTGTTAGCTGAAGGACACCCTCATCATGCCCCTGGAAGACAAGGTCCGCCTGGCGGTTTTTGGCAGTTTTTATCGCGGTCGGGAGGTCTTGCGGGAGGCGTTGCAGGGTCGGCTGGCCCAGTTCGTCAGGGTCGTGGGGGTAGCAACGGATGATCCGGCTAAGTCCTATGTCAGCCCGGGTAAGCGAGTCTGGCAATATCCCCACGAGTCCTGGGAAGAGCGGATGGTCTCGGAACTGGCCGAAACCGCCGGGATCGAGGTCTTTAACGGCCGGGTCAAGACCGAGGAGTTCTACACCCTGTTCAGCCAGCGTTGGCAGCCGGACCTGTGCATCATGGCCACCTTCGGCCAGCGGATCGACGCCCGCCTGTTCGAGTATCCCCGGCTGGGGTTCTACAACCTGCATCCCTGTCTGGACGACGCCTGGCCTTCCCGCTACCGGGGTGGCAATCCCTTCGCCGCCCTGATGGCCGAGGGCCGGACCTACGGGGTGATCGCGCTGCATCGGGTCGATGCCGATTTTGATACCGGGGAACTGATCGCCTACTCCAGGCCCTTCCCCTTGCCCCCCGACACCGGCGTGGTCGAGTTGCATAAACTCACGGCGCCGGTCGCGGCGGAACTGGCGGCCGGGGAATTGGAACGGATGATCCTGGCCGCCCCCGCTACGGCGCCCGACCCGATTCAGAACCTGGCCAATCCCTCTGGCGCCTGACGGGGCTGACCGCTCAGCCTGGCCCCCAGTCCCTGCACGAAGAATACTCATGTCCCAGCCCCCAGCGGTACCGACGCCCGACATCGCGCCGGATCTGGCCGGACGAGCCACATCCCCCATCCATTTATTCCGGAATTACAACCGGGCCATCGCCCTCGCCTATGGAGGCATTCTCCTGGGCCTATTGGTCTTCTTCGGCTATCAGTTGCGGCTGAAACTGGATGACCAGATCGGCCTGATCCAAGCCAGTTTTACGCGCTACAGTCAATTCATCGAATTCGTGATCCGCTCTTCGACCGACCACCTCGAAACCCTGCGCATGCTGGCACAGGAGGGGGGGTTGTCCGACGGTCAGGAGGATGAGGGAGATGAAGAGGGTGGCAAGGGGGTCGCGCGCCCCGATCTGGAGATTTTTACCCGGAAGACCGATGGTACGGAGACGCGCTTCAGCCTCGACGCGGCCCCGGACTGGGACATGACCGGTAACCTGATTGGCCTGGGTCCCCTGGAAGGGCGTTCGACATCTTTTTATCGGGACCTGAATCTGGCCCTGGTCCTCAATGTCGGCTTCCGCTCGCTGGCCTTCACCCTGCCCAATGCCGTTCGTGCCCGCTTCATCTCTCACCAGGACTTCATGCTCTTCTCCCCCTGGCGTGCCTCCGCCACCCAGCCCTTCAGCCGGACCATCTATCTGGACCCGGTGTGGGAACAGGGCCTGCCGAGCCGGAATCCTGACGGGGAAAAATACTGGGCGCCGGTCTATTTCAGCGGCCAGCAGCAGGGCCTCCTCATCCCGGTCGCGGTCCCCGTTTACCAGGAGGAGCACTTCGTCGGGGTCATCGCCATCGATACCAGCCTCGACTATCTGAATCGCATCAATGCCGATTTCGACTATCCCCTGGGGTCCACTTTTCTCGTGGATGCCCAAGGTCGGGTGCTGGCCCATCCCGGGCTCTATGCCAATCCCCTGACCGTGGAGGAGGCACCGCCTCTGGCGGATGCCCTGCCAGAGGCGTTGAGGTCGCGGACAGACGCCTTGGCGGCACTGCCCTTTGACGTGCCCACGGATCTGGACGGGCACCTGGTGATCCGCCATCGCTTCATCTCGGCGCCCTGGACCCTGACCTACACGGTGCCGCGCGCGGAACTCTGGCGCAAAGTCCTGGCCGACTATGGACCGGCCATGCTGGCCATGCTCCTGGGACTTGCCGCGGTGATGGCGGTCACCTATCTGGTGACTTCACGTGAGTTCGTGGGTCCGGCCGCCAAGCTGGTTCAGCATCTGGCGGCGGAGGCGCGCTTTCAGGCACCAACCAAGATCCCCCTGGTGCCCTCGGCCTGGCGTCCCTGGTTCGACGCCGTGACCAAGGCCTTTCGCGAGTCCATCCAGCTCATGGCCTTGCGCCAGGAGCTCGATGTCGCCGCGCGGATGCAACTGGCCATGCTGCCCCATGCCTGGCCCAGCCACGCGACCTATGGCTTACGGGGCACCATGCGCCCGGCCAAGGAGGTGGGGGGTGACTTCTACGATCATTTCGAGCTGGCCGAGGGTCAACGCGGCATGGTGGTGGCGGACGTCAGCGGCAAGGGGATCGGTCCCGGTCTCTTCGGCATGATGGCCAAGACCCTGCTGCGCGCCCGGGCCACCCAGGGGTCCCTCGATCTCTCCCAGGTCATCGTGCAGGTCAACGATGAACTCTCCGCCGACAACGACAGTTGCATCTTCGTGACCCTCTTCTACGGGCTGTTCGATCCAGCCACCGGGGAACTGCACTTCGTCAACGCCGGACATCCACCGCCCCTGCTGGTCCATGCGGACGGTCGGGAGGAATACCTGCCGGTGCTGGGCGGCATCGCCCCTGGCATTCTGCCGGGGGCGACCTATCCTCAGGGACGAGTCCAATTACTGCCAGGCGATACCCTGATTATGTACAGCGACGGGGTGACGGAGGCCATGAACGCCGCGAACGAGGAATTCGGCATGGAACGGCTGGCCGCGGCCTTCCGGGGCCAGCCCGCGGCCTCGCCCACCGAAGCCGTGGAGCGGACCCTGGCCGCCGTCCAGGCCTTCGTCGCCGGCTACGAACAGTCCGATGACATCACCTGCGTCGCCTTGAGCTATCAATCCGCCGACGCGGGTGTGGCCACCGGCCAACGGGAGGTGGGGGCATGACCATCCTGACCGCTGAGGGGTTTCGCCCTCGCCCGCTGATAAGAACCGATTTCCCGGCGCAACCGGGTCAGGAGGCGCGCCCTGGGCAGGGGTGGCGGCGCTGGTGGGCGTTGACCCTGCTATGGCTGACGCTGCTGCCGCCCGCCGTCGGCCTGGCCCAGGAGGCCCCCGCCAACTCCCTGGAGGCGATCAAGGCCCGCGGGGTGCTCGTCGTCGGCGTCAAGAAGGACGTCCCGCTCTGGGGTTATCTCAATCCCGCGACGGAGGAGATCGAGGGCCTGGAGCCGGACCTGGCCCGGGACCTCGCCGCACGGCTCGGGGTGCGTCTGGAACTCAAGGGCCTGCTCACCGCGGAACGGGAGGACAAGCTCCGGGAACGGGAGGTCGATGTCCTGATCGCGACCGTTGCCGATACCCCGGACCGGCGCGACCGGATGACCATGGTCCGGCCCTATTATCACGCCTCGGGCACCAGCATCCTGGCGCGTCGGAGCGAGGGTTTCCGCCAGTGGTCAGACCTGCGTCACCGTCGCGTCTGTTCGCGCCGCGATGCCTATTTCAATCGTCCGGTGGCTGTGACCCATGGCGCCGACATCGTCGCCCTCTACAGCGCCAACCACGCCCTGGCCGCCCTGCGGGACGGCCGCTGCGCCGCCTTCCTCTATGGTGACACCCAGATCGTCTCCCTGCTGCGCGACCCCTTGTACCGCGACCGTTACGAAATGCCCCTGCCGCCCATCAACCTCACCCCCTGGGCGGTGGTCATCCATCCCGATGACCGGGGCAGCGACCTGGAGGCGGCGGTCTCCGCGGCCATCGTCGACTGGTACCGCGGCGGGCTCCTGACCCGGCTCGAGGACCACTGGGGTATTCCCGTCCCCGATTTTACCCGCCAGCGCGAGGCCCTCTGGCAGCGTCGGGAGAATGGTCGCTATTACTGCGGCGAGGGGGTGGGTCCGGAGACGCCAGCGGAATGCCTTTGATTTTGCGCGGCCTCTCCTGCCTGACACCGCGGCTGCCTCTCCTGCCGTTTCTGCTTCTTTGGCCACTCCTGTTCACCGCCTTACCCACCCCGGCGGCGGAGACGGGTTCGGTCCTGGCCGCCATTCGCGAGACCGGCATCCTGCGCATCGGGGTCAAGGCCGACTTTCCTCCCTTTGGCATGGTCAACGCCCTGGGCGAGCCCGAGGGCTTTGAGATCGACCTGGCCCGGGACGTGGCCCGGCGCCTCGGGGTCACCCCGCGCTTCGTCAAGGTGTCGACGGAGAATCGTCTTCACAAACTGGAACAGGGGGCGGTCGATCTGGTGGTTGCCACTACCGCCGATACCGCCGAGCGCCGCAAGATCGCCACGGCGATTGAACCCGCCTACTATGCCGGTGGCGTGACCCTGATGGTGGGCCCGGGGCAGCAGCGGCTCACCGACTGGGGCGCCCTGCGGGGTAAGCGCGTCTGCGCCACCCAGGGGGCATACTTCAATCGCCCCATGAGCGAACGCTATCTGCTCGACCTGGAGGTCTACCGTGACACCCGGGACGCCTTGCTGGGACTCCGGGACGGGCGCTGCGTCGGCTACCTCTATACCAACAGCGCCATCGACGGCTTCCTCGCCAAGGAGGAATGGGCGGGTTATCAGGCCCCCCTGCCGCTGGCACTGGTCGCCCCTTGGGCGATGATGATCGGCCGCGGTGAAAAGGGGAGCGAGTTCGAGCGCCTGCTCGGGGATATCGTCGCCGACTGGCACCGGACCGGGTTTCTGATCGAACGCGAACAGGCCTGGGGCATCCGGCCCGCGCAATATCTGCGCGACACCGGCGCCCTGTGGCAGGCGCGGGATGAGCAGGGGGACTACCTCTGCCAGCGCGGTCCAGATGGCAACTGGCCCCTCGGTTGCCGGGAGGCGACGCTGATAACGGCCGGCGATGTCGGGGGCCTGCACAATCTCGGTTTGAAGTTCAAGGAATGGACCGGGGTCGATCTGAGCTTTCTCTATGACCCCTTTGACCGGGCGCGCTTCCTCCGCGGCCTGGGGGTGACGATCCTGATGATGCTGTCCTGTGTCCTGGCCAGCCTGCTCATGGGACTCCTCTGGGCCCTGGTGGCGGATTCCCGTTGGCGCTGGCTGGGCATGGGCGCCCGCGCCCTGGGGGTCCACGCGCGGATGACCCCGCCCCTCTTGCAGATGTATCTCCTGTTCTTCGGGGTCGGGGGGCTGCTGTTCGCCCGGCTGGGGGTGAGCCTCTACCCCATGGCCATCGCGGTGTGGTGCATGAGCTATTACACCGCCGGCTCCATCATGAACAGCCTCTACGAGGTGGCCAACCACCAGCGCCAGATCCAGACCGGGTTCCGCCTCACCTTCCACTCGCTGGGCATGGCGGTCCTCCTGGCACGGGGACCGATCCTCGGCTCCCTGATCAATGTCATGAAGCAGACCGTCATGGCCTCCGCCATCGCCGTCCCGGAGTTGCTATCGGTCTCGCTGGCGATCATGGCCGACAAGGGCAACGTGACCGTCATGATGAATGTCCTGCTGCTGACCTATCTGCTGCTGATCAGCCTGGCCATCGCGGGCCTGAGCCGCGTGCAGGCCTGGCTCGATCGCCGGGTGGCGAACCTCTGATGGTTGTCGAGACCCTGGAAACCCTCTTGATCTGGACCCCCTATCTGCTGGGTGGCTTCGGCTGGAATCTGCTCATCGCCCTGACCGCCGGTCTCATCGGGCTGATCGTCGGCTCCCTGCTCGCCACCCTGCGCCAGTCCGGGTTCAAGCCGGTCGCCACCTCCAGTCTCGGCTTATCCCGGGTGATCCATAATCTCCCCACCTTCGCCCTGATTTTCTACACGGCGGCGATGCTGCCCGGCGAGATCGCCCTGCCGGGCACCAGTCTGATCTTGCCGGTGCCGCCCTGGTTCAAGGCCGCCCTGGCCCTCTCCGCCATGCAGATCGGCTACACCGCGGAAAACCTGGCCATCGCCCTGGGCGCCTGGCGCAAGGGGGACCAGGTTCGCGCCCTGCTGTTCATTCCCGGGTGGCTGAACGGGTTTCTCATCACCCTCATCGCCTCCAGCAATGCCTCCGTGGTCGGCGTCGATGAGTTGGTCAGCCGCTGTGACACCCTCATCAACGCCAGTGGTCACACCACCCTGATGATCCCCCTGTATCTGTATGCCTCGGTGATTTTCATCGCCTTCTGCCTGCCGATGACCATCGCCATGCGCCATCTCAAAAAGGCCATGCTACATCGGCATGGCCAGCTCTCAACCGGCCACACCACCGCTCTGAGCTGACCACCGGGGTGGTCTGAGCTGACCGGCGGCGGTTGCTTGGGACTCAGAGCCCCGGCGGCGGGATTAGCGGGGCGTTGAGGGTGTCCTGGACATAGTCGCAGACCTCCTGGCCGAGCATGTCCAGGCGGACGATCGCCTTGATGCGTTCCCGGCGGTTATCCACCTCATGGGGGCTGAAGACACGGCTCAGGAGGTCGCTGCCGTCGGCCAGGGCGATGAGGAAGGTATCCCGGGGGTCCGGGATCTCGTTGCTGAAGAGGATGTTGGAAATGCGGCGCTTGACCTCGACCGTCTCCCGGTTGTCGATCAGCGGATAGACGCGGGTGTTGAAGACCCAGAGAAACCGCTTGTCCTCCCGCTTGAGGATGCCCCGCTGGAGCAGGCGGTTCAGGACCATCTCGCGCAGGTCATCGCCATGCCGGGACAGTTCCTCCACCCAGTCATCGGCCTTCATGCTCTCCTGCCTGGCCGCGATCGCCGCCAGGCAGAAATCCAGGACGGGCTCACCGGTGGTCGACTCGTCGATCAGGATCAGGCGATCTCGATCCGTGTCGATGCGGTTGAGCAGGGCCAGGTCCATGAGGACCGCGCCGGCGAGGGCCGCGCTCATGACGGTGAAGGCGACATCGGCGAAATCACCCGACTTGTCATCATGGGCCAGCAGCAGAAATTCTTCGGCGAAAGTGAGCATCAGGGCACCAGAACAGTTGACTGAGGGGAAGCGGATTAACGGCGCGAACCTATCACAGCCCATCCTGGCTGGCAATTGTCCGGCTCGCAGGCGGTGATTTATTCGGGTGGCCGCCGGAGAGGGAGCCGTCAAGTGCTGACGGGTTTTGGTAAACTGCCGGGACTGAAAACCTCCCCGGTCCTCCTTGGCTTTTCTTAATCCTTATCCCATGCTTATAGACATCGCCTCTCAGTTTGCGGCATGGATGGGGAGGAGCGGGGCGCCGCGCGGCTGGCTGGCTGGCATCCTGCTGTTTGCCGTGCCGGCTGCCGGGGCGGGCGAGGGTCCGATCCCGGTCAACCTGGCCCTGCAATGGAAGCCCCAGAGCCAGTTCGCCGGTTATTACCTGGCCCGGGACAAGGGCTACTATCGCGAGGTCGGCGTGGCGGTGAGCTTTCTCCACGCCAATACCGACCGTGGCTCCCTCCAGATGTTGTCCGCGGGGGAGGCCCAACTGGCGACGGCCGCCCTCAGCGACGCCCTGCTGCTGGCGCCCCGCCTGGTCCAAATCGCCCAACTCCTGCGCCGTGACAGCAACCTGATCATTGGCTGGAAGGACATGGGCATCGAGCAGGTCAAGGACCTGGATGGCAAGCCCGTGAGCTATTGGCAAGGGGTGTCCACCACCTTCGAGGCCTTTTTCAAGCTCCACGACATCCACCCCATCGCCATCCCCCAGTACTACTCCATCAATCTCTTTCTGGAGCGGGGGGTGGCCGCGTGCGCGGCCAAGGAATACAACGACCTGCACCGCCTGTGGCAGGCCGGCATCGACCTGGAGCAGGTCACCGTGTTCAAGATTCGGGATTACGGTCTGGGCTTCCCCGAGGACGGTCTCTATGCCGAGGCCGACTGGGCCGACCGGCACGCCGACCTGCTCGCCCCCCTGCGCCAGGCGACCCTGAAGGGGTGGCGTTACGCCCAGGCCCACCCGGAGGAGGCGATCGCGGTGGTGATGGCGGAGGCGCGCCAGGCGCGTATCCCCACCAATCTGCCCCACGAGCAATGGATGCTGCGTAATGTGTTGGAGGCCATCTTTGTCCCCGGGGAGGACCCGGGCGTCGCCGGCAGCCTGAGTGAAAGCGACTTTCACACGGCCACCGGGATCCTCCAGTCCGCCGGCCTGCTGGCGGAGCCACCCGACTTCGCCCGCTTCGCCCCGCTGGAGGCTGAAGCCCCATGAGCCGGGCCGACCGCTCAGGACCCCCGGCCTCCCCCGGACCGCGCATGGGTATCCGCAATCGCCTGCTTCTCTGGACGGTCGGCGTCACCGGCCTGCTGCTGATCGCGGTGATTGTCTGGAACTATGTCAACGTCCTGTCCCGGCTGGAGGAGGAGGCCCGCGCCCGTGCCGCCTTCCTGGCGGATGGTTCGGCGGACATGATCGACGCCCGCTTGGGTCCGCTGCAGGGGCTGATTCGCGGTCTCTCCCTGAGCCTGGAGATCCAGGCACTCGACCTGCCCTTCAGCGCCGTCCAGGAGATGCTGCTTTCCGCCCTGCGCGATCATCCGGAGATCTACGGTTCCACCGTGGCCCTGCGGCCGGAGATGAAACCCGCCGACTGGCCGGACGCGGCGCCCTATGTCTGGCGGGACGGAACGACCTTTGGCTATGAGGACCTCGACCAGGGGCACGGGGCGCACATCAGCGAGGACTGGTTCGCCCTGCCGCGCTACCTGGCCCGCGAGGTGTGGAGCGAGCCCTATCTGTGGACCACCGGGGTCAAGATGGTCACCTTCTCCTCGCCGATTCATCTCCCGACGTCGGAGGGGCCGGTCTTTGTCGGCGTCGTCACCTGCGACATCGATCTGAGCTGGCTGGACGGGGTCCTCGCCGAGCTCCCCCTGGGGTTGCAAGGCTACGGCCTGCTCATGACCCACAACGGGACCTACATTTCCCACCCCCTGCGGGAACTGGTCCTGAACGAGAGCGTGTTCAGTATCGCCGAGGCCCGGGATGACCCTGGCCTGCGGACGATCGGGCAGCGGATGGTGTCCGGTGACAAGGGGCTCATCCCCTGGGTGAGCTGGCGCGGTGGCCTGGAGACCTGGCTGGCCTGGCAGCCCCTGAAGACGGTCGAGTGGACCATGGGCACGGTGATCTCCCGGGAGGAGCTGGAGGCGGAGATTCTGCGTTTCAGCCGCAAGGAGGCCCTGCTGGGCGCGATCGGCCTGCTGGCGCTGGTGATCGCGGTGTGGCTGGTCGCCAGTTCCATTACCCGTCCGGTGATCGCCCTGGGGGCCGCGGCCAAGACCCTGGCGGGGGGTGACCTGGACGCCCCCCTGCCACCCCCCCGGGGCCGGGACGAGGTCGCCGAGCTGACCCGGGCCTTCCACGTCATGCGCGACAGCCTCAAGCGTTACATCGCCGATCTGGCGGAGACTACCGCCGCCCGGGAGCGCATGAAGGCGGAACTGACCGTGGCCCACAACATCCAGATGGACCTGGTCCCCAAGACCTTTCCGCTCTTTCCGGAGCGGGCGGACCTGGACATCTATGCCTTCATGGAGCCGGCGCGGGAGGTGGGCGGCGATTTCTACGACTTTTTCTTCCTCGACGAGGAGCGGCTGGTGGTCGCCATCGCCGATGTCTCCGGCAAGGGGGTGCCGGCCGCCCTGTTCATGGCCGTCACCCGCAGCTTCCTGCGCGCCGAGTTCAAGGTCCAGGCCGATCCCGGTCGGGTCCTGACCCGGGTCAATCAGGAACTGGCGGAGGCCAACGACTCCTGCATGTTCGTCACCCTCTTCTGCGCCGTCTTCCATACCACCACGGGTCTGGTCGAGCATGCCAACGCCGGGCACAATCCGCCGCTCATCCGGCGTGCCGCGGGGGAGATCGAATGGATCAGTCGCCCCGCCGGACCCGTGGCGGGCCCCTTGCCTGACCTGGTTTACGTCACGGGGCAATGCCGGCTCGGGGCGGGTGATGCCCTGCTCCTCTATACTGATGGCGTGACGGAGGCCATGGACCTGGCCAATCGCCTTTATGGAACCCAGCGCCTGGGCGAGCAGGTCCTGGCGGGCGGGACCGCCCTCGACGGTCGCGCCACCCTGGCCTGGTTGCAGGCCGATATCCGCCAGCACGCGGCCGGGGCCGAGCAGTCCGATGACATCACCCTGCTCATCCTCCACCGGCCGGCCGGACCGACCGCCTGACCGAGCCGAACCCGGCCGCGGCGTTTCCCCCATCCACCCCCGAAGACTGCCCCCATTCAACCCGAAGGGACAAACACATCATGGTCCTGGAACAAACCTATACCCTGCGCAACGAGCTGAGCGAGATCCCGCCCCTGGCGGAACGGATCGAGGCCTTCGGGGAGGCGGGCAGCCTCTCGATCCAGCATATCTACCAGCTCAACCTGGTCCTGGACGAACTGATCACCAACATTGTCTCCTATGGGTATGAGGATGATCGGCCCCATGAGATCCAACTCAAGTTGCGCGCCGAGCCGGGCCTGCTGATCGCCGTCCTCCAGGACGATGGCAAGCCCTTCAACCCCCTGCTGGAGGCCCCGGCCGCCATTCTCGAAGGCTCCATCGAGGATCGCCCCATCGGCGGCCTGGGCATCCACTTCATGCGCACCCTGATGGACGAGGTCGCTTACCAGCGGGAGGAGGGCCACAACCGCTTGACCCTGATCAAACACCTCCCGCGGGAGGAAGGCTAGGGCCACCGCCGGATGTCTCCTTCCCCACGCCAGCCCCTGGCAAATTCCGCCGCTTGCCGGCCCGGCCGGTAAGCCCGCCTTTTCCTCTTTCTTTTTCGGCCTTATCACATGAGCGGATTTTCCTCGGCCCTCAATCAAGAGACCAAGCAGCGCCTGCTGGCCATCACCCTGGGTATGGAGATCTATACCCTTGGGGCCTCGACCATCGGCATGCTGACCTCCAACTCCATCGTCTTCGTCGCCAATTTCGTCATCGCCCTGACCGGGGCCCTGGCCTCGGCCCTGTCGCTCTACACGGTGCGGCGCATCGCCGGCGGGGTGAATCTGCGCAATACCTATGGCTACGGGCGCCTGGAGATGATGTCCACCACCGTGGTCGCCCTGACCATGATCATGGCGGTCCTGTTCATCAGCTACGAGTTGGCGCACAAGATCGACCATCCGGTGGCGCCCGAGGGCGGGCTGATCGGCATCCTGCTCACCAGCCTGTCCCTGGTCCTCTCCACCTGGCTCTGGTTCCGCAACCTGCAACTCGCCCGCACCGAACACGCGCCCATCTTCGAGGCCATGTGGCGCATGATGCGCATGGGGGCACTGGAGGACTTCCTCATCATCGGCGCCGTGGGTTCCTCCCTGCTGCTCAGCGGGTTCGAGTGGGCCTACCTGATCGACGTGGCGGCCTCGATCGTCCTCATCTTCATCGTGGTGCGGTCCATCGGCGACATCCTCTCCGGGACCCTGGGGGACCTCATCGACCGCAGCCTGGAAGAGCGGGATGAGATCGTCATCGTCCGTGAACTGGTCAACCACTTCGATGACTATGAGCAGATCCATGGCTTTCGCAGCCGGCGGGCCGGGAGTCAGGTCTTCGTCGAGCTCTTCCTAGAGTTTCACCCGGACCTTACCATGGGGCAGGTCTACGCGATCATCGCCCGGATCAAGGATGGCATCCGCGGCCATTTCCCCAATGCCCAGGTCCTGGTCATCCCCAGCCGTGGGGGGCGGGGAAGGAAGGCCCCACCCGTCCCGGCCGCGGTTGCCGCCTGACCGACGGCTGGGTTGGGATAGTCATCGCAATCACCTTCTTCCCGCGGAGCTGCACCGCATGAATTTTCCCCGCCTCCTCGCCCCGACCTTGTTCCTGGTCCTCGCCGCCCTGATCCTCGCCGGCTGTGAGCGGGATGAACCCTCCCGGTCGGTTACGGCCCAGGGTGAGATCGCCGGGAGCGGGGTGGCCGCGCCGGTCGGGGTACCGGGGGACGGGGGCTGGCGTTCCCTGGCGGATCTTCCAACCTGGGGGCGCATCGGCGTCATCCTGGGCACCGTCATGAGCGTCCATGCCGAACAAAGCTTTCCCCGGGCCCAGATCACCACCCTCAACAGCACCACGGATCAAATCGTCGCCGTCAAGAACGGCAAGGTGGACGCGGGCATCTTCGACAGCATCAGCGCCCGCGCCATCGTTCACGCCCATCCCGAGCTGGCCATCCTGGAGGAGGGCTTTCTGACCTATCCCCTGGGGATCGGTTTCCGCCCGAACCGGGATGCGCTGCGGGAACGCTTCGATCGCTACCTGGAGCGCCTGCGCGCCTCCGGCGGCTATGAGGAGATCCATCGCCGCTGGTTCAGCGGTGACCCCGAGCAGGTGGTGATGCCCGACTACCCGGTTCAGGCCCCCAAGGAACGCTACGTGCTGGGCGTCTCCGTGGCGGATCTGCCTTATGTTGGCTTCAAGGAGGGGCGTTACGTCGGCTTCGATCTCGAGATCCTCCAGCGCTTCGCCGTGGAGGAGGGCATCGCCTTCGAGATCCAGTCCCTCGACTTCGGCGCCCTGATCCCGGCCCTGGCCGCGGGCAAGGTGGACCTCATCACCGATGGCCTGGCCATCACCCCGGAGCGGGCCAAGGCGGTGGATTTTTCCGCTTCCTACGGCGAGGGCCAGGCCGCGGCTGTGGTTCTCAAGGCCCGGCTGGCCAGTGCCATTGAACCTCAACCCGATTTCGTTCCGTCGGACGCGGAAGTGGCGGACGAGTCCCTCTGGCGGGGTCTGGATGACATCGCACACGGCCATTTCTCCGTCGTCCTCGGCAGCGTGTTCGACCCTTACCTCCAACGGCATTTTCCGCAGGCACGGATCACCCGCTTTCAAACCGCCGCGGACATGTACCTGGCCCTCAAGTCTGGTAAGGTGGACGTGGCTATCACCGACCAGTACAAGGCCCTGGACCCCCTGCGGACCAACCCCGAACTGGGAATCCTGGCCGGCGGTATCGGCCAGTACGGTTTGGGAGTCGGCTTTCGTAAGGACAGCCAGGCCTTGCGAAAGCGTTTCGATGCCTTCTTGGAGACGCTGCGTCAGGACGGCCAGCTCGCGGCCCTGACCGAGCGCTGGCTGATGGTCGACCCGGAACATCCCGACCACCCGGTTATCCCCCCGCCCGCGGTCCCGCGGGGCAAACTGGTCGCTGGCGTCGTCATCGGCGACCTGCCCTACGTTACCCTGCGGGAGGGCCAGTACCTTGGCCTGGACATCGAACTGTTGCAGCGCTTTGCCAGCCAGGAGGGCCTGGTGCTGGAATTTCGCGGTCTGGATTTCGGCTCTCTGATCCCGTCCCTGGTCTCCGGCAAGGTCGATCTGATCAGCTACGGTATTTTCATCACCGAAGAGCGTCTCAAGTCCATTGATTTTTCCACGCCATATATGACCACCCATGGCGTTGCGCTGGCGTTGCGCAATCGGATGGCGGAGCCGGACCATGCCCCCGGGCAGGCCAGGAATCCGGCGGCCGGTCCAACTGGGCAGCCTGAGGCCGGGGGGGATGCCGCCGCTCAGGGTGACAAGCGTCCGGCGGGGGGGAACTTGTCCCTGCAAAAGCTGGCCCAGGGACGGATCGCCGTCTTCAATGGCACGAGTCAGGACTTCTTTGTCACCCAATCCTTCCCCGAAGCCGAGATCCTGCGCTTCAACAGCACGGCCGATTTCGTCCTGGCGGTCAAGACCGGCAAGGCTGACGCCGCCATCACTGAATCGGTGAGCATTCGCGATATCGCCCGGCTCAACCTGGACCTGGCGATTCTGGCGGATGACTTTTACGACACCCCCATCGGCGCCGCCTTCCGCAAGGGGGATGAGAGCGGGCTGCGGCAGCGTTTCGACCGATTCCTGGCCGCGGCGCGGGAGGACGGTACCCTGGAGGATATCCAACGCCGCTGGCTCATCGACCAACCCGAGACGGTGGTCATGCCTTCGATCCCTCAGCCTGAGACCGGCGAGACCTTCCAAGTGGGCACCTCCTATCTGGTCGGTCTGCCCTACATCTCCCAGGCCGACGGTGAACCCATCGGCCACGACATGGAACTGCTGCGCCGGTTCGCCGCCCGTGAGGGCCTGCGCCTGGAGATCCTGCCCATGGAGTTCGATGCCCTCATCGCCTCCCTGGCCGTGGGCAAGATCGACATGATCATGTCGCGCCTTTCCATTACCCCCGAGCGGCAGGCCAAGGTCGACTTTTCCGTTCCCTATGACTACGAACAGTCGGCGGCCCTGGTGCTGCGGGACAACCTGGCCGCCTTGGCGACTATCCCCAATGCGCCCGCTGACGGGGCTGGGGCTGGCAAGGACCGTCCGGTTGGCGATGGCGGCACCTCGCCCGGCGGCGGGACGGCCGGGAACCCGCCGGCGCCTCGCGGCTGGCGTTCCCTGGACGATCTGGCCCGGGGGCGCATCGCCGTCTTCGCCGGCGCCATCCAGGATCAGTTCGTGGCGCGCACCTATCCCGAGGCCCAGGTCATCCATCTCACCGGCCATGCCGATCTCATCACCTCGCTCAAGACCGGCAAGGTGGACGCGGGCATCATCATCGCCACCAGTGCCCCCGATATCCTCCGGGCCAACCCCGAGATCGGGCTGCTGGGCGAGCCGATCCTGCCGGTACCCCAAGGCGCGGCCTTCCGCAAGCAGGACCAGGACCTGCGCGAGCGGTTCGACCGCTTCATGGCGGCCATCCTGGCGGACGGCACCCATGCCCAGATGCGCCAGCGCTGGTTCGAGGGCGACCCCCACCAGGCCCGGATGCCGGAGATCCCCCTGCCCGCGGACGGCCCGGTCCTGCGGCTGGGGACCTCGGTGTTCGTCGGCCTGCCCTATGTCGGCATGGTGGACGGCGACTATGTCGGTTTCGACATTGAACTGGCGCGCCGCTTCGCCGCCCGGGAGGGCATGCGCCTGGTGATGGAGCCGCTGGAATTCAGCGCCCTGATCCCGGCCCTGACCTCCGGCAAGCTGGACCTTATCGCCTCGGCCCTGGCCATCACCCCCGAGCGGCAGAGACAGGTGGCCTTTTCCACCCCCTACGCCGAGGTCTCCTCGGTGGTGCTGGCCCTGAAGAAGAACCTGCCCCCCGGCACGGCGGGCGCGGGGCAGGCGGGGGAGGGGAGCGGCACGGCGGCTGGCGCTGGCCAGGGCGCGGGGGAGGGTGGCGCCCCACCCGGTTTCCTCGACGAATTGCGGGCCAGCTTCCAGGCCAATTTCGTCCTCGAAAACCGCTGGAAGCTGATCTTCAATGGTCTTTGGGTGACGGTGCTGATCTCGGTGGCCGCGACCCTCTTCGGCACCCTGCTCGGCGCCCTGGTCTGTTGGCTGCGCATGTCCCCCCGGCCCCTGCTGCGCTGGTTCGGCTCCAGCTACATCTTCCTGATCCGGGGCCTGCCGGTGCTCCTGTTGCTGATGCTGATCTTCTACGTTGCCTTCGCTTCAATGAATATCGACCCACTGCTCGTCGCCGTCATCGCCTTTGGCATGAACTTCGGCGCCTACGTCTCGGAGATGTTCCGTACCGGGATCGAGGGGGTGGACCGGGGTCAGACCGAGGCCGGCATCGCCATGGGCTTCACCCGCGTCCAGACCTTCGTCCACATCGTCCTGCCCCAGGCGGCGCGGCGCATCCTGCCGGTCTACCGCGGGGAGTTCATCTCCCTGGTCAAGATGACCTCCATCGTCGGCTATATCGGCGTCCAGGACCTGACCAAGGCCGGGGACATCATCCGCAGCCGGACCTTCGAGGCCTTCTTCCCCCTGATCATGGTGGCGGCCCTCTACTTCCTGGTCATCTGGGTCCTGGGCCTGGCCCTGGATCACCTCGACCGGCGCACGGACCCCAAAAGACGCGCCAGGTTCGGGGCGCATTCGGCATAATGCGCCTTCGATCCTCCTCTTCGGATCAGTTATAAACGTCGCACTTCAGTTTTCAGCAGCGATAGGGAGGGTTGGGGGGCGTCTGGCGGGGGTGTCGACCGCAGGGATGCGGTCGTTAAGCCTACAGGGACCTATTCAGGTTGTCCCCCGCCAGACGCCACCCAACCCGGAAAACCCGAAAAGTGATGTGCGAAGACTTTAACATGCCGGACCTATCCTGGCCGGTATGAATCTGGCAAAAACCTAGTTCAACCATTTGTATGAAAATGAAAATTAGTTTTTCCTCGTTGCTGACATTGATTCTGGCGGGCCTCCTCTATGCCGTCGGTTGCGGCGCGGCGGAGGTCCCCAAGGTGATCCGGGCCGCCGTGTCCCCCGCCTCGCCGCCCAACCTGTTCGAGGAGAACGGCCAGACCAAGGGGATGGACCTGGAGATCTTCGAGGGTTACTGCCAGGCGCGGGGTTGTACCCTGCAGATCACCGCCTATGACTGGCAGGGCATGCTCGGCGCCGTGGTCAGTGGCCGGGCCGACGTCGCCTTCTCTGGTATTTCCATCACCGACAAGCGCAAGCAGGTCATGGACTTTTCCCAGCCCTACCTGGAGAACACCTGGAACCTGATGAGCCTCAAGGACCGCAACATCCAGTTCACCGATCTGGCGGAGTGGAAGCGGTATAGCACCGGCTATCCCCGCGGCATGGCCTACGCGGACTTCATCAAGAAGGACATGGAGCCCAAGGGCCTCTACAGCCTGGACAAGGTCAAGCTCTACCCCAGCTATAACGAGGTCATGGCCGACCTGCAGAACGGCCAGGTCGACCTGGCCTTCCTTGATGGCACCGTGGCCGCGGTCTACCGCAAGAAGCTGCCGATCCAGGACAGCTACGTCTTCAGCGGCTTCGACCGCTTCGGCTTCGCCTTTCCCAAGGGCTCCCCCCTGCGCGACGATTTCGACCGCTACCTGACCGAACTGGGCCCGGAGAAGCTCAAGACCATCATCGACAAGTGGATGATCTGATCCCCCGGTGTGGAAGTTTCGAGGCTTTTGGCAGGTGTAGTCCAGGATGCTGGGGTATGGGCGATCGTGGTGGTGCTTGTTGTGGCTGAACGTGGGTTCTTGGTGATGAGTTCAGGCGCCTGGCATGGATGAACTGCGGCCCCGGGGCCGGTGGCGATGAGTTTCTGGCAGATCCTGGCGCAACTGGCGACGGGCGTTGGTTACACCCTGGGGGTGACCCTCGCCTGCATCTCCACCGGGCTGGCGACGGGTCTGGCCCTGGCGATTCTGACCCGCCTGCGCCTGCCAGGCCTGGGCCCGGTCCTGGCGGTCTACAGTTACGTCTTTCGCGGCGTTCCGGTCCTGGTGCTGCTGTTCATCGTCTTCTTCGGCCTGCCGGGTATCGGCCTGGAGGTCTCGCCCCTACTGGCCATGATGCTCAGTCTGGGGCTGATCACCGGGGCCTATCTGGCCGAGGTCTTTCGCGCCGGGTTCAACGGCATCGATCCCAACGAGATCCTCGCCGCCGAGGCCATGGGGCTGCGGCGCCGGGAGATTCTGGTCGCCATCGAACTGCCGCAGATGCTGCGCTTCGCGGTGCCGGGCATGCTCAACGAGTTCACCACCGTCCTCAAATACTCTCCCTTTGCCTACACCGTGGGGATACCCGATGTCATGAAGCAGGCCATGACCCTGGCCTCCACCACCTTGCGTGGCCTGGAGATCTATCTGGCGGTCGGGGTCATCTATTTCCTGATTTACAAGCTGATGCTGGCCCTGGTGCGCGCCGTCGAGCGGCGCTTCGCCATCCCGGGCATCGGCAGGCTCTGAGGTCGGCCATGGCGTTGTTGGTGGTTCGGAATCTGGTCAAGGAATTCGATGGCCGACGGGTGCTCGACGGTGTCGACCTGGACCTGGAGGTGGGGCAGGTCAAGGTGGTCATGGGGCCCTCCGGGTGTGGCAAGTCCACCCTGCTGCGCTGCCTCAACCGCCTGATCGAACCGACCTCGGGCCAGATTTTCTTCGAGGGGGAGGACATCACCCGGCCCGGGACCGATGTACGCGCCCTGCGCCAGCGCATCGGCTTCGTCTTCCAGAATTTCGCCCTTTACCGCCACCTGACGGCCCTGGAGAACATCAAACTCGGGCTGCGCAAGTTGCGCCACCTCCCCGAGGCCCAGGCGACCGCGCGCGCCCGGGAGGAACTGCGGCGGATGGAACTGGAGACCCATGGCGACAAGTACCCGGCCCAGCTCTCCGGGGGCCAGAAACAGCGCGTGGCCATCGCCCGCGCCCTGGCCATGGACCCCAGGGTGCTGTTCTTCGACGAGCCGACCTCGGCCCTGGACCCGCGGATGTCGCGGGAGGTGGTCGCCCTGATCAACCGGCTGTTCCTCGACAACGTGACCATGCTCTGCGTCACCCACGACGTGACGGTGGCGCGCTACATCTCGGACAGCGTCCTGTTCCTCGATCATGGCCGGGTGCGGGCCGAGGGGGACGCGGATCTCCTGCTGGACCAGCACCAGGACCCGCACATCAGCGCCTTCTTCGGCCGCGGGGCCCGCGGGGTATGAGCGAGTGGCTGGCCTTCTTCCAGGAGGTGCTGGAGTACGGGCCGGCGCTCCTGGCCGGCCTGGGCAACACCCTGCTGCTGGCGGTTACCATCACCTGCACCGGGCTGCTGGCGGGCATCGTCGTCTTCTACCTGACCATCAGCCCTCATTCCGTCACGCGCCGCCTGACGGATGCCTATATCTCCTTTTTCATCGGCACGCCGCTGATCGTGCTGCTGTTCCTGATGTACTACGGTCTGCCGCCCCTGGGGTTGCGCCTGTCGCCCCTGACGGTGGCGATCATCGGCTTTACCCTCAACGTCGCCGCCTATAACACCCGCTATCTGCGCATCGCCTACCACGGCATCGACCCCGGGGAACTCGAGGCCGCCCGCGCCCAGGGCTTCACCCATCTGGAGGTCTTTCGGCTCGTCACCCTGCCCCAGGCCCTGCGGATGGCGGCGGTGCCGGCCCTGACCAACCAGGCCATCCTCAACCTCAAGGACAGTTCCGTCGTCTTTCTCATCCAGTACACGGAATTCTTCGCCCAGGTCCAGGAGCTGGCCGCGAGCAATTTTCAGTATTTCAAGGCCTATCTCCTGGCGGGTCTGGTCTACCTGCTGCTGGTGTCCTTCATCGTCCTCCTGGCCCGCCACCTGGAGCGCACGGTGTTGCGGCCCCTGCTCTGAAAACGCTCACTGAGAGGCGTGGCCCATAACCATGTTGAGCACCATCCGTTCCAAGATGCTGTTGGGCTTCGGCCTGCTGCTGGTCTGCGTCCTGACCTTGCTGGGCGCCTTGCTCTACCGGGAGGTCAAGGGCACGGTGATCCCCTTGACTCAGGAGCTGAGTCAGGAGGTGCTGCGGGCGCGCTCCGCTGGTCTGGGCAATCTCTTTCGCGGCTATCTCAGCGACGTCCGCACCCTGTCCCGGGATGCGGTGTTTCGCGGCGGAGACATGGCGGCCATCCAGCGGGAACTGGCCCACCGCATGCTGGGCATCAATCCCGATTATGAGATGGTCTTTTTCGCCAACGCCGCCGGCGAATATGTCAGTTCCATCGGCTCCACCGGCCAGGTGGGCGATCGCGGCTACTTCCAGGCGATCATGACCGAGGACCGCGACCAGGTGGTCAGCGAGCCCCTGGTCTCCCGCGCCACCGGGGCCAGTGTCTTCGTCGTCGCGGCCGCCGTCGTCGGTGACCAGGGGGAGCGGGTGGGCCTGGTCGCCATCACCGTCATGATGAACACCCTGTCGGAAATCGCCGGGGCGATCGGGATCGGCGACCACGGCTTCGGCTGGGTCATGGATCATCGGGGCCTGCTCATCGCCCATCCCAAGGCGGAGTTGCGCATGCAGCTCAATCTGTTGCAGTCCGCCGCCCAGGGTTATACGGGCCTGGAGGAGATCGCCCGCACCCTGGCGCGGGGGGAGGCCGGTTTCGGCACCTATCGCCGTCCCGACGGCACCCTCTTCGCCACCCTCTACAACCCCATCCCCAACACCCCGAACTGGGGCCTGGGTGTCTCCCTCCCCGAGGCGGACCTGATGGGACGGGCCTATCGCCTGATGCGCTCCATTCTCTGGAGCATGGCGGCGGTCATGGCCGCGGTCCTGGTGCTGGTCTACGTGGTCTCCGGGCGGATCGCCGCCCCGGTGCGGCAACTCTTAGAGGGGGTGGCCTATGTCAGCTCCGGCCACCTCGATCACCGCCTGGAGGTGCGGACCGGCGACGAGATCCAGGTCCTGGCGGAGGACTTCAACCGCATGACCCAGGACCTGAAGGACCATATCCGCGACCTGGCCCAGGTCACGGCGGAGAAGGCCCGAGTGGACGGCGAGCTGCGCGCCGCCAACCGCATCCAGGCGAGCATGCTGCCGCGCATCTTTCCGCCGTACCCCGACATCGCCAATCTCGACCTCTACGCCACCATGGAACCGGCCAAGGAGGTGGGTGGCGACTTCTACGACTTCTTCCCCCTGGACGATGGCCGTCTTTGTTTCTGTATCGGCGACGTCTCCGGCAAGGGGGTGCCGGCGGCGCTGTTCATGGTCATCGGCATGACCATCCTCAAGAACCTGGTCCGCCAGGGCCAGCCCCTGGATCAGGTCTTCGTCCAGGCCAACAACATGCTTTGTTCGGAAAACGACATGTTCATCACCGTCTTCATGGGCATCCTCGATGCCACCACGGGTGAACTGGATTATGTCTCCGCCGGCCACAATCCCCCGCTGATCGCCCGGCGGGGTGGGGATTTCGACTACCTGGACACCCCCATCCATCTGTTCCTGGGCGGGATGGAAGACGTGAACTATCAATCCTCCCACCTGACCCTGGGGCCGGGTGACCTGCTCTTCCTCTACACCGACGGCCTCACGGAGGCGCAGGACGCGCAGGGGGCCTTCTTCACCGGCGCGCGCATGGTCGCCGCCATCAACCAGCTCCAGGACCAGGAGGTCCGCGCCCTCATCGCGGGCATGCGCGCGGCGGTGGCCGGCTTTGTCCAGGAGGCCCCGGCGGCGGACGACTTGACCATGCTGGCACTGAGCCTTACCGACCTTGAATCCCAATCACCTGGCGGAATCTGCGCCTGATCTCCTCGCAACCCCCGGCGGAATCCGCCTCTAGGTGCCTGCGTGGGGGGCTATGCCACCCCCCGGCATGCTAGAATTACGCGTTTTCCAGGCCCGGTCGCGGACGCGCTCGCCGCCCGGCCTGGCCTGCCCGTCTGCCCCCCGCCGCGCCCAGGTCAATCATCGCCATGCCGGATTTCGCCAAAGAAGTCATCCCCGTCAACCTGGAAGACGAGATGCGTCAGTCCTACCTGGATTACGCCATGAGCGTGATCGTGGGCCGGGCGCTGCCGGACGTGCGCGATGGCCTCAAGCCCGTCCATCGCCGGGTGCTGTTCGCCATGAACGAACTGGGCAACGACTGGAACAAGCCCTACAAGAAGTCGGCCCGCGTGGTCGGCGATGTCATCGGTAAGTACCATCCCCACGGCGACACTGCGGTCTACGACACCATCGTCCGCATGGCGCAGCCCTTTTCCATGCGCTACATGCTGGTGGACGGGCAGGGCAACTTCGGCTCCGTGGACGGCGATGCCCCGGCAGCGATGCGCTACACCGAGGTGCGCATGGCGCGCATCGCCCACAGCCTGCTGGACGACCTGGACAAGGAGACGGTCGACTTCATCCCCAACTACGACGAGTCGGAACAGGAGCCGACGGTCCTGCCGGCGCGTTTCCCCAACCTGCTGGTCAACGGCTCCGCGGGCATCGCCGTGGGCATGGCGACCAACATCCCGCCCCATAACCTGCGGGAGATCATCGCCGCCTGTCTGGCCGTGATCGAGCGCCCGGAGATTAGTATCGACGACTTGATGGTCCTGGTGCCGGGGCCCGACTTCCCCACCGCTGGCATCATCAACGGCGTGCGCGGCATTCGCGAGGCCTACCGCACCGGCCGCGGGCGGGTCCTCATGCGTGCCCGCACCCATACCGAGACGGAAAAGCGCAGCGGCCGCGAGGCCATCATCGTCACCGAGCTGCCCTACCAGGTGAACAAGGCGCGCCTGCTGGAGCGCATGGCGGAACTTGTCAAGGAGAAGAAGGTCGAGGGCATCGCCGAGTTGCGCGACGAGTCGGACAAGGACGGCATGCGCATGGTCATCGAGGTCAAGCGCGACCATTATCCGGACGTGGTGCTCAACAACCTCTTCCTGCACACCGCCCTGCAATCGGTCTTCGGCATCAACATGGTCGCCCTGGTGGACGGCCAGCCGCGGCTGCTCAACCTGAAGCAATTACTGGAGTATTTCCTGCGCCACCGGCGGGACGTGGTGACCCGCCGGACCATCTTCGAGCTGCGCAAGGCCCGGGGTCGGGCCCATATCCTGGAGGGCCTGGCGGTGGCCCTGGCCAATATCGACGAGGTCATCGCCCTCATCAAGGCCTCTGCCAGTCCGGCGGAGGCCAAGATCGGGCTTCTGGCCCGGGTCTGGCGGCCGGGGGCGGTCGCCGATATGCTGGCCCGGGCCGGCGCCGACCAGAGTCGCCCCGACGACCTGGAGCAAGGACTGGGGCTGAGCGCCACGGGTTACCGGCTGAGCGAGACCCAGGCCCAGGCGATCCTCGACCTGCGCTTGCATCGCCTCACCGGCCTGGAACAGGACAAGATCCTCAAGGAATACGAGGAGATCCTGGCGGCCATCGCCGAGCTGTTGAACATCCTCTCCTCCCCAGAGCATCTCATGGCGGTGATCCGCGACGAACTGGTGGCCATCCGCGACCAGTACGGCGACCCACGGCGCACCGAGATCCAGACGGATCATACCGATCTGACCCTGGAGGACCTCATCACCCCCGAGGACGTGGTGGTGACCCTGTCCCACGGCGGCTATGCCAAGGCCCAGCCCCTGGCTCAGTATCAGGCCCAGAAGCGCGGCGGCAAGGGGCGCACGGCGGCGGGGACCAAGGACGAGGATTTCATCGACAAACTCTTCGTCGCCCACTCCCACGACACGGTCCTGTGCTTTTCCAGCCTGGGCAAGGTCTACTGGCTCAAGGTTTACGAATTGCCCCAGGCCGGGCCGACGGCCCGCGGCCGGCCCATGGTCAACCTCCTGCCCCTCGGGGACGATGAGCGCATCCATGCCGTCCTGCCGGTGCAGGCTTATGATGAAGGGCGGTTCATCTTCATGGCGACCAGCGCCGGCACGGTCAAAAAGACCCCCCTCCCGGAGTTCTCCCGGCCCCTGGCCCGCGGCATCATCGCCCTGGATCTGCACGAGGGCGAGCAGTTGGTGGACGTGGCCATCACCGACGGTCAACAGGACATCCTGCTGTTCAGCTCCGCCGGCAAGGCCGTCCGCTTCCGCGAAAGCGAGGTCCGGTCCATGGGTCGCGGCGCCCATGGCGTGCGCGGCATCCAGTTGGGCGAGGGCCAGGAGGTCATCGCCATGCTGGTGGTCGAACCCGGCTGTACCATCCTGACCGTGACGGCGAACGGCTATGGCAAGCGCACCCCCCTGGAGGACTTTCCCACCAAGGGGCGTGGGACCATGGGCGTCATCGCCAGTGGCGCCTCGGTGCGTAACGGCAACCTGGTGGGGGCCGTCCTGGTGCGCCCGGAGGATGAGATCATGCTCATCACCGTCGGCGGCACCCTGGTGCGGACCACGGTGGCGGAGATCCCCGTCTTCAGCCGTTCCGCCCAGGGGGTCAAGCTCATCCGGGTCGGCGAGGGCGAACGCCTGGCTGGGGTCGAGCGCATCCCGGGTCTGGAAGGCGATCTGGATGAAACGACCGCCGCCGATCCGGCTGATCCGGTCGACTCTGCTGGGGACGCCGATCCAGCCGAGCCGACCGAGGACGCCGATCCGGACGAGAGCCCAGCCAGCTGATCTGGCGGAAGCCTGTTGAGCACGCGAATTCCCGGATAAGCGTCATGAGGAGTCTTGTCTCACCCCAGACCATTTCTCGGCATTGTGTCAGGGAGGGTCGGAAAAACCGAAAATTGATGCGCGATGTCTATAAACCCGGTGAACTGCAGTTTGCGGCGTTTCCGTGCCTCATCCAACAATACCGAACAGCGACTTGAACCACCCCCCATTTATAACTTTGACGGAGTAGCGACCATGGCAAGACCCTACAACTTCAGTGCCGGCCCGGCCATGTTGCCGGAGAGCGTCCTCAACCAGGCCCGGGAGGAGATGCTGAGCTGGCATGGCTCCGGCATGTGCGTGGCCGAGATGAGCCATCGTGGCAAGGAATACATGTCCATCGCCGCCGAGGCCGAGGCCGATCTGCGCGCCCTGCTGGCCATCCCGGAGAACTACAAGGTCCTGTTCCTCCAGGGCGGCGCCTCCAGCCAGTTCGCCATGGTGCCGATGAATCTGCTGCGCGGCGCGCAGGACGCGGATTACATCAAGACCGGTTCCTGGTCGAAGAAGGCCATCCAGGAGGCCAAGCGCTATTGCACGGTCGCCGTCACCGAGGGTGGGCACGAGGGCAAATTCACCAGCGTGCCGTCGCAGTTGGACCTGTTGCTGGGCGAGACCGCGGCCTATGTCCACTACACCCCCAACGAGACCATCGAGGGCGTGGAGTTTCCCTATGTCCCGGACACGGGCGAGGTCCCCCTGGTCGCGGACATGTCCTCCACCATCCTCTCCCGGCCCATCGACGTCTCCCGCTTCGGCCTCATCTACGCCGGGGCGCAGAAGAACGTGGGCCCGGCGGGCCTGACCATCGTCATCATTCGCGAGGATCTCATCGGCCAGCCCCTGGAGGGCACGCCGACCATGTTCGATTACAAGATCCACGCCGACAACGACTCCATGTACAACACCCCGCCGACCTATGCCTGGTACCTGGCGGGGCTGGTATTCAAATGGCTCCGGGAGCTCGGTGGACTGGAGCAGATGGCGGTGATCAATCAGCGCAAGGCCCAGTTGCTTTACGATGCCATTGACGCCTCCGGTTTCTACACCAACCCGGTGCGCCCGGACTGCCGCTCCTGGATGAACGTGCCCTTCACCCTACCCAATCCGGAACTGGACGCGCCCTTCCTCGCCGAGGCCAAGACCCATGGTCTCCTGACCCTCAAGGGCCATCGCTCCGTCGGCGGGATGCGCGCCAGCATCTACAACGCCATGCCCGAGGCGGGCGTCCAGGCCCTGGTCGACTTCATGGCCGAATTCGAGCGTAAGCACGGCTGATAAAAATCCAACCGTTCAGACCCCTCACGCATAAGGGGCAGCTGCTTCAGCACAAGCCGCTGAATCTCTTGCTCCCTCCCCCCTGGCGGGGGAGGGCTGGGGAGAGGGGGTCTAAACAGTTACAAAATCCACCTAAATCATTTTTGACAATAATGCATAAGATACTGACGCTTAACAATATCTCGGTAGTGGGCCTGAACCGCTTCCCCCGGGAGAAGTACGAGATCGCCTCCGAGATCGCCCATCCGGACGCCATCCTGGTGCGCTCCGCCAGCATGCACGACCTGGAGATCCCCGCCTCCCTGCGGGCCGTGGGCCGGGCGGGGGCCGGGGTCAACAACATCCCCGTGGCGCGCATGTCCGAGCGTGGCATCCCGGTGTTCAACGCCCCCGGGGCCAACGCCAATGCCGTCAAGGAGCTGGTGGTGGCGGGCATGCTGCTGGCGGCGCGCAACATCGCCCAGGGCTGGGCCTTCGCCCGGGGACTGGAGGGTGATGACGCCGCCATCAACAAGGCGGTGGAGGCGGGCAAGAAGCAGTTCGTGGGCTTCGAGCTCCCCGGCCGCACCCTGGGCGTGGTGGGCCTGGGGGCCATCGGCGTCCAGGTGGCCAACGTCGCCCGCGCCCTGGGGATGAAGGTCATCGGCTATGACCCGACCATCACCGTCCAGCGCGCCTGGCAACTGGCCGCCGACGTGCAGCAGGCTCTCAGCGTGGACGACCTGGTCGCCCGTTCCGACTTCATTAGCTTCCACGTCCCCCTGACCGACGAGACCCGCGGCATGATCAGCGCCGAGCGCCTGCGCCACATGCGCAAGGGCGGGGTGCTGCTCAATTTCTCCCGCAACGGCATCATCGACGACGCTGCGGCGGTGGCGGCCCTGGACTCCGGCCACCTCTATGCCTATGTCTGCGATTTCCCCTCCAACCTGCTGAAGGACCATCCCCGGGTGGTGACCTTGCCGCACCTGGGGGCCTCCACCCGAGAGGCCGAGGAGAACTGCGCCGTCATGGTTGCCGACCAGGTCCGCGCCTGGCTGGAAGATGGCAATGTCACCAACTCGGTCAATTTCCCGGAGATCCAGTTGCCGCGCGGCGCCGGCAGCGGCACCTACCGCTTGGCGGTGGTCAACAGCAACGTGCCCAACATGGTCGGTCAGATCTCCACCGACCTGGCCGCGGCCGGGCTCAACATCATCGACATGCTCAACCGCTCCCGGGGTGACATCGCCGTGACCCTGATGGATCTCGATCAGTGGGTGCCCCAGGAGACGGTGCTGAAGCTGCGGGACATCCCCGGCGTGCTGTCGGTGCGCTGCCTGGGCTGCGACCAGGATCGGGAAGGGGCCTGATGCCTGGGCCGGGGCCGGGAATCCGCGCGGGGCGGGGGAGGGCGGGGGCATGAACTCCGAGGAACGGCTGGCGGACGTGCGGCAGCGCATCGACGCCATCGACGGTGAACTGCTGCGCCTGCTCAGCGTCCGGGCCGCCTGCGCCGGGGAGGTGGCCGAGATCAAGGCCGAACTGGGCGACACCCAGTTCTACCGCCCCGGCCGCGAGGCCGAGGTACTCCGCCGGATCAAGGCCCGCAACCCCGGGCCCCTGAGCGGCGAGGCCATGGCCCGCCTCTTCCGCGAGATCATGTCCGCCTGCCTGGCCCTGGAGCAACCCCTGTCGGTGGCCTTCCTCGGCCCGGCGGGGACCTTCACCCAAGCGGCGGCGGTCAAGCACTTCGGCCATGCCGCGACGACGGTCCCGGTGACGACCATCAACGATGTCTTTCGCGAAGTCGAGGCCCGGTCCTGCCATTACGGCGTGGTGCCGGTGGAAAACTCCACTGAAGGGGTGATCAACCATACCCTGGACATGTTCATGCGCTCGCCCCTGAGCATCGCCGGCGAGGTCAGTCTGCGCATCAACCACCACCTGATGAGCCGCGAACCGGAACTGGCTTCGATCCAGGTGCTCTATTCCCATCAGCAATCCCTGGCCCAATGCCGGGGCTGGCTGGACCGGCACCTGCCCCTGGTGGAGCGGATCGCCGTGGACAGCAATGCCGAGGCGGCTCGTCTGGCGGCCAACCACCCCGGCGCGGCGGCGGTGGCGGGGGAGGCGGCGGCGGATATCTACGACCTGGACATCCTGGAGCGCTGTATCGAGGACGAACCGGGGAATACCACCCGCTTCCTGGTCATCGGCATCGAGGATGCCCGCCCCAGTGGGGAGGACAAGACCAGCCTGCTGATCTCCGCCCACAACGAGGCGGGTTCCCTCCATGCCCTGCTGGAGCCCTTCGCGACCCATGGGATCAGCATGTCCCGGATCGAGTCCCGGCCCTCCCGGCGCGGGCTCTGGGACTATGTCTTCTTCGTCGATATCGACGGCCACCGGGAGGACCCCCAGGTCGCCCCGGCCCTGGAAAGCCTGCGCCGGGCCTCCAGCCTGTTCCGCATCCTGGGCTCCTATCCCAAGGCGGTCATTTAATAGAGTAACCACATGAGCACCCACGCCAACCGCTTCCTGCACTTGTCCGCCCCCGGTCTGCCCGGACTCCAGCCCTACATCCCTGGCAAGCCCCTGTCGGAACTGGAGCGGGAACTGGGCATCACCAATTCCATCAAACTGGCCTCCAACGAGAACCCCCTGGGTCCCGGCGCCCGGGCGCGGGAGGCCGCCATCGCCGCCCTGGCGGAGCTGGGGCGTTATCCCGACGGCGGCGGCTTCGAACTGCGCCGCCTTCTGGCGGAGCGCCACGGCGTCGAAATGGCGGCCATCACCCTGGGTAACGGCTCCAACGATGTCCTGGATCTGATCGCTCGGGTCTTTCTCCATCCCGGCCAGGAGTCGGTCTTTTCCCAGCATGCCTTCGCCGTCTACGCCATCAGCACCCAGGCAGTGGGCGCGACGGCGCGCGTCGCCCCGGCCCGGGACTTTGGCCACGACCTGGACGCCATGGCGGCACTGGTCAACGAGCGGACCCGGGTGGTGTGGATCGCCAATCCCAACAACCCCACGGGCACCTGGACCGACCGGGACCGGCTCTACAGCTTCCTGAGCCACCTGCCGGATACCTGCGTCGCCGTGGTGGACGAGGCCTACACCGAGTATGTCGAAGACCCGGCCTTCCCCGATGCCTCCCTGTGGCTGGACAAGTTCCCGCACCTGATCGTCACCCGCACCTTCTCCAAGGTCCACGGCCTGGCCGCCCTGCGGGTGGGCTATGGCATCAGCCACCCCCACATCGCCGACCTGCTCAACCGCGCCCGTCAGCCCTTCAATGTCAACAGTATCGCCCAGGCGGCGGCGATCGCCGCCTTGGAGGACGAGGCCCATATCCGCGCCTCCCTGGACATGAACCGGGCGGGCATGCGCCAGTTCGAGGCCGGCCTGAGCCAACTGGGGCTGGGCTTCATCCCCTCGGTGGGCAACTTCATCACCGTCGATCTGGGGCGCCCCGCCAGCCCGATCGATCAAGCCCTGCTGCGCCTGGGCTGCATCACCCGTCCGGTGGCCAACTACGGCATGCCCAACCACCTGCGGGTGACCATCGGCACCGAGGCGGAGAACGCACGTCTGCTAACGGCCCTGGCGACGGTCCTGGCGCAATGACCGACAGCGCCGGCAAGCCGCTGGCCCCCGGCCCTGAGTACCTGATCCGGCGCTTGACCGTCATCGGCGTCGGGCTCATCGGTGGCTCCCTGGCCCGGGCTCTGCGCCGGGCGCGGCTGGTGGAGGAGGTGGTCGGCTGTGGCCGCTCGCTGGACAACCTGCACCGTGCGGTGGAACTGGGGGTCATCGACCGATACAGCCAGGACCCGGCGGTGGCCGTGGAAGGGGCGGACCTCGTCTTCCTTTCCGTCCCCCTCGGGGCCATGGCCCCGACCTTCTCCGCCATCCGCGATCACCTGGCCCCCGGGGCCGTCCTCACCGATGGCGGCAGCGTCAAAGGGAGCGTGGTGGCGGATGCCCGCCAGGTCTTCGGCCAGGTCCCGGAACGCTTCGTCCCCGGTCATCCCATCGCCGGCACCGAGCACAGCGGGGTGGAGGCCTCCTTCGCCGAACTCTATCGCAACCGCCGGGTCATCCTCACCCCCCTGAGCACGACGGACCCCAGCGCGATTACCCGCGTCCAGGCCATGTGGGAGGCCTGTGGCGCGGAGGTGATCCACATGGATGTCGATCATCACGACGAGGTCCTCGCCGCGACCAGCCACCTGCCGCACCTGCTGGCCTATGCCCTGGTCGACAGCCTGGCCCGTCTGCACGAGAACGACGAGATCTTTCGCTACGCCGCCGGCGGCTTCCGAGACTTCACCCGCATCGCCTCCAGCCACCCGGTAATGTGGCGGGATATCTGCCTGGCCAACCGCGCGGCCCTGGGCCAGATGCTGGCCCGCTTCCAGGGCGAACTGGCCGAACTGGCGGCGGCGGTGGAGCGGGGGGACGGGGACGGCCTGCTGGGGATGTTCGAGCGCGCCAAGGCAGCACGGGACCGGTATGTCGGGCGGTTGGGGTGAGAGATCAGGCAAACGGCAACTCATCATGGTTCAAGTATCAAGAAAACATTCCATCCGGGTCTGGGACCTCCCGACCCGACTCTTTCACTGGCTGTTGGTGGCCCTGATGGTGGCGGCCTTCGTCACGGGCCAACTGGGGGGTGACCTCATGGCCTGGCACGGGCGTCTGGGTCTGGCCATCATCGGCCTGCTGGTCTTCCGCCTGGTCTGGGGCTTTGTCGGTTCCACCCATGCCCGCTTCGCCAACTTCTTCCCCCGGCCGGCGACGGTGGTGGCCTATCTGCGCGGGCAGTGGCGGGGCCTGGGGCATAACCCCTTGGGCGCCTTGTCGGTCTTCGGCCTCCTGGTTGTCGTCGCCATCCAGGCGCTGACCGGCCTGTTCGCCAATGACGACATCGCCTTCCAGGGGCCGCTGGCCGTCCTGGTCGCGGGCGACACCAGTCTATGGCTGACCAGCATCCACCGGATCATGGTCAATCTGCTCCTCCTGCTGGTGGGCCTGCACGTCGCGGCGGTGCTTTTCTACACCTGGGTCAAGCGGGACAACCTAGTGCTGCCCATGATCACGGGCACCAAGGTCGTCGCGGATCCCCAAGCCCAGCCCGCCGTGGGTGGGGGACTCATCCCCTTCCTCATCGCCCTGCTGGTGGCCTTGGGGGTGGTGGCCCTGGCCGCCGGGGTCTTGATCGAGCCACCGCCACCGCCGCCGCCACCAGCGCCGGAGTGGTGACGGATCAGCTAGGAGGCGCTTAGCGGTTTTCCCCGATCCCCGTCGCTGTGATCGGAAAGTCATCGGAAAGCGATTGGCAATCGGAGCGCCAGATACACAAAAGCCGCCCGCAGGCGGCTTGGCTACCCTAACGGGTAGTGACTATTCCTGGCGGAACTTGTCGTGGCAGCCCTTGCAGGCGGCGCCGGTGTCGCTGAAGGCCTTCTTTACCGCGGCCTTGTCACCCGTCGCGGCCGCCTTGGCCAGATCGTTGGCGGCGGCATTGAAGGCCGTGGCGACCTTGCCGACCTCCGCCTTGTCGGTGAAGAGTTCGGGCTTGACGCGGGTCTTGACGCTCCCGATGTCCTTGTCCGTGCCCGGGCCATAGAGGGCGCCCATGCCGGAGTTGGCGATGCCGGCGATGGCGTTGGCGGCGGCCTCCACCTGCTTGGCGTTGAATTCACCTTCCAGGTTGGCCTTGATCTTGCCCATGTTCCAGGCCATGAAGCTGTAACCGGCCTGGCGGTACTTGATCTGGTCTTCGGGCTTGACCTGGGCGATGGCCGTGGTGGCCAGGGAAAGGGTGATGACGCCGAGGGCGATGGCTTTTTTCATGAGATATTCCTGTTTGGATGGAACGAGAGGTAAGGGAAGCTTCCAGGGACGCTGCAAATGAGGTCGCAGGCCTGGGTAAAATTCATGACACTATCCTGCGGCCACCACCGGACGATGATGACTCCTGGGACGAAACGCCTGTTTCATCCTTATTAGGCATGATAGGCCGTAAAGGGGGGCGGAGACAAATTCAGGACGTGGCAGACCTTACGCATAGGGTGACGGCGCTGAGGGCCATCCTCAGGATCGATACGGGCAACCTATTGTCTTTAAAAGCCATACGGTCACTTTCTGGAGATTCGCGTTCAAGGGCGAGCGGTGCGGCTGTGGCAGCTAAGAAGGCCTGGTGCCAAAGGTTTCACCGCTCTTCATGTGGCTTTGCCCCCGCCCAAGCAAGGAGGGGACGCCGGAGTTAGACCACCCCGATCGAACCATTCCGCCGGGGTCCAGGTATGCATGGCCAAGGCATGTAGACCTGTAGCGAATTCCGCGGCCAGCAACCCGTTGATGATGCGCTGCCGGGCGAGGGGCTTGTGGTCGGCGAAGCGGTCACTGACCACGAGCAACCGGAAGTGGGACTCACCCTCCGGTGGGGCATTGTGCTGATGGGTTTCGTCCACCAATTCCAGGTGCAGGGGGGCTAGTTCCCGGGTGACGAGGTCTTGGATACGTTGGGCGCGTCTCATGTAATAGCAGGCTCCGTCGCCAATTCTACTGGTGAGAACCAGACAGCACCCATCCGGTTGCGGATCTTGAAGGGCAACGAGGACCTAAGTGCGGCTGGGATTTAATCCTTCGTCAGGCCGTTATGAGCATTTTGTCGAAATCTGCCGAATGCTGCCAATCCACCTGGCCTGACCCGGCTCCGCCATGGGGCGGTAAAAGGTGTTGCCTAGGTGCGGTCTAAAGGGGGGCAGGACAAGCCCTCTGGCCATCAGTTGTCGCGGCCGACCTGAAACTGGCCTAAATCCGCCGGGGTGAAACTGGCTCTTCCTGCCTATCCTCTTCCTCCTCGGAACCATATCGACCTGGCGTCTTCTTCCGGTGGCGCTGGCCATCCGCGGGTTCAGGTGCGCGCTGGTGGCGAACGACCCGATTGGCGATCGGGGCCATTCAACCGGTCCAGTCCTGACCCCCCAGCCCTGCATGCCCCCGTCCGGTGGCCCATCCCTTGATCCACTGGTCGAGCGAGAGCCGCCCGGGCCCGGTCGCCGCGAGGTACAGCAGGATGGTCGCCCAAGTGCCGTGAACCGGCCAGGCCTCTGGGTACACCAGGAATTGGATGACCGCGGTCATAACCAACAGGGCCAGGGCGGCAAACCGGGTGCCCAACCCGATCAGCAGCATCACCGGAAACAGATGCTCGGCCATGGCGGCCCCGTAGGCGGCCAGCTCCGGCGCCACCAGGGGCAGTCGGTATTCGTCGCGAAAGAGTGCGACCGTCGAGTCCGCGAGCCGCGGCCAGCCGATGTCGATGCGGCCGCTTAGGAGGTCGACGGCGAAGCCCTCGACCTTGGTCTGTCCGGAGTTCCAGAACAGGGTGGCGATACTGACGCGCCCGAGCAGGGCGATCAGGCTGTGGGGGATGTGCTCCAGCACCGCGATCGCGGCCGCTGCCCGAGCGACGAGTCGGCCGGGGCCTGCGCCCGGTCGCACGGCAGAATCAGAAGTCATGGGGATGCCTCCAGGTCAGGGTCGTTCAGGTGATGCCAGTCAGGACCTGCTCGCGCAGCAGGACGGCCAGACAGCGGGTCAGGTCGAACCCCCCGGCCGCGTCCGCGTCCTCGTCGGATGCGGCAGCCGCCGCCGTCGCGGTGGCCTCGCCGAGGGTCGCGCCCACTTGCAGGGCGCGCACGAAGCGGCAGTCGCCGCCGGACATCGGCAAGACCAGCACCGCTCGTCCCCGGCGCAGGACCCAGGCCTGTTCGGGCCGGTCGGGGTTCACGGCCGGGGCTGGCCCATCACCCTGATGGGCAGCCCACAGCGACACCACCGCATAGGGCGAGCCCAGGGTGGCCAGCGATGGATGCAGCCCCAGCCGTAGCGAAGGCAGGGTCTCCGGCCGCCCCAAGGCCGCCGCCAGGGCGTCTGGATCGAGGGGCTGGGCATCCGCCGCATGGAGCGCGTCGAGGCACGCCAGCTCCAGGCGCGCCAGATCGGGCAGGTACGGCCAGGGCGCCGCCAGCGTGCATTCGGCAATGAAGTCCGCGAACCCGTGCCCGTAGCGTGCCAGTACCGGCGAGCGCGGCGGATGCCGACGCACGAAGGCGCGCGCCAGGTCGCGGAAGTGCGGCGCACCGACCATGGCCTGGCATACCGGGAAGGTCTCCGCGAGGGCTTCCATGAGCGACACGGTCACGTTGTTTCGGTAGACGGTGAAGCGTTGCGCGGGATCGGACCCATTCCAGGTCGAGAGCCCCGGGGGAACCTCGCGGTCCGGGTCCAGCAACGCGGCGCACCAGGCGGCTGGTCCGCTCATGCGCTGATCCTCCGGGCCGTGTCCCCCGCCGTCTCAAGCCCCGCCTCAAGCCCCATCAGGAGCCGATCGGCCCGCCGCGCCTCGGCGTGGAGCCGGTCGAAGACGGGCAGGTCGTTATCCCACTCTATCAGGGTCGGCTGGGGGCCGATGCGGGCGAGGGTCCAGGCATAGAGCGACCAGACCGCCTCGTCCACGGCGCTGCCGTGACTGTCGATCAGCAGCGGATCACCCGAACTGTCGGTGTCCCGATGGAAGCCGGCCAGATGGACCTCGCCGACCTGAGCGAGCGGCAGTGCGGCGAGATAGGCCAGGACATCGCGTCCGTGATTGATACACGACACATAGGCGTTGTTGACATCGAGCAGCAGGCCGCAGCCGGTGCGCGCCACCAGTTCGGTGATGAATGCGGCCTCGCTCAGGGTGGAGTCGGCAAATTCGACATAGGTGGCCGGGTTCTCCAGCAGGATGCGCCGCCCCAAAGTCTCCTGAACCTGGTCCAGATGGGCGCAAACCCGGTTCAGGGTGGCTCGGTCATAAGGCACCGGCAGGAGATCGTTCCAGAACACGCCGCCGTGGGTGGACCAGGCGAGGTGCTCCGAAAACAGCGCCGGTTGGTAGCAATCAAGCAGTCCGCGCAGGGCGTGCAGATGATCGGGATCCAGCGGGTCGGCCCCGCCGATCGACAGCCCCACGCCATGGATCGAGAGCGGATAGCGCTTAGCGATGCGGGCCAGGTCGGCATGCATGGGTCCGCCCGCCACCAGATAATTCTCGGCATGGACCTCGAAGAATCCCAGATCGGGCGCGCCCTCCAGGATGGCCTGGACGTGGGCGGGCTTGAGGCCCACCCCGGCCCGCGGTGGCAGGCCGGGGTGGGTCCCGGGCGTGTTGGCCGCGGCCCAGGGAAGCGAATCGCGGCGCGGGTTCACGGCCTCAGGCTCCCGAATGGTCCTTACGCCTTTTCCTTGAAGGCCGCGAGTTGACCGTGGCCGGTCGGGGACTTGGGCGCGGCCGTCTGCTCGCAACTGCCGGCGGGCACCAATTTCCAGGCGTCACCCTGGTAGTCCTTGGTGGAGGTCCCGGCACAGGAGGTGCCCGGCCCCGCCTTGCAGTCGTTCTGGCCCTTGAGGGCAACGCCGAAGCACTTCTCCTTGGCCCCGGTATCGGCGGCACTCGTGGGCGCGGCGGCGATGGTCATGGCGGTCCCGAGGGCGATGGCAAGGGCGGCGGCGGTAGTTATGTGGTTCATGGATCGACTCCGGTTTGTGAGGGAGAGAGGACAGGGGGTCATTAGCGAGAGACCCGCCGCGGGGCACGCGGCCAGGGTCTCAGGGTGATAGTCGAAGTCGGCGTCGATTCCTTACAGTCGGGTGACAAAAAAATTTGCGACACCGTTCCATGCGATCATTGCGCCTTGTGCCTCACCCCCGTGGAGGAGCCATGCCCATTGACGAGCAGATTCACGAGTTTGTCGGCGCGCGGCGCGCCGACCTCGTGCGTTTCGCCGCGCTCCAGTTGCGCGATCCGGCCTTGGCCGAGGACGTGGTGCAGGAGACGCTGATCGCCGCCATGCAGGGTGCCGCGGAGTTTGGCCACCGCTCCAGCGTCAAGACCTGGGTCTACTCCATCCTGAAACGCAAGGTCATCGACGCCTTGCGCACCCGTCGCCAGGAGGTCCCCGTCTCCCAGTTGGGCGCGGCCGTCGAGGACGATGACGGCTGTGAAGGACTGTTCGACCAACGCGGGTTCTGGGCGACCGAGCATCGGCCGCACCGCTGGGCAGATCCCGAAGATTCACTGGAACAGCAACAGTTCTGGCAGGTCTTCGAGGCCTGTCTCGACCACCTGCCCGAGCGAACGTCGCGCGTCTTCATGATGCGCGAGCTCCTGGGGCTTGAGGTGAGCGAGATTTGTCAGGAACTCGCCATTGTCACGTCCAACTGTTGGGTGATCCTGCACCGCGCCCGGATGGGCCTGCGGCGCTGCCTTGATGAAACCTGGTTCGCCCGCTGAGCCGACGGAGAGCACGTCCATGATGAACTGCAAACAGGCCACCGAACTGATGTCACAGGAGCTCGACCGGCCGCTCGCCTGGCGCGAGCGCATGGCCCTGCGCCTGCATAACCTGATGTGCCGCGGCTGTCACCAATATCGCAAACAACTGGCCTTCCTGCGCATGGCGTTACGCTCCCGAGCGGGGGGCGACTGACGCGGCGGCGACGCGCGTTCGGCTATCTGCCAATCGACAAGTTCGGCGCCGATGCCCTATTCCAGGTCATCAGTGTAGGATCGCTTCACCCGACAGTTTCACCCGGCATCCGCCGAAATTCACGGCCAGTCCTGGTGGCGTCGCTACCGATCCTCGCCGCGCGCCAGGAGCCGAACTACCTCGTGGTGGCCATTGGCCTGCGCCCAGTCGGAGGCGGTCCGTCCATCCAGCCCCTGAAGCGCAGGATCGGCGCCGCGAGCGAGGAGGATGGCGACGGTCGTGGCCTGGCCTTCCTTGGCCGCCCAGATCAAGGCGGTCCAGTTGCCGCTGCGCTCCTGGTGATCGAGGTGGGCCCCTTGGTCGAGCAGCAACTTTACCAGTTCGCCATGGCCCCGGGAGGCCGCCAACATGAGGGATGCATAGCCACCCTTGTCCTCGGCATTGGGATTGGCGCCGCCCGCCAATAACCGCTGGGCCGTGGCCAGATGGCCATTGAGGGCCGCCTTCATGAGGGGGGTCCAGTGGCAACTATCCACTGCGTCCGGGGCGGTACCCGCGGTAAGCAGGCTGTCGATGGCCGGCAGATCGCCCTGTTCGGCCAGGCGGACAATGGCCGGTTCCGCCTGGGTGACGACAGGCGTGGGGGGCGTCTCCCCGGAGCAGGCGCCGAGGAGCAGGGGGGCAATCAGGCCGATGAGGCTAGGACCGCGCCGTGGCGAGATCGGAAGGGGAGGGTAGGACGGAATCATGGCGGAGATTGTCCACCGCCTGTGTCCCGGGGCCAATGCGATCCCGCAACCAGGGGACTAATGATCGCCATGGCGCGATCGGGATCCCGGGGCCAGAAACGGGATCGCGATCGGGATGGAGGGATGCTAATTTCCCTTGGATGAGACGGCTTTCTTCGCGCCCGCAGTGGTTCCTGTGGTCTTGTTTGCGCTGTTCGTCTTGGAGGCATTGGCCGCCGATTTTGGACTGTTGGTGCCTGCGGCGGTGGTGCCTGAGGCCGACGCCGTCTTGGTGCCGGTGGTGGCGGGCTTTGCCGGCTGCTGCTTAACCGGCGTAGTCTTGCCTGGGGCCTGACCAGCGGTACTGGGCGAGGCTGGGGTAGCGGTAGGTTTTGCGGTTTTGTTCCCGGTCGCGCTCACGATCTTGGTCGCGGGCACCTTAGTCGTGGTCACGGACGCAGGGGCGGGAGTCTTGGAGGCCGCGCTCGTTGCCTTCTTGTTTCCCGCTGGTGCCGTGGTGGCCGACGCGGTGGTTCTGGTCGCTGGCTTTGCTGCGGTGGCGACGGTAGCGGCGCTACCGGAAGGCATTTTCGTCTTGGTACTCGTGGAGGTGGCCTGTCCTGGGGACGTGACTTCGGCTTTGCCAGCCTTACCGGTCGGCAACGAAATCAGGACACGCTGATCGCCCCGGGCGGCGGAGGAGATCCCACTGCCCCCTTTGGCGAGTCCCATCTGCGGGGTTGTGGAAGCCGTACGCGGGAGGGGGGCTGGGGCCGGGCGCTGACTGAGCCGGGGATTGGCTGTCGGGGCAAGGCTGACCACCGGGGCTGGGCCAGCCTTGACCGTCGCTGCCTGTGCAGAGCCCGGGGGCAGGGCGCTCGCCCGGGCCTGCGCCACCGCGGCGGCAGTGGCGGCGGCGCCCGCCGGGAGGGCCCAGGTGGCGGCCGAGCTGACTTGTGGTTTATCTTCGGTCTCTGTCTCGGTCTCGAACTCGGCGGCGGCTACCGGGGAACTGGTCAGGGGCTCAGCATCGTTTTGCCCTGTGGCGCTGTTGTCGGCGTAGCCGCTATCAAAGGATGAAGACGCTGGGGTGTCCGCTACCTGGCCCTCCGGGTTGCGGCTGTCCTGAAAGCCACCCGTTGGCGGCAGGGCCTTGGCGATCCGTGGACCGGCCTCATGCCAGGCGTTCTGCAAAGTGGCGAGGGAATGGCTGAGTTCGTTACGGTAGGCGTCGGTATAGTCCTGGCGCGTCTCCTTCGAGGTTCCGCGCTGGGTGATTACCTGGGCGCCGAGTTGGGTCTCCACACCGCCGGGGCGGGGGAAAAAGTCCGCGCGCACTTCCACAACGGGCGGCAAGGGGCCCCGTGAGGCCCCGGGAGCCAGGGCTTCAGCGGCGGTACTGTCAAGATTCCTCTGCAGAATCAGGCTCTCCCCAGCGGTTTCCTCGACCTTCCAGCCCTGGGTCACTGCCGCGCCCAGGGCCGCGCCCCGTACCTGCTGGATGTCGCCGCCGGAAAAGAATAGGTGGGGCTTATTGGGATCAGGTGCTGCCGCAGCGCTCACGGTGGCGTCCGCCGTTTCCGCGCCTTGCCCGGACCGGGGTGAGGAGGCACAACCTGCCAGGGCCAGCAACAGGCAGCACAAAACCAGGAGATTGAAAAATACACGCAAGTTCAATGACTGGTCCTCGCTTGTCAGGCGCTTGGAGAGGGTCTGGACGGGCGGCCAGAAATCTGGGCGGGAACGGTATCCGGCATCCGGGTCGCGATCTCGCTCAATCTTAATATTGATCTGAATGAAGACACCGATCGGATCGGGCCGAGATCAGGACAGGAATCGATTGACAAATCTTAACATGAGGTCTGGCCCTGGACACGGCAAACCCGCGCAAACCCACGCGAAGGCCGTTGCGGTCCAGGTGATGCGGATGACGCTTCCGGGTTCTTGGCCAGGCGGCCAGGTTGCGCATAATGTGTATTATGTTAAGTCAGGTCAGCATCTCCAACGGAGCGGACGCCCTCCCTTCTGCTCAGTTGCCCTCGTCATGGTGGGCAAAGCCCATGTCTCTTCGCGGCCAACGCGTCAGATCCAGGACCTCGCGGGCATTGTGGCTGGTCTGCTCGGCCAGATACGCCGCCTCCTGGCCCCGGAGTTGGGCCAGGACCTGTAACACCTCGGGCAGATAGGCCGGACTGTTGCGCTCGCCCCGATGGGCGGAGCCGCTCATGTCCGGGGCGTCGGTCTCCAGCACCAAGGCATCCAGCGGCAAGGCCGTGGCCAGGGCCCGCAGGCGGCTAGATTGGGCGAAGGTCAGCATGCCGCCAAATCCGAGCTTGAACCCCATAGCGAGGTACTGCTGCGCCTGCTGCAAGCTGCCGTTGAAGGCATGGATGATGCCGCCCGGCACCGGATGGCGGCGCAAACAGGCTAGGACCTCGTCATGGGCTTTGCGGGCGTGGATCAGGACCGGCAACCGGGCGGCGGCGGCCAGATCGAGCTGGTGCGTGAACAAAGCCCGCTGGCGTTCGCGATCCAACGCGGGGAGAAAAAAGTCCAGACCGATCTCCCCTATCGCCACCGGACCTTCCCGGGCGATTAGCCCGGCGAGTTCCTCCAGGTCGCCGGCCTGGTGCTGGTCGAGATAAACCGGATGTAGCCCCAGGGCCGGATAGAGCCCGGACTCGCGCCGGCACAGGTCCAGCAGGCCAGGCCAGCCAGCGGCGTGAATCGCGGGCACCACAATGAGCCCCACGCCCCGACGACGGGCCTCGGCCAAGACTCGCTCGCGATCCAGGTCGAAGTCACTGACATCCAGGTGGCAGTGGGTATCGATCAGCACGCCCACTCACCAGATCAGGTCGTCGGGGACCTGGTAGGCCGCGTAGGGATCATCCTCGTCGGTGGTGGCTGGTGCAATGGCGGCTTGCGCGGTCCTTGCCTCAGGCTGGTTCAGGACCAGGACCAGACTGGCATTGCGCGTGAGGAGATTTTCGGCAATCTCCCGCGGCACCAGTTCGATCTCGGCATCCTGCCGGACCAAGGCCAGATGCCCGGCGACCAGTGACCGTTGCTGTTCGGGGGTAAGGTAAAGTCGCCGCAGCCGTCCACTATCCTGGAAGTTGAAGGCAATCTCTCCGCCCGCCCGTGACAGGCGATGGGCATGGATCAACTGACGGATGGAATTCTCCTCCTCCCGGCGCCGGAGCTCTTCCTGGCGCTTGAGGTTGAGTTCCCGATCCCGGCGGGCCTTTTCGGCCGCCTCTGCCTGAAGCCGCTGGCGGCTCTCGCTCTGCGCTGGAGAATGACCATGTGACTGACGGTTTTCCTTACGTTTTTCCGTCTTGGTCTGCTTGAGCTGTTGGGTGTTGACCAGCCCCGCCTTGAGTAACTGGTCTTGAAGCGAATTGCCCACCGGCATCTACCCCAGATAATTTCAGGATCACGCACCCGCCGACCGCGGATGCTCAGGGAGCGTGAGCATCACCCAGCGGACCTTCGGTTGCAAGTACCGCTCCGTCATGACGCCGCCGCATCCCTGCCGTTCCTTAGCAATAGGATATCTCTGCCGTGAAGTCGCCGGGGGTCACACGCCTGATCCATGGCCAATCAAGGTCGAGGCGGGAAAACCGACAATGCCCTGGCGATGGGTATAATGGGGGCCTTATCTTCCTAACCTTGCCCCTTTCAGGAGCCTTCAATGAGATTTGCCGGTCGCGCCCCTGCCCTCGCCCTGGCGCTGGTCTGCCTCCCCCTGGCCGCCGCGGAACCCGTCTCGATCGGGTATGTCGACATGCAACGCGTCATTGAGGAGAGCAAACTGGGCAAACAGGCCTTTGCCACCCTGCAGGAAAAATACGCGGAACCTCAGGCGGTCCTGCAGAAAGAAGAAAAGGAGATCATGCAACTCCAGCAGAATCTGGCTCGGGACGGGGCCCTCATGAGCCAGGCGGAACTCGATAAGCGCAAGGGCGAGTTGCAGGAGCGAATTGCCCTGATTCAACGCAAGGCCGCCATGGCCCAGCAGGAACTCTCCCAGGATCAGGCCAAGCTCGGCAGCGGCATCATCAAACCCGCTCAGGAGATCATCACGGAACTGGGCAAGGAGCGAAAATTGACCGCCATCTTCGAGCGCAGTCAGAGCGGCATGCTGTACGTGGAAGAGGACCGTAATCTGACCACGGAGGTCATCAAACGCCTGGATGCCAAGACCGCCAAGGAGGTCAAAGGGGCAAAAGAAACCAAGGAAACCACCAAGGAAGCCAAGCCAGCCAAAGGCAAATGACCCTCGGGAGCCCCTCATTCGTAAGGGAAATGACTCTCGGGGGACCCTTAGCGGTATGGAGCGCTTCCCGCTCAGTGCTGGCCATCCCTGCCGCGCGCCACTTGCCTTCGGCCCGCGCGTGACAAACCAAGGCTAGCTCCGCTGACATGCCCTCCCGTCTGGCAGGGGATGACAAGCTCGCCCTGACCCGCAAGGTCCTCCAGGTCCTGGCCGATTGGGAACTAGAGCCCATGGTCCAGGCCGAGTTGCTCGGATTGCCCCAGGGCGAGGCCGGGGGGGTCTTTCGTCGGCTGCGCCACGGGGCCAGCCTGCCGGACAATCGGGAGGTCTGGACCCGGGTAGCCCTGTTGTTGCGTCTGGACAATGCCATCCATCAACTGTTTCCGCATTGTGGCTACGCGGCCAATCTCTGGGTCACCTCCCCCAATCCCCGCTGTTCCAACCGGACCCCGCTGGAGATCATGCTCGCCGACGGACTGGATGGCATACGCCGTATCGAGCGCTCGGTGGACAATCTGGATCCCCTGACGCTAATGAGAACTGACCTCAAGTGACGCCCTGAATCAGTTCTGATTTTTCATTTTTCCATTCTTATTCAATCGGTAGTCCGATAAACTTCATGTTGAAATTTCGTATCCTGCCCGTTACGCCCCTCGAGCAAAACTGCACCCTCTTCTGGTGTGATCAGACGCAGCGGGCGGTCATCATCGATCCCGACGGCGACCTGGAGCGGCTGCGCGCACTGATCCGGGAGACGGGGGTCGCCCTGGAGAAAATCCTTTTGACTCATGGTCATTTCGACCACGTGGGGGCCGCGGGCCTACTGGCGGAACACTTCGATCTGCCCATTGTCGGTCCGCATCGTGAGGATGCCTTTCTGCTGGAGTCCCTGCCCAGCCAGTGCGCCAGCTTCGGCTTCCCCCCGATCCCGGCCCTCACCCCGGATCAGTGGCTGGATGAGGGGGACCAGATCGAATTCGGCACCGTCCGACTCGAGGTCATCCGTTGCCCTGGCCATACCCCTGGCCATGTCATTTTCTATTCCTCAGCCAATCAATTGGCGCAGGTTGGTGATGTCATCTTTCAAGGTTCGATCGGGCGCACCGACTTTCCCCGCGGCAACCATCAGGACCTGATCACCTCCATCCGCGAGCGACTCTTTCCGCTGGGCGACGACCTGCGTTTCATACCCGGTCATGGCCCCATGTCCACCGTGGGCGCGGAGCGGCGAGCTAACCCCTTTGTTAGGGACGCGCTTTTCACCCGGGGCAAATCCCGCTAGTTGTGCTTTACTTTATAGAGCAACCAGAGGTGTCTGGCGTATCCTTCCCGGCAGTCGTGAACTTCCCTCGCGATGAGGTAACCACCGTGGCCACGGAATCCATCTTCCTGCTCGGTCGGGGTCAAGGTTCCCCCTGGGTTCGTGCCCATCCCCCTGCCGTCTTCCCGGATGAAGGCCCGGAGGAAATTGTCCCCACCCCCCCTGCCCGGCCTCGTCCCCAACAGCGGACCTCAGGCCCGAGATTTGTCGAACCCTGCCGGTTTGGGCCAGCGCAGCGGGCCGCTTTGCTGAGCGTGCTAGAGGCCGAGGACCTGGGGGACGAGGACAGCCGGCAGATTTTTCTAGCGGCCCTGGAATACGATCTCGCCGGCTGTCAGCGGCTTTTGGATGAAATGCCGGCGGCTGGTGAGCAGGTCCAGTCTGACACCACGCCGGATCCTGCATCCCTCCCTCCCCCATCTGACACCGCCCCGGATCCTGCACTTATCCCTTCCTCTTCTCCCACCCTGTTCACCCTGGCTCACCTGGCAGGTGAGTTGGCACAGGCCCTGGCCGAGTTGACCTCGACGCAACGTGCAACACTCCTGGGGGCATTGGAGAACTCGGATTGTCTCGCCCGGGGTTACGGCAATGCTTACCTCGATTCCATGCGCCTGGAACTGCTGCACCTGAAGGCGGCCTTTTCGACTTCAGGACTGGAGCCGGGGTCGGCAGCAGCGGCGACCTCCTCCTCCACAGACCTGGATGCCCAGGTAACCGCGTCGTGCCCTCAACTTGTCTCGGCCCCTCCCCCTTCCCCGCCTGCCGTCCCCCCTGAGCTGCGGCAGTTCTTGCGGCGGGCCGCCGATGCCTATAACGACTGCTTCGAGGGCGAACCCCGTCTCGCCGCCGAGGCACCCTTTCCCCTCCTCTTGCGCGTCCTGGCGAGCGTCACTGGTCTGGCCCTGCCGGAGGATGAGATGACCCTGCGCGAGATACTCGCTTCCGGGCACTAATCTCCGGGAATCCTCCGGAATTCATCCAATCCCCATCCGCGGGTAGCCTGTGGCCTGCCCACGGCAAGATCCTTCATCCCACCACCCTGCCAAGGGTGGCTCGGTTACAATTTCACCCCTCAGGCATCGCGGTGTCCGGACGGACAAAGCCAGAGCGGAGAACCGATCCTGTCAGGCGAGGGCTGATGGCCTTCGCGATCCACCCCAGCCTGGAGCCGACGACCGGCTACCGGCTGATGTCCCCCCGAACCTCAGGGCTGGCCAAGCCCCGTGTTCCGCACCCAGGAAGAATCATGATTTTCAAGCGCTTATTCTCGCGTCGCGCACCGGAAGCCCTGCCGCCGACCAAGCCGGGCCTCTGGACCGGTGGCGCGCGGAATCCCCGTCTGGACGCCTGCCATCGTTCGACCGACCTGGCGGAATTGCGGCGGCTGGCCGAGGAAGACGCGGATGCCGGTGTGCGGGAACTGGCCCAGGCCCGTTATCGCCGATTGCTCTGCGGCGCGGAGACGGCACCGACCCTGGACCTGACCCACCGCCTGGCGGTGGTCGCCGAGCTCGACGAGGCCCGCCCCCCGGAGCAGAGAATCCTGACGGCGGTCGCCACCGAGGCCAGTGAGCCCGAGGTGCGGCTGGCCGCCCTCGCCCGCCTGTCGGACCAGGACCTGCTCGCCGCCCGCGCCTTGGGCGACGCGGCGACCCAGGTGCGGGTGGCCGCCGCCGAACGCCTGCGTGATCGCCGGGTCCTGGAACAGGTCGCCCGGCACATTGGCAAAAAGGACAAGCGGGTCTATCGCCTGGTTAACGCCCGTCTTAAGGAAGTGGCGGAGGAAGAGGCTCGTCCGGCCAGGATTCGCGCCCGGGGCGAGGAACTCTGCGCGCAACTCGAGGGCCTGGGTCGCTTCGAGAACTGGAGCCAGGATCGGGCGCGCTTCGAGCTCATCGAGCGCCAGTGGGCGGAGCTGGCCGACCAGGTGGAACCGGATGCCCAGGCCCGCTTCCAGCGGGAACGGGAGCGCTTCCAGGCCGCCCATGCGGCCCACCTCCAGGCCCAGGCCGAGGCCCAGGCCAGCCTGGCCGACACGCGGGAACGCCAAGTGGCCCTAGATGCCGCGGAGTCCGACCGCCAGATGCTGATCGCCGACCTGCACGCCGCCGCACGACTCGAAGACGCGGGGCGCCTGACGGAGACCCTGGAGGCCGTCGCGACCCGGTGGGCGGCCCTGGGGACCGCCCCCACGTCGCTGGCGGCCCAATTCCAGGCCGCTCGCCACACGGCTCGCGCCCGCCTGGCGGCCCTGCTCGACGAACGCCAGGCCAGTGACCGCCTCGCCCACTGGCTGGTCGAGGCCCGGACAACCCTCGACCAGTCCGCACCCCTCCCCCTGCCCGTACTGGAGAAACTGCTGCAACCGGTCCGCGCGCTCCCCACCCTGACGGGTCCGGATCAGGAATTGCTGGCCGCGGTGATCGACGCCCGTAGCCAGCTCGAGGAACGCCAGCACCGGCAGCTTCAGCACCTAGACCAGCGCCTGAAGCAGGCGGCGGACAAGCTGGTGGAATTGGAGACCGCCCTGACTGGGGGCGAGCTGAAGCATGCCGAACCCCTGTTTCAGAGCATCCAGGCCGCGGTCGAGGCCGCGGATCAGGCGGGTCACCTCAGCCCCCAAGCCCAGGGCCTCAAGGCCCGGTTGCGGGCCCTCAGCCCGCGGCTGCGGGAGTTGCAGCAATGGCGGCGCTGGGGGGCGGACACCCATCGCCAGGGCCTCTGCCAGGCGATGGAGGAGCTGGTGACCCAGGACCTGCCCCTTCCCGCCAAGGTCGAACGTCTCAAGTCCCTGCGGGGGGAATGGAAGGCGCTGCAGCAGGACGGGGCCCCCGCCAACCAGCCCCTATGGACGCGTTTCCAGACCGCGGCCGATCAGGTCTACGCCCTGTGCAAGCCCTGGCTGGACCAGCGCAACCAGGAGCGCGAGGCGGCCCGCGCCGCCCGGGAGGCGGTGTGCGCACAGCTCGAGGCCTTCCTCGATCAGGTGGACTGGACGCGGGTCGATTGGCGGCAGGCCCAGCGCGCCGAACGCGAGATGCGTACCGGCTGGGAGCAGTTGGGAGAGGCCGAACCCCGGCAGGCCCGGGCCCTGGAACGTCGCTTCCGGGCGGCCCTGAAGCGCCTCGATGACCACCTGGCCGCGGAGCGGGCCGCCAATCAGCGCCTCAAGCAGGAACTGATCGCCCGAGTCAACGCCCTGGTCGATGCCCCCGATCTGGCCGCGGCCATTGACGAGACCAAGCGGCTCCAGAGCCAGTGGCATACCACCGTCGCCGCTCGCCAGCGGGATGAAAACCGCCTGTGGCAGGATTTCCGCGCCGGCTGCGACGCCGTCTTCGCCCGCCGCCGCCAGCGCTACGAGGCCCAGGCCGCCGAACTGGAGGATAACCGCCAGCGGCGGGAGGCCATCCTTACCGAGGCGGAGATCCTGGCTGATGAGCTGGCTCGGGCGGAGACGTCCTGGCCCTCCGACCTCCCGGGGCTCCTGTCCCACCTTGCCGCCTGCTGGCAGGAGTGCCTGCATTTGCCGGTGCCGCGCCAGGTCGCCTCCGACCTGGAGCGGCGCTGGCACCAGCTTCAGGAGCGCTTCCGGACCCTGAGCCGTGAGTACCAGGCCAACCAGCGGCGTCGGACCCTGGACCAGCTTGCCCGCCAGGCCGAGGTATGCGTGACCCTGGAAAGCGCCCTGGAAGACCCTACCGCCAACGACCCCGCCGGCTCCGAGCTTCTAGCCAGCGCCGAGGCCGCCTGGGCCGCCCTCCCCCCCCAGGTCGATTCGGCCCTCCAGGCCGCCATCACCGCGCGATTTGATCAGGCCCGGACCTGGCTCACGGCGGGAGAATCCGGCCTGCCGTGGCGGGAGCGCGCGGCGGAAGCCGAGGCCAACGCCCGCGCCCGGGCGGAGCTGTGCCTGGGCCTGGAGATCCTGGCCCGGATCGACTCCCCCCCGGCCTGTGCCCAGGAACGCCTGGCCCTGCAGGTCAACCGCTTGCAGGAACACCTCGCCGCCGGCGAGCGCGACCCCCTCGCCGAAGCGTCCCGTCTGCTGGAGCGCTGGTATCTCATCGGCCCGATGCCGGCGGACCGTCAGGACGAACTTGAACCGCGCTTCCAGCGGGTCCTGGCCGCCCTGCTGCCTGTCCCGGCCGAAGGGGAGGACAGGGTCAACCGGCTTGGGCCTGGGCCTGGGCCTGGGCCTGGGCCTGGGATTGTGTCCGATGTCCCGGGAGGTCAGCCCCAGTGAGCCAGGCCCCTTCCCCCGCGGACTTCTACCAAACCCCCGCCGAAGTCGAGGCCGCCTTTTACGCGGCCTTTGCCAGCCTTGACCTCACGCGGATGGTGGGCCTCTGGCTGCCCAATGAGCGGGCCGTGTGCATCCACCCCGGCGGGCAATTGTTGCGCGGCGCCGACGAGGTGCTCGACGGCTGGCGGAGCATCTTCAATGGCGCCCAACCACCGGCCGTCGAGTATCGTCGCCTCGATGCCTTCAGCAGCGAGACCCTGGCCGTCCACCTGGTGGAAGAGCGCATCCGCCCTCCCCAGGCCCCGGCGGAGGCCGCCAACCGGCTGATCGCCACCAACGTCTACCTCCGCCAGGAGGGTCGTTGGTACCTGGCCGAGCACCATGGCTCCCTGCCGCTGATTCGCCCACCACGCCGCGAGGTCGCGCCAGAGAAGCCGCGTTTGCACTGAACCGGGCGGAATCCCCAGCTTTCCGCCCTTACCAGAGGGCCGTTATACTCCTGAGTTCCTATACTCCTCAGTACCTTCACACCTACGGACCCGCCCCGATGGATGACTCCCTGCCCCCGCCTGAATCTGCTGACGTGCCTGAATCGCCTGGCGCATCCCAAGGCCCGTCACCCCGCCGCCGTCGCGGGGTCTACCTGCTGCCCAACCTCTTCACCACGGCGGCCCTCTTCGCCGGCTTCTATGCCATCATCGCCGGCATTCAGGGCAAGTTCGAGGCGGCGGCCATCGCCATCTTCGCCGCCATGATCCTTGATGGACTCGATGGGCGGGTGGCGCGCCTCACCCATACCCAGAGCGATTTCGGCGCCGAGTACGACAGCCTCTCCGACATGGTTGCCTTCGGCGTGGCCCCGGCCTTGGTGGCCTATGGCTGGGCCCTCAACGGCCTGGGCAAGATCGGCTGGTTGGCCGCCTTCATCTACACCACCGCCGCCGCCCTGCGCCTGGCGCGCTTCAACACCCTGATCGGCATCGCGGACAAACGCTTCTTCCAGGGCCTGCCCAGCCCCTCGGCGGCGGCCATCGTCGCCGCCGGGATCTGGATCGGTGCCGATCAGGGGATCGCGGGAGCGGACGTTAACTGGCTGGCCGCCGTCCTCACCACCCTGGCCGGGCTACTGATGGTCAGCAACTTTCGCTATCGGAGCTTCAAGGACCTGGATCTGCGCAACCGCGTACCCTTCGTCGCCGCGGTGATCATCATGCTCGGTTTCGCCCTCGTCTACCTGCATCCCCCGGTGATCCTGTTTCTGGGGTTCCTGACCTACGCCCTGTCCGGACCGCTCCTGGCGCTCATCCGCCTGCAACAAAAGCGCGCCCGCCGGCGGGAGCAGCCTTGATCCAGGCATGACGCCCGCCAGGCGCTCCGCGGGTGTGGTCGTGGTGCGCCGCTTTCCCGCCGGCTGGCGCTACCTGTTGTTGCGCTGTTACCAGTATTGGGACTTTCCCAAGGGGGAGATCGAACCAGGCGAGCCCCCCCTGGCCGCCGCCAGACGAGAGGTCCGTGAAGAAACGGGCCTCCATGACCTGGACTTTCGCTGGGGCGAGATCTTTATCGAGACCCCCCCCTACAGTCGGGGCAAGATCGCCCGCTATTACCTGGCGGAGAGCCCGGAGGGCGAGATCTTCCTGCCCGTCAGCCCGGAGCTTGGCCGGCCAGAACACCAGGAGTTCCGCTGGGTCGGACACGACGAGGCCCTGGCGCTGGTCAACCCCCGGATCCGGGCCATCCTGGAGTGGGCCGAGTTCCAGGCTAACCCATCTGCTTGACCATTTTGAGCCCCACGCCGATGCGGAAGCGCAAGGCGCCACCCGACCCGGATCAAACCAAGCTGCCGCCCGATCCGGATTAACCAAACTCGCCGCCGGAGATGAGAGCCTTCATCTCCCGCACGGCCCGGTCCAGGCCGGTGAAGAGCGCCCGGGCGACGATGGCGTGGCCGATATTCAGCTCGCGGACGCCGGGGATGGCGGCGATGGCCCGGACATTGTGGTAATCCAGGCCGTGGCCGGCATTGACGTGGAGACCCAGGCCGGTGCCCAGGGTCACGGCCTGAGAGATCCGCGCCAGCTCCAGATCGCGGCTGGCCGGGTCGGGGGCCTCGGCATAGGCCCCGGTGTGGATTTCGACCACCGGGGCGCCGATGGCCAGTGCGGCCTCCACCTGGACTGGATCAGGGTCGATGAAGAGGGACACGCGGATGCCCGCCTCGGCCAGGCCGGCGCAATAGTCCGTCAGCTCCGCCTGGCGGCTGGCGACGTCGAGGCCCCCCTCCGTGGTGAGCTCCTCGCGTCGCTCGGGCACCAGGCAGCAGTCCGCCGGCCGGATGCGGGTCGCCACGGTGGCCATCTCCGCGGTCGCCGCCATCTCCAGGTTCATGCGGGTCTGGAGGATGTGGCGCAGAAACTCGACATCCCGGTCCTGGATGTGGCGGCGATCCTCGCGCAGGTGCAGGGTGATGGCATCGGCCCCGGCCTGCTCGGCCACCAGAGCGGCCTGGATGGGTTCGGGATAGCGGGTGCCACGCACCTGGCGCAGGGTGGCGATGTGGTCGATATTGACGCCAAGCAGGACGGGGGGGCTGGACATGCTGGGTGAGGACTCCGGTGACAAGGGCGACGACAGCCGGCCGGCGATGATCAAGGGCGCTCATCGCCCGCTCTCCGCCGCATCAGGAAGTTGGGCGCTGGTCCCCAAGACCTGGGCCGTCGAAGGACAGCCTGCGCTGTCAGGCACAAGGGACCCGGCGGGGACGGGACCGGGTTGAAGATCAGGTCCCGGTTGAGCGATGGGGCATTTTACCCCTGGCCTGGCGGAACAGCTCACGGCTTTTGAGGGGCCGGGTACCCAGGTGCGGGGCCAGGAGCCGGCGGAGCAGGTCCCGCGCCTCCCGCGCCATCCACGGCTCCCCGAGGGTCTCCCCCGCGACCAGGGCCAGGAGGGTCGCGCCCTGGAGGGCCTGGGCACCGCCCTCCCCCGCCTGAACCCGACGGGGGGGCTGGCCAGGGACGCAGTGATAGCGGTCTTCCGCCCGGATGGGGCCATCCTCGGCCTGATCCAGCAGGGGGCCATAGCCGAGTTCCCCCAGCAGCCGCAGTTCGAACTGACGCAGGCCCGTCTCCAGATGCTCGCCGCCCGCCAGACCCTGGAGGGCGGCGTGATAGAAGGCGAACAGGTTCGGATGGGGATCGCCTCGCTCCAGCAGCCGGATCAGCAACTCATTGAGGTAGAGACCGCAGAATAGGGCCTGACCGCTCAGGGCCAGGGGGCTGCCGGTGGCTTCGGCGCTGGTCAGGCTCCTCACCTCGCCGCGTCCGGCCCAGCTCGCCCAGAGGGGGTGAAAGGGCTGGAGGATGGCGCCCAGGGCGGCGCGGCCCCGCTTGGCCCCCTTGGCCAGAACCGGCAACCGTCCCGCCTCGGCGGAGAAGAGGTCGAGGAGCAGGCTGGTATTAGCGTAGTCGCGCCGGTGGAGGACGAAGCAGCGTTGCAGCGGCTCACGGGGTATGGGTGCCACGGCTACTATTCATCTCGCAGATCAATTTTCGGATTCTCCGGGTCAGGTGGCGTCTGGCGGGGGGCGCCGTGAATACGTCCCTGTAGGCTTGACGACCGCCTCCCTGCGGTCGACACCCCCGTCAGACGCCACCCGACCCTCCCTTACACTATGCCGAAAACTGAATTGCGATGTGTATACCTTGAGGAAGCGCACCATGCCCCAGAAAACGGCAAGGCCGTGGCAGGTGTGGCCCATGGACCCGATCCAGAGATTCAGGCATCCCCATAGCCGAGGCTGGCCAGGGCCGCCTCGTCGCTGGACCAGCTCTTCTTAACCTTGATCCAGACCTCCAGGTGCACGGGGCAGCCGAAGAGCTTCTGCATCTCCAGCCGGGCCTGGGTGGCGGCGGCCTTGAGGGCGGCGCCGCGGTGGCCGATGAGGATGGCCTTCTGGCTATCACGCTCGACCCAGACCAGGGCATGAATGCGGTAGCGGCCGTCGGGCTCGGCCACGAAACGCTCGATCTCCACCGTGGTCTTGTAGGGCAGTTCCTGACCATAGCGTTGGGTGATCTGCTCCCGCACCAGTTCCGCGGCCAGAAAGCGCTCGGAGCGGTCGGTGAACTGGTCCTCGGGGTAGATGTTCTCCGCCTCCGGGAGGGCGGCGATGACCAGATCCAGCAGTTTGTCCACCTGATCGCCGCGCCTGGCCGACACCGGGATCAGGTGCCGGAAGCCATGGCGGGCTCCCAGGGCCTGGAGATAGGGCAGGAGCCGGTCCTTCTGGTCGAGGAGGTCGATCTTGTTGACCACGGCGATGACCGGCATGCCGCTCCCGGCCAGGATGCTCAGGGCCTGCTCGTCCTCGCGGGTGAAACGCCCGGCCTCCACCAGGAGCAGCGCCAGGTCCACGTCGGCGAGCACGGCCTTCGCCGTGCGGTTGAGGTAGCGGTTCAAGGCCCCTTCCCCCCGCTGATGGAGGCCGGGGGTATCGACGAAGATCGCCTGACCGCGAGGGGTGGTCTCGATGCCGAGGATGGCGTGCCGCGTGGTCTGGGCCTTGTGAGAGGTGATGGCCAGCTTGAGACCCAGGATGCGGTTGAGCAGGGTCGACTTGCCGACATTGGGTCGGCCGATGATGGCCACCAGGCCACAGCGGTTCGGTTCAGGCGTCATGGGGGATCATCTCCAGCATCCGTTCCGCCGCGGCCTGTTCGGCGCGGCGCCGGCTGGTGCCGGTGCCTTGGGTGCTCAGGTCCTGGTCCGGCAGGGTACAGGAGACCTGAAAGGATTGTTCGTGCTGGCTGCCGGCGATGTCGAGAATCTCATAGACCGGCAAGGGGCGGCGGCGGGCCTGCAGGGCCTCCTGGAGGCGGGTCTTGGGGTCCTTGACCTGGCCCTGGCTGACCGCCGCGGTCAGGGGCGCGGCCAAGAGGCGCAGGATCAGTTGCCTGGCGGTGGCGAACCCGGCATCGAGATAGACGGCGCCAAAGAGGGCCTCCAGGGCGTCCTCGAGAATGGAATCCCGACCCTGGGCGCCGGTACGCGCCTCCCCGGCTCCCAGGATCAGGTAGTCCCCCAACTGCAACTCGCGCGCCAGTCTGGCCAGGGCCTCCTTCTTCACCAGGGTGGCGCGGGTGCGGCTGAGTTCTCCCTCGTCGGCCTGGGGCAGGCGCTCCCACAGGGCCTCGGCGATGACGAAGCCCAGGAGGGCGTCGCCGAGGAACTCCAGCCGCTCATTACTGGGGCCGGCGGCGCTGCGATGCGTCAGGGCCTGGGTCAGGAGTTCCGGACGGGAGAAGGACTGCTCAAGCCGCCGGGCGAGGCGTTGCGGATCGCGGAGCACGCTCAGGGGATGAGGCTCAGATGGCTGAAGACCAGCACGGCGTCCAGGTTGCCGAAAAGGTGTTCGCGCACCTCGTAATGAACGCTCAGTTCGCGGCCGACCTGGGCCTTTTCCAGGGTGAAGCTGTCGCGGCTTACGGAGCGTACGTCATTGATATAGAGCTTCTTTTCCAGGGACTGGATAACCCCTTGGGGACCCATGGCCGCGGTGGCGGGGTCCCGGGAGATATCCTCCATGACCGAACGGACGGTCCAGAACTGGAGGTAATGGGGACCCAGCTTGAAAGCGGCGGTAGCCGCCCCGGCGATCAGCGCGATCAGGATGAGGGTGCTGATGACGCCGAAACCTTGGCTGGCATGGCGAGGGGACTGAGTCATGGGACATCCTCCGCGAGGGGGTAGGTTTGGCGCAGCTTGACCGGGGTCGAGCCTCCTGCGGCTGACCCTATTTGATCAGGGTACCCAGCCGGCTCCAGTCGATGGGGAAGCCCTCGCGTTGGCCGTCCCAGTTCATCCAGATGGCGAAGGCCTTGCCGACCAGGTTGCCCTCCGGCACCAGGCCCCAACAGCGGCTGTCGTTGCTGTTGTCGCGATTGTCGCCCATGGCGAAATAATAGCCCGCCGGGACCTTGACCGGGCCCTTGAGGAGCTCGTAACACCCCGGCGCCAGGTCCGGGGCGCGGGGATGGGTGAGGATGCGATGTTCCACCTCGCCCAGCTTCTCATCGGCGATCCGCGAGCCGGTCATGCCGGCCCCGGCGCCTACCCCGGTGTAAAGCCCATCGGATGTCTGGGGCACGGCCTGGCCGTTCACGTAGAGGGTCTTGTTGCGATAAGCGATTTCGTCCCCGGGCACGCCGACGATGCGCTTGATGTAATCGGTCCCCGGGTCCAGGGGAAAGCGGAAGACGGCGACGTCGCCCCGCTGGGGTTCGCCGAGATCGAGGAATTTGCTGTCAAGCACGGGCCAGCGCAGGCCATAGGCGAATTTGTTGACCAGGATGAAGTCGCCTACCAGCAAGGTCGGCATCATGGACCCGGAGGGGATGCGGAAGGGCTCCACCAGAAAGGAGCGCAGTAGCAGGACGATGAGGATGACCGGGAAGAAGGAACGGGCATACTCGACCAGGACGGGTTCCTTGACCCGCACTCGGGCGCGAACCTGGCCCTCGGCCCCCAGGGTTGCCTCGGCCGCCAACCGTTGGCGGCGGGGGGCGAAGAGCAGGGCGTCCAGGAGCCAGATGCCCCCGGTAAGGACCGTAGCCAGGACGAGGAAGGCCGGAAAATCGAAATTCATGAGCCGGATACCAAGCTTTTAAGAGAAAAGGGATCAAAAGGAAAGAGGGGGATCAGTTATCCTTGCCGACTTGGAGCACGGCCAGGAAGGCCTCCTGGGGAATCTCCACCCGGCCGACCTGTTTCATGCGCCGCTTACCGGCCTTCTGCTTTTCCAGCAATTTGCGCTTGCGGGTGATGTCGCCACCGTAACATTTGGCCAGCACATTCTTGCGCAAGGCCTTGACCGTGGTGCGGGCGATGATCTTGCTGCCGATGGCGGCCTGGATGGCGACCTCGAACATCTGCCGCGGGATCAGGTCCTTCATGCGCACCGTGAGGTCGTGCCCCCGGCTGGAGGCGCTGTCGCGGTGGACGATGGTGGACAGGGCGTCGACCTTGTCGCCGTTGATGAGGACGTCGAGCTTGACCAGGTCCGCCGCCTGGAAACGCTTGAAGGCATACTCGAAAGAGGCGTAACCGCGGCTCACGGATTTGAGGCGGTCGAAAAAGTCCAGCACCACCTCGCTGAGGGGCAACTCGAAGGTCGCCTGGATCTGGCCGCCCAGGTAAAGGATGTTCTTCTGCACCCCGCGCTTTTCGATGCACAGGGTCATGACCCCACCGAGCATGTCCTGGGGGGTGAGGATGTGGGCCTCGATGATGGGCTCGCGGATCTCCCGCAGCACCGCCGGTTCCGGCAGGTCGGCGGGGTTGTCGACCTTAACCACCTCGCCGTTGGTGAGCAGGACCTCATAGACCACGGTGGGGGCGGTGGTGATCAGGTCGAGATCATATTCCCGCTCCAGCCGTTCCTGGACGATCTCCATGTGCAGCATGCCGAGGAAGCCACAGCGGAAACCAAAGCCCAGGGCCTGGGAGACCTCCGGCTCATAGAAGAGGGCGGCATCGTTGAGCCGCAGCTTGCGCAGGGCGTCGCGCAACTCCTCGTAAGCGTCCGAGTCCACCGGATAGAGCCCGGCGAAGACCCGGGGCTGCATCTCCTTGAAGCCTGGCAGGGCCTGCTCCGCCGGGCGATCCGCCAGGGTGACGGTATCCCCCACCGGGGCACCGTCGATTTCCTTGATCCCCGCCACCAGGAAGCCGACCTCGCCGGTACCCAGGGTCTTGCGCTCCAGCTTCTTGGGGGTGAAGACGCCGATACTGTCCGCGGAATAGGCGCGGCCGGTGGACATGATCTTGATCTTGTCCCGACGGTTGATGGCCCCGTTGACCACCCGCACCAGAGACACCACCCCCACGTAGGGGTCGAACCAGGAATCGATGATCAGGGCCTGGAGCGGGGCCTCCGGGTCACCCTGGGGCGGCGGGATACGCTTGACCAGGGTGTCCAGCAGTTCGGGGATGCCCAGGCCGGTCTTGGCGCTGACCTTGAGGGCGTCCTTGGCCTCCAGGCCGATGATCTCCTCGATCTGGGTGATCACCCGCTCCGGCTCCGCCGAGGGCAGATCGATCTTGTTCAGGACCGGCAGGACCTCCAGGCCCTGCTCGATGGCGGTGTAGCAGTTGGCCACGCTCTGGGCCTCGACGCCCTGGGCGGCATCCACCACCAGCAGGGCCCCCTCGCAGGCGGCGAGGGAACGCGAGACCTCGTAGGAAAAGTCCACATGCCCCGGGGTGTCGATGAAGTTGAGCTGGTAGGTCTCGCCATCAGCGGCCCGGTAGTCGAGGGTCACGCTCTGGGCCTTGATGGTGATCCCCCGCTCCCGCTCGATATCCATGGAGTCCAGCACCTGGGCCGACATCTCCCGGTCGCTGAGGGTGCCGGCAAGCTGGATGAAGCGGTCGGCGATGGTCGATTTGCCGTGATCGATGTGGGCGATGATGGAAAAGTTGCGGATATGACTCAGATCGGCCATCGATGTCCGTCAGGCTGGGAGGTGGGGCGATGGGGCCTTGGGGCCGGAGCAGCGCGAAGTGATTGCGGGCCGGCGCCAAAGGGGGAGCGGCGCATCATAGCAGAACCCGCCCGGGCGGGTTCGTGGGATTCCTGCCGCCGGCCTGCCCCCCCCGGCGCGGTGCCTCAGTCCTTAGGCAAGCGCACGGCAACGAAGATGCGGCCCTCGTTGCGCTGGATCAGGGCGGCGACGGAGCGTCCGGGCTCGATGGTGTCCAGCAACTCGCGCAACTTGGACACGCTCTCCACCTCCTTGTTGTCGACCATCAGCAGGATGTCACCCACCCGGATGCCGGCACGCTCGGCAGGCCCCTTCTCGACCTTGGCGACGAAGACCCCACTCTTACCCACCCCAAGCTGGTCGCGATCTTCGTCACTGAGATCCTCGACGATGAGGCCGATTCGGTTGGGTTTGTTCGGCCGCTCCTGGGCGTCACCCTTGTCGGTAACCTCCGTGTCCTCGGGGAGTTCGCCGATCATGAGTTCCATGACCCGGGTCTCGCCCCGGCGCAGGATGGTGACCTTGGCCGGCTGACCCACCGGATGGACGCCAACCATGGGCGGCAGGGCGCTGGATTCATGGATGGGCGTGCCATTGAAATCGAGGATGACGTCGCCGGGCTGCAAGCCCGATGTCGCCGCAGGGCCGTTGGGCACCACCTGGGCCACCAGGGCCCCCATGGGCTGAGGCATGCGGAAGGTCTCCGCCAGGTCCCGGGTCACGTCCTGGATGAGGACCCCCAACCAGCCGCGGGTGACCCGGCCGGTGCGTTTGAGTTGGTCGGCCACGTCCATGGCGACGTCGATGGGAATGGCGAAGGACAGGCCCATGAAGCCCCCCGTCCGGCTGTAAATCTGGGAGTTGACCCCCACCACCTCACCGTCCAGATTGAACAAGGGGCCGCCGGAGTTGCCGGGGTTGATGGCGACATCGGTCTGGATGAAGGGTACATAGTTCTCGGTCGGCAGGCTGCGCCCCTTGGCGCTGACGATGCCGGCGGTGGCGGAATGATCGAAGCCGAAGGGGGAGCCGATCGCCAGGACCCATTCCCCGACCTTCAGGTCCTTGGCCGAGCCGATCTTGACCGTGGGCAGGGCATTGGCCTCAACCTTGATGAGGGCGATGTCGCTGCGCTTGTCCGCGCCAATGATGGTGGCGACGAACTCCCGGCGGTCGTTGGTGCGGACGATGATCTCATCGGCGCCATCCACCACATGGGCGTTGGTCATGACGTAGCCATCATTGGATATGATGAACCCGGAGCCCAGGGACTTGGACTGGATATCGTCATCCGGGAGCATGTCCTCGCCGCCCTGTTCCCCGAAGAAGCGGCGGAAAAAGTCATGCAGCGGGCTATCCTCGGGCAGATCCGGGATCATCTGGCCATGGGGCGGGGTCGCGGGACTTTGCGTTTGGGACTGGCGGGTACTGATATTGACCACCGCCGGACCGGCCTTCTCCACCAGGGCCGTGAATTCCGGCAAGGCGCCGGCGCTGAGGCCGAAGGGGGCCAGGAGGGCCAGCAGGCCGAGCAGGAGTCCCGCCGGGGTCAAGGGGTATCTTTTCATGAGGTCTCCAGAAACAGGGGGGCGGAAAGGGGGATCAATTACTCACAAGCTGTCAGCGGCCGTCGCCAGCCGGGGTCCCGTAAGCCGCGGTGAGGGGGACCATCACTGGCCCCGTGTCAGCCCGACGCAGGATGACGGCCTGGAATCGCGGGTCCCGGGCATGCCGGGCATTGAATCGGGCGGACAGCCAGAAACCGAGGCCCAGGCCCGCGCCCCCACCGATCAGGACCGGTCCATCTGCGCCGGGGGTGACATTCAGCCCTGCCCACCAGTCACCGGCCAACCCGCCGAGGAACAAGGTCAGCAGTGGCAGCAGGTAGACGATGGCCGCCGCCTGGGGCAGGGTCGCGGCGGGTACCCCGACCACCACCGGTTCACCCGGCCGGGCGCCGATGGTATTGGCCGCCAGGAGGTGCAGGGGGTGTCGCCCGAGCCAACGCTCCAGCAGGGAGGTACCACAGGCGCCATTGATCGTGCAACCGCCACAGGCGCTCCGGCGGTGACAGACCACCTCCGCCAGTTCTCCGCGCAGGGCGAGGACCTGGCCCGTTTCTTCGATCATCCCCCGGTCTCCGGCTGATGCCGCAAGGCGGACAGCACCGCGGCGACCGTCCGGGCCGGGACCTCCCCGACCACGGTCACCTGATGGCCCGCGATCTTGCCACCCTGGGCATGAATGGCGCCGATCCGCGAGGGCCCGTTCAGGCCCTCCTGGGCCGCGGACTCCACGTACACCGAAATGGTGGCCAGCCCGTCGGAAATGATGAAGTGCTCCATCGGGTTGCCCGCCGCGTCCGGAATGCGCTCGGTGACCGCCAGGAGGAATCCCGGGGGAAGACCCTGGAAGGTCCAGGCCGTCGCGGCGGGAATACTGGCGGCCTCCGGGCCGCCCGGTGGCGCCAAGGCCGGATGGCCGGCGGCCTGGGTGGCGGAAGGGATCACCGGCGGACCGCTGGGCTCAAGGGGAGCAACGGGCATGGCAGGAGGGCTGATGGCCTTCGGCCTGGAGCCCCCGGCCATGGTTGGCGCCAGTGGCGCCGGCGGCGCGGTGGGCGGCGACCCAGGATCAGCCGGATCGAGGGTCAGGGAGGTGAACATGATCTGCTCGATAATCCCGGTGTCGGCATCCAGGAGGTCCGTTTTCAGGGGCAGACCCGTCGCGGTATCGAGGTAAAAGCGGTAACCATAGCGCAGATCGTCTCCCGGGAGGATGGCCATGACCTGCGTCGGGCGCCCGGCCACCCGTGTCTGGCCCTGGGACTGGACCAGGTAGTGGGGCGCCAGCTCCCGGGCTTTGAGGGGCAGGCCCGCCGGGGTCTGCTGACTCAGGGCGCGCTGCGCCACCGCGATGAGATGCTCGCCGGAGAGCCGGCAGATCACCTGGGGTCCATCCTGCTGGATATGGCGTGGCTGGCCATTGAGCGATTCGAGCACTGCCTGCACCCGGCCATCCACCACCCGCTGTTGGATGCGCAGGGTCTCCATCCGGTTCTCGTGGGAATAGACCAGGATACCCTCGTAACTGAGGGAGCCCAGGGCCTGCCCCATGCGCTCGAAAGGTTCCAGGTCCGGGTCCCGGTCCGCGGGGGGGCTGGCCGTGAGGGGGGCGGTCGCCAGGCTTGCCAGCAGGGCCAGGGAGATCACCCCATGCCTCATAGGGGGAGTAACTGGCAAGCGCTGGGGCCGCAGGGCGGCGGACTCAGCGTCCGGCTTCATAGCCCACGACCGTGGCATAAGGGAAGAGGCCCTTGATCCCGGAGGTCGGGGAACTGGCCTGATGATTGAGCAGGAGTTGGTCGAGCTTGGGCTGGAGCTTGGGCTCCGCCGCATGCCAGCGGGGCGCGGCACCCTTCCCAGTGGTCGGTTCCAGGCGGACCAGCCGGGGCGCGGCCTCGCCCGGATTGACCGCAACCACGGACGTCAAGGGCCTGGCGGTGCCGCCGGGCGCGCTGACCTGAGCCAGGGCGGGAGCGGGCTGGGTGGCTGGGCGGCTGCTGAACAGGGGTGGCAGGGCATAGACGACGAGAAAGGCGGCGCTGGCGGCAAGGGCCATACCCGCGTAAGCCCCCCGTCTGGGCCGGGTATCCCGGCGCTGGCCGCGATGAGGCGTCTGACCGGCCTTTAGCGGCGCCAACAGCGGGACGGGCTCCGACGTGAGCTGTTCCCGGACCCGCGCGGCAATGCAGCGGTACTCCGTCGAGACGGTTTCGCCCCGCAGGGCCGCGCCAATCAGGCCATAACGTTCCCAACGGGCCTGGAGATCCGCGTTGGCCTCCAGGGCGCGGATCGTCGGGCCGATCAGGTCAGGATCCAGTTCGCCATCCGCGAGGGCGGAGACATGTTCTCTCTGTTGTTCGCTCATGAGTGGTGGACCCCTAAGTTCAGGGATTTAGCAAGGGACTCAGCCGTTTGTCGATGGCTTCCCGGGCGCGGAAGATGCGGGAACGCACCGTGCCGATGGGACAATCCATGGCCTCGGCGATCTCCTCATAGCTCAGGCCCTCGAGTTCCCGCAGGACGATGGCCGTGCGCAGATCGGTTGGCAAATCCTCCAGGGCCTGCTGGACCGTGCGACCGATCTCCTCGGTCAGCAGGTGACTCTCGGGCGTGTCCATGTCCCGCAGCCGCCCACCGGACTCCAGTTGCTCGGCGACCTCCGTCTCCAGATCGTCCCCCGGGGGGCGGCGCCCCCGCGCGGCGAGATGATTCTTGGCGGCATTGATCGCGATGCGATAAAGCCAGGTATAAAAGGCGCTCTCGCCCCGAAAGGCGCCCAGGGCCCGGTAGGCCTTGATGAAGGCCTCCTGGGTCACGTCCAAAACCTCATGGGGATCGCGCACATAACGGCCAATGAGCCCGGCCACCTTTTGCTGATATTTCAGCACCAGCAAATCGAAGGCCCGCTTGTCACCGGCCTGGGCGCGCGCCACCAGTTCCTCGTCCGCCGGGCGCTCAGACATGGCCCCGGGGTCCTGGCAATGACATCCTGGAATCCGTTTGCATGGACAGTCACCTGTATCGAAAGTTCATGGAAGCCGGGGGCGCGACCGGCGGAAAAGCGCGGATCCACCTGTCCACGGGTGTTTCAGTTTATAGTGAGGGTTCGGGCTTTGCACCCACGTCGGCCGCGGCGCGGTGTCAAGCAGTCGCCACGGGTATTTTCAGGTAGTAACCATGAGCGAAGCACAGCGTTTCGACGTCCTCATCCTCGGCAGCGGGGCCGCCGGGCTCAGCCTGGCGTTGCGCCTGCCATCTTCCCTGACCATCGCCCTGGTGTCCAAACGGGACCTGAGCGAGGGCAGCACCCTCTATGCCCAGGGGGGCATTTCGGCGGTCCTCGATGCCAAGGACTCCCTGGCCTCCCACGTTGCAGACACCCTGGATGCCGGCGCCGGGCTCTGTGACCTGCAACAGGTGCAACTGGTGGTCGAGCATGGCCCGGACTGCATCCGCTGGCTGTTCGACCAGGGCGTGGCCTTCACCCGCGATGATAGCGCCACCGATGCCGGGGGCTATCACCTCACCCGGGAGGGAGGGCATAGCCACCGTCGCGTCGTTCACGCCGCGGATGCCACGGGCAAGGAGGTGGAGACCACCCTGGAGGGCCGGGCCCGCGCCCGCGACAATATCCGGCTTTTCGAGCGTCACATCGCCGTGGACCTCCTCAGCGCGCGGAAGCTGGGCCTCAAGTTCGACCGGTGTCTGGGTGCCTATGTCCTCGACCAGGCCAGCGGCGAGGTCAAGACCCTGCTCGCCCGGTTCGTGGTCGTCGCCACCGGCGGGGCCAGCAAGGTCTATCTCTACACCAGCAACCCGGATGTCTCCACCGGGGATGGCATCGCCATGGCCTGGCGTGCCGGTTGCCGGGTGGCCAACATGGAGTTCATGCAGTTTCACCCCACCTGCCTCTATCACCCTCAGGCTCGGACCTTTTTGATCACCGAGGCCCTGCGTGGCGAGGGGGGACGCCTGCTGCTGCCCAACGGCGACCGCTTCATGCCCCGCTTCGACGAACGCGCCGAACTCGCGCCCCGCGATATCGTCGCCCGGGCCATCGACCACGAGATGAAGCGCCTGGGCGCCGAGTGCGTCTACCTGGATATCTCCCACCGGCCGGCGGACTTCATCCTCGAACACTTCCCCACCATCCACGCCAAGTGCCTGGAGTATGGTATCGACATCACCCGCAAGCCCATCCCGGTGGTACCCGCCGCCCACTATACCTGCGGCGGCGTGGTCACCGATGAGTGGGCGCGTGCCGATCTGCCCGGCCTCTACGCCATCGGTGAGGTCGCCTACACCGGCCTGCATGGCGCCAACCGCATGGCCAGTAACTCGCTGCTGGAATGTCTGGTCTTCGCCGCCCGGGCGGCGAGCGATATCCAGGCGCAACTCGCCAGCGCCCCGCCCCCGCCGGAGGTGCCCGCCTGGGACGCCAGCCGGGTGGTCGGACCCGACGAACAGGTGGTGGTCGCCCACAACTGGGAGGAACTGCGCCGCTTCATGTGGGACTACGTCGGCATCGTCCGCACCAATAAGCGCCTGCAGCGGGCCAAGCGCCGCATCGACCTGCTCCGCCAGGAGATCATCGAGTATTACAGCAATTTCCAGGTCAGCAACGACCTTCTGGAACTGCGCAACCTGGTGGAGGTGGCGGACCTCATCGTCCAGTGCGCCCAGCGCCGCCACGAAAGCCGGGGCCTGCACTACACCCTGGACTTCCCGTTCAAAGACGACGCCCAACTTCAGCCGACGATCCTGTTCCCGGACAGTTACCGGCCCCGCCAGGGCGACTGACCCGCCTGGGCTGATGAGGGGGCTGATGTGAGCGTCGCCCAGGCCCCCTGTCATCGACCCATGACGGTCATGTGACCAAAAGCCTTTTTGATGCCCGCATGATCGTCCTTTATCATGCGCCCCTTTCCTGCCCGGCGTGATTCCCGTCCGCGGATCATGGCCATTTACCCGCAGTACCCCCGAGGGAGATTCATCATGACCGACTATGTCCGCTGGCTTCGCGACCTGCGTATGGACGACGTGCCCATCGTGGGCGGCAAAAATGCCTCGCTTGGCGAAATGATCCATCACCTGGCGGAAGTCGGCGTGCAGGTCCCGGGTGGTTTCGCCACCACCGCCGAGGCCTACCGCGAGTTTCTCGCCAAGGATGGGCTGGACGAGCGCATCCAGGCCCAACTCGATGACCTCGACGTGGAGGACGTGGCGAAACTGGCCCAGGTCGGCCCCCGCATCCGTGGCTGGGTCATGGAACAGCCCTTCCCCGCCGGCCTGGAGGCGGGGATCGACGCCTACTATCAGCAACTGATCGCGGAGGCCGGCACCGATGTCTCCTGGGCCGTCCGCTCCTCCGCTACCGCCGAGGACCTGCCGGATGCCTCCTTCGCCGGCCAGCAGGAGACCTTCCTCAATGTCCATGGTCTGGACAACATCAAGCATTGCATCAAGGAGGTCTTCGCCTCCCTGTTCAACGATCGCGCCATCGCCTACCGCGTCCACCAGGGCTTCGAGCACCGCCACGTCGCCCTGTCCGCCGGCATCCAGCGCATGGTGCGCAGCGACCTGGCCGCCTCCGGGGTCATGTTCACCCTGGACACCGAGTCCGGCTTCCGCGACGCCGTCTTCGTCACCGCCAGCTATGGCTTGGGCGAGATGGTGGTCCAGGGCGCCGTCAACCCCGACGAGTTCTACGTCCACAAGCCGACCCTGGCCGCGGGCCGCCCCGCCGTGTTGCGCCGCAATGTCGGCGGCAAGGCCCTGCGCATGGTCTATGGCGAGCCGGGCAGCGGTCAGAAGGTCCTGACCGTCGAGGTGGACGAGGCGAATCGCCACCGCTTCTCCATCACCGATGAGGAGGTCATGGAACTGGCCAAGCAGGCGGTCCTGATCGAACAGCACTATGGCCGGCCCATGGACATCGAGTGGGCGAAGGACGGTCAGGACGGCCGCCTCTACATCGTCCAGGCCCGCCCCGAGACGGTCCAGAGCCGTTCCGGCAACATCCTGGAACGCTATCACCTGCGCGCCAAGGGTCCGGTCCTGGCCACCGGCCGCAGCATCGGTCACCGCATCGGCGCCGGTCCGGCGCGGGTGGTCCATGGCCTGCAGGACATGGAGAAGGTCCAGCCCGGGGACGTCCTGGTCACCGACATGACCGACCCCGACTGGGAGCCGATCATGAAGCGTGCCGCCGCCATCGTCACCAACCGCGGCGGCCGCACCTGTCACGCCGCCATCATCGCCCGCGAACTGGGCGTGCCCGCCGTGGTCGGCTGCGTCGACGCCACGGAGAAGGTCAAGGACGGCCAGGACGTGACCGTCTCCTGCGCCGAGGGCGATACCGGCTTCATCTACCAGGGTGCCCTGCCCTTCGAGCACAAGACCATCGAGCTCTCCCATATGCCGGAGGTGCCGGTCAAGATCATGATGAACGTCGGCAATCCCGACCGGGCCTTCGCCTTCGCCGCCACGCCCAACAAGGGTGTCGGCCTGGCGCGCCTGGAGTTCATCATCAACAACATGATCGGCATCCATCCCAAGGCCCTGCTGGAGTATGACCAGTTGCCGGCGGACCTCCAGGCGCGGATTGCCCCGCGCATCGCCGCCTACGCCAGCCCGCGGGAATTCTATGTCGCCAAGCTGGCGGAAGGCATCGCCACCCTGGGCGCCGCCTTCGCCCCCAACCCGGTTATCGTGCGCATGTCGGACTTCAAGTCCAACGAATACGCCAACCTCATCGCCGGCCCGCGTTACGAGCCCGAGGAGGAGAACCCGATGATCGGCTTCCGCGGCGCCGGGCGCTACGTGTCCGACAACTTCAAGGCCTGCTTCGAGATGGAGTGCGAGGCCCTGAAGCGGGTGCGCAACGACATGGGTCTGACCAATGTCGAGATCATGATCCCCTTCGTCCGCACCCTGGGTCAGGCCAAGGCGGTGGTCGAGGCCCTCAAGGAGCAGGGCCTGGAGCGCGGCAAGGACGACCTCAAGCTGATCATGATGTGCGAGATCCCCTCCAATGCTGTGCTGGCGGAGGAGTTCCTGGAGTACTTCGACGGCTTCTCCATCGGCTCCAACGACATGACCCAGCTCACCCTGGGTCTGGACCGCGACTCCGCCCTGGTTGCCGAACACTTCGACGAGCGCGATCCCGCGGTGCTTAAGATGCTGTCCATGGCCATCCAGGCTTGCCGCCAGCAGGGCAAGTACATCGGCATCTGCGGCCAGGGCCCCTCTGACCATCCCGATCTAGCCGACTGGCTGCTCAATCAGGGCATCACCAGCATCTCCCTCAATCCCGACACCGTCATTGACACCTGGCTGTATCTGGACGAAAAGGCCAATCAGGCCAAATGACCGCTTGAGCCTCCGCGCCACCCGCCCATGCGGTGGGTGGCTTGGACCATCCCTTGCGCTGCGGGTCGGTTCTTTATCGCCATCGCCCATCAATTTTCGGTTTCCCCGGGTCGGCTGGCGTCCGTGGGGGACAACCTAAATACCTCCCTGAAGGGGTGCCGACCGCATTCCTGCAGTCGGCGCCCCCGCCAGATGCCCTTGGCCCTCCTCTCGTCGCTGCCGAAAACTGAAATGCGTCATCTATAATCGGGCTAATCTCCGTTCAAGACCAGGAGCCGTTATGTCCAATCTCGCCCGGGTTTACGCGATTACCGCCGACGATTATCTAGCCGGTGAGGCCATCTCCCCCATCCGCCACGAGTTTGTTGCCGGCGAGGTCTTCGCCATGCCTGGGGCCACCGAAGAGCATGCCACCATTGCCTTGAATTTTGCGGCCCTGCTGCGGGCTCAGGTTCGCGGGGGCCCCTGTCGGGTCTATATCGCCGACATGAAACTGCGGGTGGAGGCCGCCGATGCCTTCTTCTACCCGGATGTCTTCGTTACCTGTGACGGCCGGGACGCCTCCGAACCCTTGGCCAAGCGCCACCCGTCTCTGATCTGCGAGGTGTTGTCGGAGTCCACCGAGGCCTACGACCGGGGGGACAAATTCGCCGCCTACCGCACCCTGGATAGCCTCACAGAATACCTGTTGATGGACTCGCGCCGCCGGGCGGTGGAAGTCTTTCGCCGCCAGCCCGATGGCTGGCTGCTGGCCCCCGTGGCGCCGGATGGGCAACTGGAACTCGCTTGTATCGGTTTCCGCTGCGCGGTCGATGCCCTCTATGAGGACGTGGTATTCCCGGCTCCCGCCAATCCGTCCGCCACATGATGGGCGAAGGACAAGGAACCCGACGATCAGGTTAACTCCCTAACCTGCTCAATCAGGAAGCCTTTTTTCTGGTCAGGGCATGGTCCAGTTCCAGGATATGCGTCTCAGCCTCGGCCGGGCACATCATCCTGCCTGACACCTAATCAACGCCGACTGCGTAGCGCGCATAAGTGACCTGCACCGCCTCCGGCCCCAGGAGAGCGCGCAGGCTTTTGATAAGATCGTCAGAGGGTTTGACCCGCCAGTCTTCACCCAGGACGAAGCGGCCTTGGGCAGCCGGCGACAGATATTCCAGGTGGACCGCCAGCCGGCCGCCGCGACAGGGACCGAGTATCTCCCCGAGTTGCTGGACCAGATCCAAGCCCTTCTTATGGCGCCTGGCCGAGCTCAGGACCAGCCTAAGGAACAGGTGGTCAGCGGCCCCCGCCCGCGCCTGCTCCAGGGTCTGAACCTCGCTGGCGCGGAAGGACCAGGCATCGCGAAACTCATCGAAGTTCAGGATGCCGCCGATGACCAGCATCCGGTCCACCGCGAGCAGGTCACGGACCTGCTCGTAAAGCTCGGAAAAAACCGTGACCTCGATGCGCCCGGTGCGATCATCCAGGACCAGGGAGGCCATGCGCCCGCGCTGGGTCTTGCCATGGCGCACCGATACCACCAGGCCGGCGACGGTGCGCTTGTCCCGCTCCCCCCGGCCCTTGGGGGTGGAGATGAGTTCATTGAGGCGGGTGCCCATGAGGGCATTCAACTCCGTCTCGTAGCGGTTGACCGGGTGGCCGGTGAGGTACAGGCCCAGCGTCTCCTTCTCACCCTGGAGACGCACCTCCTCCTCCCACTCTGGCCAGACCCGGCCGGCGAGTTGCGGATCCGGGCCGGTGGCCACCGAATCCGCCATGCCGAACAGATCCCCCTGACCGGCGGACTGGGTGGCCTTATCCTGCTCGGCGAGCCGGATGGCCAGGGGCAGGTGCTCCATCAGCGTCGCTCGGTTGGCGCCCAACTTGTCCAGGGCCCCGGAGCGGATTAGGGCCTCCAGGACCCGCCGGTTCATCTTCTGCAGGTCCATGCGCCGGCAGAAGTCCCAAAGGTCACGGAAGGGACCGCCCTCTTTACGCGCCTCCATCAGGGCGAGGATGGCGCCCTCCCCCACCCCCTTGATGGCGCCCAGGCCATAGACCAGGGTCCGGTCGTCGGCGATGGTGAAGCGCCATTCCGAGGCGTTCACCGCCGGGGGGCGGACCTCCAGTTTCATGGTCCGGCACTCGTCGATCAGGGTCACCACCTTGTCGGTGTTGACCATGTCGGCGGTCAGGACCGCCGCCATGAAGGCGGCGGGGTAATGGGCCTTGAGCCACAGGGTCTGGTAGGAGACCAGAGCGTAGGCGGCCGAATGTGACTTGTTGAACCCATAGCCAGCGAACTTATCCATCAAGTCGAAGATATAAGTCGCTGTCTTGCCATCGACGCCGCGCTGGGCCGCCCCGGCCTCGAAGATGGCGCGCTGTTTGTCCATCTCCGACTGCTTCTTCTTGCCCATGGCGCGGCGCAGCAGGTCGGCGCCGCCCAGGGAGTAGCCGGCCAGGACCTGGGCGATCTGCATCACCTGTTCCTGGTAGAGGATGACGCCATAGGTGGGCTTGAGGATGGGCTCCAGGTCGGGATGGGGATAGGCCACCGCCGCCTCGCCATGCTTGCGGGCGATGAAGTCATCCACCATGCCGGATTGCAGGGGCCCGGGGCGGAACAGGGCCACCAGGGCGGTCATGTCGTCGAAGGAGTCCGGGCGCAGCTTCTTGATCAGTTCCTTCATGCCCCGGGATTCGAGCTGGAAGACGGCGGTGGTCTCGCAACGCTTGAGCAGGGCGAAGGCCTCCGGGTCCCTGGAATCGATGCGGGTGATGTCGATGGGGGGCTCGCCGGCCTGGGCCCGCCCCTCGTTGATAGTCTTGAGGGCCCAGTCGATGATGGTCAGGGTGCGCAGCCCGAGAAAGTCGAACTTCACCAGCCCCACCTGCTCGACGTCGTCCTTGTCGAACTGGGTCATGAGGTTGGTGCCGCCAGGCTCGCAATAGAGGGCGGCGAAGTCCGTCAGTCGGGTGGGGGCTATGACCACGCCGCCGGCGTGCTTGCCGGCGTTGCGCGCCAGGCCCTCCAGCTTGCGCGCCATGTCGAGGATGGCCCGCACCTCCTCGTCCTCGGCATAGGCCTTGCGCAGGTCCTCGCCCTCCGCCAGGGCCTTGTCCAGGGTCATGCCCAGCTCGAAGGGCACCATCTTGGCGATGCGGTCCACCATGCCGTAGGGGTGGCCCAGCACCCGGCCCACGTCCCGCACCACCGCCTTGGCGGCCATGGTGCCGAAGGTGATGATCTGGGACACCGCCTCGCGGCCATAGCGCCCGGCCACGTACTCGATCACCCGGTCGCGGCCCTCCATGCAGAAGTCGACGTCGAAGTCGGGCATGGAGACGCGCTCCGGGTTCAGGAAGCGCTCGAACAGCAGGTCGTGCTCGATGGGGTCCAGATCGGTGATCTTGAGGGCATAGGCCACCAGGGACCCGGCCCCGGAGCCGCGCCCCGGTCCCACCGGGATGTCGTTGTCCTTGGCCCACTGGATGAAGTCGGCCACGATGAGGAAGTAGCCGGCGAAGCCCATCTGGTTGATGACGTTGAGCTCCACCTCCAGGCGCTCGTCATAGACTTGGCGGCGGGCGGTGAAGCCGGGGGCGGCCGGATCGAAGAGCCGGGCCAGGCGCCACTCCAGCCCCTGGCGAGAGATGTCGGCGAAGTGCTCCTCGGTGGTCATGCCCACCGGTACCGGGAAGTTGGGCAGGAAGTTCTGCCCCAGGGTCAGCTCCAGATTGCAGCGCTTGGCGATCTCGATGCTGTTTTCCAGGGCCTCAGGGATGTCGGCGAAGAGCTCGGCCATCTCCTCGGGGCCGCGCAGGTATTGCTCCTCGCTGTAGTGTCTGGGCCGGCGGTTGTCGCCCAGGGTGAAGCCCTGGTGGATGCAGACCCGGACCTCATGGGCCTCGAAGTCCTGCGGGACCAGGAAGCGCACGTCATTGGTCGCCACCACCGGCACGCCCTTGGCGGCGGCCAGTTCGACGCTCTGCTCCAGGCATTCGGCCTCGCCGGGGCGGCCCGTGCGCACCAGCTCCAGGTAATAGCGGTCGCCGAAGGCCGCCAGCCAACGGTCCAGCCGTTGCGCCGCCAGGGTTTGGTTGCCCGCCAACAGGGCCTGGCCCACGTCCCCCAAGCGGCCACCGGAAAGGGCGATCAGACCCGGCGCCGCCGCGGCCACCCAGGCCTCCTCCACCTGCGGGATCAGGGAACCCCGCTGCCCCTCCAGGTAGGCCCGGGAGATGAGCCGGGTCAGGTTGAGATAACCCTCCTGGTTCTGCACCAACAACACCAGCCGGTGGGGCTGGCTGGCATCCTCCGGGTTATGGACCAGCACCTCCGCCCCGGCGATGGGCTTGACCCCCGCCGCCAGGGCCGCCTTGTAAAAGCGCACCAGGCAGAAGAGATTGAGCTGATCGGTGACGGCGACGGCGGGCATGCCCGCCTGGGCCGCGGCCTGGACCAGCGGCTTGATGCGCAACAGACCATCCACCAGCGAATACTCGCTGTGGACATGGAGATGGACGAAGGCGGACGGGGGATCGACGGACACGCGGGGACGGGGCTCACAGGGGCTGGGGGCGATGATTCCATTTTATCGACATCGCCAGACTCTGTTCGGCTTTCCCGGTTCTCCCCGTTATGCGCATCCGATTTTTTATCTCGGCCTCGGTGGGGAGGGTCGGGTGGCGGCTGGCGGGGGTGTCGACCGCAGGGAGGCGGTCGTCAAGCCTACAGGGACGTATTTACGGCGTCCCCCGCCAAGCCGCCACCCGACCCTCCCTTACACAACGCCGAAACCTGAATTGCGATAGGTATAGATGCGCCCTGTCTACAAAACCCGCTCTGGTAACCTTGGCACGGAGCGATTTGACATGCGTCAAGGCCCATCGCCAGCAGGGCGATATGCTGCTAGCATCCCTGGTTTTTTTCAATGGAGATAGACACTTGGCTACTGCATCACCCATGACCCGACCCGGGCCCCATCCCCTCCTGGCTTTGGGGTTTCGTCCCTTCTTCCTCGGCGCCGGCGTCCTGGCCCTGCTGGCCATGGTGGTCTGGCTGGCGCGGCTCTGGGGTCTGCTGCCCGGGGATGGCTACCTGGGGGGCACGGCGTGGCATGCCCACGAAATGCTCTTCGGCTACGTCGGGGCGGTGATCGCCGGCTTCCTGCTCACGGCGGCGCGCAACTGGACCGGTATCGACACCCCCACCGGGGCCCGGCTGGGGGCCCTGGTCCTGCTCTGGCTGGTGGCCCGCCTGGGACCCTTCCTGTCCCTGCCCCACGCGCTCCTGGCCCTCCTCGACCTGGCCTTCTTCCCCGCCCTGGCCTGGGCCCTGCTCCCGCCACTCTGGCAGGGCAAGAACAAGGTCAATCGCGCCTTTCTCGCCTTGCTGGCCAGCATGACCCTGGCCAACCTGCTGGTCCACGCCCAGGCCCTGGGCCTGACGGCGGCGACCGCCAGTCGTGGCTCCCGGCTGATGCTGGATCTGACCCTCCTGACCCTTTGGCTGGTGGCCGGGCGCATCATGCCCTTCTTCACCCAGAGCGCCATCCCCGGCTGCAAGCCCCTTACCCGGCCCTGGGTGGAGACCGCGACCTTCGTCCTGGCCCCGGTCATCGCCCTCATCCATCTGTCCTGGCCCGCCAGCCCGCTGGGCGGGGCGCTGCTCCTCGTCCTGGCCGCGCTTCAGGCCGTACGCCTGGGGGGATGGCATGACCCCCGGGCCTGGCGCAATCCCATGCTCGGGGTGCTATACGCCGGCTATCTCTGGTTGATCCTGGGTTTGGTCCTGGATGGCCTGGCGGCCCTGGGGCTGCTCCCTCCCTTCCCCGCCCTGCATGCCCTGACCGTCGGCGGTATCGGGGTCTTCACCCTAGGCATGGTGGCGCGGGTGACCCTGGGGCACACGGGTCGCGACATGCGCGCCTCCCCCGCGACCAGCCTGGCCTTCGTGATCATCAACCTGGCCGCCCTGACACGGGTCTTCCCGCCCCTGCTGTGGCCCGGGGATTACCACCTGTGGCTGGGGATCTCGGGCGGGCTCTGGGTCCTGGCCTTCGCCCTCTTCCTCGGTATCTATGGCCCCATGCTCATCCAACCGCGGGTCGATGGCCGGCCGGGCTAAGGGTCCTGGGGGCCAAGGCCGCCCCCTGCACCATCACAGCCCAGCAGATGCAAGGTTTCCCTGGCGTGTTTCACGCCAACTGCCATCAGGGGGCGCGCCATGCCCCTGATTATGAGGATTTCTTAAAGCAACCTACCCGCCCAGACTACCCGCCAAGATGCTTCTTGGCGGATGCTGATCATTTATCCTTCGCCTTTTCCCAGCCGCTATCCCTGAGGTCACCATGGCCGTCATCCTGCAGATCGACTTTTCCTTCCAGGGTCCCTGGGGCGCCGAGATGAGCGCCGCCCTTCAGGACCTCGCCACCTCCATCGCCCAGGAGCCGGGCCTGATCTGGAAGATCTGGACCGAAAATCCCGCCACCGCCGAGGCGGGAGGCATCTATCTCTTCACCGACCAGGCCAGCGCCGCGACCTATCTGGCCAAGCATCGGGCGCGGCTGCTGGGCTTTGGCATCACCCAGGTCAATGGCAAGCTGTTCGAAATCAATGGTCCCTTGTCCGCGATCAACCAGGCCCCGCTGGCTGGGGGCCAAAACTGACTTGACTTTGATCAAGGTTCAGGCGGGGTCCTTCCTCTGCAATAGCTACCGGCCCAACTGCTAACAGAGGACCCCGAAACATGGCCCAGACCTTTACCAAAACCATGGCACGGAACATCTTTTATGGTGGTTCCGTATTTTTCTTCCTGCTCTTCCTGGCGTTGACCTTCGACACCAGCATGGCCCTGCCCGAGCGTGACCGGCGCGAGGTGCTGGACCCCAACACCGAACTCGGTCGCCAGATCGCCCACGGCAAGGCGCTGTGGGAGGAAAACAACTGCATCGGCTGTCACTCCCTGCTCGGGGAAGGCGCCTACTTCGCCCCGGAACTGGGCAACGTCTACGTGCGGTTCGGCAACAACACGGAGGCCATCAAGGCCTTCATCCAGAGCCGCCCCGCCGAGGGCATCCCCGGCCGCCGCAGCATGCCCCAGTTCAATTTCGCCCCGGACCAACTGGAGGCCATCGCCCAGTTCCTGAAGTACGCCTCCGAGATCAATACCGCCGGCTGGCCGCCCAACAAGCAGGGCTGATCCGGCTCAACGGGCTCATCGGGCTCATTGGGCTTCATTCGCCCCTCGTGCCCCTCGGACCCATCGGGCTCGGGCTGATCGCATCCCCCTTCCCAGGAGTTCATTCGTCATGAAATATCCCTCCCAAGGCGTGGCGCGGCTTTACTTCATCGCCGCCATCGCCCTCTTCGCCGCCCAGATCCTCTTTGGCCTCATCATGGGCCTGCAATACGTCATCGGGGACTTCCTCTTCCCCGCCATCCCCTTCAACGTGGCCCGCATGGTCCACACCAACGCCCTGATCGTCTGGTTGCTCATGGGCTTCATGGGCGCCGCCTACTACCTGGTGCCGGAGGAGGCGGAGCGCGATCTCATCGCCCCCTGGCTGGCCAAGCTCATGTTCTGGATCTTCCTGGTCGCCGCGGCCCTGACCGTGGTCGGCTATCTCTTCGTGCCCTATGCCGGCCTGGCCAAGATGACTGGCAATGAACTGCTGCCGACCATGGGTCGCGAGTTCCTGGAACAGCCGACCATCACCAAGATCGGTATCGTCATCGTCGCCCTCGCCTTCCTGTTCAATATCGGCGGCACCATCCTCACGGGCCGCAAGACCGTCGTCAACCTGGTCCTGCTCATCGGCCTGGTGGGCCTGGCGGTCTTCTTCCTCTTCTCCTTCTACAACCCGACCAATCTGGTGCTGGACAAGTACTTTTGGTGGTGGGTGGTGCATCTCTGGGTCGAGGGCGTCTGGGAACTCATCCTCGGCTCCATCCTCGCCTTCGTGCTGATCAAGACCACCGGCGTCGACCGCGAGGTGGTGGAGAAGTGGCTCTACGTCATCATCGCCATGACCCTGATCACCGGCATCATTGGTACCGGTCACCACTACTATTGGATCGGCACCCCGGAATACTGGCAGTGGTGGGGTTCCATCTTCTCCGCCATGGAGCCCATCCCCTTCTTCATGATGACCGTCTTCGCCTTCAACATGGTCAACCGGCGTCGCCGCAATCACCCCAACAAGGCCGCCATGCTTTGGGCCCTGGGGACCGCGGTCATGGCCTTCCTCGGCGCCGGCGTCTGGGGCTTCCTCCACACCCTGTCCCCGGTCAACTACTACACCCACGGCACCCAGATCACCGCCGCTCACGGCCACATGGCCTTCTACGGCGCCTATGTCATGATCGTCCTGGCCATCATCTCCTATGCCATGCCGATCATGAACGGCCGCGAGGCCAACAGCCAGCGCTCCCAGGTGCTGGAGATGTGGTCCTTCTGGCTGATGACGGTGTCCATGGTCTTCATCACCCTCTTCCTCACCGCCGCCGGCATCCTCCAGGTCTACCTGCAACGCTTCAGCGACGCCCCCATGCAGTTCATGCTGGTCCAGGACAAGATCGCCATCTTCTACTGGCTGCGTGAACTGACCGGCCTGGTGTTCCTGATCGGCCTGGTCCTCTACATCTGGAGTTTCTTCGTCGCCAGCAAGGAGCCAGGTTTGACCAGCGCCGCCGTCGATCAGGCGCTCAAGGGCAACGGCGGAACCGCCGCGGCCATCGCCTGATCAGCTGAGAACCCGAGGAAACCACCCACCCGCATCCCTCCACCATGCCTCTGCCATGCTCCAGTTGTGCAGGTGCGGGAGGGGTGGTGGTGGCGGGATGCCGACCGCAAGGATGCGGTCATCCTGTCCTTGGGGACCTGAGCAAGGCGCCCCAGTACCACCTGACCGCCCTCAAGATCCACGCTGAAAACTGAGATCTGACTGGTAGACCTTCCGGCTTCAGCCCGGCATGAGCATGGATTGGCAGCCAGCCTCAGGCGGGATTGACCTCCAGCAACTTGCTCACCACCTCCAGCAGGGCCCTGGACAGGCCCGGTCGATCCCGTAAGCCCTCCAACACCCGCTGGCAATGGGCCTGTCGCCCGGCGTCGTAGCGCCGCCAGGAGTCGAAGGCCCGGGCCAGATACGCGGAGGAACTGCTGTTGATGCCGTCGATAATGGCAATCTGCTCGCCCAGAAATTCATAGCCACCGCCATCCGCCGCATGGAAAAGGACCAGGTTCTTACCGAAGGTATGCAACAAACTCAGGGCCCGGTTGGGATTGGTATAGTCAAAATCCGGGTGCTGGGTCAGCTCCCTGACCCGGTCCAGGGTGTCCGGCAAGCGACTGGCGGCCTGGATGGCGAACCATTTATCGATGACCAGCGCCTCTGACCGCCACTGATCGTAGAAGACGGCCAGGGCCGTCTCCCGTCGCGGGCTAGCGTGATCGTTGAGGACGGCGAGGGCGGCGTACTGGTCGGTCATGTTGTCGGCAGCCTGGAATTGGGACCAGGCCGCGGCGAGGGCCGGTTCAGTCTCCAGTTCCGCCAGGTACGTCAGGCAGCGGTTGCGCAGGGCCCGGCGGCCCATCTCGGTTGGATCGAAGTTGTAAGGCCCCTGGGGGGCGAGCTGCTCATAGGTCGTCCACCAATCGGTCTCCCGCCGTAAAGCGATCGCCTGGCTGAAGCCGACCCAGGCCAGGTGCAGGGCCTCGGGGTCCACCAGCCCGGTTAGCGCCTGGGTCAGGCTGGCCTCGTCGGGCAAGGTCAGGCACTCGGCGACCAGGGCCGCGCCGCGCGTCTCCCGCTGCGCCAGGAGCTGCCCGACGACCGCGAAATAGGCCTCCGGCCAGAGGGGCTCGTTGCCGGCGGCGATGGCCACGGTGGCCGCCAGGAGGATATCGGTCACCAGCCGGTAGCCGGCCTCCCAAGCCGCGAAAGGGTCGGTCTCGGCATTGAGCAGCAGAATCAACTGTTCGGGCGTATAGGCATGGTCGAGGATGACCGGGGCGGAGAAGCCGCGCAGCAGGGAGGGGGTTGGCTCGGCGCTCAAGCCCGCGAAGCTGAAACTCTGGCGGCTCTCCCGCAGCAGCAGGGTCTGGTCGGCGCCGGGTAGTTCCATGCCATCCGCCCCGAACAGGGTCATGCGGATCGGGATCAGACAGGGCTGGCCATCCCGGGCCAGGGGGTTGGCCTGGGTCATGGTCAGGGTGTAGCGGCCCGCCTGGGGATCGAAGGCCGCGCTGACCGTCACCCGGGGGGTCCCGGCCTGGTCATACCAGCGCAAGAAGGGCGCGAAATCGAATCCCGAGACCTCCCCCATGGCCGCGACGAAATCCTCGCAGGTCACCGCCTGCCCGTCGTGGCGGCGCAGATACGCCGTCAGCCCCGCCCCGAAGGCCTCCCGGCCGATGAGGGTCTGGATCAGGCGCACCACTTCCGCGCCCTTGTCGTAGATCGTCGAGGTGTAAAAGTTGTCGATGGCGACATAGCTGGCGGGACGGATGGGATGCGCCATGGGGCTGGCATCCTCGGGAAACTGGTAGGCCCGCAGGGCGCGGACATCGACGATGCGGGCGGTGTCCGGGTTCAGGACGTCGGCGGTGAATTCCTGCTCGCGAAAGACCGTCAGGCCCTCCTTGAGGGTCAACTGGAACCAGTCGCGACAGGTGACCCGGTTGCCCGTCCAGTTATGAAAATACTCATGCCCGACCACCCGGTCGATATTCATGAAATCCCGGTCGGTCGCGGTGCGGGGATCGGCCAGGACATAGAGGGTATTGAAAATGTTGAGCCCCTTGTTCTCCATGGCCCCCATGTTGAAATCGCTGACCGCGACGATGGCGTACTGATCGAGGTCGCACTCCAGGCCAAAGCGGTCCTCGTCCCAGCGCATGGCCTTCTTCAGGGCCGCCATGGCATAACCGCACTGGTCCAGTTTCCCCGGCTCGACATAGACCGCCAAGGCGATGGTGCGCCCGCTCAGGGTCACGAAGTGGTCGCGCAACACCTCCAACCGCGCGGCCACGGCGGCGAAGAGGTAGCTGGGTTTTCTGAAGGGGTCCCGCCAGGTCGTCCAATGACGCCCGTCGGCGAGTTGGCCCTGGGCCACGAGGTTGCCGTTGGCCAGCAGCAGGGGCAGGCGCTCGGCCTCGGCGATGAGGGTGACGGTATAGCGGGACATGAGGTCCGGCCGGTCCGGGAACCAGGTGATGCGGCGAAAATCCTCCGGCTCGCACTGGGTGAAGTAGCCGGTGGTGGAGGGATAGAGGCCCGCCAGGCTGGTATTGCGCTCCGGGTCGATGTGGACGATGGTCTCCAGGCGGAAGACGTCCGGCACCTCCCGCAGCACCAGCCGGGTGCTGTCCGGGGTGCAGTCGGTGACGAGGCGCGGCTGACCATCGACGGCGACGAAGAGGGTCTGGAGCTCACGGCCATCGAGGACCAGGGGTTGCGGACCGACCGCGGGATTGCGCCGGCAGTCGAGCCGGGACTGGACCCGCGTCAGGCCCGGACCGATATCGAGGGTCAGCTCGATCTCGTCGATAAAGAAGGCCGGCGGCTCATAGTCGGCCAGGTAGACGGGGGCGCCATCCCCCTTGTCCGTCTCCCCCAGGGCACAAGTCGTGTCAAGCGGCCGGTCCCCGTCCCGCCCACCGCAGGCGGTTAGCCAGGCGGGGGCGGTGAGCAGCAGGCCCGTGCGGCGGAGAAATTCCCGCCGAGCGGGGGAGACCGGAACCGCGGGGCCGGGGCCGACAGGTGGCGTTTGGTGATTCATGGCCGAACTATCCTTCACAGCCGCGGGGGGCATGAAATCAGGGTGATGGATTATCCGACCTTTTGCCTGGCAGTCCCATCAGAAATCACCGCCGGGGCGCATGACCAGGCCCCTGCGGCGCATGGGAATACCCGCGTCCCGGGCTTGGAACGTCTGTCCGCAGTGCCAGGCCTCCGCCGTGCAGGGAAAATCGCTTCGATGCAGGCACGGCACGCCGCGCCGGCGTGGTCTCAGTGGCTCGTGCCCTCGGACCGGGTGATCTTGTTGTAGACGTTGTACTTGCCGGAGGGCTTGCGCATCGGCAGGCGCTTGACCTCCTGGAGTGTCCTGGCGTCGTAGATCACCAGGGCGCCCTCGTCCTCCCAGATGCTGACCAGGGCGTATTTGCCATAGCGGTCGAACTCCACATGGGCGGCGGTCTTGCCGGGCTCGGGCCTCAGGGTGGCGACGATCTCCAGGCTCTGTTTGTCGATGACGTGCATGGCGTCCTTGTGCGGCCCGGAGAAGACATCGACCCAGGCGTAAGGGCTGTTCTCATGGCTGCGGGCGAAGAAGCCCGGACCCAGGGTGGGGATGCGCTTGATCGTCTCCCAGGTACCCAGGTCGATGACCGACACCTCGGGCTTGGACAGGTGTGGGGTGGCCAGCAGGGTGCGGCCATCGCGCTCCCAGGTGATGCCGGAGCTGAGATGGGGCATGCCATCCAGGTCGAGGGTGGCGATGCGCTGGCGCACGTCCAGATTGACGGCCTGCCCATGGCTGCCATCCCGGGCGGCCCCGATCAGGGTCTGATAGTTCTGGGTGAAGAAGAAGTCATCGAGAAAGCCATCCAGCTTAGTGCGGCGCACCGGGAAGGGACCCTTGACCAGGGCCGTGCCCTCGCCCATGCGGTAGTCATGCATGGGGCCGTTATAGACCGGCAAGGGGTCATCAGCCACCAGGATCTCCCACACTTCGGGGATGTCCTTGAGGGCGGCGACGAAGCTATGGCGCGGGGGCGCGGCATAGACGGCGCTGACCCGCGAGGTCTTGCCCTCGTCGTCCTGAACCGGGATCACCTTGAGCGGCAGCAGGTCGCGGGCATCCAGAATCACCAGGTCGTGGGGCAGGTAGTTGGCCACGGCGACGTAGCGGCCGTCGCCGGACACCGCCAGGTTGCGGGTATTGATGCCGGCGCGGATCTCGGCCACCGTCTGAAAACTGTGCAGGTCGAACTTGCTGATCCAGCCATCGCGGGAGGCGAAATAGACGAAGCGGCCGTCGTTGGAAAACTTGGGGCCGCCATGGAGGGCGCGCCGGGTGGCGAAGCGATGGAGGGGCTCCAGGCGATCGCCATCCAGGATGGTGGCGTGATGATCGCCGGTCTCCACCACCACGAAGAGGTTGAGGGGATCGGCGTTGTGCAACGGCCGGTCCGGCAGTTTCTCCAGCGGGACCAGGGGCAGATGACTCTGGCGGATACGCTCCAGGCCCCACTCCGGTGACGCCGGAAGGGGGGTGAAGACCAGATCCACCAGGGCCTGGGCCTCCGCCAGCGAGAGGCGGTCGGCAAAGGGCGGCATCTGGGTCGCCGGCCGGCCTTCGAGGATGAGTTTGGCGGCCTCTTCCCGCTTGAGACGGCCAAAATTCTCCGGGATCAGCGGTGGACCCGTGATCCCCAGGCGATCCGCGCCATGACATTCGGCGCAGATCTGGGCATAGAGGGCCCCCGCCTCCCGGGGTTCACCCGTAGTCGGTGCCGACGTGGGGGGCACCGGGACCATGGCGGCCGGGGCAAGGGGCATCGCCGTCCCGGCCGGGTTGGTCTCCGCCGGGAGGAGGGGAGTGAAAAGCGCCATGGCCAGCGGAATAAGGGTTAGGGATAGCCTAGCGGTCATGGCAGGGTTCCTCGGTGACAGGTCCGACCCGGGCTGATCCCCGGCCCCAGGCGGGGCTCGGGATCAAGCCCAATCGTCGAAGGACGGGTCAAGGTCTAGTAGACGTCATGCACGGTGTTATAGACGTTGAACTTGCCAGTGGGGGTCACCAGCCGGTCGTCCTTGATGACCTTTTTCAGCTTGAGGGTCTTGTCGTCCACCACCACCAGGGCGGACTTTTTGTCCTTGGCGTTCCAGACCGAGAACCACACCTCGTCGCCGGCCTGATTGAATTCCGGCTGCACGACGCGCTTCGGCCCTTCGCCCAGGTCCGCCCACTCGGCAATGGGCAGGACGGTGAAGGGGGCATCCAGCTTGTCGATATTGAAGACGGCGACCGACTGGCTCAGCTTCTCCACTGAGTTGAGGGCGGTGTCCACATAGAGATTCTTGGACTTGGGATGGGTCTTGATGAAGAGGGAACCACCGCCCTGCCCTTGCAGCGTCCGCACCACCTTCCAGGCCTTGTCCGGATGACCCGCCGGATCGGTGCCGACCAGGGTGATGGAGGCATCACCCAGGTGGCTGGTGGCCCAGACGGGACCGTTCTGCGGATCGACGAAGTTGGCGCCACGCCCCGGGTGGGGGATGTCACCGACCTCGACCAGGGCGGCGAGCTTCTGATCCTGGGAGTCCACCACCGCCAATTTGTTGGACTTGTTGGCCGCGGTCAGGAAGTAACGCTTGGAGGCATCCCAGCCGCCGTCGTGCAGGAAGGGCGCGGCCTCGATGTCGGTGGTCTTGAGGTTGTTGATGTCCGAGTAGTCGACCATCAGGATGTGGCCGGTCTCCTTGACGTTGACGATGAACTCGGGGTGCTTGTGGGAGGCGACGATGGCGGCGACGCGGGGCTCCGGATGGTACTCCTGGGTGTCCACCGTCATGCCACGGGTGGAGACGATCTTGAGGGGCTCCAGGGTGTCTCCGTCCATGATCACGAACTGGGGCGGCCAATAGGTGCCGGCGACCGCGTACTTATCCTCCATGCCCGGGAACTTGGAGGTCTCGACGGAGCGGGCCTCCATGCCGACCTTGATCTCCGCGACGTTGTCGGGTTTTTCCATCCACAGGTCGATGAGGTTGATCTTGGCGTCGCGGCCGATGACGAAGAGGTACCGGCCGGAGGCGGAGAGGCGGGAGATATGGACCGCGTAACCGGTCTTGATGATGTTGACGATCTCCTTGGTGTCGCCATCGATCAGGGCGATCTCACCGGCATCGCGCAGGGTCACCGAGAACAAGTTATCCAGATTGAGCTTGTTCATCTTCTGGGTGGGGCGCTTCTCGGGCGGGATCAGCACCTTCCAGGAAGCCTTCATCTCCGGCATGCCGTACTCGGGGGGCTGAGGCGGCTCATGTTGCAGGTAGCGCGCCATGAGATCGATCTGGGCCTCGGTGAAGTCGCCGGAGGTGCCCCAGTTGGGCATGCCCGCCGGGGAACCGTAGGTGATCATGGCCTTGAGGTAATCGGTCCCCAGGGCGCGGGTCTTGTCGGTGGTCAGGGGCTTGCCGGTGGCGCCCTTGCGCAGCACGCCGTGGCAGCCGGCACAGCGCTGGAAGAAGATCTCCTTGGCCTGGGCGAATTCTTGCTTGGTCATCTTGGGACCCTCGCCATCCATGAAATCCTTCATGGTGGCGGGATCGATGGCACCGGGGGCGCCCTCGTAGGAAATTTCGGCACTGCTGGTGCCGGGCCGTGCCGCCTCTTCCGCGGCCAGGACGCTACCCACGGCAAACGCCAGGGCGCTGACCAGGAAAACACCAGCGCGGCGGGTCCGGCTGGTCGTCATGGAATTCAATGTCATAACCTTTTTCCTCTCGCTTCTTTCGTTATGGGGCGGGTCGGCCGACCCAGGATCAGCCAACGCGGAGGGTAAGAGGCCCGTCGCCGCTTGCCCTTGACTTATATCAAAGGGGTGAAAATGTTGAAATTGAGGTAAATCAAGGTATGCGGTCTGACTCCCCTGGACCATGCCCCGACCTGACCCGACCCGGGCCGATCCGACCCGATTTTTCCACACCCAGGGACCCCCAGGCCGTGAACAGCCTTTCACCCCACCCCCTCCGGCTCAACGCCATCGCCCACGTCCTCGGCGCCGGCTGGCGGCACTTTCGGGCCATGCCGGGACCCAGCCTGACGTTGGGCGGGCTAATCACCCTCCTCGGGGTGGCGTTGCTGCTGATCCCCTTTTTCCTGGGCGTCCCGGCCGTGGCGCTGATCATCGCCGGGGGCATGGCCCTGATCGCCCCCCTCTTCCTACCCCTCTTCCTTGGCTTGCGGCAGGCACGGGTCCAGGGAGAGAGGCCGCACCTCGGTCATGCCCTGTCCAGCTATCGGCGCCTGGGCACGGGCTTCTGGGCCCTGGCCGGGGCTTGTGGCTTTCTGCTCCTGGTCTGGATCACCGACGCGGGCATCCTGTACGCCTTCATGGTCGGGGCGGTTACCCCGGGGGAGCCGGTGGCCGCGGCCCCCCTGGCGGGCGCGGGGACCGCTTCCACCCTGGACCTTGCCGCCGCGGGAGCCCCGACCGCGTGGGCCAACCCCGGCTTGCGGTCCTTCGTGTTCTGGGCCAGCCTCATGGGGGCCCTGCTCGCCGCCGGAGTCCATCTGATCGCCGGATTTTCTGTGCCGCTGCTGCAGGAAGGCCGTGCCACCATCGTCCCCGCCATCCATGCCAGCGTCAGGACTGTCTTCGGCAACCTGATCCCGACCCTGACCTGGGGGCTGATCCTCGTGCTGGGCCTGGTCCTGGGTTTTCTCCTCCCCCCCTTGATGGCCCTGGTAGCGCCGGTGCTGGCCTACAGTCAATACGAGTTTTATCGACTGGCCTTCCCGGTGACCTCCCCGGCAACCCGCATCGGGCCGGATCCGGGGCCGGCATCCACCCCCCAACAAGACTGGATATCGGGGCCAATAGCGCCGCAGCCAGGGGGGAATACAAACCCGGCAGGGGTGGATACAAACCCGGAAAATGAACCACCATGGAAGCCTTGATGCCCACCACGACGCTGGACGATGGCGCAATCGCCGCGCCCGTCCTTGCCACGCGGGATAGCGGCATTCCCGGTAACCGGGCCATCTGGGTGGGCATCTTCGCCGAGATGACGGAGTTCGCCCTGATGTTCCTCGTCTATTTCATCGCCCGTGCCCATCATCCCGAGGCCTTCCACCAGGGACCGGTCAAGCTGTGGACCCTGGCCGGCGTCCTCAACACCCTGATCATGCTCACCAGCAGCTTCCTGGTCGCGGGCGCCGTCCATGCGGTGCGCTCCAACCGCTTACGTCCGGCCCAGATCTGGCTGTCCCTGGCCCTGGTCACGGGCCTGGGGTATCCCCTCATGAAGGTCCTAGAATTTCGCTGGAACCTGACCCAGGGCCTCACCGGACAAGGCGATGTCTTCCAACTGGCCTACTACTACCTGACATTCAACCACCTGGTCCACGTCAGCTGGGGACTGCTCGGCATGGTCTGGGTCCTCGCCCGCCTCGCCACCGGCGCCTACACCGACAACCATCACCGCGGCCTGATCGCCTTCGCCAGCTACTGGCATGCCACGGACCTGATCTGGCTGATGATCTTCCCGCTCTTCTATGTTCTGCCCTGAACAGGCTTGTATCCCTGGCCCCTAGATTTTGTCCAAGCCAGGCTGGAGCGGGGAAGCCCGCGAACTTTTTTCTGATGACGAGGCCTTGAGATGAAGCCCTCATTGCTCACCCTTGCCCTGACCTGGTTGCTACTTGTCAGCCTTACCTTGGCCGGTGCCGGCCTGGGTGACGGTGCCGCACCCGGTCTTGGCCTGACCCTGCTCGTCGCCATCATCACCGCCCTCAAGGGCGGCATGGTCATCGAGGAATTCCTCGAGGTCAGCGGCGCCAGGCCCGGTATCCGCTACCCAGTGCGGGTCTTCGGCCTCCTGGTTCCGGTCTGTATGATCCTGGTCTATCTCTACGGTCCCGAGATCGCGCAACTTACCCGCCTGACGAGCGAATGAACCCGATATGCCTGCCATCTTGATCCCGGAAATCCTCCCAGCGGTAACGATCCTCCAATTCCTGGTCGGTAAGGCCCGACCTTTCGGGCCCCAGGGGGAACCCAGCGCCATCGCCAAGCGTCAGGTCATGGTGCCCTTGCAGCTGACCCTCCTGGGTCTCGGTGGTGACGAGCAAGGCGATAGCCTTCATCATGGCGGTCCGGACAAGGCCCTCCATCACTACCCGGCTGATCATTACCCGCGCTGGCGGGAAGACCTGCCCCAGGTCGCCGCGGACCACTGGAAGGCCGGCGCCTTTGGTGAAAATCTCGCCCCCACGGGCCTTACGGAAGCGCGGGTCTGCATCGGCGACATCTTTCGTCTCGGCCCGGCGCTGATCCAGCTCTCCCAAATCCGGCAGCCCTGTTGGAAGCTGAATGTGCGCCTGGGGGTGCCCGACATGGCCCAACGGGTGCAGGACCAGACCCGTACCGGCTGGTACTACCGTGTCCTGGAGCCCGGCGAGGTTACACCCGGGGTGGAGTTGCACCTGATCGACCGCCCCCACCCGGACTGGTCACTGACGCGGCTGGCTTATCACCTCTATACCGATACCCTGAATCGCGACGCCCTTCAGGCCCTCGCCAGCCTGCCCCCCCTTGCCCCGTCCCTGCGGCAATTGGCCGCCAAACGCCTGGCCACCGGCGCCGTCGAGGATTGGAGTAGGCGATTGTGGCATTCCAGCCACGGTGAGACGGTCATGGGCGAGAGTGACAGGATGCGGAAGTCTTAGCACTTACCCAACCACAGCACCGCCCCAATCCCCAACCCCACCGCTAACCAGAGCGTAACCACCCGACAGATCGCCGTCGCCAACACCGCGGTCCCCACCACTGCCCCACCCGCCACCAGCAGGGCCACCATGGCCGCCTCGGCACCGCCAAGACCGCCGGGGAGGAAGGAGAGCGCCCCGGCGAGCATGCTCACGGCGTAGATCCCTATCGCCCGCAGCCCCTCGGCCTCGACCCCGAGCCAGCCGAGCAGTAGATAAAATCCCCAGGCCTCCGCCGCCCAGGCCGCCACCCCCAGCCCCAGACCACCCAGCAGGCGCTGGGGCGCCAGCAGCAGTCGGGCCTGGTCGAGCACCCGCAGGGTTCCAGCCTTCCCTTCCAACCAGCGCCCCCGGTCGGGCAGCCAGCCCACCAGCCAGGATGCCACCCCCGGCCGCGTGACACCGTACAGTCCGGCGGCCACACCCGCCACGAGCAGCAGGGCTGGCCAAGCCTGGTCGGCGAAGACCCGCAACGCCAGCGCGGCGAGCATCACCATGGCCGTCAGGTCCAGAACCCGCTCCACCGCCAGCGCCGCGAGCCCCGGTGACCAGGCTACCCCCGAGGCGCGCAGATAGACTGAGCGCACCGCCTCGCCCGCCTTGCCCGGGGTCACGGTGAAGGCAAAGCCGGCGACGTAGATCAGCAAGTCGCGGCCGATGGCGACCCGCGCGCCGAGTGCCCGTAGGTAACCATGCCAGCGCAGGAAGCGCAGGGCGTAATTAACGAGGGAGAGCCCCAGCAGCGCCAGCCATTGCCCGGGTCCCAGGCGGTGCAGGCCGTCGCGCAAGGCGGTGGCATCGCCGAGCACGGCCAGCGCCAGGAAGGCAATGACGGCCAGGGCCGCCATCAGCGCCACCCGGCGCAGCCGCCGCTCCAGATCCAGGGGCAGGGGCGGTTGGGCGCTCTCCATGCCCATCAGAACCGCAACCGCACGAAGAGCGACTCGGGGAAGAGACGGATGACCAGCATGATCCAGCGCCACCACCCCGGGGTATAGATCACCGCCTTACCTCGGTCCATGGCGTGGACGATGTCCGTGGCGACCCGCTCGGGCGAGGCCCAGAGCAGGCCTTTCTTAAAGGCGGCGGTCATGGGGGTGTCGACGAAGCCAGGTTTGACCAGCAGGACCTGGACGCCGCTCTGGTGCAAGCGCTGACGCAGGCCGGACAGGAAGATCTCCAGCGCACCCTTGGCAGCGCCATAGGCGTAGTTGGTGGCCCGGCCGCGGTCACCGGCGACGGAGCCGATGGCGACGAGTTGGCCGTGGCCTTGGTACTCGAAGAAGTTTGCGGCCTCATTCAGAACCAGCATGGCACTGATGGCGTTGATCTCCAGTGTTGCGCGAAGGTTATCGGGATTAGCATTGACAAGCTCTTGGTCGGGCAACTGACCCGCGACAAAAATAATGCAACCCAACCCACCGAGAGCCGCCGACGCCCGTGGAACCAGTCCAAGTAGACCCGGGGTATCGGTGATGTCGAGTTCTTCAGTGATCACTTTTGGAGAGCCCCGGACCATCAGATCGGCGGCAATGGTTTCTACACGGCTCCTATTTCGGGCGGTCAGATATAGAGGGACTCGCGCGACCGCCAGGTGACGGGCCAACTGCTCACCGATGGCTGATGTGGCGCCAATAAGTAAGGTTGGGATTAGGGGATCTGAACCGTTAAGGAGACACTGATTTATTCCAACCTCATGGATTGTATGTGATAAAATATTGCCCATGCTATCTCCGACCGCGAGTCGCCCCATGTCCAAGCAGATCTCCTTTGCCCAAGCCGAGTATGACGCCAAGCGCAAGATCA